>NZ_CP047344.1:3012582-3661353 GCF_011045815.1 Proteus vulgaris | reverse complement strand
ATTGGTTGCTGGACGTGCGTTTGTATAGCGAGCAGTTTTTTGCTGATCACAGCTCAATGTTGCTTAATGAGCTGGGTATTCCGAAAATGGCGCTTCGCACGTACATTCGTAAGCGCCAGAGTTTTTTTGCCAATAAACAGCGCATAGCCGGTTTAAAAAAGTGGGTGACTGAGAACGAAGACGAACTGTCGTTAGACAGGAAGATGATGGCAGTGGTTGTAAAAGCTGATTCTGCGTCTTTGTCGGACATTCTGCTTGGGTTACTACGCGAGTATGCGGCTTATATCGAAGATGAAAGCCTTGGCCAACCTTTATGGAGCCAGCTAAGTAAGTTTGATCTTGAGACCTCACTCTGGGCCTATCTGAGTGAGGGTTTTGGTTATACAGTCGAAGAGCCAACCTTCTCAGACTTCGTGTTGAAATTATTCTGTACTGAATTCTGGAGCCAAATTGAAGGTGTTGAACGCGATTGGTTGCTTAACAATGTTCTAAAAAGCGCTTCAGGCCGGGCAACAGCCTTGGCGTTTATGGTGAGCTGGCGCGACAGCCGCTCTTTCGCCGCTTACTACGAAAGCATCTCTAAGGTGCTAAGCCAACAGTTGGAAATTTCGGCTCGTGCTGGCCAGTACCATCCGGTTGAGCTTATCGAATGCGAAACGTTCGAAGCTGTGGAGCAGGCCATAATCCGTGGTTTAGTTCGTGATTTGCTCGATAGCAGTAAAGCGCTAGACCGAGTTCAGTTTGATACGGTCTTATCAAGACGTCTTGCTAGCCATTGGACATTATCACGCAAAGAATATTTCGCAATTTATGAAGCTATCCGCAACGCTGAAGAGTTAATGCACTTGCGAAATCGCTATGTGGATGGGTTCCACTTTGATAACGCGAAAGCAATGTACGACGCCTATACCACAGACATTTATCGCTTTGACCAGGCTTACCGTTTGTTCAATGAACATGTGCACTCTGTATTGAGTAAAGGTGCGGACATACTGCGTCAGCTCGACGACGAAGTCGAAAGCATTTATACCAACTGGTACTTATATGAGCTTGGCCTTGCCTGGGATCGTCACTTGGCCAATGAGAAATTACTTGAAAAGTGGCAGATTTCTGGCGTACCGCACCAGTATAACTTCTATGAAAAAGAAGTTCGCACACGACTGAGTCTGAAACAGACAAAACGCGTGTTTGTGATCATCTCTGATGCCCTGCGTTTTGAAATTGCGAATGAGCTTGGCGCTATCATTAACAACGAGAAGCGATTTAAGGCTGAGGTGTCTACGCAGTTGGGCGTTTTGCCGAGTTATACCCAACTTGGGATGGCGGCATTATTGCCTCATAAGGCGCTCAGTTACCAGCCAGAGCAAGGCACGGCTGTTTATGTGGATGGTATTTCTTCACAGGGTTTAGACAACCGCAACGCCATCCTACAGAAGGTAGGTGGTATGGCAGTGAGTTCTAAGGAACTGATGAGCTGGAGTAACCAGGAGGGGCGTGACAAGGTTCGAGACGTAGAAGTCGTTTATATCTATCACGATACCATTGATGCGATTGGTGATAAGGCTGCAACTGAAGAAAAAACGTTTGAAGCCTGTCGTAGTGCCATTGAAGAGCTAAAAGACCTCGTTGGGCGGGTCATCAACCGTCTAAACGGCAGCCGAGTTGTGATCACCGCTGACCATGGCTTCCTCTTCCAACAAAAAGCACTTGCAGCGGCTGACAAAACCTCGTTGAAAACCAAACCTGCTGGCGCGATAGAAGCCAAGAAACGTTATATCGTTGGTAATAACTTGCCTTCAGATGAAGCCTGTTGGAAAGGCTCAATAAACGATACGGCTCATGGCTCTAGTGGCTCTTCATATCAGGCAGAGTTCCTACTTCCAAAAGCGGCTCAACGCTTCCACTTCGTTGGTGGTGCCAAGTTTGTGCACGGCGGAGCGATGCTACAGGAAGTCTGTGTACCGGTACTGCATGTGCGCGAGCTACAAAAAGAACAAGCAGCAAAACATGAGAAACAACCGGTAGGTGTTGTAGCAGCCACTCAGCCCATTAAATTAGTAAACAATATCGACAAGGTCAGATTTATTCAGACAGACCCTGTAGGCGAGCGTTTTGTCGCACGGTTGTTGGATGTCTATATCGTCGATGCACAAGGTAATGAAGTCTCCAGTCGTGAAACGATTAACTTTGATAGCGTGAGTAAAGTGATGGATGAGCGTACTCGCGAAGCTAGGTTAAAGCTTATTGGCTCTCAGTTCGACAGGAACGCTCAATACACGTTAGTTCTTGAGAATGCGGAAATGAGAACGCGTTATAGCCAATACGCGGTAACCATTGATTTGGCATTCCAAGATGATTTTTTCTAAGGGTAAATATATATGAACGGTAACAACGACAAAGATTTGATTGACCATCAAGGCCAATCCGAAGAGTGGATTGGTGCAGAGCATGAAACTCCCGCAAATGTTACGCAGAACATATATGTTGCCAATATGCAAGTGAACGTAGATGAGGCTGGTGTCGAACCAGAAGCGCCTAGTGAGGTTATTCCCTCAGATATTTCCATGTCTGAAAGGGAGATTCGTGACATGAAAAATTCAGATCTCGATGGGTTGCTAAATCTGCACTTTAAAGGCCGTGTCGTTCGAAAAGATCTGACAAAGCAATTGAAAGAAGGCGCTAACGTCCCTGTTTACGTGCTGGAGTATTTACTAGGGATGTATTGTGCGTCCGATGACGACGAAGTTGTAATGCAAGGCCTTGAGAATGTGAAAAAAATCTTGGCTGAGAACTATGTCCGACCTGATGAAGCGGAGAAAGTGAAGTCACTTATCCGTGAACGCGGCACGTTTAAAATCATCGACAAAGTAAGCGTTAAGCTTAATCAGAAAAAAGACGTCTATGAAGCTGCGTTGTCTAACCTGGGGATCAAGGATGCCCTTGTACCGACCAAAATTGTACAAGACAACGAAAAATTATTAACTGGCGGTATCTGGTGCATTATTACCGTGCAGTATTTCTTTGAGGAAGGTCAGAAGGCATCACCTTTCTCCATTATGAGTTTAAAACCGATACAAATGCCGTCCATGAACATGGATGAGGTGTTTTCAACCAGAAGACATTTTAGTACCGATCAGTGGATGGATGTGTTGCTTCGTTCCGTGGGTATGGAGCCAACCAACTTAGAGCATCGGGTGAAGTGGCATCTTATTACTCGCATGATCCCATTCGTTGAAAACAACTACAACGTTTGTGAGCTCGGACCAAGAGGGACAGGTAAAAGCCATGTCTACAAAGAGTGCTCGCCAAACTCATTGCTTATCTCGGGTGGACAAACAACGGTGGCGAACTTGTTCTATAACATGAGCTCGCGCCAAGTTGGGTTGGTCGGAATGTGGGATGTTGTCGCCTTTGATGAAGTAGCGGGTATTCACTTTAAAGACAAAGACGGCGTCCAAATAATGAAAGATTATATGGCGTCAGGGTCTTTTGCCCGTGGCCGTGATTCAATCGAAGCGAAGGCTTCCATGGTATTCGTCGGTAACATCAATCAAAGCGTTGAGACACTGGTGAAGACCAGTCATCTGTTGGCACCTTTTCCTGATGCCATGATTGACACTGCTTTTTTTGACCGTTTCCATTCCTATATTCCTGGATGGGAAATACCGAAGATGCGTCCTGAGTTTTTCACCAATAGTTACGGATTAATCACAGACTATCTTGCTGAATACATGCGTGAAATGCGCAAAAGAAGTTTTGCGGATGCGATCGATAAGTTCTTCAAACTCGGTAATAACCTTAATCAGCGTGATGTCATTGCTGTACGCAGAACGGTTTCGGGCTTGTTAAAGCTACTACACCCCGACGCACAGTACACAAAAGATGATGTAAGAGCCTGCCTGACCTATGCGCTGGAAACTAGACGTAGAGTCAAAGAGCAATTGAAAAAGCTTGGCGGAATGGAATTTTTTGATGTGCACTTTAGCTACATCGATAATGAGTCATTAGAAGAATTCTTCGTCAATGTACCAGAACAAGGTGGTAGCAAGCTAATTCCTGAAGGCTTACCTCGCGCTGGTGTTGTGCACTTAGTTACTCAGGGAAGCACGGGGCAGCTTGGGTTATATCGCTATGAAACCCAGATGATGGCTGGTTCTGGTAAACACTCAGTGTCTGGCCTTGGTTCGAATACCGCAGCGAAAGAAGCTGTGCGTGTTGGCTTTGATTATTTCAAAGGTAACCTGAATAGAATCAGTGCGTCGGCGAAGTTTTCTGATCATGAGTATCACCTTCATGTTGTTGAGCTCCACAATACGGGGCCAAGTACAAAGTCATCGCTCGTTGCATTGATTGCGTTCTGTTCAATTCTGATGAACCGACCGATTCAAGAGCAGATGGTTGTTTTGGGTGAGATGACTTTAGGTGGTGTTATAAATCCTGTTCAAGATCTTGCAGGCAGTCTTCAGTTAGCTATGGACAGTGGTGCAAAGCGTATTTTGCTCCCAATGGCCTCAGCCTCAGATATTCCAACAGTTCCTGCTGAGTTGTTTTCAAAATTCCAGATCAGCTTTTATGCAGATCCCGTCGATGCCGTGTTTAAGGCGCTTGGGGTTAATTGATTAGGTGTCGTTTGACGCGCCATTTTGTGGAGTAATTACAGGTATGTTTACCAAAGCTCGTTTCTTTAAATGTGCATTGCAGGTAAATCCGGCAGGATACATAAAATATCGTGGGCAACAGCAGACCATCACGGAAGATGAATATAACCAAAATCTGCTTGCGGCATCACTGGAAGCGGGCATAGAGGTCATTGGATTAGCTGATCATGGTTCAGTAGATGGTGTTGATAAAATCCGCAATCTTTTTGTTGAGAATGGGATTGTTGTTTTCCCCGGCTTTGAGATTGCGTCAAGTGAGAAAATTCACTTTGTTTGTCTGTTTGATGAAAACAAAACTTCGCAAGAACTTGAACGGATTTTGGGGCGTCTAGATTTACTTGATCCAGAGGATGGTATATTGCCGACCAACCTCACAGCAATTCAGCTGATTGATAAAGTGAATGAGATAGGTGGATTTATCTTTGCAGCACACTGCATAAATGATGATGGTGTGCTCAGTCGAAAGATGAACCATGTATGGAAACATGAAGGGTTGATGGCAGCTCAGATACCAGGCGACAAGTCGATTGAAGATCTTAAAGGAATAGAAAATGATTTCTACCGTAAGGTCTTCCTCAACAAAGATCCTAACTATAAGCGCGAGCGCGAAATGGCTGCTATTAACTCCTCAGACGTTGCAAAACCAGAGGATATCAAAGCATCGGGTGCTTCTTGTTTGATTAAAATGACCAACCCTTGCTTTGCTTCCTTTAAGCAAGCCTTTTTAGATGCAGGTTCGAGGGTTCGTTTGAACTCAGATAAGCCAGAAAGCTATGCTTCGGCAATTGAGCGTATTCGATTTGTTGGTGGTTATCTGGATAGCGTCGATATTGAACTATCGGACCATCTCAATGCTGTGATTGGTGGTCGTGGAACTGGTAAGTCAACCTTGTTGGAATGTATTCGCTATGCTTTCGGATTAGAACCTAAAACACCTAACGCAATCAAACAGCACAAAAGTGTCATTGATACTAACCTTGGGAAAGAACGAGGTTTAGTTGAAATTACGTTGCGTTCATCAGTTATGCACGGTCGCAGATTCAAAGTAAGCCGAAAACACGGTAGTGATCCGGTAGTGGTTGACTCCCATGGAAATATATCCCCCTATCTTCCAACGGATATTTTGCCTGGTATAGAGCTTTACGGGCAAAACGAAATCTATGAAATGACACGAGATGAACAAAGTCGTAATCAGCTCATCGAACGTTTTCTTGAGGGCGAACATGAGAAGTTTGATGCAGATATCGCTGACGTTTTAGCAAAGTTAAAAGATAATCGAGAATCCATCAAGCGAGTCCTAGGTCAGAAAGATGACATTGAAGCAGAGATCGAGCGCTTACCTAAGTTATTGGATCAGGCAAAACAGTATCAAGCATTAGGTATTGATGAAAAGCTGGAGCTTATTCCTAAACTTGAAAAAGAAAAACAGTTGAATGATCAGATTGGTGAGGATGTTGCAAGCGTCCAACTGGCTATCGATGCGCTCAAAAACAGTTTGCCAGATACTTTGTATTTAAGTGATACCAATTTGGATGGCTTACCTCATGCTGAGCTCTTGAAGCAGCAGCGTGAAGTTTTGAATGCCCTGAAAACGGGCGTTCAGCAGACATTAATACAGTTAGAACAGCTAACTTTAAATGCAAATCAACAATTGTTACCGGTCAAGCAATCTTTATCAGAAAAGCAGCAACTTGAAGAGCAAAAACTTGAGTTGGCTTTTAAGGATATACCTGCAAGCCAGGGTAAAACTGGCCGACAAATTGGTGCTGAATATCAGACTCTGTTAAAACAAATTGAGCAGATACGCCCTAAACAAACCACCTTGCAAGATCGCCAGACACAAATTGACGAATTGTACAACTCGCGAAAGAAGCTGCTTCTGGAGTTAGAACAACATACAAGTGCGCGTGCGAGTAGTATTACTAAATCTGTTAAAAGGTTAACAAGAAAACTGGAGCAGAAGGTACGGCTCACCCTACAGCCAGAAGGTGGCCGCCAAGAACTTGTGAATTTTCTGACTGGGTGCAATTTAGAGGGGGTTGGGCCTAAACGTCTCGCCTGGGTATTAGAAGGTAACTTCTCTCCAAGCAGTTTAGCCTCGACTATCCGTCAAGGAGAGTCGGAGCTAGGACGAAAGTTTGGCATATCAGGCACTGTTGTTTCAGCTTTAATTCGTCTTTCAGAAGTAAAACTAATGGAACTGGAAGAATTGCAGTTACCGGATACCATGGCGATTGAGTTAAATGTGACTCATGGAGAACGAGAAGCTGTATTTAGGTCAATTGATGAATTATCGACGGGACAGCAGTGCACTGCTGTTTTGCACTTATTGCTGTTAGATAATCAAGACCCATTAATCCTTGATCAACCTGAAGATAATTTGGATAACGCATTTATAGCTGAGAGGATAGTCGCAGAACTACGTAGGGCTAAACTGAGTCGTCAGTTTCTATTTGCAACACATAATGCCAATATTCCGGTTTTCGGTGATGCTGAATGGATTGGCGTTTTGAGCGTAGAAGATAATAAAGGGCTAATTCTTCCAGAACAACAAGGTGCGATCGATGTTCCCAATGTTCAGGCTTTAGCCGCAGATATATTAGAGGGCGGGAAAAGTGCATTCAATCAGCGTCGTGAGAAATATGGATTCGTGTAAAGCACTATTTTGGTATTAATCACTAAGAATCAGGTTCCGCACCTTTTTGAAACCGTGAAATTAGCTCGTATGTTATTCTTCTACATGAATTATCAATCTATCTAGCCATCAAGCTCAGAGTTGAACCTTCACACTATCGTGTCGGAGGTTCACTATGTTCAAAAACCTATTTTTTCAAACCAAAGCACTACCAGAACTGTCATCTCAACTGGATGCAGACATTCCACGCTATCCGCCATTTCTGAAGGGGTTGCCTGCTGCGTCACCCGAGGATTTGCAGTCCACACAAGACGAGCTAATTGCCAAACTGCGCCAGGTACTTGGCTTCAACCAGCGTGATTTTCAAAGGTTAATTCAGCCCTGTATTGATCATCTGGCTGCTTATGTCCACTTGCTGCCAGCATCTGAGCATCATCATCACAGTGGTGCTGGTGGTTTATTACGTCATTCGTTGGAAGTTGCTTTCTGGGCGGCACAAGCAGCTGAAGGGATCATCTTTGTTGCCAGTGGCACACCGGTTGAGAAAAAAGAGCTAGAGCCAAGGTGGCGTGTCGCGGCGGCTCTTGGCGGTTTGTTCCATGATATTGGTAAGCCTGTTTCAGATTTGTCCATCACAGACGAAGATGGACGCTATCAGTGGAACCCTTTTTTAGAAACCTTATCCCAGTGGACCACTAATAACAGCATTGAACGCTATTTCATTCGTTGGCGCGACGGACGGTGCAAGCGGCACGAGCAATTTTCAATTCTGGTTTTAAACCGGGTGATGACACCTGAGTTGCTCGCCTGGTTAACCCAGCCGGGCCCTGAGATTTTGCAAGCCATGCTGGAGGCAATTGGCAATACTGATCTCGAGCATGTCCTGTCTAAATTGGTCATTGAAGCTGACCAAACCAGTGTCCAGCGAGACCTGAAAGCTCAACGAATTTCCGTTGACGACAATGCCCTTGGTGTCCCAGTCGAACGCTATCTACTTGATGCCATGAGGCGATTACTTGCCAGTTCCCAGTGGCTGGTCAATCAGCGAGACGCCAGAGTCTGGTTACGAAAATCGAATCAATCAACCCATCTTTACCTGGTTTGGAAAAGCGCGGCTAAGGACATCATTGAGCTGTTGGCCAAAGACAAGATACCTGGCATTCCAAGAGATCCCGATACCCTTGCGGACATCCTTATTGAGCGAGGATTGGCCACTAAATCCGCCTCGAATGAGCGATATGAAAGCCTTGCCCCTGAAGTGCTGATCAAAGACGACAAGCCCATCTGGTTACCCATGCTGCATATATCTGAGGCCGATTTATTGTTCAGCTCGAATGTACCAAGTAGTGTGAGACTGTTTAGCAAATCTGAGTGGGAAGCAACACGGCAAACACAAGCAGAGCCACAGAGTCGCTCCAGTGAGCATTCAGACTTGCCTGAAGCGTCATCATCAATCGAACATAGAAAATCGGATGAGTCACCATCGACAAACTCGTCCGAACAAGATGATGAACTTCGTCTTGCCAGTGATGTTAATAACCCCCAGGCAACTGAAAATGCTCCAGGTGATGGATGTGAAAAGCCTAACAATTCATATGATGGCGCTATCTCAAATAACGTAAACCAGCACGATGCAGAAGCATTGAATCTGCCTGAATCTTTGGCATGGCTCCCAGAGGCCAGTAGCGCGCTGGTTGTGGTTGGTGAACAGATACTGATCCGCTATCCCGATGCCGTAAGACCTTGGTGTGCTCCCCGAAAACTGCTTGCTGAACTCAGTCGATTAGATTGGCTTGAACTAGATCCCGCAAACCCGACACGTAAGGCCAGAACTATTACTACGAAAGATGGCGTTCAGGAGCAAGGGTTGCTGCTGAAAATATCGATTTCTAAAGGGCTTACTGCACTGATTGACCTTCCCAAACAAGACGCAGAACCGGCGGCAGCAATTCAGAACGAAGAGGCTTCACCGCGACCGAGTCGAACTGAGACAACCAATGTCCAAGCAAAAGAACCCGCCACAAGAACGGAGCGAAAGCAAAAGCCGATTGCGGCCAATGCGAACTCAAGTACCGACCCCAAACACGCGCAGCGGCAACAGATGGTTAATTTTGTGAAAGATTTGCCCATCTTACTGACCGATGGTGATTACCCAGACGTGGATCATAGTGCCGATGGTATTCGCGTCACGATTCAAACCTTACGCCAAGTCGCCAATGAGCATGGTATTCCAGCCGGACAGCTGCTTCGGGGGATCTCGGCCAGTGACCAATGCCAGTTTGATGAGGGGGAAACGGTTCTGTTTACCGCTCACGCTAAGCGTTAATCCATTTGAAATTAATCGGATTGCAAACGGTTATTTTGCGGAGCATGAATGAAAGAAAACGCATACGAGATGCCTTGGCGCACGAATTATGAAGCCATGGCAGCAGCAGGTTGGCTGGTTGGGGCCACTGGGGCGATTGCCGCAGAAATGCTGAGTGAGCTACCACCTGAGCCATTTTGGTGGATGACAGGGATTTCCTCGGGCATGGCGTTGTATCGCCTGCCTGAGGCTTACCGTCTTTATAAGTTGCAGAAGGGGCTAAAAGGCAAACCTTTGGCTTTTATGGAGCTGTCGCATTTGCAAAAAGTGATGGCAAAACATCCTGATGAATTGTGGTTAGGTTATGGCTTTGAGTGGGACCAACGTCATGCCCAACGCGCTTATGAAATCCTAAAGCGGGATAAGCAAACCTTGCTTAACCAAGGTCACGGCAAGCAAATGGGGTCGACCTGGATTCATGGTGTCGAGCCCAAAGAAGAAGATGTGTACCTGCCAGTTGGTCACACTGAGGGGCACACCTTAATTGTCGGCACCACCGGTGCGGGAAAAACACGATGCTTTGATGCGATGATCACTCAGGCCATTTTGCGCAATGAAGCCGTGATTATTATTGACCCCAAGGGAGACAAAGAACTTAAGGATAATGCCCAGCGAGCCTGTATTGCCGCCGGTAGTCCTGAGCGCTTTGTGTATTTTCATCCGGGGTTTCCAGAGCATTCGGTACGGCTTAATCCCCTGAGGAACTTTAACCGGGGTACTGAAATCGCCAGCCGAATTGCGGCATTAATACCATCTGAAACCGGTGCTGATCCATTTAAAGCTTTTGGCCAAATGGCACTGAATAACATCGTGCAAGGTTTGTTGCTTACTTCACAGCGTCCTGATCTGAAAACACTGAGACGATTCTTGGAAGGTGGCCCAGAAGGCTTGGTAGTAAAAGCCGTTACGGCTTGGGGGGAGCAGGTGTATCCGAACTTTAGTGTGGAGATCAAGCGCTTTACCGAAAAGGCCAATACCTTGGCTAAACAAGCCATGGCGATGCTGCTTTTCTACTACGAACGCATTCAGCCCGTTGCCGCCAATACCGATTTAGAGGGGCTATTGAGCATGTTTGAGCATGATAGAACCCACTATTCTAAGATGGTGGCTTCACTGATGCCGGTGCTCAATATGCTCACCTCAAGTGAATTAGGCCCACTGTTATCACCGATTGCAAACGATGTGGATGACAGCCGGTTAATTACGGATTCTGGTCGAATTATCAACAATGCCCAAGTGGCGTATATCGGCTTGGATTCATTAACCGACGCCATGGTTGGCAGCGCCATTGGTTCGTTGCTTTTATCGGATCTCACTGCTGTGGCCGGTGACCGCTATAACTATGGTGTTGAAAATCGCCCCGTAAATATCTTCATCGATGAGGCTGCTGAAGTCGTAAACGATCCCTTCATTCAACTGCTCAACAAAGGCCGTGGCGCAAAAATGCGTTGTGTGATTGCTACTCAGACATTTGCTGACTTTGCCGCTCGTACAGGCAGTGAAGCTAAGGCTCGCCAGGTGTTAGGTAACATCAACAACTTGATAGCCCTTCGGGTGATGGACGCCGAAACGCAGCAGTACATTACTGACAATCTGCCTAAGACTCGGTTGCAGTACATCATGCAAACTCAAGGTATGTCGTCCAACTCGGACAGCCCCGCGTTGTTTACCGGCAATCATGGCGAACGCTTGATGGAAGAAGAAGGCGATATGTTTCCACCGCAATTATTAGGCCAGCTCCCAAACCTAGAGTACATCGCCAAGCTCTCAGGTGGCCGCGTGATCAAAGGTCGCATTCCTATTTTAACCAGCTCTACACAAGCAGTATAAGGAGTCTCTATGCATCATTCTGTTTGTCTGAAAATGACAACACTTACCAGTAAAGAAATGCTCGCTCAGTGGCAGCAACATAACCCCCAGTTCAAGGAAGCCTTAAGACTGCTTGAAACCGACTGGCCTCATGCTTTGGCCTCGGTGTATTGCTTGGCGGACTATTTAACGGATGCGTTCACGTTAGATGGCCACTCCATCTTTGATTTGTGCCTGTGTAATGGCTTGGGCAGTTATGAAGAAGTCAGTTGTGATGATGACAGTGTACGACTGTGGCATTTCATTGAGGCACTGACCTGGACTGCCGCCAGTGCTTTAACTGGGATTCGCCTGCGTGATCCTGACCATTTCGAGTGGGCCGCCGTGGATGGTGTGTATTTCCACACCTGGATTCGTAATCGTCCAAATCGGATGGCGTATTTGGCTGAAGGACGTATTGATGTGCGTTATGTCAGTGGCCATACGACGACAAAGCGGCTTCAACAAGTGATTAAAGCCCGGATTATGACGCCAACCGTTGCAGCCATGCTGGCGCGAGTAGAAGAGGATGTTTGGCATGAGCAAGCATAAGTCGGTTTGGCTACTGTGTCTGGCACTGATGCTAGAGATTATTGCCATTGGCGTATTAGTGCCCGGTGATTGGACTGGCCGGGTCATTAGTAAAGAGAAGCAGATGATCCAAAATCAATTGGGAACTCAAACAAGCTATTGGATTGGTCAAACTAGCCATCGCTGGTATCAGTCATGGATTGTGGATACGCAGATGGAGCAATCTGTACGTGATTTTTTAATCCCCACTGAAGAACAGCGACTTCGTTCTAAAGGGATGGAGAACATGGGAGGCTTTTGGTTTGTCTGGGTAGAAGACCGTATTCAGGCATTTTTTGATGTGCTGTACCAAGTGTTCACTCGATTTGCTTTGCTGATGGTCTGGTTGCCCTTTGCGCTTATTCTCATGTTACCGGCGCTGTGGGACGGCTTGATGACCTGGAAGATTAAGAAAACAACCTTTGATTTTTCGAGCCCAATCATTCACCGCTACAGCATGATTATCCTGGGCTCAGGTGTCATTTTGCTGTTTATGGGATTGTTCGCCCCGCTGGCTATTCCACCGGTGGTGTTACCGTCGCTGATCATCGGTTTGGCATTGATGGCGGGGTTGGCGTTAAGCCACTTGCAGAAGAAGATATGAGGCCTGTCAGGCCTCATCTTGTAGAGCTAAAATCTCACGCCTACGGTATTGCCGTTCTCGTCTTCAGCAGGCAAATGGTAAGTATCAATAAGGTGGCCTTGAAGCCAAATATATTGAGGCATCCAAAAAGAGTACTGTCGTATAAGAGCCAATACTTCTTTTAACGGTTTGTTTGCATGAGGCTCGGCAAGACGGAAGTACATGAATGAGCAATAATCTCGAAAATACTCATGAAGCTCTGAATCCGATATCGTTTCTTTTAGCGGTCTGTTTTGTTCGTCGTCCTCATCAGGGGAATTGGCATAAATTTCAAATAGCTGCTTTTCAGTGAGCATCTCCAAGAAGTGGTCTTCAATTAAGACCCCATCACTGGTATCGACATCCATACCATCTTTGACATCAAAAGCCATGACACATCCAGAAGATAATGCCACTTCTGATGGTTTCAGTACGTCATTAGCTTGTACAACCTGATTCCAATGATTAAAACCAGCAGTTACTGCAATTTCATCGAGTGCTTGAGTGTGTGGAATAGATTTTTCACGTTTAAGCTTTCGTGCTTTTTGCTTTAAACGTTCAACCGTGGCAGAGGAAATGATTTTAGTAATTTGCATTGAGTTTCTCCTATTAGCGAATACGGCGCCCACTGCCGAGGTCGCAGAAAAAACCTAAGCAAAAAATAAATTTGATATGCATGTCGTCCCGTCCGGGTTTGCTAAAGTGGGCAGCTGGTCTCGACACGACCAATATCCCCATCATATCAACCGCATCAAAAAGATCAATTGTTAGTATTGTCTGAGTAGAACCCTCAAAACCTTCAAGAATTCGGCATCTAGCTGACCACTGAACCTGCCAATCCCAAGGCATTCTTCACTTCTCAATTCAAACAACGAGGAGTGACTATGGAACCTGTAAATATTCCATCCTATATCGATCACCCGCCGCACTTCCTGCTTTGGAGTGCCGATGAGATGGCTCCCATTCTGTTGGGGCTAGTGATCGGCATTTTTACCGGTAATGCCTTGGTTTTATGCCTATTGGGGTTGGTGACAACCAAGCTCTATCGGCGTTTTCGTGATGGTCGCCCAGATGGTTTTATTCTTCACGCCATCTACTGGGCTGGACTGTTGCCAACCAAAGCCAAGACGATCCCTAACCCATTTATCAGGAGCTATCTGCCGTGAAGTTCGACGTGTTTTTAAAATCATGGCAAGGCACGCAATTAGAGAACCGATGGCAACGGTTCCTGATTGTAGTGCTGGTGCTATCTAATTTGCTGCTTGCGGTAGCGGCATTTTCTCGCAATACCGTGGTAGCTATTCAACCACCAACCTTGTCTGAAACGGCTGAAGTGTCACGAAACCAAGCCACTCAACCTTACCTTGAATCCTGGGGACTTTACCTGGCTGAGCTTATGGGCAACGTGACGCCGGGTAATGTGTCTTTCATCCGGGTTGCCATTGAGCCGCTACTTTCTCCAGTGGTGTACCAGCAAGTGGTCGATGCACTGGAAATTCAGGCAAGGCAAATCCGCGAAGACCGAGTCACGCTCAAATTCCAACCCAGACAAGTGGAGTATGAGTATGAAACCGGCCATGTCTTTGTGACCGGTTATTCCTTGGTTTCTGGGCCATCTGGAGATGAGCAGCGCCAAACTCGCACCTATGAGTTTGATATCGATATTGAGCAATACCGTCCAAAACTTAGCTGGATGGATACGTATGAGGGGCAAGCTAGAACGAAGCGAGTTCGTGAAAAGTTGACCCAAGAGCAAAACCGGAGGGTGAATGATGCGAACCAAAATTAGTCGATGGATGACACCAAGCTTAATCGCAATGAGCTTGAGTGGCGTTCTGTTATCACAAGCGTCGTATGCAGACGTGGAATTGCCGATTGTGCCAGCCAGTGTGATGAAGCAGTCTGCTACTGCAAATCCACCGGTTCAAAGCAATTCGGTTGCAGCGGATACGCCAACAACGCTACTGATGACACCGGGGGTTAATGAACTGATCCCTGTAGCACTTGGTCATCTGAATCGAATTGTGACGCCGTTTGAATCGCCTCAGGTGAGAACAACCAGTGATGCTCAGACGCAAATCAAGGGGAATGTTGTATATGTAGCCACGGACAAAGAATCACCGGTTTCACTTTACATCACACCGCCTGGTCAGGAAGCGCCCGCATTATCAGTCACCTTAGTACCTCGTCGTATTCCACCGCGTGAAATCACCTTAGCTATTGATGGTCAGCAGTGGCCTATTAAGGGCGTCGTGAACCGAAAAGCCGCCACTTGGGAAACGGCTCAACCATACGTCGATAGCTTACGTGACTTACTCAGAAGCCTTGCATTAAATGAGTTACCACAAGGCTATGACATCCGTTTAGCTGGCCAAACTGACACAAGCCCGAAATGTTTTCAGCCGGGCTTAAAGTTTGGTTTTAAGCAGGGGCAAATTGTGACGGGACATTACTTCACAGTCTATGTAGGACTGGTTGAAAGCTTTGCCGATGAGCCGATAGAAGCCAGTGAAATAGCCTGTCATGCACCAGATATAGTGGCAAGCGCTTACTGGCCTCGCAATATCTTATTGCCGGGTGAAAAGACTGAGTTGTATGTGGTTGTTCGCAATCATCGTGAAGAACCAGTGGAAAGTCAGCGACCTTCGCTTTTTGTGGGAGGTAAGTAACGATGAAAGCACAATGGGAACAAATGAGCCCGAACATGAAGCGGGGTCTATCGGTTGCTGGTATTGCTGGTGGTCTGATCCTTATGGTGATGGTGTTTTCACCTAATCCTGACGATGGCTCAAGCAGTCGGAACCGGCAGGAAACGATCCGGCACATTCTTACGGATACCAATACTCGTGATGTTGGGGTCGATAGTTTGGCTGCGAACGTAAAACTACTCAGTGAGCGCAATGAACAGTTACGTCGTGAAGTTGAGCGCTTGCGTCGTGACGTCGATTCAGGACGGCTAAGCCCAGGTTCGCCTTCTATACCAAGTGAGGTCAATGCGGAGCTGGCCCGCCTTAGAGCGGAACTTGATGATGTTCGCGCAGGAGGTGATGCAGCAGTTGAAGGCACAAATAGCCGTTTTGAAGTGCCTTTATCTGCCATGGAATTACCCAAAGACGAAAAGCCTCTGCCGTCTAACCCAGACGACTATTTTGCCAATGCGCCGCTGCCTGATCCGCTCTATCAGCAGCCAGCCAATGGCCAAGGTACACGAGCACGAGATGTTCCATTGCCGCCAATCACGATTCGTATGATAGAGCCTGAAGTGGTTGCTGAACCAGAGGTTGCTGTGCAAGAAGCGCCGCCTTTGTATCTACCGGCGGGCAGCATCATCTCAGGTACTTTGATCACCGGTTTGGATGCACCTACTCACGAGTCCGCAAGACGCGAGCCTTTTCCTGCATTGCTGAGGATTCAAAAGGAAGCCATTTTACCCAACCGATTTAGAGCGGATATCAAAGAGTGTTTCTTGATCGCCGCAGGTTACGGTGATTTGAGCTCTGAGCGTGCTTATTTGCGAGGCGAGACCATTTCATGTGTGAGAGAAGATGGTGGCGTCATTGAAACGCGACTGGATTCTTATGCCGTGGGTGAAGACGGCAAAGCTGGTATTCGTGGCCGATTAGTGTCGAAACAAGGCCAGCTGGTGGCCAAATCGATGATGGCCGGATTCCTTCAGGGCTTGGCTGGCGCATTTGATGTGAATCCTGTACCAACGATTCAGACGGGTAATGCCGGTGATACTCAGCTGTACCAGCAAGTCATGAGCCAAGAAGCATTACAAGGCGCTGCGATTAAAGGCACAGGTAAAGCATTGGATCGAGTGGCCAAGTTCTATTTGGACATGGCTGAAAATATGTTCCCAGTCATAGAGGTAGACGCTGCAAGGAAAATTGAAGTCATAGTCACTCGTGGGGCCTCGTTGTCATTGGCCACTTCACAAGGGGTAGGTGCAAGAAGATGAAAAAATCCTGCATGTTGCTAACCGATCGAAGTCCGTTTCAGAGAATAAGATGTGTATCCAGAGGAGAGTTAACCATGACGACATCAATGCAGAACAACCCAAAGCACCAGTCAAAACAGTGGTCTAAAGCTGGATTACTTTTATTGGCAGTCGGCTCAACCTTATTGTCTGGCTGTAGTTCATTGGGTCTTGGGAGTAGTGAATATGGTTGCCCAGGTATGCCTGACGGTGTGCGCTGTTTATCCGCTCGTGAAGTCTATGAGCTTACCAGTAATGGCGCTGCACCCAAGACGATTGATGCTGTGGCGACTCGAATTGGTTCTCCCTCGGGGTATTCACAATCTGATTTAGAGACAGGACTGCTGAGCCATCCAGCATTACCTGAGACGCAGCAATCTGCACCTATTCGCATTCCTTCAAGGGTGATGCGAATTTGGATTGCGCCTTGGGAGGATGACCGTGGAGATCTGAATTTATCCAGCTACGTGTTTACCGAAATTGAACCGCGCCGGTGGGATATTGGGGTGTCAGCACCTCGAACGGTTTCGCCAGTGCTACGTCCACTTCAGACTCAAAGCGATTCTGCCTTAGCGGGAGCTGATGGTAAGCGCGATAACTTGAGTATCTACGGAGAAACTAACGAATGACAAATGCAGTTCGCAGCATTCAGACTCAGCGCCTAATGACCATTGGTGCGCTTGGTTTAATGGCGTTAATGATTTCGGAGCCCTCATTTGCGGGCACCGGTGGTGATGCTTTCACTGATGTGTGGGATACTCTAAAAGATTGGACCCAAGGTACTTTGGGACGGATCGTAGCGGGAGCCATGGTTCTGGTGGGTATTGTGGGCGGTATCGCTCGCCAAAGCTTGATGGCTTTTGCCTTGGGCATTGGTGGCGGTATGGGTCTCTACAACACACCAACCGTCGTTGAAAGTGTTATGTCTGCAACTTTACCTGTCGTTGCCAGCACTCAAGAAGTCATTGGCACAACAGTTCCAGCAATCAGCGCCGTCTTACTGGGCACCTGAATGTGAGCTATATTAGGCAGTTCACTTAAGGCAATCAAACTTAGGTCTACACAACATCGGGTTATTGGTGATGTTGTGTAGACCTTTTCATTTCAGCGACGCCACATTAACGAACTTGGTTTACATTATTTGGTATATTAATACCTAAAGTGTTAAAATTCCTATCGTAATAAACTATATGGTTTATACTGTTCGTGATATTCATACTTTGGGTGTTAAAATGTCATCTAAAATAAACTGGCTTATTGCTCATACTTCTCCTGGTGCGCTAGTACTTCAGCAATGGCTGACTGAAAACGGCGTGAGCTACTCGTTGGCTCAAAAGTACGCGCAGAACGGTTGGCTGAAGAAGCTTAGTTCTGGTGTGTACTATCGTCCAAATGCGCAGGGCGATATAAAGCCAACTTGGGTTGATGCCATTCAAGCATTGGATGTGCAATTGGGCGTTTCAGTTCATTTGGCTGGATTGAGCAGCTTAACTCACCAAGGACTGAGTCACTATTTACAGCTGAACAAAGAGCAAGTTTGGATTTGCGTTAAAAACAAGTCGTCCTTACCGAAATGGTTTCGTGAATTCCCTTATCAGAATTGGTTTTACTGTGGAAACCATAAGCTTGAAGTGAATCCCGAGAAGGATTTGAAAAGGATCACGGTTAAAGAGAAAGAACTCACTGTCAGCTGTGCAGAACTTGCTGCCTATGAAGTGGTAGATGCGATTGGAAAGCTGATTTCATTTGAGCATGTCGCAGAATTATTTCAGGGTTTAGTCAATCTTAGCCCTAGAAAAGTACAAGATATTCTTGAACGAAGCAGCTCTGTTCAGGCAAACCGAATATTTCTATTTCTGGGTCGATACTACGATCACCAGTGGGTCAATCGCATAGATGAAACAAGAATTAAATTGGGTGCAGGAAAGCGGCAGGTTGTCGAAAAAGGACGTTTTGATGAGCGATATCAAATCACAGTGCCAGAGATATTAAGCGTCAAAAAAGGTGAACAACATAATGGATAAAGATAGCCCATATTACAAACAGGTTTCCTTGCTCATAAGACTGCTTCCTGTGGTAGCAACAGAGACGGTTTTTGCACTTAAAGGTGGCACCGCCATTAATTTATTTGTGAGAGATTTTCCTCGGTTATCTGTAGATATTGATCTTGCTTATCTTCCACTTGAACCAAGAAATGAGGCTTTGATTAATGTCAGGGCTGCATTGCAGCGCATTACAGACAGAATCAATACTCAACCAGATATCAGAGCGGCATTTCAGGATAATAAAGCTGATGAACTGAGAATCGTTGTATCAAGTCCGGTTGCGACGATCAAAATTGAAGTGTCGCCCGTCGCCAGAGGTACATTGCATAGTGCAGAAATAATGCCAGTTCAAGAGTCTGTTGAAGACGAGTTTGGTTATGCTGAGATTCAGGTAGTCAGTCTTCCCGATCTGTATGGTGGAAAATTGTGTGCTGCAATGGATCGCCAACATCCTCGCGACTTATTTGATGTGCGTATGTTACTTGGCAGTGAAGGGATTTCGAGAGAGATTTTGGTGGGTTTTTTAACCTATACATTAAGTCACCCTCGGCCTATTAATGAAGTCATGTCGCCAAACTGGCAGCATCTGAATGAGAAATTTCAGGCAGAATTTGACGGAATGACTTTTGAAAAAGTTGAATGCGAAGACTTAGCCTCTGTTAGGCCCATGATGTTAATTGAACTGCAAAAACATTTCACAGAAAGGGATCATGCTTTCCTTATGTCATTCAAAAGAGGGCAACCTGACTGGGCATTGTTTGACTATCCTAATGCAGCAGACTTGCCAGCGATTCGTTGGAAGTTGCAGAACATTAACAAATTGGCAAAGAATCAAGCAAAACATCAAGAGCAATTAGATAAATTGAAGCAAGTGCTTGATGATTGGCTTGTTAACGCAAACGCCGAGTAATTCGTTTATAACAAACCTCAACGAGCTATAAGCCCCCTAGTTAGATTGCGATTTCTTCAATCTATCTAACCGAGTCCACATAGGACAACTGCATAGACTGGAGCCTCGATTTACATTAACGAGGACTCCTCATGCGAAAACTATCTCCAATTATTCTGGCGCTTGCGCTGTCTCCTTTGGTTCAAGCTGAACCAGTGTCTGAAGTGTCGCCCGTTGGCAAAATTGACGGCATGGTTTCTTTGCCGGTCACGGGTATGAAAGCGGTTGAAAGCAATGGCCGTATTGTTTTCATGTCAGACAGTGGCCGGTTCGTCATTGATGGCACGCTCTATGATGCCTGGTCGAAAAAGCCGCTTACTAGCCTTGAAGAAATTCGAGAAGCAGGAAACACGCTGGACTTAAGTCGTCTTGGCTTAAAAATGGATGATTTGAACCCACTGACGCTGGGCGAAGGCAAAAAGAAAGTGGTGGTCTTTGTTGATCCACGATGCCCGCACTGCCATGAGCTTTTGAAACAAGCTTTACCGCTAACCAAAGAATACACCTTCCAAATACTCCCTGTGCCAGTGCTTGGTCCTGATTCAGAGCGTCAGGTTCGCCAGCTTGGCTGTGCGCGTGACAAAAAAGCGGCCACCGATGCATTGCTCAATGGTCGAATTAGTAACTTAGAGCAGGATGATACCTGCAACTTAGAGCCAATGCAGCGTACCTTGGTGACGGCTCAAATCCTGGGCATTCAAGGTGTGCCTTTCATCGTCGCCAATGATGGTCGCATCAGCCGAGGCCGTCCTTATGATCTTTCTGCTTGGTTGGAGGGGCGTTAATGAAAGCCTCTCTGTATTCAGGGCAACGCGCTTCAGAGCTATTGCCAGTATTGGCCTATTCAGACGATGAGCAACTGTTTTTCATGGAAGACCAAAGTGTTGGCTTTGGTTTTCTATGTGACCCATTGCCGGGTGGTGATGAGTCTGTTGCAGACAGGGTTAATGTTCTTCTCAACAACGACTGGCCAAAAGACACTTTGCTGCAATTTGGCCTGTACGCCTCGCCTGATATTCAAACCGACCTTCAGCGCATGATGGGCTTAAGGCATCGTCAATCCGACCCATTGCTCAGGGCGTCGATACGCAAACGTGCGGATTTCCTCGATGGGGGCACGGTTCGACCAATAGAGGAATCGACCCAGACACAGGTACGCAACTTTCAACTGATCGTCACCTGCAAATTGCCTTTGGAAAGTCCTATACCGACTGAGCGTGAATTAAGTCGAGCATCCGCGCTTCGAGCTTCTTTCTCGCAGGCGCTGGCAACAGTTGGTTTTCGAGTTAATGAGATGACTGACCGAAATTGGCTCGCAGCATTAAGTGCGCAGCTTAACTGGGGAAAAGATGCTTCTTGGCGTAATCCATCACCAGTCCGCAGTGAGGCTGATAAACCACTTCGAGAGCAAGTGTTGGATTATGACCGAGCTATCAAGGTGGATAGCCAAGGTCTGATGCTGGGCGATTACCGAGTCAAAACCCTATCGTTTAAGCGCCTGCCTGAGCGGATCTGGTTTGGTCATGCCGCAAGTTTTGCGGGCGATATGATGACGGGTAGTCGCGGTTTACGCGGCAGCTTTTTACTGAATGTCACCATTCACTTTCCTTCAGCCGAGGCGATGCGATCTCGTCTAGAGACGAAGCGTCAATGGGCGGTCAATCAGGCCTATGGCCCGATGCTCAAGTTTGTGCCGGTGCTTGCAGCCAAGAAAAAGGGATTTGATGTTCTTTTTGAAGCCTTGCAAGAAGGTGATCGTCCTATTCGGGCAAACATGACCTTAACGCTGTTTTCACCAACTGAAGAAGCGTCCATCAGCTCTGTTTCAAATGCTCGAACTTATTTCAAAGAACTCGGATTTGAGCTGATGGAAGACAAGTACTTCTGTTTGCCCATTTTTCTGAATGCCCTGCCATTTGGTGCCGACCGCCAGGCGATGAACGACTTGTTTCGATTCAAGACCATGGCGACACGACATGTGATCCCACTGTTGCCTTTGTTTGCAGATTGGAAAGGCACGGGCACGCCAGTGATTAACTTTGTTTCCCGTAATGGCCAGATCATGAGTGTGTCCCTTTATGACTCGGGCAGTAATTACAACTGTTGCATCGCGGCGCAATCGGGATCGGGCAAGTCTTTCCTGGTGAACGAAATCATCTCCTCCTACCTATCAGAAGGCGGGCAATGCTGGGTGATTGATGTTGGCCGCTCTTATGAAAAGCTGTGTGAAGTCTATGACGGTGAGTTCTTACAGTTCGGGCGGGACAGTGGCATTTGCTTGAATCCGTTTGAAATCGTTGAGGACTATGACGAAGAAGCGGATGTGTTGGTTGGGTTATTGGCCGCAATGGCCGCACCTACGCAGTCATTAACCGATTTTCAGATGGCCAACCTAAAGCGTCAGACCCGTGAACTGTGGGAGAAAAAAGGTCGTGCCATGTTGGTTGATGATGTGGCAGAGGCCTTAAAAAATCATGAAGACCGTCGTGTGCAAGACGTGGGTGAGCAGCTCTATCCGTTTACGACACAGGGCGAATATGGCCGCTTCTTTAATGGCCACAACAATATTCGCTTCAAAAACCGATTCACCGTTCTGGAGTTAGAAGAGCTCAAGGGGCGTAAGCATCTACAACAAGTGGTGTTGCTTCAGCTTATCTACCAAATCCAACAAGAGATGTACTTAGGTGAGCGGGATCGTCGCAAGATTGTGTTCATTGACGAAGCCTGGGATCTGCTGACTCAAGGTGATGTCGGTAAGTTCATCGAGACGGGTTACCGTCGATTTCGAAAATATGGCGGCAGCGCTGTAACGGTAACGCAGTCGGTCAACGATTTGTATGACAGCCCTACAGGTAAAGCCATCGCTGAAAACTCGGCCAATATGTACCTGCTTGGTCAAAAAGCCGAAACCATCAACGCGCTCAAAAAAGAAGGCCGTTTGCCATTAGGTGAAGGCGGCTACGAATACCTAAAAACGGTTCATACCGTCACGGGTGTCTATTCCGAAATTTTCTTTATTACCGAGATGGGCACCGGGATTGGCCGCCTCATCGTCGATCCGTTTCACAAGCTGTTGTACTCGTCCCGTGCAGAAGATGTAAACGCGATTAAGCAGTTAACGCGCAAAGGCCTTTCTGTTGCTGATGCCATCTCTCAGTTGTTGAAGGAGCGAGGCTATGAATAAGTCCACGCTTTGGCCATTTATGGCCTCTATTACTTTGTCTATTGCAGGCAGCGGTTTAATGACCAGCTGGCTTTTAATGAAAACACTCGAACCCATCCACAGCCAGTTGGCGTTAAGTACGCCCATTGCAGTCGTGGATTTTGGGGAGGCGGTGTTGTCACTGGGCCCCAATGCCAGCGAACAAGACATCGAATCCAGGTTGCTTCAGACCAATCAGCAAATTGAAAAATTAAAAGCAGCCGGTTTTATCGTGCTGGATGCCCAAGCGGTGGTGGGTGCTGATGATTCCGTATTTGTGCCAGTAGGCTCAAAGGAGGTGTCTCATGCAGATACTCCGTAAAAGAATGCCTTGGCGGCCATACCTCATCCGGTTGACTGTTCTTGCGTTAATCATGGCCTTGGTAGGCACCTACGCCATGATGCGCTACCGAATAGGTATTGATACCCAGCAAGAGCGCTGCCTGCCTGATACCACGGTGTATCTGATTGACCTATGGAATAAAGAGCCCGTTAAGGATGGTTTGTATGCCTTCCACTCAAAAGGACTCGCTCCGTTATATAACGACGGTACTCGGATGCTGAAACGCCTAACAGGGATGCCTGGGGATGAAGTCAATGTGACGCCTGAGCATGTGCTGGTGAACGGTGCTGAAGTTTCTACCGGCATGGCATTAGCCCAGCGTCTTGGTGCGGCGGAATCACAATTTAGCCGCTCATTGACGCTGCAAGAAAACGAATATTGGTTTTCCGGCGAGGCTGCTACGAGTTTCGACTCCCGCTATTGGAATGCCGTTAAGCGCGAGCAGATTGTTGGTCGCGCTTGGCCGCTTTGGTAGGAGGTGGAAGATGAGAAGACTATGCCTCTTATTTTTGTTGGTTGCGCCATTGGCTTTTAGTCAAGTGTCCTGGGCACAAGAGCCTTATCCGTTGTCTGACGAGGACAAAAAGATCGTCGAAATGAGCCGCAGCATTTTACAAAGTGCTGTGGATGGTTCATCTGAATTTATCGAGCCTTTTTCACCGATTGAACAACCTAAGTCGCTCAAACACAACGATGAATGGTTGATATTTGCGTCGTCCTCACTGGGGGATTCCTCACTGATGCAGCTATTTAAAGAGGCCAGTGCTACCGGCGCTATTGTGTTGTTTCGGGGAATTCCTGAAGGAAAGACCTTGGGGGCGGCTATCCGTGATTGGCATACCCTGATGGCGGGACTTGATCCTGTTCCTCAGGTTCGAATCGATCCGAAAGCCTTTGTGCACTGGCGGGTGACTAGCGTGCCTGCCATTTTCCGCATAGAAGATGACAAGGTGACTGCAAGTGCACTAGGGGTTTACAGCAAGGACTGGTTGCAACGTCAAATTGAAACAGGCAATACCGGATCTTTGGGTCAACGCGGTCCGATTCATTCCATTTTAGAACCGGATTTGATGCAAGTGGCGATGCAGCGTTTACAGTCGCTTGACCTGGGCGCGTTAAAGAAAAAAGCCATTGAGCGTTTCTGGTCTCGCCAAACTTTCACTGACTTACCCAAAGCCACGCAGTATCGGATAAGAATGGTTGATCCAACCATCGTCATGAAGCGGCCACTATTGGATGCCAATGGCCGAACATTGATCCCAGCAGGAACGCGTATTAACCCGCTAAAAGCCTTGCCATTTACTCAGCAGCTCGTGGTGTTTAATGCGTCGAACGCTGAAGAAGTGGACGCAGTAGCGCATTGGCTTGAGGGCCAAGATAGGACGCTGCGCCGCATTACGCTTATCACCACGCAGCTCGACCGTGCTCAAGGTTGGAATAGCCTCAATGCGCTCGAAAAGACATTGGACAGTCCGGTTTATCTTCTCAATGCCTCGCTAAAGCAGCGCTTTGATTTGCAAGTCACCCCATCGTTTGTTCAAGCAAAGGGACTCGCGTTTGAAATAGAAGAAATTCCAGCAAAGGAGCTTGTTCATGAAAAAGCTCAATAATACGTATCGTCTGTTGCGGACTCTCGTTGTAATGTTTGTCCTTGGCGCATCTATTCCTGCAAAAGCCGAACTGACCTGCCCAGACGCGGGGTTATTGTCCGGCAAGTTGCTGACGGATGTTTGCTGGTCATGCATTTTTCCTATCCGAGTTGCGGGTCTTCCTCTTGGCTCTGGCAGTGTCCCAAGCGGCGCATCAAACAAGTCATTTTGCTTATGTGAAGACAACTTAGGTGTGCCAAGGCCAGGTATTGTTACCAGCATGTGGGAGCCAGCGCGTCTGATTGAACTAGTCAGAACGCCAGGTTGTTCGCCTTCACTGGGAGGGATTCGTTTACCGTTAGGTGATAGGCGATTGCAAGGTGGTCATGGTGAAGGTGAATACGATACCGGTGATCTTGCTTTCTACCATTACCATTATTACGCCTTTCCGCTTTTGGTCATGCTCGATTTGTTCATGGATGGCAATTGCAATGCCGATGGTTACATGGACTTTGACTTGATGTATTTGTCGGAATTGGACCCAACATGGCTGAACGATGAACTGGCCTTTTTTACTCAGCCTGAAGCGGCTGCCGTTGCCAATCCATTGGCTATATCTGCTTGTACCGCTGACGCTGCTTCATCAACGCTTGGTAAACCCATCGACCAGTTGTTTTGGTGTGCTGGCAGTTGGGGCCATCTCTACCCGTTATCTGGCCACACCTTAGCCTTTGGCTCATTAGCAGAAAACACCAGCCATTTAGCGGCGCGTGCAATCGCGGCTCAACACAGGCGTGGTCTTGCTAGGCGAACAATGGGGAACAGTGCGCTATGCCGACCTGTTATCGAACCCATGCTGCCGAAATCCCAATACAAGATGAGTATGTTCTTCCCTGTACCGGAAACTGAAAGTGCGCATGTCATCGGTGAAAGCACCATGAAATGGGGAGAGTGGCGAACGATCCCCGGTGCCGGTGAAGATGCGCTCTACATTTTGTGGCGCTGGCAAGACTGCTGTAACTCGGGAGGTTAACCATGAAACCAACACTTTTTACCCGAGTTTTAGCGGGTATTTTATCAATCACTATGGCGTGCCTGCCCTTACATGGTGTGGCCGCTGATGTGCAGCGCCAATCCGGCCTAAGCGGACAACAAGAAGGTAAGCAATTGCTGCAAAACTGGACGATGCCCGCACTCAATGGCAATACATTGTCGGTGCCGAATGGCAGTGGTAATGAGTCCATTAACTTGCAAGAGCTTTTCCCTGGTATGGATCAGGGCTCATTGGATGTCTTAACGGGCGTTTATGGCTCTGATGCCAGCATGAATCAATTGGGGACACAGCGCCAAGAGAGCATGGCATCCGAAAGTGGCGCTACGGGTGAAGCATTTCGTTCGCTACAGCAAATCAAAGACAGGTCTCGGCCAGATATGGTCAATGATCCGCTTTGGGCATTAACTGATGCGGTTCAAACTGACCCCAATCTATTAACCCAAAGCTTCCCCGGCTGTGAGTCTCAAGGTGAAGGCAGCCCAAATTACCAGCAATGTGACAGGCTCAATACAGCGGTTAACAGCTGCACTATTACTCACGATTACACGGCAGGCATTATTGAGCATGTTTCTGGACCGATGAACCTTCGCTCTTGTGGTGAGGGGTGTCTTGAAGTTTGGATTGGACGAATTGGCGACAACTACTGGAGTGGCCGTTGTAAAGTGTTTGAACAGGCCATCACACTCAAAGTCGTGAACCCCGATGCGATTACCTCAGCCGTTCTTGAGTACGCTAAATGGGATGACTACATGCAAGTTTGGCTTGGCGATCAGAAAGTCTGGTCTGGGCCGAACAATAACTTTCCACCAGAAACGTCAGGTCGCTGCGAGCTCAGTACCAGTTGGGAGCGCAATCCAAATACCGATCTCACTGCCAGGCTAAAAGCGGTAGAACCCGGTTTAGAAGTGCCGGTAAAAATTCGCGTATCGGTTACGGGTAGTGGTGAGGGGTATGCACGCATCAAGGTGCGCTTTGATCCAACCAAGGTGGTGATGAATGATAGTTGGTCGCCACAATCCTGTATCGAACAAGCAGCGGATATCCCGACGAAGTTTTCAGACTACAGCATTCAATGCACGGATCAGCCTTCTTCAACCAACGGATGTACGGTGGTCAATGGTGTTTCAGTTTGTGAGTCCTATTTTGCCCCAAGCCCAGTGGCTGGCATATCGCCTTTGTGTCGTCGTGTGCAAGTGAGTGTGGATGATGAAAGCTATAAAGGGATTGAAAATCAGGCCTGCCAAGTGCTTGAAGCGAATCCTTCCTGTGGATTCATGTCGTCAGAATGTGCCGAGACCAATGATAAAGGTGAATGCACTCGTTTTACCGATACCTATGACTGTGGATTGCAAACCAGCGATCCAAAGTGTGTGGTATCCAATCTTATGCCGAGTAGTTTTGAAGCCTGTGAGCCTACTCAGACGATCACGCCATTTACTGAAACCAAGCATGTACCCGATTACCAGGTGTGCGAGAAGATCAGCACGCTTACTCAGTGTCAGTTAGAGCGACGTGTATCCGCTGAAACCCATCAACAAAGCTGGTCCATTGAGCGTGGTTGCTTTAGCTCCGAAACGCTCAGTTTTGTTCCACAGCACAGCAGTACTATGCAAACTGGAAACGCTACGCTGAGGATTTTTGATAATCAAAATACTGAGATAAAAATCACCGAGTCGCCATCCAAGGCAAATGGCTGGAAAACGACACTCTCATTGACGGGCAATAAGGAGACGGTGACTGAGACGAAACCGTCCATTAAATACCCTGAAATGACCTGTCCAAAAGGAACCTTGGTTGGCTCATTGTGTAAAGTCGTCAATGGTTCGATTATTTCGTGGCATGAACCCCAGGAGGTCACTCGTTCCAGATGCGATTCCGGCTGGAACAAAGTCGATTTCGACACTTGCAGCCGAGAAGTTCAGAAGTGTTTGGCTCCTGCGAAACTGAGTGCTTCCTTGACCTTCTCCGGCAAGTACTTAGAGCAAGACGTTGTTCATCAATCAAGTGATCCGGGCATAGACCAATGCTTGATGCAAACGGATCAGTTTACTGCGGTGCAGTGGCAGTGTTTGGATACGGGCACAAAACGAATCGACGGGTTAACGGTTGGTAGTAGCGAGTTGGCGAAGCTTGGAAGTCTTTATCCGGCTGTTGTTTCGTCTCCTGCTCATTTAACCAGTCGTGGCAGCTCTGATGGACTGGGGCTCTCATGCTGGAGGGCAAAAGCGACCTATAATGCCTCGACTGCTCACCCAGAGTTCAACATGGGCAGCTCAGATAGCTGGGTAGATGCCAATGGTAATACACAAACCATCGTCAATAACGGACAAAACACGACCACCAATACGTGTGCCGCGCTAGAGCAAAATCCGGCCTGCCAGTACGTCAGAACCGAATGTACTGAGGGCGGGGCTGGTCATGAAGGCTTCTGTTATATCCAAAGTTTGGTGTATGACTGCGGACAAAGCGTTGAAGTGCAAAACGCTCGAATGGAAACTCAATACAACTGTGAGGGGCCAGTTCGCTGTATGGGCACAGATTGTTTAGAGCCAGAGTCAATCAAGCAGGCTAACTTTGCAGAGGCCGCTGCGATGCTTAATGCGGCGCAGTTTATGACCAATGATATGTCATGCACAGGAGCTGATGGCCAAGATAACGTCGAGTGTACGGTCTTTAAAGGTAATGCTGGCCAGTGCAAAAAAGCCGTTGGCGGCATAGTGGATTGCTGTGAAAAGCCAAGTGGCGTGTCGCTATCGGATTACATCACGATGATAGTTGCGGTCAACAAGCTTGATACGGCAGTCATGGCCATGAATCCGTCTTCGGCAATCTATGGTTCGTGGAATACGCTCAGGGAACCAATCACCAGTACCTGGAGTGCGGTTAAAGAGCCTTTTGTGTCTGCATGGGACTCTCTCATGGGGGCTGGGCCATCAACGGCTGCTGGCGCGGGAGCGGAGCAAGCTGCGACTGGCTTTATGCAGGTGTTGACCAACAAAACGGCTGAGTGGGTAGGCTCTACGTTTGGTTCGGGGGCGCAATCGGCACTGTTTAGTAACGTTGGTGGTGCGGTTGGAGCCGATGGTGTCGTTTCGGGTGGTAACTTTGCCCTGGGGGGCGCTGCGGGCGCGGTTCTGAGTACGGTTATGACGGCCTACATGATTTATTCAGTCACTATGATCCTCATTCAGCTTATCTGGAAATGTGAGCAGAGCGAGTTTGAAATGAACGCCAAGCGGGTATTGAAGAGTTGCCACTATGTAGGCTCTTACTGCAAGTCTAAGTTCTTAGGTGCCTGTGTTGAAAAACGGCAGTCATATTGCTGTTTTACTTCGCCACTTTCACGGATCATTCAAGAACAAGTACGCCCTCAATTGGGCCTTGGTTGGGGCAGTGCCAAGTCACCAAACTGTGAAGGTTTGACCGCGAGTCAGTTAAACCAGGTAGATTGGAGCCAAGTCAATCTCGATGAATGGATAGGTATCTTGTCGATAACAGGCAACCTACCCGAAGTACCGTCACTGGATCTGGAACGACTCACAGGCTCAGGAAGTACGCTAAACGTTGATGGAAATCGTCAGAGTGCCGCAGATAGAGCCATTGAACGGCTAAACGGAATGGATGCCCAGAAACTTCGCCAGGAGGCAACGGAAGAAGTCTCGGGGAACAATTAGAATAAATTGCTCCGTTAGCCCCGTTTTGCAGGACTAATGGAGCAGAAAAAATAATCAATATGCATTTATGTAACTGCGACAAATTTGCAAAAATGTGTTTGTAGTAGTTTCGATAAATAGAGTTGGACATCGGACAGATAGCTATGAGCGAGGAACTGACGTGGCCAACCAAAATCGACCAACCCAGCTAAGCCACTTTTCTCAATATCTTCATTTTTAATTCATACATATTTGGGCTTGGATACCTCAAATATGTATGCAAACGTTCTGTATTGTAAAATGTCATGCTAAGCTCGAAAGCACGATTGAACACCTTGGTGTCGAGATTGAAGATGTACTAAGGATTTCAGATAGTTGTGACGGATGATTCAATGCCAACGGATTAAGTTGTAAATATTCATGGCAGACGTTTGTGTCCCCAACGCTATATCTTTCACACAAATATGAGAAGTGTATTTATGACTATTCAGCAAATTAAAGTTGGCAGTGTTCCTGATATTATTGAGCTAACACCAAACTCCAATGAGCAAAGTGATTCTTATCCTTTTATCCTATCAACGAATACTTCATGGGGAGAACAGGGTTCTAAAATATCAATAGAGAAATTACGCCAAAATATTGAGCCTTGGTTAACAGCACTTTTTCAATCCGAACATTTAAATCTATTGATCGGTGCGGGTTTAAGTACGTCTATTCAAATGTCGGCTACAGGCGTGCCACCCGTTGGAATGGGGTGGATCAGTGATCTAGCGGTCTGTCAAAGCGAAATAAATGAATTCGCTACAAAAGCTGCCAAATCGGCTGGTCGCGCACAAGGAAATATAGAAGATCAAATTAGAGCTATTAATGAACTTATCAAAGGTCTTGAAATTTTAACAGTGTTGGATAGCCCGCAACCTGAAAACCCCCCGGCTCCATATGCAGCCTATAGAGACCTAAAAGCTGATTTAGCTGCAATTAAGGGGGAATTGTCTCGATGTCTAGGTGAGTTTTCAAAATCTGTCAGTACAGGAGAACACTTAATTAAAAGTGCTGAAAAAAAACGAAAAGAGGAAACTTTCAATTATCTTGTGAGTTTCTTAATGAGCTTTGCAAGTAGAACCGCTACACGCGACAGATTGCATATTTTTACAACGAACTATGACCGAATTATCGAGGTTGGTGCTGAACTTGCTGGTTTAAGACTCATAGACCGTTTTGTTGGAAGTATTGCTCCCGTTTTTAGATCCTCAAGATTAGAAGTTGATTATCACTATAACCCTCCGGGAATACGTGGTGAACCAAGATATTTGGAAGGAGTGGCACGTTTTACCAAACTTCACGGTTCTCTAGATTGGCACGAACAAGATGGTGCGATTAGGCGCTTTGGCCTACCTTTTGGAGCTCGCTCTGTTGAACCGTTTCTAGAAGCAGAGGGGCACGAAAGCGATAGTTATGAACAACTTATGATTTACCCTAATTCAGTCAAAGATAGAGAAACCGCTGAGTACCCCTATGTAGAGTTATTTAGAGACTTAGCAGCAGCGACTAGCCGTCCAAACAGTACATTAGTCACGTATGGCTATAGCTTTGGTGATGAGCATATAAACAGAGTAATTGAAGATATGCTTACCGTTCCATCTACCCATCTAGTCATCATTGCTTTCGGAGATCCGCTAGAAAGAATTATGAACTTCATTGGTAAAAGTGGAAGAAAAGCTCAAATCACTTTACTAATGGGTGACCATTTGGGGGATCTAAAAACTTTGGTTGATAACTATCTACCTAAACCAGCCATAGATAAAGCATCAATAAAGATGGCCGAATTACTAAAACAGCGAGGCTTTATCCAGTCAGAACACTCAGGTAATGCAACTACCACCGAGGTAACATCATGAGTTACTTGCCTATAGAAAGACTGGAACAGTTACGAATCGGAACCGTTGGTTTTGTATCGCCTAGTGAAATTAGAGTTTCCTTAGAAATTGATTCCCCAGACTCAGTCTCTCTTCAAGGAGGCTCACCTCGCAACTTTCCTCGAATCAACAGTTATGTGCTTATAAACAGTGATGATGGATTTCTAGTTGGTCAAGTTGAGTGGATCGCAGTAGAACACTCGCCATACCCCAAAAGAAGAGGCTTGCAAGATTTTGGCTTGATAGACTTACCTTTTCCTCTAAAAAAGCTCAGTATCAACCCCGTTGGTACATTGAGAAGCGATAGAAAAAACGATGGTTTCAAATTCACCAGAGGAACAGATGCATTTCCTTCAGTTGGTGATTCAGTGCTTTTACCTACTGACCAACAATTAAACTCAATAATCGAATCAGGTGAAAACAGAAGGGTTAAAATAGGAGATAGTCCTCTAGCTAACAATGCAGAAATAAAAATCGACCCCGATAAGCTTTTTGGGCGACATATAGCTGTTTTAGGCAACACAGGTAGTGGTAAATCTTGCTCTGTGGCGGGACTAATTCAATGGTCACTGGACGCAGTTTTACAACAGGGCCAAACTCCGAACGCTCGATTTATAATACTTGATCCTAACGGGGAGTACAGCCGAGCATTTGGTCCAAAGTCAAAATATAAGGGGAATTTATTGCGCGTAGAGGCTAACTCTGATTATGGTGAGTTAGAACTTAAAGTACCATCATGGCTATGGAACAGTTCAGAATGGGGGGCGTTCACTCAGGCAAGTTCAAAAGTTCAACTCCCATTACTACGACGAGCTTTGAGGGCGATGAGAAATGATGTGTTGTCAGAAGATGATGTGACAATTCAAGCAAAACATTTTTGCGGAATACTTTTAGTTTCAATAAGGCAACTAGCAAGTCAAGGGCAGATATATGTGAATGGTGGTCATGCCAAAGGCTTAGTTGAAAGTTTAACGTCATGGGAAACTAGCCTCATAACATTAAACGAAAAAATCCACAACCAACCTTTCAATAGTGTAATAAGCACGATAAATACTTACCTATCTTCCAGAAGAGGAGCACAGTGGCCTGCTAAGCCTGAAGTCAGTGATACTGATAAGTTGATTTCTGAGTTAAAAGAAGCTCATGTTGCACTTGGTGGTGATGAACAAGAACTTCTCCCGAAAAGTGAAGATACGCCTATTCGCTTTGAAGGTGATGACTTCGTCGCCTATCTCGAAGCTTTAGCACAAGAAACGGGAACTGAGCAGTTCATGGAATTTCTTTTGACTCGAATTCGCACAATGCTAGGTGACACCCGAATTAGTGCAGTTACTAAAGATTCTGAGGAACCAATAAGTTTAACTGATTGGCTAGATACTTTTCTTGGGAAGGATACTCATGGTGCTATCACTGTTATCGACCTATCACTAGTTCCCAATGAAATTATCCATCTTGTAACAGCAGTAATCTCTAGAGTGACTTTTGAAGCTCTTCAACGATATCGGAAGATGAATGGAAAACCATTACCAACAGTAATGGTTGCAGAGGAAGCTCATACATTTATCAAACGATACAAAGAAGAAAGTGAGAGTCAATCAGTTTCTGATGTGTGCTGCAAAGTATTTGAAAAAATCGCTCGCGAAGGGCGTAAATTTGGTTTGGGACTAGTAGTATCATCCCAACGACCTTCTGAGTTATCTCCTACTGTTCTTTCTCAATGTAATACTTTTTTACTGCACAGAATTAGCAATGATAGAGACCAAGAACAAGTTCATAGGCTTGTTCCCGATAACATGAGGGGACTATTAAGAGAGCTACCATCGCTACCATCTCGACATGCAATTTTACTCGGATGGGCTTCAGAACTACCGGTGTTAGTTCGAATGAAAGAACTTAGTGAAGAGCAAAGGCCTCAGTCTGATGATCCTGACTTTTGGGACGTATGGTCTAACTCCACAGGTGAGCCTCGTGAAGTAAACTGGCAGCCAATCGTTGAAGAATGGCAAAACAGAGATTAATTTACCAGCCAAATTAGCGCCAAATAGATGCTTAACAATACGAATAAGATTAACTTTCTATGGCGCATTTGTTCCAAAGCGATGAGTGGCGTGAACTATTAGTGGTGTGCGAATCAATAGGCTATTACGCTAATTTCGATAAACGGGTACTTTCCAAAGTGACTTAGGGTTCCTTTCTGACAATTTATTAAATGCATAGATATTAACGACGCTATACGAGAGAAATTTGGGGGAATTACGATTGATTGAAAATTCGACTTAATTCGACAAAGCTGATGATGGTTCAAAAGCGAGTCAGATCCGAACGTCCACTTTGGCAGTTGCCGACTATCAGATTAATTTTAGTAATGTTAATCTGATTTTCGCTAAAAGAACCTTGTCCAACAAGTTTGTCTCAGCTAGTTTCAATTAACAGCTATTTGACACATGGCAGTTAGAGTTACCTTGAATAGTTTTAATCTTAAAATCACGCACTTTTTCCCATTCGTCAACAGGGTCCATTCTTGACCAAGCTTCAAATAGCTGAGTTTGTTGCCTACTGAGTCTTAGGCCGTATTGATCTCGCATGTAGAAATAAATTCTAGCAATATCACCCTGACGGTTAGCTGGTGGTTCTGCTCGACGGTCTTTGAAATCAACTTCGAAATCACATTGACCATAGGATCTTGGTTCATTCGGAATCATGCCAAATCGAAAATTTGATCTATCCCCATTGAGTTCTCCTACAGATGGTACAAGGTTATGGAGATCCGACACCATTTTAGAAAACTCAGCATCATTCTTTTCACAGTTCCGACGACCACCATTTTGCCAGCATTGGCGTTGATGGCCAATTTCCCAAGCTGAGACAACGTGCTCCCACTCTAAGCGTTCTCCTCGTTTCGGTTGCTTCCTTGGTTCATATCCGCAAGATGCAGCATCAATCGCACCATCATTGTTATAGCTACATCCACAGTAAAACGTACTCTGGTTGTCTTGGTAAATTTCTCGGGCAAATCGTTTTGCCTGGCTGAACGATGTTGGGTGTTCTGCAAATGCAGGGATAGCGAACAACGCTATTAAGAAGGTAACGAGAAAATTAGTTCTATTCATGTAAATTGGCCAAAAATGACAGTTAAATTCATTTTAATGATTTTGATAGAAAATACAGCAAGATGAAGAGCCCCTTCAAGAGGGGCAGTGTGATGGGAGCCTAGCTGGCTAGTTGGAGGGGGTATCTGTTTCCTCTTCAGTGATATCGTCATCGGTTGAAGGCACCGCTTGCTCAACTTCTGCTTCTTTACCCTTAGCTTGGGCTGATTTTCGTGCACGAATTTCGATATCAATAATGCGCCGAGCAAGTTTGATGATGCGCTGTTGCCATGCGTAGTTGCCATCAACACGTTGCTTGTTGCTAAGCACGCTAGATAACCAGAGGGTGTCCATTGAGATCATCAATGCATCGAGTTTGCGCACTAAGCCAACAAACTGGCCAACCTGAGGCGAGCTTATTTTTGCGTTGAAGGTAATCGGGTCGGTGTAGTCAGGTACTTCATCGATGCCGTTGGACTCCATCAGTTTGTCCAAACGAGCTTGTTCGCTGTCTACCGCTTTAGCGCAATCCTCGATCAACTGGCTAATGATCTGTTCCACTTCATCAATTTCGTTCTCATCGCCAATGATGCGCAGGATGACATCGATTCCGTAAAGCGCACTGACCGTCCGTCTAAAAACACGGTCAACGACACGTTGTGCCTGTAAGCTGTTAATTGTGAATGATTGTTCAAAGATGGGTTTTGAGTAATTGGGTTTTGCTTGGGCCATAAGTTTGCTCCTGATATGACAATAATCAGTCCCTAGCCTAATCCTCTGTGAGGTAATGGCCTTTCAGCTAGGTGGAAGAATTGAGCATCTTTCTAACTATCCTGTCTGGATAAGACGGTTACACTGACTATCAAATATTGCTGATCTGTTTCAGTAATATCTGCGCCTGAGAGCATGAGCTCAAAGGAAGCCCGCCGCTGAGTATTCTCAGTGGTACTAAGAGGTAGCTAGCCTCCTTAAACAAATAGCCTGCATGTTTACATGCTCAACCATGCGTTCCTTACGGTTCGCCTTTTCACCACCCAACTGGGGGAGTTTTCCCCAGTTGGGGGTGACTCCTTCAAAACCAACATAAGGAGTCACCAATGGAATATATCTTCGGATTTATTATCCAAATCGCAGGCATTATGTTGCTTGCAAAACTGAGCTGGTCGCTTTTGCGATTGCTTGCTCGTCAAAGCGTGCGTCCGTTTCGATTTGTACTTATTCAAATTAAGCGATTGCTCACACCAACACTAAAACGTCGTCCAATGGCAGTGCCTAAAGCTCCTGGTATGCCCCGTTTGACATCTGCGTTTTACAAAGAGCCACATCCGTACGACATGGCTTTACTCGAAATACCAACCTATCTGCGTCGTCAGTCTTCTTTGCCCAGCCGGGCAGAAGCGACTGTGTGCACAGAGTTCAACTAAGACAAGGAGAACATCATGAAAAACCAAGTAACACTCATAGGCTACGTTGGCTCTGAGCCAGAGACGCGAGCCTATCCATCAGGTGATTTGGTGACCAGCATTTCGCTGGCCACTTCTGAGAAATGGCGCGACCGGCAATCCAATGAGCTCAAAGAGCATACGGAATGGCATCGGGTCGTTTTTCGAGATCGTGGTGGATTTAAGTTAGGGCTAAGGGCAAAAGATTTAATCCAAAAAGGAGCGAAGCTTTTTGTTCAAGGGCCTCAGCGCACGCGATCATGGGAGAAAGATGGCACTAAGCATCGATTGACCGAAGTGGACGCGGACGAGTTTCTGCTTCTTGATAGTGTGAACAGAGCATCTGAGCCATCATCGGCGGATGATGCAGGCTCCCAAACTAATTGGGCACAAACTTATCCTGAACCAGATTTTTAACCGAGCGAAAACGCTTTAACCCAGCCGGGAGTACTTTCCCGTCAGGGTCAGACTCCCACTTTGATTGTCGGAGTCCACAATGGAAAAACCAAAGCTAATCCAACGCTTTGCTGAGCGCTTTAGTGTCGATCCAAACAAGTTGTTCGATACCCTAAAAGCAACAGCATTCAAGCAACGTGACGGTAGTGCACCGACCAATGAGCAGATGATGGCGCTCTTGGTGGTTGCAGATCAGTACGGCTTGAACCCTTTCACCAAAGAGATTTTTGCGTTCCCTGATAAACAAGCTGGAATTATTCCAGTGGTAGGTGTCGATGGATGGTCTCGCATCATCAATCAACACGACCAGTTTGATGGCATGGAGTTCAAGACTTCAGAAACCAAAGTCTCACTGGATGGCGCGAAAGAATGCCCTGAATGGATGGAATGCATTATCTATCGGCGGGACCGTTCGCACCCAGTCAAAATCACTGAGTATCTGGATGAAGTCTATCGACCGCCTTTTGAGGGTAACGGCAAAAATGGCCCTTACCGTGTAGATGGTCCATGGCAGACGCACACTAAGCGAATGCTAAGACATAAATCCATGATCCAGTGTTCCCGCATTGCGTTTGGCTTTGTGGGAATTTTCGATCAAGACGAAGCGGAGCGAATTATCGAAGGCCAAGCAACACACGTTGTTGAGCCATCGTTGATTCCACCCGAGCAAGTTGATGATCGAACCCGAGGGCTTGTTTACAAGCTTATCGAGCGGGCGGAAGCTTCAAACGCTTGGAATAGTGCATTGGAATATGCCAATGAACATTTTCAAGGTGTTGAACTGACGTTTGCGAAACAAGAAATATTTAATGCACAGCAACAAGCAGCCAAAGCGCTCACACAGCCTTTAGGTTCTTAGCGCCACGCATTCATTTTACGAACCCTGGCGGGATTATTCTCCCGTCAGGGGGAAGGTCTCGTCTTTTTTTTTGGAGATCTTCCATGACTAAATCAGCCTCACTTTTTCGCTTGGTATTGGTTGTTGCCCTTGTCGTAGGTTCGATTCAAGCCGGTAAAGCGGCAATTGATTCGGTTCAAGCAAGTGTTGTTCAGCACCAAACAGCGTTAGCACAAGCTGCAAAGTAACCACTTAACCCTGAAGGGGAGTTCTCTCCTTCGGGGGAGTCTCCCCTCAAAGGAGGCAATATGAAGGTTATCGACCTATCACAGCGTACTCCTGCATGGCACCAGTGGCGCATTGCAGGGGTTACGGCATCTGAAGCCCCAATTATTATGGGGCGTTCACCCTACAAAACACCTTGGCGATTATGGGCAGAAAAAACCGGATTCGTATTACCGGAAGACCTGTCGAATAATCCTAATGTGCTTCGCGGTATTCGGTTGGAGCCTCAAGCAAGGCGAGCATTTGAGAATGCGCATAATGACTTTCTTCTGCCGTTATGTGCAGAAGCCGATCATAACGCAATCTTTCGAGCCAGCTTTGATGGCATCAACGATGCGGGCGAACCCGTTGAACTGAAATGTCCTTGCCAGTCAGTTTTTGAGGATGTGCAAGCTCACCGAGAACAAAGCGAGGCGTACCAGTTGTATTGGGTGCAAGTACAGCATCAAATACTGGTCGCCAATAGCACGCGTGGTTGGTTGGTATTCTATTTTGAGGATCAACTGATTGAGTTTGAAATACAACGAGACGCTGCGTTCTTAACTGAATTGCAAGAAACAGCGCTTCAGTTTTGGGAGTTAGTTCAAACTAAAAAAGAACCGTCAAAATGCCCTGAGCAAGATTGTTTTGTTCCCAAGGGTGAAGCCCAATACCGCTGGACATCGCTGTCTCGGCAGTATTGCTCAGCACATGCCGAAGTGGTTCGACTGGAAAATCACATTAAATCTTTGAAAGAGGAAATGCGAGAAGCTCAGTCGAAATTGGTCGCTATGATGGGTAACTACGCTCATGCCGACTATGCTGGGGTCAAACTCAGCCGCTACATGATGGCAGGTACGGTGGACTATAAGCAATTGGCCACCGATAAATTAGGCGAGCTGGATGAACAGGTTTTAGCCGCTTACCGAAAAGCGCCACAAGAGCGGTTGCGCATTAGCACCAATAAGCCAGAGCAGCCCGTTGAAACACCAATCAAAATCAGTCTTGAGCAAGAAAACTTGGTTCTGCCAGGTGACTCGCCGAGCTCATTTTACTTTTAACGTTCACTTGGAGCCGATTTCGGCTCCTTTCTCATGCGCTTATATCGAGTGCATCAGAAAGCAGTTTCACTCGTAGCCAATGCTGGGTACGAATGATAGAGCGAGCTGAACTCTTACATACACAGCCATACCACAATCAACACTCCACCCGACGGGGACTTCAGTCCCTGTTGGGGCATGGGGCCTCGTCAAAACAGATGAGGTTTACCATGACTGAACAATCCCCATTTTTGGTTCAAGTGAATCAAGCGTTTAATGTTCCGGCTCCTGATGCTTTCGTTCTGGAAGGATTTGGTGCCGACACTACCCATCCAAACATTCCCGTTCGCAAGGACGAGTATGTTTTTAGAAAAGAAGACTTACGTGACGTATTGGCGTTCTTGTCTAACCCCGACGGTGACGGTTTGTATATTACAGGCCCCACGGGATGCGGTAAGACCTCGCTAATTTGCCAAGTTGCTTCTCGATTGAATTGGCCTGTTCAGCAAATTACTGCACATGGTCGATTGGAGTTGTCCGATCTTATTGGTCACCACACGCTGGTTAATGGCAACATGACCTTTGTGTATGGACCGTTAGCACTGGCTGTAAAGCATGGCCATTTGCTGATCATTAATGAAATGGATCTTGCTGAGCCTGCTGAACTGGCTGGACTCAATGACATTTTGGAAGGTGCCCCGTTGGTCATCGCACAAAATGGCGGAGAGATCATCATGCCACATACCAAGTTTCGTTTTATCGCAACCGGCAACAGTGCGGGCAGCGGTGACCAAACGGGCTTGTATCAAGGTGTGCTCCAACAGAATTTGGCTTTTCTTGATCGCTTTAGAATCATCGAAGCGACCTATGCAGAGCCTTCTGTAGAGGAAGCCATTCTGGAGAACGTTGCGCCTGGCTTGCCAGAAGTCTTTCGCCAAAAAATGGTGAAAGTGGCTGGTGACATCCGTCGTCTTTTTATTGGGGGTACGGATGGCGGTGCAGAGCTTAGTATCACCATGTCCACTCGGACTTTGGTGCGCTGGGCAAAGTTAACACTTGCTTTTAAAGGCGCTCCTAACGCAGTGGAGTATGCACTGGTTCGGTCTTTGACGGCTCGTGCTGAGTTGGAGCAACGTGAAGCCATTCACCGTATTGCCGCTGATGTTTTCGGTGACCACTGGGAGGATTGATGATGGAAAAGTGCTTTGCTCTTTACCGTTACAGTCATTCTGATGGGACAGCCAAAGAATGGGCCATTTACGTTGGATCAGACACCCAGGAGATTGAAGTTCGGTTTGGAAAAGCTGGTCAATTGTCGCAGCAGCGATTGATTGATTCGACTGATCCTAACGCTGAAGCAGACCGACGAATCAATGAGAAAATCAACAAGGGTTATCGATTGGTTGGACAAGTCGGCATTGATCATCAAGGGCGGCCATTTGAACTCTCAAATGCGCTAGATAGCGTCGCGTGCGCCAATAACGTCAGTTGGGAGTTTCGTACTCGCAAGGACGTCAATGGCCAAATCTCGCTGGCGCAAAAAGCGTTGTTCGATATGGCAAAGCTGCTTGAAGCCTATGGCTTGGCTGTTATTGATGATAACCAGGTCAGGATTGGAGAATGGTCATTAGGGTTTTGCAAAAGCAGATTACCTAGTACCAATCAAATCAGCATGGTGTCAGGTGAAGGCGCTGGCATTGTTAACACGGATGATGGCCCATGGCCATTGTTGCTGTTACTGGCCTTTAAGCGTCAATTACCACCTCTGTGTTCGCTCACAGTAGCGAGTCCTGAAGGGATAGAAGTATCCGACCAACTGAAGTTGGAAAAAGATGTATTGAGGCTATTAGGTAGTGATTTAGAGCGGGTTCGCCCGATTGCTGAAGCACTGGACTTAATGCCTGTGAAAATCGATCTCAACCAATCGTCGCCTGATTCGCAAAATTACTATTTCTGATAGTGGTATTGCCATTAGCGCGTCAACTACTACCACCAAAACGGGGGCCATTGCTCCTGTTGGGAGTGGTGCGTCCCCATCTCGCATGAGGATGCACTATGAGTATTCAAACCCTCGACAAACTTTTGATTTGTCACATCGACTGTTCCATCTGGAGCGGTAGAAAAAAACTAAGGCCTGAAGATTTCAGACTAGCCAATGGCAGCCAACTTCCACCGAAGGATGTTGCCAGCTTAGGGAGTAAAAAAATTTGCGACCCTGAGGCATTGGCGAACTTTGAAAGGCTTAAGAAAGAAGCGCAGCGCTTGTGTGAGCAAGTCGGTGTGCGGTTTTTAGGTGGCTATGCCGTCCCTGAGGACCGAATTGATCAGATTGTTCCAGAGCTTGACCGGATCGGTCAGGAGTTTGCGCAGTGCAAGCAGTTGTTCTTGGACAACTATGATCAGGTGACGTTTGACTGGGTTGCAAAACACCCGGAATTTGCAGATGCAATCCGGCGTGCGCTGTCACCCATTGAAGATGTGGAACAACGGCTTCAGTTCGATTATGCCATCTATCGAATGCAACCGGCTGAACAAGCTGGTGGCTTAGATGACAAGGTCAATGGCATGGGACACACCCTCTTTAGGGAGGTGGCTCGTGATGCCAATGAACTGTTTGAGCGTTCCGTTGCAGGTAAGAATCAAATCAGCCAGCGAGCCCTTAATCCTCTGAAGCGGTTAAGAGACAAGTTGGATGGTTTGTCATTCCTGGATCATCGAGTCCAGCCGATGGTCGAAGCGATGGACAATTTATTTGTTCGTCTGCCGAAGACCGGCCCTGTGACAGACAATCTCTATCACGAACTGATGGCGACCATTTTAATTTTGTCTGATCCAGACAAGATGAGAATGCACGGTGAAGGTCAATTGGATATCAGACAACTGATGCCCAAACCTGAACCTAAACCCGCACAGCCAGTATCTGCTCAGCCAGATAACTTATGTGCAATACCACAACCAACCGTCAGACCAAACCTTGGTTCGACTGTACCAAACTCATTTTATTTTTAACGTCCTTGAGGGCATGTCGCCCTAAAGGGCGCATGTCCTCTGAACTATGTAAGAGGAAATTATGCAATCAACCATCCATAACCCCAGCCAACTGAAGCAGTTTGAAGCACATTTTCGTGGTGTGACTGATGCGGTTGAAAGTGAATCGATACCAGAAGTGGCGTGTTGTCGAACGTTAGTACAACGGTCGTACTCAACACATAGTGTCGTGATCCCAAAGAACCCTGTGCTGATCGCAGATGCGGACGTACAAGGAGCTTGGGTAACGGCCATGGTGTTTGTTCCAAACATGGCATTGCAGCAAACCGCTTTTGAGCGGGCCTGGCTGCAATATCAACACGAGGTGTCTACTCAGTTACAAGACCAGTACGGTCTGACATTGGATGACATCATGAGTTTAGATCAGCTTAAAACGTCATTTGAGCAGCACGAGAATCCAGCTCAATTGGTGGCTTGGTTAGGTCAAAAATACGACCTGGATAAGCTAAAAGCACTGGTTTAAACACTTACATTCCCAGCGGGGAAACGCTCCCGCTGAGGGAGTATTCCCCCTAATGATTAGGAGACTTCCATGAATCATCCATTAAAAAACGCACTGCCAATCGTTGCCGCCGCTTACGGCGAAAAGTTTGGTGTGAAGGTGCTTATTCAAGGACAAGATGCGTTTACCGATGGTGAGCGGATTGTGATCCCAACAGCAAACCCAGACGACCCACACTATCAACAGATAGCTTGGGGTTATCTGGCTCATGAAGCGGCGCATATTCGGCATACCAATTTTGACATGGTGAAGAAGGCGTCGTCTAAGCCGATCCGTAAGGCACTTCTCAATATTATTGAGGATGTGCGCATTGAAAACGAATTGGCAAAGGATTACCCCGGAACCCGGCGCAGTATTTCGCAAGTGATTGAATACATGGTGGACACACAGCAAATGTGTGTACCTGAACAGCCTGAGCCTGCATCTAACTTGCAAGCCTGGTTGTTGTTTCGCTTGAGATGCTATTTTCTGGGCCAGAAAGCGCTGACGCCTTTGTATCAAGCTGTTGATGAAAGAGTGAGACAACTCTTTCCTGCCGCAGCGATGAGCCGGTTAAGCGCCATGCTGACAGCAGTGCCTAGCCTGGCATCTACAGGTGAAGTGCTGAAACTTGTCGATGCCATCGTTGCCATGTTGGAAGAAGAATCTCGTCCACCACAGGATGAGTCTGATGCTGATGGCGGTGATGACATTGGACAAGATGCGAGTAATGACAGCAATAACAGTAGTGACAGTCAAACCCCGGAAGCAGACTCGTCTGCAATGGGGGATGCTGCTGAAACGGGGGATTCAGATAACTCTGATCAAGCTGACAATTTGCGACAAGCCTTAGAGGCCAGTGCCGCTCAGTTTGAACCCGATACCTTTGCCCAAGTGGCAGAAGTGTTGTCGGAACAAGCTGAAGGACATCAGGGCGTCACTCCACTCAGTTTGCCCCAAGCAGAGCAGGCTATGTTGGGTGATGAGGCCATTTTGACCTTATCGGCGTCTGAGTCCGCTCAAATTCGAGCCAGGCTTAGGGGCATGGTTCAGTCCAGTCAGGACAATCGGAATCATGCCAAACGGCACGGTCTTCGAGTTGCAACCCATCGTCTTGCTGCCTCACAAGCAGGTGAATCGAGATTGTTTATTCAAAGGCAGCCGCGCATTGCGCCTAATGCTGCTGTGCACTTGCTTGTCGATATATCGGGCTCAATGGGTAAGCCCATTGGCGAAGGTAATCGCAAGTACTTTTATGTTGCCAATGAAGCCGCTTTGGCTTTGGCCATGGCATTGGAAGGTATACCGGGTGTTGTACCTGCGGTCAGTTATTTTCCTGGTATTCATCAGGAAGTTTCTATCGCGTTATTGCCCAAGCAATCGGTTCGACATCGGGCCGCCTGTTTTGACCAAAAACCACGAGGTTGTACGCCTATGGCACAAGCGATGTGGTTTGCGGCAAACAGTTTGTTAGCACAAAAACAGAAGCGAAAGCTAATGATAGTGCTAACGGATGGTGACCCAGATGATTGGGCTGCTACGCATGACATTGTTGACAGGTGCAGACGCAGTGGCTTTGAGCTACTGGGGATCGGGATTCAAACACGCAGTGTTGAGAGATTCTTTCCACAAAGCATCGTGATTAACGACGTCAAAGATCTAAAGCGTGAGTTATTTGAAGTAACACAACAACTGTTAATTCAGTAACCACATCAATTTTACCACCCTGCGGGGACGATTCCGTCCCCGTCTGGGCATGGGTTCGTCTCCGCTTTTTTTGGGAGACTCCTATGAAAAACAGAAAGTTCTTAGCTGGCGAAGAAGCCGGTACTTATATCGTTCCTGAGCAAGTGACTGAAGCGGATATCTTAGATATGGCGCTCAAGCTTGCCCGTGGTCGATTGAGTAAAGGTCGCAAAATTGAACAGCCATCGTCGGCGTTCTCATACCTGCAAACACTGATGCACGAGTATGAGCACGAAGTCTTTGGTGTGCTGTTTCTTGATACAAAGCATCGCGTTATTCGATTTGAAGAGCTATTCAAAGGCACTTTAGATGCGGCGAGCGTGTATCCAAGGGAAGTAACAAAACGAGCGCTAGAACTTAATGCGGCAGCAGTGATACTGGTTCATAACCATCCATCGGGTGATCCTGAACCCAGTGAAGCTGATAAACGCATCACTCATCGACTCCGTGACGCCTTGTCACTTGTTGATATTCGAACGCTTGACCATGTCGTGGTCGCATACGAGGGCTGCGTTTCGCTTGCCGAACGCGGTTATCTTTAATGAATGGGGGCATTGCCCATTCACCTTCATCACAAAAGCAGTCCCATCAACACACGTTATCACAGCTCGAATTTCTATTTGAGTTTGATGATGCCCCAGTCACTTGGTCTGACACGGAAATCTGGCAGTTACGCGAAGGCATTCTATTGGATGCAATCCGTGTGTTGCTGGACGGTCGTGTCAGTACTCGGTTGCGCAAGGATGTGTTGTCGTGGATTCAAAATGACGAATTAACGCCATTTTGCTTTCGTGTTTGCGCGATGGCTGCGGTTGTCGATCCTGATGTGCTTCGTGAGTCCATCATGTGGCTATTAAGACGACATGGTATCCAGCTTGACTAACGCTCCTGTATTAACCGAACGGCTAATGCAGGACCTAAGCTGACTTTTGCCACCTGTGGTAGGAGTCGGCATTTTATTTAAGGAGGTTATATGGCGTTACCTTTACAGATTGAAACAGTGAGGCCATATCTTAATGGCCAATGGCTTCAAATACTGGCGGCGTTGGTGCCAGAACTTGATGCCGCTATTGCTCGAAAAGGCCGTCATGTGGCTTGTCCTGTTCATGGCGGTCGTGATGGCTTTAGGCTGTTCAAAGATGCTGAATATACCGGTGGTGGCGTTTGTAATACCTGCGGTATCTTTCATGATGGTTTTGAACTGTTGTCTTGGATTAATGGATGGAACTTTGCTCAGTCTATTGAAGCAATCGGCCAGGTTCTTTGTATTCAACCCGGACAAATACAAGCCCCTATTCGGCCAATACCGAGTAACGCAGTTGATTGGAAGGCTAGAAAGCAGGACGAGGACAAAGCGATTATCCATCGCTTGAATCAAACCTGGGGAGAAACGTTTTCTCTTGCAGATACTCGTGCGCAACCAGTTTGGAACTACATGCATCGTCGTGGCATTGTTACCCGGCTTAGTCCTGAATGGGATTCGGTGCTGAGGTTTCATCCAAACTTGCCTTACCATGATGAAGATGGCCTGTTTATCGATAGCTACCCAGCGCTGCTAGGTAAAATCGTTACTCAGCAAGGGCGTTCGGCCACGTTTCATCGGATCTACCTAAGTGAAGATGGATTCAAAGCGCCGGTTGAAAAGCCTAAAAAGATGATGCCGATACCAAGTGACAGAACAATCACTGGTGGTGCCATTCCTATAGGTGAGCCTGGTGAAGTACTAGGTGTTTCTGAAGGTATAGAAACGGCTTTAGCGGTTACCAGAGCAACGGGGCAAACATGTTGGTCGGTTGTGAATGCAACGCTACTGGCTAGGTTTGAACCACCAAGTAATGTGAAAATGCTGTACATCTGGGCAGATCACGATCTCTCTGAGACCGGCCTGAATGCAGCGAATGAACTCAAGAAAAAAGCCTGGAAAAAAGGCATTCTGACACAAGTCTTGATCCCTCCTATACCAACGTCACTCGGCGTGAAAAGTTGGGATTGGAATGATGTGCTGAATGTTTACGGTGCCATGGGCTTTCCTAAAGTTCATATCTGATCCAAGGGGCTTCGGCCCCTTTTTTTGCGCCTTGCATATTTGAAAAAACATGGAGAATGAAAAATAGATAACCAATAGGAGAAACAAACATGATGGTATTAACCCTGTTAACAAAGCAGATTGATGGTGAGTTTAAGGTTTACTGGAAGACCGGACTTCGAAGAGGTGGTGAGCTAAAGGTCGATTTAGGTGAGCAATACGACAAGCTACCTGAGCAGCAAAAGCCAATTGCAGCTGAGCTTTATGCTATTCATCACCTACTGTCAGTGAAAGAGGTGATGGGGAGTAACCGAAGCGGTAATGGGCTTCAAATCCGAGTCAGTAAAGGAGCTATCAAAAAGTTACAGAAACAACGCTCAACTCAGCATTCACTTTACAGCCTGACTAGGTTTTTGCTCACTCGATACCAGGAAGCACAGATCTCGGTAGAGAAGCGGGACGATTGGCTCTCACATTCCTTCGAAGAATACAGCGTCGATAATGCTACAGTGAGAGAAATCGATGAGGTCATCAACGTTCCGAATATTGGGCCTGTCGTGGTGACTCGTCACGCGCTAGAACGATTTGTGGAACGGCTTTCAGACGGCGTACCTAAGCATCCTTGGAAGGCTTTGACTTCAAGGTTATTTAGCTCATCATTGACAAAAGCAATTTTGCCTGAAAAGGTAGCTCTTCATAAGAACCAAAAATATAGTAACAAAGCTGATATTTGGCGGCACAGTAACAGTGATTTGCATTTTGTGGTCGTTCCGTCAGGAGCGATGAAGACTTTGGTTACTGTTTACAGGCTAAATGAGTCTCTCACAAAAGCGCAAAATGAATTCAAGATGTGTGTCCGATAATCCAGTAACAAGGGAATAAATGAAAAGTAGACTGAAAAACCTATATAAATATCTTATTGAGAACAGGAAGCATGAAGTCAATGGATGGCACAAAGCCTATCGTGACTTTTACAGTCAGGTCGCTCAAATCCGTGAGCGAATCACATCTGGAGAAGGCTTGTCTCAAAATGATGAAGCCTTTCTGAAGCAGTTACTCTATGAGAAGAGCAACGGTATCGCTTCTCGCGGACAGTCAGTGTTGAGCAATGACAACTTCCAGTCATTCATTAAAAACAAGAATTTCATATCCGCATTAGAAAAATTTATATTGATTCCAAACAGTGAAAACTTCACGATTTTTTCTGATTCGTGGTCTAACCAAGGTAAATCCAACAACCCTGTTCTCGTTAATCGAGTGGCAGCAGCTTGTACGCTCGAAGTCTCCACAACGGTTGATTCCGGTAAATTTAATCAGGTTTTTAGTTGGCTTATACGCGAAGGAATAATTCCAGCATACCCAGCAGAAGAAAATCAAAGTTGGTTTGCTAAAAACATTTTTCTATTAAAGAGCATCAAAAGCGAGTTTGATAATGAGCTTCGGGAAGGTAAAACTGATGAGTTTTATCTTAGTCAGTTTGTTTGGGTGCTTTACGAGAATTTGTCAAACCCATTCAGTTTAAAGAAGCAGATTGTTAAATACGGTGCGCCGGGGACAGGGAAAACTTATCAAGCTCGCCTGCAAACTTCGCTCTTGTTTGACATCTGGAAAGAGGAATTTGCTCCCTACAGCCGTCTCACACATGCAAGTCAGATTGAGTTGGTTCAATTTCATCCTTCTTTCAGTTATGAAGACTTTATGGAAGGGCTACGTCCTGTTTTGGACAGTGATGGGAACTCTCAATTAACGTTGCAAAATGGTGTTTTTAAAGAGTTTTGCCGAAGCGCTGGTAAGTGGGAAATCGATGTGTATGGGCTTGGACTTACTCAGAAGTGGGAGTCTCTTACTATCAAGGAACTTCTCCCGTTTAGAGAAAAGTTATCAGGCGAGCATTGGCAGGATATTTTCGAAATATCAGATATATCCAAGCTTGTATCGGAAGCAGTACCACCATTTTTCTTTATAATTGATGAGGTAAACCGAGCTGAGTTGTCTCGCGTTTTTGGTGAGTTAATGTACTGTCTGGAATACCGAGGCACTAGAGGTTGCGTTAAAACCCAATATTCCAATCTGAACAATGAACATACTGGTATGCTTAAGGACGCACAAGGGTATTTGTTCTTCATCCCAACAAACATCTATCTTATTGGAACGATGAACACGATAGACAGAAGTGTCGAAAGTTTTGACTTCGCTTTGCGTCGAAGATTCCGTTGGGAAGAAGTGGTGCCTGATATGGCGCTATTGAAATACCATTTGAACCAATTTTGCAAAGCTTGGCTGCCCTTGGTGGATAACCTTGAACGCTTGAATGAATTGATAGCTAAAGAACCTTTGCTTGGTAATGATTACCAAATTGGTCATGCCTATTTGATGGACTTGAAGTATGCAACCAGCCTTACAGTTTCGGAGGTACGAGAGCGTGTATGGGATGATTGTATTCGTCCGTTATTACAGGAGTATCTTCGTGGAACAGGTAAGGAGACTGAACTGATTAGCTCCTTCGGAAAGGCATTTGGGGTTTAAACTGTGTGGCTTTTCGATATCATTAAGAACGGCACACTGGTCGATAACCAGTCCTATTTTGTCAGCGAAGGCATTTTGACAAATAGACGTTTAGGAAAGTCGATAACCCTTAGTGCCAAATCAAAAGGACAATGGACCTATCCTCATAACGACGAGTCTGCAATTTGGCACTTTTTGAATTCGGTATCTCGTGATGTCGAAAAAACGCTGAATGATAATATTTCCGATGCTTTAATACTCTTCAATGATGAAGATTACGAACACAATACAGATGGCGGTTTCATCGGTGTCTCTGGTACGGATGCAAGAAATTTTAATCTCGACACGGGCAATCTAATCGGATTTGTTAAGCGAGGAGATTACTCTCTGAAGATCAGCTCACGTTTTGGTGATGCTTTCCTTCAATACATCATTGCAGATGCCGATGGATTTCTCGAATTAGAAAACATTGGAGGAGAAAGTCACGCAGACGGTTACGAGTGGCTTTTAGCATATCTATGGAACATTAAGTTTAAGAGAGCATACCGCCTGGGCTTGCCAAAGACTTATATTACAAGAAATGATCGTATTTCCCGCGTAAGGGGAACTATAAATGCTACAGATTATTTCCAGAATAAGTCATCTGGAAAATATTTATGCTCGTACCGAGAGCACAGCTACGACAGCCCTGCAACTTCACTTTTTATAAAAGCTTATGAAGCAGTCGCACATTACTCATTTTGTCACCAAACACGAAATATCTATAGTGCATTTCTGACTGCCAATCAGGGGATTAAAAGGTCACAGCAAGAAATTTTGAGGACTTCTCATTTCACCAACCCTTTCTACAATGATTATAACGTGCTCATTGACTTATCTAAGCAAGTCATTGACCGGAAGGGCTCTGATTTTGATTCGCAGCAGGATTCGAGTGCTTTCTTTTTCGATATTTCGATGTTGTTTGAATATTTCATTCGTAAGCTCATTAAGCGAGATGGGCTACGCCTGCTAGGTAAGTTCGAGCAACGTCAGCAAATAGCATCTGGTGCTCTCAGTGGTTATATGAGAAAACTTGAACCTGATCTTGTTATAGAAATCGATGAGAGTTTATTCGTATTTGATGTGAAGTATAAAGCATTTGATTCACAATTTGGGGTGAAGCGTGAAGATCTTTTTCAGCTACATACTTACATAGGGCAGTATGGAAATGTTGCCGCAATCAAGGGATGTGGATTTATTTACCCTATATCAGAAGAACGATGGGCTTCACTTAACCTTGAAAAAACACAGGGTGTGATTTCAGATATTATTCACCAGCAAGGACAAGAGATACCGTTCCATGTGCTTTTTCTAAAAATCCCTGAAGATACGTATATTGATTTTAATAGGAAAATGAAAGAGCAGTGCAGCATTTTTATTAATGCCCTTTATTCTAAGGTTTTTAATCGGTGACGTTTTTTTGTGGAGAAAGGCCATTGTTCAACGAAATGTCATTTTTTTGAAGTCGAGATTGTTTATTGAGTTGGGTATCAGTTTTATATCATAGGCATTATCGAGATAGTGACAAGTCAGCTGAGTTGGGTTGACAGTTCCCTATAGTCAGAAACACACACAATTCCTTCATCTATCTGGCCAATGGCACTGGCGGGGATCTTTAGCATGTTAGCTCTGTGAAATTTTCTGGAGCTGACAATGAGAACCCTTTTGTTACCTTGGTTCATCCTATGGGTGACCATCCCAATCATTATTTTCTTTCTATTCATCTTGCCCGCCCATGCTAGTGATGGGCAATTCTATCAGCGTGGCCAGGAAGGCTGGTTTTGGTATCAGGTCATTCCTGAGCCAGCGGAGGCTGAAGAGCTTATTAAGCCGGAATCTGGTGCGGCAGAGTCGATTCAGAGCGAGCTGAAGCCCTTCAGTGCTGCCTGGTTTCGTGAGCACATGCAGTCGTTCATGGACAAGGCAATTGATGAGCCTACGAATGAGAACGTCAGAGCCTATCTGTACCTCCAGCGCGTCATGATGGATAAGGGCTCACAGTTTGCTGATGTTAGTCAGCAGGTGGTCATGGGTGATCCAGTTTTGGATGAAATCAGTCGCAGACCCTTGGCGACCTATGCTGCCAATCGGATGGATCGAGAAGCTGGCGCTCAACGGGATGTTGCTTTAGGTGAGGTAGCAAAACGGGCTGGCTTGTTCTTCTTCTATCGTTCGGATTGCCCTTATTGCCACGCTCAAGCGCCTATCATCGAATCAATGGCTTTAAACTACGGTTTCGAGGTATTTGCTATTGCTGTCGATGGCTTGCCTTTACCGGGTGGAGAGTTTCCCAATTTCAAAGTCGATTCAGGACAAGCTCAATCATTGTCCGTTACGACTGTCCCTGCCGTGTTCTTAGTTGATCCACCTAATGTCATCACTCCCATTGGTCAGGGTGCAATGAGCCTTGATGAGCTCAATAATCGAATTATTCTCGCAGCCCATCAAGCCGGTTGGATTGACGATCAAACTTACTATGCCACCAGACCTGTTCAACCCGGCGTGTCACTCGCGATGTCAGCCCAAGAGCTTAACGAAAAGATATTACAGGACCCTGAGTTCCTTGTTCGCTATCTGCGTGCACAAGGAGGGTTATAACGATGAAAAAAGTAATCCGAGTATCGCTAATCGCCTGTGCGATTGGTTTTTCATCTATGAGCCAAGCAAGCTTGCAACAGGAGATGAACCAGTTGTTTGGTTCAATGACCAACACCACTGCGCCAGGTGTATTCGAGAGTCAGCGGCGTGGCGTTATATCTGGTGGAAGCGTTGTTGTCCGTAACAGAATCATGAACGAGAACCTCGTCTCTATGGTGCCTCCGTCATTCCAAGCCGGTTGTGGTGGCATTGATATGTTCGCGGGAAGTTTGTCATTTGTTAACGCGGATCAGTTTGTTCAATTACTTCGCTCTGTTGCTGCAAACGCCAAGGGGTACGCATTCCAATTGGCGCTCAGTGCTATGTGTGAGAAATGCTCCCAGCACATGGAGACACTGCAAAAGAAAATCCAGCAGTTGAACGAGTATTTTGGCAATTCCTGTCAAATGGCTCAGGGAGTCGTGAACGATACCCTGGCCGCTTTTGGTAAAAAGGGGCAAACAGAAGCCAGCATGTTGAGCTCACTTAAAGGGGCTGGAGACGTTTTTACCAGTTGGAGTGAGTCCAATGGTAAGAACCCATATGAGAATGCTTCGAGTGTCGCGGCATCTGATGTGAACAAAACGATTAAAGGCAACTTGGTTTGGCGAGCACTGAAACGTCACTCGGCATCAAGCTGGTTTGCATCTGGGGATGACCGTTTTCTTGAAGCGGTTATGTCCGTGACGGGCTCGATCATCGTTGGTGATCTAGCTAATGCGGCTGATGGTCAAGGTAAAGCCCCAAAACTGACCAGACTGAATGGCAATAAAGTGACTATTGAGCATCTAATTCATGGCGGTAACGTCGCTATGTACCGATGTGACACAGTGACACAAGACGGCTGTCTAAATCCGACAATCACTAACGTGACCCTAGCCGGGTTATCAACTCAGGTCGAAAATTTACTTCTTGGTACAGGTTCTAGTAACGGCATTATTTTTAAGTTTGCTCGAAATACTGGGGCAGCTAGCACCACCGAAAAGGCTTTTATGACCTCGGCTCCTGCAAGCATTGGCGGCATGATTCGAACACTTTCTGCATTAAATGAAGGGGCTGCTAGGTCGTTTGCTTCAAGAGCTGCGCCATTTATTGCTGTTGAGATGGCCCGAGCATTGGTTGAAGACATGCTCAATGCAGCTAGAAGTACCTCCGGTGTGGAAGATCATGCCTATGCGAAGTTATTAACGGAAGACCTTGAACGTGCACGTCGCCAAATCAATGAGGAGTACGCTGCGTTGCAGCGAAGATACGGCTCAGAGCAAGAGTTGCTGGCACATTTTAACCAGGTGATTCAGACCATTCGCAAACAGCGTTATTACACCGTTAAATCTACGGCACTGGGGGAATAGGTCATGTGGGAGATCTATTCCATCGGGGATTCGGCATTTTTAGAGCAGGTCCTGAACGCTGTCGCGATGATAACTGGTACAGGCGACTTTACTTCAATGGTTCGCATTGGCTTGCTCATTGGGGTATTGATGGTCTCTGTTCAGGCCTTAATGCAAGGCGGTCGTGGGATTAACTTTCAACACGTTTTAGTCTCATGGCTAGTCTTTGCAACCATGTTTGGACCCAGTACCCGAGTGAGCATTGAGGATGCGTACACGGGACAAGTTCGAGTGGTTGATAATGTGCCCATCGGTGTTGCTGCCGCAGGTAGTACGATTTCGACTGTTGGCTTTCAAATCACGCGATTGTTTGAAACGGCGTTCTCAACTCCCGCCATGACGGAATACGGCTTTGCATCCAGTTTACAGTCACTGATTAAAGTGAGAAAACAGGTGATGGATCGCTCTGGTTTGGGTGATGCAAATCGTGTCGCCGGTTCGGACATCGAGCAATCGTGGTTTAACTACATCAAAGAGTGCACCTTGATTGGTATCGACATTGGCCAAAAGAATCTAGATCAGGTGCTGAGTGATCCTAACCCGATGACTGCGATTAGGTTTGATTCGCGCATTTATGGCACTCGAATCATGCTCAGTGGTAGCAGTAGCGATCTGGACTGCACCGACGCTTACAGCCAACTGAAACTCATGACAGAATCAACCTTCATTCCAAGGCTTAAACAGGTTCTGTCGGCCTCATTGGGGACTTCGTCAGCAACGGACACTGATGACGTGATCCGAAATGCACTGAATAATCTTGGTTTGGCTTCGGTTAACACCCAAGAGTACATGAGCGCGTCAGTGCTTTTGCCTATTTATGAGCAAAGCGTGACGGGCAAGTATATGGATGATCAAGCTTTCACCGCAGCCGTTATGGTTAACCAAGCGATTGAGCAGCGCAATACGCAATGGGCGGCGGAGCAGACCTTGTTCCAAAGTATCGTTCGTCCGATGATGACGTTTTTTGAGGGTTTCATTTACGCCATCACCCCATTGATGGCCTTTGTGATAGCCCTTGGCCAAATCGGGATGCGAATGGCCGGGAAGTACTTGTTAATCCTGCTTTGGATTCAACTTTGGATGCCTGTCATGGCCATCATTAACCTGTATATTCATTTAACCGTTGCAGGGAAAATGTCGGCTCTTGATGCCTTTGCAGGTACAGAAGTGCCATCTTTTGCTGGGATGATGCAGATGGATTCAGTGCTGCAAACCTGGATAGCTACTGGTGGCATGTTGGCGTCGAGTGTTCCGGCTATTTCGCTCATGCTCGTTTATGGCTCAGCAATAACCGCTACCCACTTGGCTGGGCGTCTTCAAAACGGTGATGCCATTGATGAAAAGCTGGCTAGTCCAGATGTCGCGAAAAATGCCCCGGTAATGCAATCACAGTCAATGTTCCAAAATTCAGCCCTTACGGGTTCTGCTATGACCGGCGCGTCAAACCTACTAAGCAGTTTCTCTGTCGGAAACGCAGTGGGGTCAATGGTCGGCTCTGCAAAAGAATCCATGACTCAGGCAACTCAAGCCTTTAGCCGTCAGGTTGGCAATACCATGAGTCGAACTTTTGGTGAAAAGCTAAGTTACGACAATCTATCTTCAGTTGGACGTCAAATCGGTTCTTCTAATTCCGCATCTAGCGCCGTTGTTAATCAGGTCACTGATGACCTTCAAACACGGTATGGTTTCGGAGACGATAAAAAAGACGCTGTACGTGGCTTGGTATCGGGCGTGCTATCGGGAGGCCTAAGGATCGGTGGCGATGGAACTATTACTAATCCCGGTGAGAAAGAAGTTGCTGATAAGGGCTTTCTTGGAAGGCTTCTTGGTACTGGCGGCAATGATTCTCCACAGGGCAACTTGCCAGGAGTCGATAAGCCAGACTCATCTCGTGTACCAAAACTATCAAGGGTACGAGCAGGCTTGGATTTAGGTGGTAACTTTAGTGGCCAAGTTGAGTCATCAGAGGGCAGTTCTCGATCTACGACCGCAAATACGCTCACTGGGGAGATGCAAAGCTTGGCATCAAGTGATTCACGACGTGCTGAGTTTCGCGATGCGATGGTTAAGGACCTTTCAGATTCAAGACGCTCTGGCGTTGAGATGTCGTTGTCTAATCAAGACTATCAGTCACTTCAGAGTTCAGCACAAGACGTTATCACGGCATCAAACCGCTTTAGTGAGCTTGATCAGGCCAGCTACAGTCTATCAGGACAAAGGAACACGGATGGTGCGACGTTAACTCGATTAGCAGCGGATAATCCTGAAGTCATGGATTATTTAGGTCGCTATATGAACCAGCATGTTGAAGCAGGTAACCGATTACGTGAAAACCTTCCAATGTATCAGCGCTTGCTACCTGATGATAATCAGGCGTATGTGGCCGCAGCTATGGAGTCTTTAACCTATAGCAACTCCTCGACGCCCGCTGAACGAGACAATGACTATCAAGCAGCAATGACTGTTATGGCCATGGCTACCGGAGCCGATTTACGATCTATTCAGCCACGCTCTAATGAAAGCTTGTCATCAACTGCACCTACTTTTGGTGGCACTCAAAGCCAAGTTGAATCCGGTGTTCTGGGAGGCTATGGGGATGCTGCAACAGTTCAAACGCAGTTCAATTCGGCTCAATCCGCTTACCAAACCAATCTTTCTGGTGTAGATGGACAGCTGAATGCGCATCAGCAACAAGCCCAGCAGGCCGTAGCTTCTGACACAAGTACCTATCAATCTGGACTAAACAGTGAAGCTGGCTCTCAGTGGCGATCTCGCATTATGGCTGATGATAGCGGAGTCTCTGGTGCTGAAATGTTCTTCAACAGCGCCAGTGCTATTGGTGATTTCAGTGGTAAGCATACTGATGCAGCACTACATACCTTGAATCATTTTGGCGAAGACTATGAGAGTTACAAGGAGAAAGCCCTTGCAGAACCTGGCTCACGAGGTTTCTTGCACAATGCAACGGTGGCCAGCAAATCAACCTGGGATGGGTTAAAAGCAGCCGTTGATGCCGGAACCTCTTTGGAAAATCCTTTGACGGCGTTTAATGATGCATACAGTGGATCGAGTTCGCAGTATGCCTCCGAAGTTAACTGGGGCACTAAGTCTGAAGCCATGTTGGCTGGGGCATTCGGTGCGGCAGTTAACAATCGATACGGTGAGTTTTTAGAACAGTACGCCGATGATTTTAAACAGGAAGCATACAGCGAAGGGCAGAGAATGGGATTGACCCCGATTCAAAGTCAAGTGTTCGCTCAAGCTTTCAATGAAGGTTTGGCGGGGCGCGTATTCAACTCTGAAGACTCATCGAGTTGGTCGCCTGAAATGCTAGGTCTAAGGGAGCAAATGCTAAATGAGTATCGTCAAAAGGATGAGAGTGGCGCTTACATTTCTGACAGTGTGTCCGAAGAAGATAAAGCATTTGTGGATAAGCAGATAGCGGTGATCTCAAATGCATCGCTTGCGGGAGATTATGCTCAGAACAACTTGATCGATATTAGGGCTTATAACCAGGCATCAGGAAGGAACTGAAAATAGAAGGTAGCCAGCTTGTGGTTGGCTGGCTATTTTTTTGGCTTTTTGGGATACCTTGGATAAAAGCCATCAAAAAACGAATAGAGCTTATACCAATACCATTTTTCTTCAATGCTCAAAGTTCTACCCGAATCTTTAACTTGGCTAATCAAGAATCTAATTCCAGTGCAAATAGCTAAGAAAAAGAGTCCCAAGCCAACAATTGTCCAACTCGCTTGCCAATATGCGATTGCTAAAAGCATAGTGGTGATGGTTATAAGTCCGATAGGACTAGCAGTTGCTTTAAATCCCAGGTAGCTGAAAAAAAACATGGTGCAGAACAGAAATGGCAAAGCCGCGAACTTGGCAGATGCCGTTAATATTTCTGATGGAAAAAAATGAGCCGCAGCCAAAGTCGCCAGAAAAAGCCCCAGTGATATAACCCAGCAGCGTGCTGGTAAAGATTTAAGTAAGTTTGTCATCTTAGTACTCTCAAAGTACACGGGCGGTGCACAATCAAATCATGCATCAGCATGTTAGTTCTCAAAAAGTGCTCTAGTGGTTTGCTCGGCCATAATCTCGCACACAGGACATTTAAGCTGAATGCGCTGTTGAGATACCGTCAAATACAGACTGCCGCATCGACACCGGCGTAAGGATGCTAGCTGTGATCTTAAATCACGAGCTAGAACCCAACCTTCATTAATGGTTAGTTTTTTCCAGGGGATCTCAGATGGAAGATCTGCTTCTTCCCTTGCAACCAAGTACGCATCGTAAGCCTTCATCAAAGCATCAATATTTAATTGCTTGTAGACATTATCACCACCAATATTGACATAAAGCGCCATCAGCAGGGAGCCTTCAACTAGGGCTCTTCTGCTTTTAACAATGGCATCAGATTCTGGTAATTGACCAGGACAAGGTGACTTGCCAGTCACTTCTTTGTGCAGCCTTCTGATAATGTGGATTGGCAAACCAGTATCGAGCGCGATGATCGTTGTTCGAAATCCGTATTTAATAAGCAGTGAGGCTCGGGTAAACAGCTCACTTTTGGACAGGTTATCAATCATGCATCCCCCTTGTTGTTTAGGGTTGATAATAAATAAGCGATTCTTGGGATACCTGTGCCTTTGCTCTTCACCATCTCAATCAGTTGGCTTTGGTTACCCCTTGGTTGAAACAGCATGAATGATGAGGTCGCCACTCGTTGCAGGTCGTCAACACCGGCATTAATCAGTGCATCCACCACATCGCGTGTAAGTCCAAAGCGCAAGACAGCCTCTTGCGGATCAATGCGCGCTAATTCGCGTGCTGCGTGCAGGTACGCCAAATTTAATTGATAGAAGTCTTGTTGATTGGTTGTCATTGACGGACCTCCAGTTCATGTAAAATATTGCGATAGATAGAAAGCACTCTTTGCCCATACCAGCGTGCACGCTCTTCGTTCCAACTGTGATAGCGGCCTATGCCAAGCTCTAAATCATTTGGTGAAGACTTGATTGCTTCGGCCAAAATACTGGAGCCGACCGTAAGGTTTGTGATGGGGTCTAGCAGTTCCGCTGCTGAGCTCACCCGATGCCCATGCCAATGCAAATTGATTTGCATAAGGCCAATATCGAGCTGATATTTTTCAGTCTCTTGCAGTGCTTGGTTTAACAGTTTCTCTGCTTCTGTCTTAGATTTGGCGTAGGTTGCGTTTGAACCATTGCGAATTGCGTATGGCCATGGACTGGTCATGTTGAGACCACGATGTGAGGCCGACTCAGCCAAGGCAACGGCGTAGAGCATGACTGGATCAATACCAACGCTTTGTGCTGCTTTTTCCCACTGATAGCCCGGAAACGCATAGACTGAAGTGCTTGCGGACATGGCTATCACTAGGGCAATGGTTTTTGATTTAATCGTTTTCATTTTTGTCCTCTAATTGATTTCCGAGAAGCGCCTGAATGGCTTTCGGGCTTATTCTTTTCAAAGGCACTGCGATAAAGTCGGTGATGCCTCTTGTATAAACTTGTGCTGCTTTTGACCAGTCGCCCACGGCAACCGGCGCTTGCATATCAAACCCTTTTTGCTGGTTCTGATGGTCTGCAATACCTTGTAATAGCCTTGGGTATTCACCCACTTCGTCCCGCAACAAGTAAGCCTGGTAGCGTGTTAAAAACTCTTTTTGTTTAAAGGGGTATTCCCTGTCATCTACCTTGCAGAGTTCAACCCATCCCCCCATGTCTGAAATAACGCGGTGAATAAGCGCATCGTCAAACATCACGGATGTCCAAGCGCCAACCTGACGAACAGCCTTGTCAACTTTGTTCCAAGCAACCATGGCTCTTGAACCCGAGTTACCATCGATATGCTTGATGACGTCAGCGGGCTTTGGAAAAAATTGCCCAGTATCCGGTGATTGAATATGCCGAGTCAGACCGATTCGCACTTCTTCAATGCTATAAGCACGAAGGGCTTCAAATGCGATGGATAGCAATTGTGGTGATACGCTTTTGCCATACATGGCCCAAGCAGCTCCCCAAACTTCAGCAAACTCGCGTTTATCAACCTCCTGCACTTGAACGAACCTCCCGAATACCTGGTCCGGCCCAGCTTTCAGCAATGCGGCGATTGCTTTCTTCAATGTTCAACTGGTGATTGCTGCCCTTTAGGCTCGTCGATGATTGCTGTACTTCATCAATGCGAACGTACTCGTCTTCCCATTGGCGGTTTAAAAGCCAGTTATGTGGCATAGGGGTCTTAGTCCGATCTTGATACTGCAATCGGTTGTCTCGTTGCTCTTTCCAGCGTGTTAGCACTTCCAAGGCGAGTTCATGGTCTTCATTGAGGCCCATGCGTAGCCATTCTTCTTTGGCTTTCGCTTTTTTTTCTTTGCGTATTTGTACATCCCAGAAGTCTTCAAACTGTATGTAGTCAACAGTTTTAACTGTTGGTTTATTGCTTCTCTCAGAGTCATCCGACCGTTGAGAGTCCCTTACCGGGTTGCCATCAGGCATAAACAATGATGAAAATTCTTCTGGTAGCCGAGCTTGAAAAGCGGCAAGAGATTTCAAAAGCGATGCCATACCAATGAAGTCGGCAGGTACATCTTTAAGCAACCGAAAGGCTGCTTTACCTTGGTTCGGGTTTTCGATTGGGTTGTGCTTCAGAAAGCTCCGAATCAAAGTCCAACCGGATTCCTCGCAACGAATGAGGAACTGATCTTGTTCTAACTCCTTTAGAGCCTTGGCAACCTGTTGCTCATCCCAGTTCAAGTCAGAAGCAACGTAACCAATCGGCAGTCGAAAGCAGCCAAGCAAATTACAATGTGGGCATGTAAGCAAATACAGTCCTAGCAACTTCGCTGAGTCACTCCAGGACAAAACGTTTTGCTTTAGCCAAAAGCGGGTATAGACCTTGCCATAGTCACGCATGGAGGAACTCGCTTTTGTGTTTACGTAAAATGCTGACCATTATTTGCCCTTAATCCTACTGGTTACTGGCTTTCAGCTCGCTTGGGCATGCGGGATAGATGTCCGGTCTTAACTGAGATCGGGTTACCTGTCCTTGCGTAGCTTGTTCGATGGATAAAACGAATTCAGCGGGAACACGCCCTGATTTATTCAACCAAAACCAGACGTTTTGCTGTTTTGAGTTGATGGCTCGTGCTAATGCTGATTGCCCGCCGACCAAGTCAATGGCACGGCGGAGATGTTTTTGTGTCGTGTTGAACACTTCCATACCGTCTCCTGTTACAATAATAACTGTTACAAGATTGAATGTTACAGTTTAAACTGTAGATTAGTCAACAGTTAAAATTGTTGAAAGGCTACAGTTTTATTTGTAGAATACGGGCTTATGAAAACTTTATCCGAACGACTAAACCATGCCTTGCAGCTTACTGGGGTGACTCAGTCTGAGTTGGCTCGTCGCATTGGTATCAAACAGCAGTCGATCAGCCAGATTTGCTCTGGTAAATCGGCTAGGTCTCGTTACACCATGCAGATCGCGGAGGCGCTTCGCGTGAATGCTCATTGGCTCGCCACAGGTGATGGCGAGATTGGCTTGGGAGTCGGTAATGTAGAAGTCGGGCCTGACATTAAGGGAAGAATTCCTCTCATTAACTGGGTTCAGGCCGGTGATTGGACTGAAATAGCGGAGGGATTTGCCCATGAAGATGCTGAGGAGTGGCGTGAAGTCACTGGGAAAGCACATGAGGGTTGTTTCGCACTTCGCGTAAAAGGCGACAGTATGGAAAATCCAAGCGGAAAAAAATCCATACCTGAGGGGGCAGTGATCGTTGTTGATCCTGAGTTACCTTATTCTTCAGGTTCATTGGTTGTTGCGCGTTTGGATGATTCGAAAGAAGCAACCTTTAAGCAGTTAGTTATTGATGGTGAACAGAAGTACCTAAAACCTTTGAACCCGCAATACCCTGCAATACCGATCAACGGCAACTGCACCATCATCGGTGTAGTACGACAAGCTATCATCGATTTCTGGTAGCGAAGGAATTTGTGGTTTAGCCACAGCTGTTCATGAGCTGAAGAAGCAACGATTGCAAACAGCTACAACTGAGCATTGGCGCACGCTGAGAGTAAATGATAGCCGATTAGATAACCATTGATTGTTTATAAAGTCAAGATCAGCGAAAATAGCGGCCAATTACGATTAACACGACGGATTTGACAAGCGAAGAACTGAAAAGAGAGTACTTCCAAAAGTGTGTACAAATCCGTGTACAAACTAAAAGAATTTATACATGGCAAACCAAGATTTTCTCAATGAAATCAATAAGCGAAGGACCTTTGCTATCATCTCCCACCCCGATGCGGGTAAAACAACCATCACTGAAAAAGTGTTGTTATTCGGACAAGCGATTCAACGTGCAGGAACCGTAAAAGGGCGTGGTTCAAATCAGCATGCAAAATCTGACTGGATGGAAATGGAAAAACAACGTGGTATTTCTATTACAACCTCAGTTATGCAATTCCCTTATGCTGATTGTCTAGTTAACTTACTTGATACCCCAGGGCATGAAGACTTCTCTGAAGATACCTATCGTACTTTAACGGCTGTTGACTGCTGTTTAATGGTGATTGACTCTTCTAAAGGGGTCGAAGATCGTACACGTAAGTTAATGGAAGTAACACGTTTACGTGATACTCCAATTTTAACTTTTATGAATAAACTCGACCGTGATATTCGTGACCCAATGGAAGTCATGGACGAAGTTGAAACTGAGCTAAAAATTGCTTGCAGTCCGGTTACTTGGCCTATCGGTTGTGGAAAACTTTTTAAAGGGGTTTACCACATTCTCAAAGATGAAACTTATCTTTATCAAACAGGTCAAGGCCACACTATCCAAGATTCTCGTGTCATTAAAGGATTAGATAATCCAGAGCTTGATGAAGCGATAGGTGATGATTTAGCAAGCCAATTACGTGACGAATTAGAGTTAGTACTAGGTGCATCTCATGAATTTGATCATGAAGCCTTTTTAGCGGGTGAATTAACACCAGTGTTCTTTGGTACAGCATTAGGTAACTTTGGTGTTAACCACATGCTTGATGGCCTTGTAAAATGGGCACCAGCACCAATGCCTCGCCAAACAGATATGCGCCAAGTTACAGCAAATGAAGAAACGTTCACCGGCTTTGTTTTTAAAATCCAAGCAAATATGGATCCTAAGCACCGCGATCGTGTAGCATTCTTACGTGTTGTATCTGGTATGTATGATAAAGGTATGAAATTACATCAAGTCCGGATCAAAAAAGATGTGGTGATTTCAGATGCATTAACCTTTATGGCAGGCGATCGTTCTCACGTTGAACATGCTTACCCTGGCGATATTATTGGTCTTCATAACCATGGTACCATTCAGATTGGTGATACTTTTACTCAAGGTGAAATTCTTAAATTCACAGGTATTCCAAACTTTGCGCCAGAGTTATTCCGTCGTATTCGTTTACGTGATCCATTAAAACAGAAGCAGTTACTTAAAGGATTGGTACAGTTATCAGAAGAAGGTGCTGTACAAGTCTTTAGACCATTGGCAAATAACGATTTAATCGTCGGTGCAGTCGGTGTACTTCAGTTTGATGTGGTTGTTGCAAGACTTAAGAGTGAATATAACGTTGAAGCGATTTATGAATCCGTTAACGTTTCAACGGCACGCTGGGTTGAGTGTGATAACGAGAAGAAACTCGAAGAGTTTAAACGTAAAAATGAACAAAACTTGGCGCTAGATGGTGGCGATAACTTAACGTATATCGCACCAACGATGGTGAACTTGAACTTAACGCGTGAGCGTTATCCTGATGTGGAGTTCCATCAAACACGCGAACACTAATTTACTCGTCATACTTCAAGCTACAACGTTGTTGACTACGTTTATTCGCGCTAGTCACATACTTATGTATGCTCCTAGCGACTTATTCACTTGTCGCCTAGTTGTAACTTGAATTATTTAGAGTAAAAATACTTGGCATACTTCAAGCTATTTAGAGTATGTAATCTAATGAAAAGGCTATATTTTTAATATAGCCTTTTTTGTTTCTTTATTTAGTTGAGTGTTTGTACTTAAAAAAGCTCGGTAAGAGACTCAATTTTTTTGTTAAATGCCCTTTGCATATCCCTAATATCCTACCGAAAAACCCTTCTTCATTCGGAATTACTCTTTTTTTTTTCTGTTAACATGATGCCTGTTTTTACACTTATTCATAAATATATGTAAAATTTTTTATAGTTTTATTTATTGTTTTTAGAATAAAATTATTAGGATTAGTCTTTATTTGCTATTTTTTGCTTTATTTAATATTAATAGCTTATTAGTGTAATAACTTAATTTGTTAAATTTTTGTAGTGCTTCATAAAAATAAAGATATTAAAACACACACATTTCCTAACTCAGTTATTGTGATTAAGGGGAGAGCAATGAAACAATATAAAACGTTTAAGTTAGCATTATTCATGTCCATGGGGCTTGCTTTTGTCAGTATGGGAGCATCAGCTGAAGTATCATGGTATAGCGAAATTAATAGTGGAACGAATAATACAGGTTACGCTATCAGCGATACGGCTATTTCTACAAAAATTAAAGATACATTATTGCCAATCGAAAGCATTGATAGTGAATCACTTTCTATTCGTACAGAATTTGGTCATGTATCTGTGACAGGCTTTGTTAAGAATAAAGAACAAGAAGCGCAAATTATGCAAATTATTGAAAAAGTAGAAGGCGTAAAAAGTGTTGATTTTTCAGTAAATACTCGTTCCTAAATTAAAGTTTGTTTTTTTTATTTGTATGAATACGTAAAAAGAATGACGCCGAAAAAATGTGAGGGTATCCTTTGTTAAGTTGTGTAAAGGAGACATTATGGGGAAGTATGTACCTGTCACATTAAATAATATTACAGCACTCGAATTTCAATCATCTCTACCACAAGGTAAAGTCGCTTTAGTCTGTGAAGGTGGAGGTCAACGTGGGATCTTTACCGCAGGTGTTCTTGATGAATTTATGCGTTCACAATTCGATCCCTTCGATATTTTGCTTGGGGTGTCTGCGGGTGCACAAAATTTATCCGCTTTTGCCTGTGGCCAGCGTGGCTATGCACGTAAAATTATTAATCGTTATACAACTAATAATCAATTTTTTAATCCCATCCGATTTGTTCGTGGTGGTAATTTATTAGATTTAGATTGGTATATAGAAACGACAGCAAAAGAAATGCCTCTTGATATGCCAACGGCATTACGGCGTTTTGACACTGGCCGTGAATTTTATATGGTAGCCAGTCGTTCTGATAATTTCCAAGCAAATTATTTTCAACCAGATGAGCTAACTTGGCTTGATATTATCAAAGCATCTAGTGCAATTCCTGCTTTTTATCGTAATGGTGTTTTATTCCATGATGTTGTCTATCATGACGGCGGAATAAGTGATGCTATTCCAGTCAGGGAAGCTTATCGGCGGGGGTGTCGTACTATTGTTGTTGTGCGCACGGTTCCTTCTGAATATCAATATACAACTGAGTGGGTTGATCGCATGGGTAAATGGTTCGAAAATAGCCGTTTGCAACGTTTTATGGCGATGGCTCAAGTTCATATTGAAACCTATACCGAAACACTTAAATTTATTCAATCGCCTCCAGAAGATGTTGTGGTTATCGAAATCTATCCACCAACGACATTACAATCGAGTGCATTAGGTAGTCGTTTAAATGCATTAAATCATGATTATCATGTAGGTAGACGCTGTGGACGCTATTTTTTAGCAACAATAGGTCAGCATTTTTCTAAGAAAAAATTCAAACAGCATGATAAAAAAATCTTTAGCTTATTTGAGCAAGAAGCAAAGGCAGATAAAGCGGAGGATGCTTCTATTATTCAACAAGGAACAAGAAGTGTGCACCCTGATGTAAGGCAGGTTTAATAATGAATAAATTTATTGATACTCACTGTCATTTTGATTTTCCTGTTTTTTATAATGACATTGCGAATAGCTTATCTTTAGCGAATCAAGCGCAAGTTAAAAAAATCATTATTCCTGCCGTTGCTCGTTGGAATTTTGATGTAGTGACTGAGTTATCAAATGAATATCCTCAATTACATAGCGCATTAGGATTACATCCTTTATATATTGAAGAGCATGCTGAGCAACATCTTATTGAATTAGAAGAGAAATTAAAAATAGATCCTCGTTGTGTTGCTGTTGGGGAAATTGGTCTGGATGACTATATGGATAACCCGCAACCAGAAAAGCAGGAACACTTTTTAATCGCACAACTTAAATTAGCAGCTAAGTTTGATTTACCCGTTATTTTACACTCACGTAAAACTCACGATAAGTTAAGCGCGCTGTTACGTCGTTATGATGTTCCTCGTAAAGGGGTGGTGCACGGTTTTGCTGGAAGCCAACAACAAGCTGAAAATTTTATTCAGCAAGGCTATTTTATTGGTGTTGGTGGTACGATTACTTATGAACGAGCACAAAAGACACGTCGAGCAATTGCTTCATTGCCACTCGAATCGCTATTACTAGAAACAGATGCTCCCGATATGCCAGTGAGTGGTTTCCAAGGTGAGCCTAATCGACCTGAGCGTATTCAATATGTTTTTTCCCAACTCTGTGAGCTACGTCAAGAACCCTCTGAGGTAATTGCACAGCAACTCTATCTTAATAGCCTACAATTATTTCGGTTAAAAGATAATGCCTAGTTGTTGAATTGAATTCATCTCAATTTAATCTTATTTATATAAATAAGGTGTTTATTTAACTTTATTGCTTAAGATTGAATACAAGGATTGTTAATCATATGATGTTTTCCCTTTATTCAGCCTATTCAATAAATGCGTTTTTCTCTCTTTTTGTGTGATCCACTTCTCATTTGTGACCTTTTTGTTACTTTTTTCAGATCCTATTTGTGATGGATGTTGAGGGTTCTTTTCTTATACTAGGTATAATTATCCTGCAAAAAGAGTCAATAAGCTCTGACTAGAGCGTTATTGATAATCCATTAAATTTTTATATGAACAGGGATCCTTCAATGCAACTCATTATGAGCTTGGTCGGAATGGTAACATTAATTTTGATAGCCATTCTGTTTTCCAGCAATCGACGTGCAATTAGACTACGTACAGTTGGTGGCGCATTCCTTATTCAGATTGGCTTAGGTGCATTTGTTCTTTATTCCGACGGTGGTCGTGAGGTACTTCTTGCGGTTTCTGATGGCGTTAAGAATGTAATTGATTACGGCAATAACGGGATGAGCTTCCTATTTGCAGGCCTAGTATCAGATAAAATGTTCGAGTTGTTTGGTGGCGGCGGTTTCGTATTCGCCCTGCGCGTACTGCCTGTTATCGTATTCTTCTCTTCACTCATTGCAGTGCTGTATTATCTTGGCATTATGCAAATAGTCATTAAAATTCTCGGTGGTGGTTTACAAAAAGTACTTGGCACATCACGAACAGAATCTATGTCTGCCACTGCAAATATTTTCGTTGGACAAACAGAAGCCCCATTGGTTGTTCGCCCTTATATTGCAAGAATGACAACCTCTGAACTCTTTGCTGTTATGTGTGGTGGTTTAGCCTCTGTTGCGGGTTCAGTACTTGCTGGATATGCCAGCATGGGTGTGCCGTTAGAGTATTTGATAACAGCATCCTTTATGGCGGCTCCGGGTGGTTTACTCTTTGCTAAATTGTTGATCCCTGAAACAGAAACGCCAGACGATCAAAAAGACGCGCTTGATAAAATGGCAGATGACGAAAAGCCTGCGAATATTATCGATGCCGCAGCTGCGGGCGCATCTTCTGGTCTACAGCTTGCTCTGAACGTAGGTGCCATGTTGCTTGCTTTTGTTGCCTTGATTGCATTAGTTAATGGTATTCTTGGTGGTATTGGTGGCTGGTTTGGCTATGAGAATTTCTCATTAGAACTCGTGCTAGGTTGGGTGTTTGCACCAATTGCCTTCCTGATTGGTGTACCTTGGAGTGAAGCAACCATTGCAGGCTCATTTATTGGACAAAAAATTGTTATCAATGAGTTCTATGCTTACTCTGAATTTAGTAAATACCTAAAAGAAGATGCATTAGTCGCAGGTTCTGGATTAGTGGTGTTATCTGCTCAAACGAAGGTTATTATCTCCTTTGCATTATGTGGTTTTGCTAATCTCTCTTCTGTTGCCGTACTACTCGGAGGTTTAGGTGGAATGGCGCCAAACCGTCGTAAAGATGTGGCTCGTTTAGGAATGAAAGCTGTACTAGCGGGTACACTCTCTAACTTAATGAGTGCAACAATTGCTGGATTCTTTTTTGCATTAACGGCAATGGCAGTTGTTGCCGCTTAATTGATTTAATTGTAAAGAGCAGATGGGTATTTTACCTATCTGCTCTTTTATGTTTGTTTTCTGCTGTAATGTTAACTACTTTTATTGTGTGAGATATTTCGCATATTGTATTGAATATGGTCACAAAGGTTGTCATTTAATGCGTATCACACTTTTTTTGCGTTATAAAGACGACTTAAAAACGGTATTCAAGTAACATTAAACCAGAAAATGACCTAATTGTGATGTATATCACACTTTTATGTCATTGTTTGCAAGTTACATTTGATTAGTGTGACGCAAAGCACATCTAATTGTTCCTTAGCGTGTTCAAATAAGATGTGCTGAAACTTCATGGAATGGCGAAGGCTCAATGACGGGTCGCCGAAGTGAGCATAGCGCGGTGAGAGGGAGCTCAGCTGTCGTTGTAGCACTAGTTACAACAACATCTTCAAGGAACCAAGTCCGCTCGCCAACAAATTTAATCGCTAACCTTAAGCGTATGCCCAAAAGGGCTTAAGAAACATCGTTGGAGAGTTTTATGACAGATTTAACCGCAGCAGCGCGCCTTGCGCTGTCTTTGATGGATTTAACTACATTAAATGATGATGACACTGATGCAAAAGTGACTGCGTTATGTCATCAGGCTAAAAGCCCAGAAGGCAATACAGCCGCTATTTGTATCTACCCACGCTTTATTCCGTTAGCACGTAAAGTGTTACGTGAGCAGGGTACACCAGAAGTCCGTATCGCAACCGTAACTAACTTCCCTCATGGTAATGATGATTTAGATATCGCATTAGCAGAAACCAATGCGGCATTAGCTTATGGCGCAGATGAGGTTGACGTAGTTTTCCCTTACCGTGCACTAATGGCAGGTAACGAGCAAATCGGTTTTGATATCGTTAAAGCATGTAAAGAAGCTTGCGCAGAAGCAGGTTCTTTATTGAAAGTCATCATTGAAACGGGTGAACTGAAAGATCCGGCTCTTATCCGCAAAGCCTCTGAAATTTCAATCAAAGCGGGTGCTGACTTTATTAAAACTTCCACAGGTAAAGTACCTGTAAATGCAACACTGGAAAGCGCTGAGTTAATGATCCAAGTGATCCACGATATGGGTGTTGGCAAAGAAGTTGGTTTTAAACCTGCAGGTGGTGTTCGTACCGCTGAAGAAGCTGCTCAATATCTAGCATTAGCTAACCGCATTATGGGTGACAACTGGGTTGATGCCCGTCACTTCCGTTTTGGTGCATCAAGCTTGTTAGGTAATTTACTAGCCACTTTAGGTCATGGCGAGCAAAAATCGTCTAGTGGTTACTAATCCATTCGTGTAATACGCCCACGTTTTATTGTGGGCGTTATCAATGCTATAAAACCAGGAGGTTGCAGTGTTTCTTGCCCAAGAGATTATTCGTAAAAAACGTGATGGTCATCCTTTAACAGAGGAAGAAATTCGTTTTTTCATTAACGGTGTCAGAGATAATACTGTTTCTGAAGGTCAAATTGCTGCATTAGCAATGACTATTTATTTCCACGATATGACCATGCCTGAGCGTGTTGCTCTGACATTAGCCATGCGTGATTCCGGTACAGTATTGAACTGGAAAAGCCTAAATTTAAACGGTCCAATTGTTGATAAACATTCAACAGGTGGTGTGGGTGATGTCACGTCACTGATGTTAGGGCCAATGGTTGCCGCGTGTGGCGGTTATGTTCCTATGATTTCAGGTCGTGGATTAGGTCATACAGGTGGAACATTAGATAAACTCGAAGCTATTCCAGGTTTCGATATCTTCCCTGATGATGAGAAATTTCGCGATATTATTCGTAACGTGGGTGTTGCTATTATCGGACAGACTAATTCATTAGCACCTGCTGATAAACGCTTTTATGCTACCCGTGATATTACTGCTACAGTTGATTCAATCCCTCTTATCACAGCCTCTATTCTAGGTAAGAAATTAGCCGAAGGCTTAGATGCATTAGTGATGGACGTTAAAGTGGGATCGGGTGCCTTTATGCCAACTTATCAGAAATCTGAAGAGCTGGCTGAGTCTATTGTTCAAGTAGCAAATGGCGCAGGCTGTCAAACTACGGCACTGTTAACGGATATGAATGAAGTTCTAGCTTCTAGCGCAGGTAATGCCGTCGAAGTTCGTGAAGCAGTTCAATTCTTAACAGGTGAATACCGTAACCCTCGTCTATTTGAAGTCACTATGGCGTTGTGTGTTGAAATGTTAGTATCAGGCCGTTTAGCGGATTCACGTCAACAAGCTCGTCAAAAACTGCAAGATGTGTTGGATAACGGTAAAGCGGCAGAAGTCTTTGGTCGTATGGTTGCAGCACAGAAAGGCCCATCTGATTTTGTTGAAAACTACAATAAATACCTGCCAACTGCGGTATTAAGTAAACCTGTATTTGCTGAGAAAACTGGGTTTATCACAGAAATGGATACGCGTGCATTAGGTATGTCTGTTGTGACATTAGGTGGTGGTCGTCGTAAAGCCACTGATGCGATTGATTATAGTGTGGGATTAAGCGACATCGTAGCGCTTGGTGCTGAAATCAACACAGACACTCCGTTAGCGATGATCCATGCTAACAGTGAAAAATCATGGCAAGAAGCTGCGGCTGAAGTCCGTAAAGCGATGGTAATTGGTGATAGTAAACGTGAAGCCTCACCAATGGTGTACCGTCAAATCAGCGAATAAGAACTCAATTACGATTTATAAGTGACATATCCGTGGTCTACGGAGAATGACACAGGAGAGAGAATTATGAAACGTGTACATATCATGGTATTAGATTCCTTCGGTATCGGTGCTGCCGGTGATGCAGAGAAATTCGGTGATCAAGGTTCAGATACTTTAGGGCATATCGCACAAGCGTTTGCTGACGGTAAAGCAGATAAAGAAGGTCGTAAAGGCCCTCTTCATTTGCCAAATCTTTGCCGTTTAGGTTTAGGTAAAGCCGCTGAAGAATCAACAGGTAAATTCCCTATTGGTTTAGATAAAAACGCAGATATCATCGGTGCTTATGGCTACGCGAGTGAAATCTCTTCTGGTAAAGATACTCCGTCAGGCCACTGGGAAATTGCGGGTGTTCCTGTGCTTTTCGATTGGGGATACTTTAAAGAGCTGAAAAACTCATTCCCACAAGAACTGCTAGAAAATATCGTTAAACGTGCAAAATTACCGGGGTACTTAGGTAACTGTCACGCGTCTGGTACGGTTATTTTGGATGAGCTTGGCGAAGAACACATGAAAACCGGCAAACCGATTTTTTATACTTCTGCTGACTCTGTATTCCAAATTGCATGTCATGAAGAAACTTACGGTTTAGACGAATTATATGAGCTGTGTGAAATTGCTCGTGATGAACTAAACAAAGGTGATTACAACATTGGTCGTGTTATTGCGCGTCCATTTATTGGTGATAAACCAGGTAATTTCGCCCGTACAGGTAACCGTCATGATTTAGCAGTAGAACCACCAGCACCAACTATGTTGAAAAAACTGGTTGATGAAAAACAAGGCCATGTTGTTTCTATCGGTAAAATTGCTGACATCTACGCAAACGTAGGTATCACTAAAAAAGTGAAAGCAACAGGTATTGATGCACTGTTTGATGCAACACTTGAAGAAATGAAACTTGCGGGCGATAACACAATCGTCTTCACCAACTTTGTTGACTTCGACTCCTCTTATGGCCACCGTCGTGATGTTGTCGGTTATGGTGAAGCATTGGAATTATTCGACCGTCGCTTACCTGAATTAATGGAGCTGGTAAAAGAAGATGACATTCTTATCTTAACAGCAGACCACGGTTGTGACCCAACTTGGCCAGGTTCTGATCATACTCGTGAGCACATTCCTGTTCTGGTTTATGGTCCTAAAGTTAAACCAGGTTCATTAGGTCATCGTGAAACCTTCGCTGATATCGGCCAAACTGTTGTGAAATACTTCGGTTTATCTCCGGTCGACTATGGTAAAGCAATGTTTTAATTTAACTTCGGTAGGTATAGCAATATGCCTACCGAATGATATTTGAATAGTAAAAAGATCAATTAAAAGGAAGAATTATGGCTACCCCTCATATTAACGCAGAAATGGGCGATTTTGCTGATGTCGTTTTAATGCCGGGCGACCCGCTTCGCGCTAAATACATCGCTGAAACTTTTTTACAAGATGTCCGTCAAGTAAACAATGTTCGTGGTATGTTAGGTTTTACAGGTACGTATAAAGGCCGTAAAGTTTCTGTAATGGGCCACGGTATGGGTATTCCTTCCTGCTCAATTTACGCTAAAGAATTAATTACTGATTTTGGCGTAAAAGTGATTATTCGTGTGGGTTCATGTGGTGCAGTATTACCAGATGTTGAATTACGTGATGTTGTTATCGGTATGGGTGCATGTACAGACTCTAAAGTTAACCGTCTACGTTTCAAAGACCAAGATTTCGCAGCTATTGCAGATTACCAATTAGTTCAAAATGCTGTTGATGCAGCAAAAGCGAAAGACATTAAAGTTCGCGTAGGTAATATCTTCTCTGCTGATCTGTTCTATTCTCCAGATCCAGAAATGTTTGATGTAATGGAAAAATACGGCATCCTAGGTGTTGAAATGGAAGCCGCAGGTATTTACGGCGTTGCAGCTGAATACGGTGCAAAAGCGCTGACTATCTGTACTGTATCTGACCACATCAAAAAAGGTACACAGACTACAGCAGAAGAGCGCCAAACTACCTTTAACGAAATGATTGAAATTGCATTAGAATCTGTTCTGCTATTAGAAGACTAATCAATACATCTCGTTGCTTAAAAATATTAAAAACCCAATTTAAAAATTGGGTTTTTTCATGTCCAATGTTTAATTAAATTAGAAACTAAGGAGCATAAATATACGTTTCTAAATAAGGGTCCATTTTAATAGCGTAGTTTTTTAGATTATTCAGGCTAGGTGTTAACGGATCTCTGCACTCTTTTTTACTAATAATATTATTGTCTTTATAAACAATCACGCCGTTAAAGTTCCATCCTCTACCTTCACCGTCATAAACAACGTAGCTGTAATTTCCATTCTTAAATCGAATATAAGTCGATGCTCCTGCAACAAATATCTGATGTCCATAAAAGACATTATTATTAGGTTGTTGAGGAACTGGTAGTGTGATCTCTGTTTTAGCAAGTGTGCCATAGCGATACACCGGAGGGGTTCCATGTTCGGCAAATACACTGACATACTTACCATTTTCAAGTTGGCAGGTAAATTCTTCAGCATAGATACTTGCGGATAATAATACGAATACAGCAACAACAGCGATACGTGCTTTCATATTGTCTTCTCCGTTAATTACCTACTTTATTACTTTAAGTATCGGCAAAAAAAACAAAAAATGTAGAGTAAATATTCTGATTATTTAGCAGGGTGACTATGTTGTTTTTAACTGATATTTTTGTCATTTGCAGAGTTATTATCTGTGATTATTTTCTCTTTTATATTTTTATTAGTGACTGCTTTCTATTTTAACCTTAACCCATATTTTGTACCTAATAATAGTTAAAATTAGAATTAATTTGCTAATTGTTGAAAATATAGCAGTGTTTTAGTTTGATTTTGTCGGTAGTAATTAAACTTAATATAATTTTAGCCACACTAATTGCAGAAATAACAGATTAATACAATTAATTAAATCGAGAGTCCAATAATATCATATGGTTAGCTGGTTATTATTGTATTTTGATTATATTTCAAATAGTTAATAGTATTGTTAGTGATTGTTTCTATTTATAGTCCTATTTTCATTGTGATCTCAGTCACATAAGCATATTAATGAAAAGTTTGTGTCTGTAAATTTAACTTTCCGTATCAGCTTAATTTATTGATATTAATAATAAATATTATTAAACCTGTTATGGTCTATGGGATAGATGCTATCACATAGAACACTAACTAATTTAATTAGAAATTGTATAGTATTGCTATGCAACTAAATTAAATTATTGTCGGTTTCTATTTGGAGAATATAGTGAAAAATCAAGATTTATTAGGTCTATCTTCTGCTAACATTCTAAACGCGGAATTTGAGAAGAAATACCACGACGTTATTGCTCACTTTTTCAGCCGAGATCCGAAGTATTGGCCGATATTTCAGGATAAAACAATCCAATCGATTACACAGTTTAGAAAAACAACAACTAATGATAATGACCAATTACAGCGTTATTCTAATGGGCCACAATTATTTGAACGTCTAATGGCGGATACGCAAATCCAGCAGCATATTAATTACCCAGAAAACGATCCTAATGAATTACTTATGTTAGTTTCAACACTGTGTAAAAACTGGGAAAATCCACTTGCAGTAGAAAACGTGATTGCAATGCCAAGCGACCCTGGTGTTTACGGTTCAATTTTAGGGTTAATGGGCAACCCTAATATGGTTTATTGCGAATATTCTGGTGTTGCGGATGCGCTAGAAAAAGTGACGATAAAAAAAGTCGCTAAATTAGTGGGATACGATCCTGATGTTGCCTCTGGCGTGTTCACTCAAGGTGGCACCATGTGTAACTTGTATGGTTATCTCTTTGGATTACGTAAATCGATGCCTAATTCTAAACATCTAGGTATGGCAGCAGATCAAGATTATCGCATCATAAACTCCCAAGGTGGTCACTATTCAAACATGACTAACCTTGCACTGTTGGGGGTTGATGTCGATAACAAAACTATCCGTATTAAAGTATCTGAAGATAACACCATTAATTTAGAGCACTTAGAGCGTGAATTGAGAGCGTGCTTTACTGTTAAATGCAAAGTACCAACTATCATGTTAACTACAGGAACAACAGACACCTTCGGTGTGGATGATGTGAAAGGGGTTTGTGAATTACGTGACCGCTTATGTGAAGAGTTTGAGATCCCTGTTAAGCCTCATGTACACGTTGATGCCGCAGTGGGTTGGCCGATTATCTTCTTCTTAGAATATGACTTCAGCAGTAATCCACTGGCAATTAATGATGTCACCTTAGAAGGTTTACGTCAGAACGTTGAGAAATTTAAACATCTGAAATATGCCGACTCTATTACTATCGACTTCCATAAATGGGGCTATGTGCCTTATACCTCAAGTTTAGTATTAGTGAAAAATGGCAATGACTTTGTAGCACTGGAAAACGATCCAGAAAACTTCACCTATTTTGAGCACGAATTAGAAGGGCAGACTCACTTACAATCCACTATTGAATGTACACGTAGTGGTGTGGGTATCTTTGGTGCTTATTCTGCAATGCACTATATGGGAATTGAAGGTTACCAAACCATCATTGCTCACTGTTTGCAAAACGCGAACTACATGCGCCATCAGTTGTTAGAGATGGGTAATGCAAAAGTGATCGTACCGCAAAACCAAGGTCCAAGTGTTGGTTTTAAACTGTATGATCCAAACTTAGTGAAAGACCCTAATGTTGCCTTTGATTTAGAGTTAACGTGCTCTACAGATAAAGAAGCATATGACTTTATGGTTCATAACACGCAATGGCATAGAAAACTTTTCTTACAACGTGGTAGAGAAGGATTATTTACTAACTGGGTAGATTCTATTGCCTGCTCGAAATATGCGAAAAATAACCGTTACGTTTATCTTCCAGGTGAAAAAGCGGTATTTATGAATCCAAATACGGAACGTACACATATTGATAATTTTATGAAAATATTAACCGGAATGAGTCAAAATATGAGCTCAAAAAAGGTTGCGAAAATCTAATTAAATCATTGTCTGATTAAATAAAATAAACTGTACTTTAATCGAGGAAACTCATATTAAGGTACAGTTTTTATTTTATATGATAATAATTGCAGATTATCTGAGTTGGCTATCTTTGCTACCACGGCGATTATATCCACTAAAGGCATTATTTTTTTTATCAATTGCCTCTTGGCAGTTTAAACAATAACGCACGCCAGGAACGGCTTTTTGCCGAGCTGGAGAGATTGGCTCATCACATTCATCACAAAACTCTGCACTTTCACCTTGTGCCATTTGGTTGCGAGCTCTTGCAATTGCATCATCAATGGTGGCATCTATTTGCTCTTGAACAGCACTATCATTAGCCCATCCACTCGCCATTATATTCTCCTATTTTTGCAGTGAATATAAATACTATTATTAGGGCGATGGTGAAAAAATCAACAAAATAAAAAAGGAAATAGACCTTAACTTACCGCGATAGAAATAAAAAACCCCTCATAGAGAGGGGTAAATTTCAGAGGCATAACGGTTGTTGTTATTGTTTTTGTTCTCTAATAAACAGAGAAATAATAAAGAAGAGGGCGACAAATACAATAATCAGGTTAAAGCCAACAGAAACATTATAGCTTTCTGATACTTGGCCAATTAATGAACCTGCTAACGCACCACCCAATCCAGAAGCAACATAAATCAATCCCATCACCGAGCCACTTTTGCTGGTTAATTTTGTGGCAACGGCGGCTGCTGTTGGAAACAGCACTGATAATGCAAAACCAAATACCATAAACAGATAAACAATATCTTGTACAAAGATACGGCTTACAATAATGGCTATCAGAGAAAATAATGAAAATAGAATAAGTGTTTTGCGATCACCCAATGCAAGGTTAATAAAGCCACCAATAAAACGGCCAATAGTAAATAAGAATGCAAAACTGGAAATCACATAAGCGGCTGTTTCTGCTTTTTGCGCACTACTCATATTTCCAATATCCATAGAGGTATAGAAAATAGGGAAGAAATTTAAGAAAGCGGCTTCAGCAGCAACATACAGCGTAATAAATAAGATAACCAATAATAGCGATTTTTGTGTCAGTAACTCTAAAAAGTCACTGAATTTCATATCGACTTGTGCACTGTTTTCTATTTTTAATGTACTCAATACGAGAATAATGACCGCAACAATAACGGCAACACCCACATAAAAAGTACGCCATGAAATAGAGTGTGAAAATAGATATTGTAAAATGAGCGGAGTGACAATCATCCCTACGCCAAACATTGCATTGGAGACGTTAAACATCATGCCCGCTTTCTCTTTATAGAAAGTCGGAATAACGGTAACGATAGAGACAAGCATCGAGCCAATACCTAATCCAATAACCAGATAAAAGCCAAAAAATAGCATCACATTAAAAGCAAGGCTGGTTCCTGTTAAACCAACAGCCATCATCAGTGAGCCAATAAACATCATGACTTTTAACCCTTTCTTATCGGTAAAATAACCCGTTAATAAACTGGCAATTAAAAAACCAATTTGGAAAAAGGTAATTAATGAGCCAACTTGGCTCATATTTAATGAAATATCATGTTGAACTTGTTCGAGAATAAGCCCTTTTGTATTTTGAATGCCACCGAGTAAAAACATCGTGACAAACAGAAGGAAAAAGACTTTCCATTTTTGTTGTTTAGCCATAATTTTATCCTGATTTTCCACGGTGTATTATTATTTAATCATGTTGTTATAGGCGTTATTATTAGGTGTGTTGTGTTTACCAATTGCATCAAATAATTCTTGAGTAGCCCATCCATAGCAATAATAAAGTAAGTCATCACAAGCACTTTCTTCTGCTGCAATAACGGCTTCGATTAATTGAGAGGCAGGTAAATTCCACATTTGAATACCACTATAAATAAAGGTATTTGGCTGTGAAAGCTGGCGAACTTTATTATTTTGTTCAGCAACAAAGTGAATAGGAAAACCTTGCTGTTTAAAGGTTTCGTATGAAATATCATAAGGTAATTCAAATAAGCGTTTGAACGCAGTAAATGCACGTTCTTGGCTTTCGCTATCATGGGCAAAATGATTAATTAACCCTTGAACATCTGCACCTCCCCCTAATTTATGATAAGGGAAATGTTTGAGTGTCGAAGAATAACGGGTTAATTCATGATAATTTTGACCTAAGATCCAACTATAAGCTGGTGGCCATAGATCAAGCCATAACGTAATGCCACCCGCAGTTTGTTTGGCATCAGACAGTAATTTTTCAACTAATTGAGTCACACTTTGTTGGCGAAATGTTTGCCATGCTTTTAACAAAGGCTCTTCTTTTAATGCGGTAACAGGTGTTTCGAAATCCCCTTGTTTCAATGAATCAGCTAAAGCTGCGAGACGATGTTTGATTTCGTTAATAGGCAAACCTTGCTGTACCATTTTCTTTTCACAGTGAGGGCAAAAACAAGTAAATAATCCTGCGGGATTCACTTCTTTACCTGCCCAATCAGGGAAACGAATTCGATCAATTAAAAAGGTGTCGTAACCGTAGTTTTGTTTTAATGCGGTGAATGTCTTTTGCCATAATTGAGCGACATCAGGAGCGTTAGGGCAGAGCCAATGTGCTTGTGGACGACCTTTAAAATCCACAACCTGATTGCTTTCTACATCTCCAGCGAAATCGCCATTAAGAATATTAGCCCATGGAATGACTTTATATTTTCCACCATCAGTGGCTTTTTTTATTGTCATTAGCGGATCGGCACCCGCTAAAATGGTGGGATCAACACGTTGGTTCAGACGAGGGAAATCGGTATGAGTGTTGATGTGTAGTGTACCTGTTCCCATAACCACATTATGAATAGGGTTATGAGGTAAATCACCAACAGGGTAAGGGTTACGTTCAAAAATGGTATTAATTTCGACAAATAAATGCTCGACATGCTTCATGCCATCAAGGCGTTGAAGTATAGCGGACATACCTTCGTCTAAAATATCATGTGGGTGAAGATGTATTCCTGCCATGAGTTGCTCCCATCTCGTTTAGGTACTTTTTTATTAGGGTTATCTCAGTTGGATCTCGGGCATAAATTGAATTGATGGATAAACCGTAGCCAAGGCAAGAATGGCAATGCCATAAAGCGGGCCTTTTTCCCATAATTCAGACAGCTCGATATTCACTTTGGTGTTAGCAAATAAATGTCTATCTAGATTTGCCTGAACACGCGGTAAAAAGGTGTCAGCAGAGCGAGTGATCCCGCCTGTTAATACCACTTTTTCCAGATTTGCAATGGCGACTAAGTTCATAATGCCAATAGCAAGATAATCTGCCATTTCCTCAACTAAGGATTGAGCCAGAGGATCACCTTGTTGTGAGGCTTGAATAATCTCAATAGCACTAAGATTTTCTCCTCGTAAGCTCGCTATACGTTCACTTAAACCTGAGCCAGAACAGAAACTCTCAAAGCATCCTTTATTGCGCCAGTTTCTAAAGAGGTGCTCACGAGCAAACATCATATAGCCGATTTCACCGGCAGCATTGTTTGCGCCACGAATAACTTTTCCATCCATCAGTAAAGCGGAGCCTAAACCCGTACCGATACCAATCAGCGCACAACTATGCGTATGACGGCATCGGCCTTTCCACATTTCACCCACAAGAGCCGCACGAATATCATTTTCGAGTACAACGGGTACATTGAGTTTTTCTGTAAGTTGTTGTGCTAAAGGCAAATTATCCCATTGAGGTAAATTAGGAGAGCCTTCTAGTACAACACCATTCTTGATATCGATGATCCCTGGTGTGGCGACACCGATAACATTGATCTTTTGGCGATCTATGCCGCTTTTTTCGATCACATTTTCAATACTTTGTGCAAATTGCGTAATAAAGTGATCACGATCGTCAGTATCAAAGGTTGGCTCTTGATATTCATACAACAATTCGGCATCTAAGTTAAAAACCGCATAGGCGATTTTGGTCCCGCCTAAATCAATGCTGACACCTAAACTGTGTTGAGGATCAAAGTTAACTAAAATACCTTTTCTGCCTTGTCCTGCTGGCGAACTGACACCGCTTTCATAAACGATTTTTTCTTCAAGGAGATCGTTAATAATTTCAGACACTGTCGCTTTTGTAATCCCGCTAATTTTGGCTATCTGAGCCCGTGACAAAGGACCTTGATGACGAATGACATTTAATACAAGCGAGGCATTCATTTGCCGTAATGTATTGGGTACGTTCGGTGTCACGTTACTACTCCATTTGTTTAGAAACAAAACTAAAAGATGTTTTTTTTATATAAAATCGTCTGTGTTTGATAGTTATGCACCGTTTTATTTACTTTGTAAAGTATATTAAGACTAATTAGTTTAGAAACCATCCTAAATGCGTTTGTGATCACAATTTGATGAGTCTGATTTGTACAATCAGATCTTCTAAAAGATCTTCAATGTATATATTCGTTGCACATATTCTTAGAGCAATAAAACGACTAGAATGAAATCAATATCTATTGAACTAAAGAGAAAATTAGCATGAAAAAAGGAATGTTATTAAAAGGGTTAATAGGGATGTTACTGCTACTCCCACTTTATTCACAGGCAGTAACATTAAGTGGTTATCTTGAGGTAAAACGATTATTAGCCTTAGACCATCCTTCTAATAAACAACTAGAATCGGTGACACAAGCGTATCTAAACGGTATTGCGAATGGATTTAATTTTTATGCTGTTGCCGTAAAAATTGAAAATCAAAATAACGATGATTTTCGTCCTCTTTATTGCCCACCTCCGAAAGTAGAACAAAATGGCGATTTTATGGTTAAGCACATCGATGCTTATTTAGATAAAAATCCTGAAGTGAAGAAAAAACAAAAAGAAACGCCGTTGGAGTTAATTTATATTTTGGCATTACAAGATGCCTATCCTTGCCATGTTGATGGAAGCCTCTAAACGAAAAATAGCCACAATCCTTGTGGCTAAAATGATTTGGTGTGCTCTTTTTCTTGTTATTTACTTCAGGTTGCCTCTCTCATAAGCTCCTTGATGGAAGACACTCAAGCAGTTGCTACTTCAACTTGTTTTACAGGAACAAGATGACAACAATCGCTTTCACCGGTTTTTTCAAAGGTTGATAAACGGGTGATCAAGAGTGAATTCATGTCTGTTAATAATCCCTCTGCTTGCAGTTTTTGCATGATGCTTTCATCGCAGTCATTGTTGTTTTTACGTTGATAAGCCACAGGCGTTACACCACGTAATACAGTCAATTGACCAGCAAGTGCTGGATTATCTGTTAATGCATATACGTTGTTATTTGGCATAAAACGTGACAATAAGGTCACTGATTTACCATTTTCCGTTAGTGCGGCAACACTTAAATGTTTGTCATCATGGAAGGCTGTTGTCGCGGCAGTTAAAGCAATCCAACGGCCTGTTTGTGAGTAATAAGACGGTGATTGCCATGGGTTTTCAGCATTAGCAGCAAAAGAGCGTTCGGCTCCTTCAGCAACACGTGCCATTGCACTAACTGCTTCAACAGGATATTTTCCTGCCGCAGTTTCAGCGGAAAGCATCACAGCATCAGTGCCATCACCAACGGCATTCGCGATATCCATCACTTCGGCACGGGTTGGCATAGGGCTTTCAATCATCGATTCCATCATTTGGGTTGCAGTAATAACTGGGCAGCCTAATGCGCGACAACGTGCAATGAGTTGTTTTTGTGCGCCTGGTAAGCTGGCATCACCAATTTCAACTGCGAGATCGCCTCGTGCTACCATAATGACATCAGATGCTTTAATAATGTCATCCATATTTTCTTCACACGAAACCACTTCTGCGCGCTCAACTTTAGCAACGATTTTGGCGTGACTTCCTGCTGCGATCACTAAATTACGGGCATATTCAATATCCGCACCATTGCGTGGGAATGAAACGGCAATGTAATCTGCTTGAATAGCGGCTGCTGTGTGTATGTCTTGTTTGTCTTTCTCTGTTAATGCAGGTGCAGATAAACCACCACCGAGTAAGTTAATCCCTTTACGGTTAGATAATTTTCCACCAACAGTAACGACTGTTTCTATTTTATTATTATTTACGGTACTAACTTGTAATTGAATATTGCCATCATCAAGTAACAGAATATTCCCTGGTGTGACTTCCTGAACAAGTTGTGGGTAATCCAATCCCACTTGTTGCTCATCGCCTAATGTGCTGTCTAAATCTGCATTTAGAATAAAGCTATCGCCTTGTTTTAATTGAATTGAATCATTTTTAAAGTTAGCGATACGAATTTTCGGGCCTTGCAGGTCAGCTAAGATCCCGATAAATACACGATGTTTTTCTGCGACCTGACGGATAGTTGCGGCAGTGGCCTGATGCTGTTCGCGTGTGCCATGTGAAAAGTTTAAACGAAATACGTTAGCACCCGCCATAATCAGCTTTTCAATCATCTGTTCTGAACAGCTAGCTGGGCCAAGAGTCGCAACAATTTTTGTCTTACGCATAATGACATTCTCTTTTTAAAGAGGGATACCCAACGGTATCCCTTGATGACAACTTAATTAATTCATTAATCCATGGTAACTTTTTTCGCATTCCAGACTAGCGTCGCTAAAATCATGGAAACGATGGCAGAACCTATCCAGAAATACTGTACTGTGGTGAAGTCGTAGTGAGTGACATCACCAACTTGAGTGACTTTGATCAGTGATGCTGAAATCAGTTCTTGCGCTGATGCTGCAATGTAAGCGAACAGTCCGATAAAGCCTTTTACTGCACCTACTGCGTTTTTCGGCATCAGGTCACAAGCGGTCAAACCTGCTAAGAAAACAACCAGACCACCCATTGCAAAACCAACCATACTTAATGCAACAGCATCCATAACACGGCTTTGTGGACCCCAGAACATCAGTGCAAAACCAGCGATGTTGGCGATACCATAAATGAGTGTTGGAATATGACGGTTAGCGTTAAACAGTTTGTCAGAAGCCATACCCGCTAAGATTGCGCCGAAGAAACCAGCAATAGGGTAAGTAGACATAGCGAAACCAGCATCAATCAGTGAGTAACCTTTTGAACCTTGTAGGTAAAGAACGGCCCATGAACTGATTGCGTAGCGAGAGATATACATAGCCGCACATGCTGCTGCAATGATCCACACTGTTGGTTGTTTTAATACGAATAACTGAGCGCGACGAGTTTCTTTAGGATCACTTGATTTAACCGCTTCTGACTCTTCGCCATACGCAGTTGCTGGATCAGGTAAACCATAAGTACGAGGACGGTCTTTTAAGATCATCAGTAAAATGATACCTGCCGCAATACCTGCGATACCCGCACCGATAAAACCTGCACGCCAGCCGAAGAAGCTCACTATGGTTGCAGTCAAGATCCACGTAATTGCTTCACCGATATTACGCGAGCCACCCCAGATGGAATAAACCGTACCGCGTTGTTTTGGTGAGAACCATTGGAAGATAGAGACACAAGAAGGTGCTGAACCCACAGATTGGAACCAGCCGTTAATACCCCATAACAGGATAAAGAACAGGCTCGCCGTTGACATTCCCATGAAGATACAAACAAAGGAAGAGGCGATCAACGAGATGGACATAAAGCGTCCAATGTTGGCATAATCTGACAAGAAGCCGTTAGAGAACTTACCAAATGCATAGGTAAAGAAGAACGCAGAACCCATTAAACCCAGTTCAGCGGTGGTTACGATACCTGCATCCAGCATAGGTTTTTTCACCACACCGAGTGCCATACGAACCACATAGAACATGGCATAACCAAGAACAAGACCAAAGAAGACCTGCCATTGGTGCTTTTTATATATTGCGCGGATCTTTTCACTTGACGCTTCTATTAGCGGCAGATCCTTTCTGGTTTTAAAGAAACTTAGCATAGAGATGACTCCGAATATTATTCATGTCTGAAGCTGATTTTGGTTTTCAGAGCTGATGCTATTCATTTAGGTCATCTTGGCGCAAAACACGGAATTTGAGTCATCGATGACACATTCTGCTGAATCGGTGAGTCAAATTTGTAACATTGCTATTAGGCGTTGGTTTAAAAATGAGTGAAGATATCGTCGTATCATTGTTGTAAATGGGTCATTAAGGACTCATTAGCTAAAAATAATAAATATTGCTAAATATCAGAAGTTTGAAGTTCGACACATTTTTATGTTTATTCAAAACAAAACCAGGGGTATGTCATGAGAATAAAAATAACACTTAGCCTCGTCTGTTTATTGTTTAGTTGGCTGTTTATCACTCCGGTACGTAGTGATGAGCAGCCACTTGTTATACTGACGACACTTTCAGATACACCAATGAGACCACTCACTGAAGCCTTTAGTGCGCGTTATCCTGAAACTAAAATACAAGTCGTCTATCGTCGTGTCGCTATTGCAACGCGCATGATGAAACAATATCCCACGCAACCTGTGGATATTGTCATGTCATCATCGGCTAACTTTTTTCATCACTTAGATAGAGAAGGGTTATTAGCTCGTTTACCCGTTAATTATGAAACGCCAAAATGGCTTACTCGTCACAGTGATATTTTAAATGACAAGATAACCACGGTTGGCTATTCCGGTATTGGCATTATGAGCAACACGCAATACCTACAAAAATGGGGAATTCCTGCACCTAAAAGTTGGGTTGATTTAAGTGATCCGATTTATCAAGGGCACTTAACCATGACCACACCGGCAAACTCGGGCACGATGCAATTGATGGTGGAAAATGTGCTACAAGAGTATGGCTGGGAGCGAGGATGGCAGATCTTACTGGAAACGAGTGGTAATCTTTCTTCCATTTCCGCACGTAGTTCACGTGTCAGTGATGCTATCGCCAGAGGTATTGTCGGCGCTGGGCCAATTATTGATAACTACGCTTTTAATCATCAAAAACGCTTTGATTTTGTTGAGTTTAGCTATTTTGATAAATCGATTATTTTACCTGCTTATGTCGCCATTGTGGCGGAAAGCAGTAAAAGAGACACTGCGGCCAAATTTATTGCCTTTCTTTTATCGGATGAAGGACAAGAGATCATCTATAAAAGTGATATGGCAAAGATCCCATTAAGTAAAGAGATCTTACGTAATAACGATGAACTTGCTAATAACACAGAATTTATTTTAAACAGCAATGAGGCTTATCGTCGTAGTGAAGTCGTTAATGCGTTATTTGATCAAATGATCACGCATAATTTTCCTTTAATGCGCCAAGTTTGGAATGATATTCATGAAGCAGAAAGACAGGAAAATAAAACCCCAGAACGTATTACTGCGATCAGTAAAGCAAGAAAAATAGCAAGTTCGGTGCTTATTAGTGAAAAAGAGGCAAATTCACCAACATTACAAGCATTATTTATGAAGGAAGCGGATCAGCGAGAATACTCTGATCAAGCATTAGCTGTGCTGTACCAATGGCGTACATTAGAAGCTGAAAGGCTCGAGCAAGCACTGGTTTTATTGAAAGAGACAAAATCACCCTAACCGCCTTGTGGTTCAGATATACAGCAGGAAGCGCTGTTTTTATGAAAGGTATTACGGATGAAATTATTAGTGCCTAAACAATTTGGCAAACTAGGTAGACGCCTGTATATGGCGTTTATCTTTAGTTCTTTACTCACCTTATTGATTGGTGTGGTTATCTTTTTTATGTGGGGAAAACTGGCGACACAAATTAATGCATCAGTGGGAGAATCTCTACCGATGTTAACCACCAGCTATAATATGGAGCGTTATAGCACCAATTTACAAATGCTATTAAAAGAGCGAGAGCAGACACAGAGAAAATCAGTTTCAGAGCAACAACAGCAGGAAATTCATCAGTTATTAGATAGTTTACGTGAATTCCCTATTGAACAAACACCGCAACGTGACTTTTATACTCAACTTGTTGATGAACTATCTGAGCTCATTAATCAACAGGATGTATTACTAGATAAACGGCGTGAGTTAGAGAATCGCCTTGCTCAATTATTGGGACAGTTGGCTTGGATGCATGACGCGGTTGGTGAAGATATTAAACCGCTACTTAATGAAATAGAGTGGCATGTTAGCCAAATGCTCAATGAAAAAAATGTGCAGGAAAATAGCTTACAATTGTTATTAGAATCAACGTTATTACAAGAATTATTTACCACTGAGAATGAATTAATTGGTTTAGTTGAAGAAATTGCTCACCAACGTTATAGCCGTGATATTGATGTTGCCTTTCACTATATCAGTGTCAAAATTGATGAAATTATCTCGTTAAATCAGAAGCTAAAAAGCTATCCGTCAACCATCGCTCACCGTCAGGTATTACAAGAGATTATTGCGATCACCCGTTATGACGGTGATATCTATCAAACACTGATTGATGATGTAGAAAACGAAAAAAAGCTTAAAGCATTAACCCCTGAATTAAATGAAAAGTTATCTCAGTTTGATAATGCAGTAAGTGGTAATGTTTTGGCGACCAGTGAAGTGTTAAATAAACTCAATGGCAATACCCGTAAACTGATGGCAACGGGAAAAATTGTTATTGTGGCGATTATTGTCGCTTCTTTATTGCTCAGTATTATTGTGATGAAAATCTTAATTGATAGAAGACTTATCGCAAGATTGAATAAACTAAGTGATGACTTAGCGCATGTTGCCAAAGGTAATTTAACCGAGCCAGTATTGATTGAAGGGCAAGATGAAATTGGTTTATTAAGTCGGCGACTTCGTCGTTTTTGGCGTCAAATGAAAGAAGTTGAAGCTAGTAATGCGTTAAATCTTATCAATAACACTGATGCAAGTTTAATTACTTGCCACCACGATGGCAGAATGGAAACGGTTAATCCAAGTGCGGCAACGTTATTAGGAACAGGAAAAGAGCAAAGTAATAAGCCTCTTTGGTTACTGTTTAGTGGTGAGGCGAGCACAATGCTTAAAGCGCAATTTAGCTCAACTAGTCAGCTTTATCGTTTAGGGCAGAGTGAATGTACTATTCGCATGGTAAAAACAGGTGAACCTCATTTTTTACAATTTAATATTCGAGAGTATCCGCATAAAGATGAGCATAAATATATTGTTACTATCACGGATATTACGCGCCAAGAGTTAAGTCGATTAGAACTTCAAAGGCTGGTGGCATTAAAAACACAAGATTTACAAGATAAGAATCAGCAATTAAATGAAGAGATTGTGCGTCGTGAACAAGCACAAAAACACTTAATTCAAACGCAAGAAGAGTTGGTGCAAGCGGCTAAAATGGCGGTTGTAGGGCAAGCAATGACAAGCCTTGCACATGAACTTAATCAACCTCTTTCTGCAATTAATACCTATTTGTATAGTGCAAAACTAACCATACAGATGGAAAAATACGATCAATTACCTGATTCTATAGAGCGCATCGAAAAGCTTTGTGCACGAATGAATCGAATTATTACAGCATTACGTAATTTCTCTCGTAAATCATCATCTGAAATTAGTTTTATATCAGCACCATTAAAAGAGCTGGTGGAAAGTGCAATGGTGCTGGTAGAGTCTCGTTCCAAACGAGAGCAGTGCATCATTACGAATAATATTCCTGATGAATTAACCATTTGTGCCGATCCGACACAAATCGAGCAAGTCTTGGTTAATCTATTTGTTAATGCGATGGATGCCATTGCGGGTATTGGTGAAAGTCAGATCACTATTGATCTCTTATCTACTGATCCTAAAAGGAAATTAGTGGGGATCGCTGATAGCGGAAAAGGGTTCAATTCTGCTGTTTTACCAAAACTTTTTACCCCGTTTACCACCACAAAAGATGTGGGGCTTGGGTTAGGGTTATCCATTTGCCGTTCTATTATGCAACGGTTTGGCTATGAAATTTATTTGGCCTCAGCGCTAAACGGTGGCGCTATGGTTGTTTTGGAGTTTACTGATGACACAATCACTCATGCCTGATATTGATGTTCTATTAATTGATGATGATGAAGATATTCTTGAATCTTATCGTCATTTGCTTAATCTCGCGGGTATGGTTGCCAGGGTGACTGACTCGCCTGAAAAAGCACTTAGCCTTTTAACTCCAGAGTGGCAGGGTGCTGTTGTGCTCGATATTTATATGCCTGCTATGAATGGTATGGAAGTGCTTGAACGCATTAAACATATTGATCCTCGTATCCCAGTTATTATGATCACGGGGCATGGCGATATACCGCTGGCTGTTGAAGCGGTAAAAAAAGGTGCTTATGACTTTATTGAAAAGCCAATTAATCCGCCATTATTCTTAGAGTTGGTGGTAAAAGCACATAAAGAACGACAGTCTATTCTTGCCCTTAGAAATGCGGTAATCAGCACTACTCAAGAGCGATTAGTGGGTGACAGCGCACAAATCACAGCGATCAGAGAGCAAGTACAACAAATTGCCGATATCGATAAAGACTTAATGATTGAAGGTGAGATGGGAACGGGGCGTCACCTTCTTGCTCAACTCTTACATGAGTTAAGCCCACACCGTGATAAAACTATTCAAACGGTAGATTGTCAAAATTTATCTGATATCAAACAGGTTATTGCTCAAATTGAGGCAGATGAAGTCGGAACATTAATTTTGCGTTCTCCATATGATTTATCATCAGAAGCGCAACGTTGGTTAAGCTCTTATCTATTAGATATAGAACGTCAAGGAAAGCGCCATTTTAGAACGATTGCGATTTTAGAAAATAATACACAGCAACTGGTAACAGAAGGGCGATTAATCCCTGAATTTTATTACTATTTTTCACAAATCACTTTTTCATTACCTCCGTTAAGTGCAAGACGTCCTGATATTATTCCGCTATTTAGAGCATTTTTGAGACAAAGTGCACAGCGACTTGGTATTGCGGTACCAAAGATTGATCGTAATTATCTTGATATTTTAAAACGTTATGATTGGCCGGGTAATATTCGAGAGTTACGAAATGTGGCGGAATTGTATGCGGTAGGTATTGTGAAAATGGTGGATAGTGAACAACATAGAGCGATTATTCCACCAGAAGGTCCTTTGGATAACTTAGTCGATGAATATGAGCGTCGGTTAATTGAGGATGCATTATATTTATTTGCGGGTCGAGTCAGTGATGTAGCGGATTATTTAGGTATTCCACGTAAAAAGCTGTATTTACGAATGAAAAAACATGATCTCGATAAAGATAGCTATAAACCAAAGGTTTGATTTAATTCTATTGAATAACAAAGAAGCGCCATACAGGCGCTCTTTCGCATTTTTTCTTTTAAGGTATATCGATTGAATTATCTTGCAGCGAGTGTTACAAAATCGCCTGACCACTTACTGGTAAATTCAATACGTAAAGCGCCTTCCCATAAACCTTCTGGTAATGATGCGGTAGTTTGAGAGCCATTGATAATATTAAATAAAAAAGCACTTTGAAGGCTTTTCAGCTCACTTTTCTCTGACTCTTTATTTTCAGCCACCAGTCCATGATGAATACCTTTTTGATTATCAAGGATAACGGTTTCTTGATTATTTGATAATGTTTTGCCGTTCCAGTTTGCTTTCACTGTTAATACAGAATTATCAGTCGCATTTTTAAGTTCATTACTAATAATTTTCGAAGTCAATTTAAAGTCTGTTGCCCCTTCGGCATCTTTAACGGTGATATCAAAAGCCCCATTTTGTGTATTAAAGTGGTTATTTTCTGTCACTTCAAAATGTAGGGCATTTAAAGGGGTTACACCTAATTCACTCTGTGGTTTCTTTACTGCTGTAGCATGCCAATTTGCAACAGTTTGTATTGAAGTTGCGTTGTTTGCATAAGTTGCAGTCGTGGTAAATGCTGTCAGTAATAAGCTTAGTAGTACGTGGTATTTTTTCATGGTTTATTCCTAAAAAATTATCGACGTTAATAGCAATATCGGCTAAAAAGTTTTTTTCATGAATTTATAAATAAAATTATGAGCATCTAAAAAAGATGACTCATTAGATAAATTATCGTATAAATTTGAAAAATAGTTTATTTAAAACGTCATAAAAAAATAGGAATAAAATGTAATAAAAATAACTTTATCGTTAATAATGTAAAACTATTAATAATCAATAGTCTATGTTGTTACTATTGTCTTTTTATGATTATTGGTCAAACGTTAAAAATGATAAATATGACAAGATATAAATTAATTTAATTAATTATGTATTTACAAAAATTATATATTTAACAAAGTTACATTTTCTTTCAAATGAGAGGAAATAATAGGAAAGGTAATGGTGTCGGTAGAATGATTCGTTTTACAATAAAAAAGGTAGCTTATTAGGCTACCTTTATTTTTTTTCATCAGCATTAAGGTTAGTTTGCAGCGCAATTATTCTTTAACCCAATATAACGGTCAAAGGCAATAATAAATTGTTTATGCTCTTTCTTTAGCCAAGGATGTTGGTAACTTTCACCGGGTAATAGCTGTAATATCTTGGCATTTTCTTCGTCAGAATCGCATTTATCATTTAGCAGTAAACGGAAATAAGTATTGCCTGTGTTTTTGATGGTGCCAGCAACATTATTATGATCATAACTGAATTTCATTTCACGAGGACGAATAACCATCACGGTGTTTAATCCGACAGTCGGAACGACTAAAGGTTGTTTACTATTTTCTTGATAAGGTACTAAGTTAACAGGTGTTTCTTCAATAATAATACGGTAATAACGCTCTTTATCGTCTTTGACACCTTTATAAAATAATTTAAAAAACTCATGTTCATTAGGTAATAATACCTTTTGCAAAGGTGTATAAAGTATTTCACCATCATCTATAGGGAGTTGTTTTTCATCTTTTTCTTTACCTCCCGGTTTTTCGATTTTATAGACATGAATTTTATAAAGATTCGTTCTGTCTGTATTATTAAGATAAGTGCGAGAGAAAAAGGTTTTATCAGATTCAAGAGTAAAAACCTCAGAACCTACATAAAGGGCATGGGCTGAAAATGTTAGTGCTGATAATGCTAATGTACTGATAAATTTTAATATTTTTTTCATTCTATCTCTTTAATTCGCTTTTTAATAATCAGTAATAAACCACACTATAATACCGTTAATCTAGATCGCATAATATAGGTTCAAAAGTAAAACGGGTATAAACACTAAATTTATACCCGCTGATCGACTAGCCTGACTGTTAGTGAATATCAGTGCCTGACCATTCAGCAAATACATTGACATAACCACGGGCTTCTACCACGCCAATCCAGTCTTCACCTTCCATTGAGAAAAGTGAGGTACTTTCATTCATTGGAATAGTCAGTTGTAAATCAGTGCGATAAAAATAACCCTCTAACTGATAAGGATGAGGCCATGCGGTCTGGGTCCATAGTGCTTCTTTAATGGAGATAGGCACATTATCGCAAGCGGCCCGATTTTTAACTTTTGAGCCACTGGCGTCGGTATACGTCAGATAAGCTGAAAAGGGGACATTCATTTTTTTATCTTTGGAGCTAAATAAGCAATAAGATTGACCTCGGATTGTTGTTTTAGGCCCTTCAACCGCGGCTGTAATTTTATCAGCTTGGCGAAATGCGCTGGTCGTGACGATATAGTCAAACGTTAATGGTGGCTCTTTATCACCCACTTTTCCTTCTCTATAAGGATTGTTGACTAATTCTTTAGAGATAATGCTGATCCCATAATCGCGAGGCTTGATAATTATCGTATTAGAAGGGGTAAATTCATAAAAGCCTGATTGAGGCACGGCAGTATTGGTAAAACTAAAGGTAAATAAATCTTGGCTCTTAGAGAGATCAACGTTATTTCTAATTAATTTTTTGAAAAAGTTTTTTGTGAAATGGACATAAACGCCCCCATTACCAGGCGTGACTAAATAAGAGGCAATTGTTGGTGAAGAATAATAATAGGTTCTTGATGTCGGCGTTGCTGAAAGAAGAATATCACCCGCACTTGGTGTAAATGATAATGTCGTTGTATCTACTTTCATCGCCAGTCTCATAACATTTAAGCTTTCGCCGTTGAGCTCATAATCGACCATCTTACAGACCACATTATCACCGACAATTTCACAAAATTTAGAGCCAAGACCTAATACGGCGTTGCCTTCACTATCGACAAAAATCTCTTGTAACGCATTGGTTGATTTTAGCCTTATATGCCCTTTTTTAGTGATCGCAAAACTTTGTTCAGACACTCGGCCGTTTACAGAGCGACATGTTTGACCTAATGCTGGATTGTAATTCTCCTTGGTATAGCAGAAAAAATAACTAAAATTTTCTATACTACTAACCGGTAAAGTTTGCATATATTGATAAAATGAATCAGAGAATATCGCCCTAGGAATACCTGCTTCACCACCATGAGTATTCATATAGGCACGATATATTCCATCACTTAAAACCTGTTCAGGTCTTTGCATGCCATCAGAAGGACAATCTCTATAGGTTCGCCAGCAACGGTTACCAATAAATGGCATTTTAATTGGCGAGTTTTCTAACCAAATATCAAAGTAATTATTGATTGGCACTACACCAGTATATCCCATGTAACCTAAACTAAGTTGGTCACTACTGTATTTGGTAAAAACGTTAGCACCACTAAAACGGGGGTCTGTTTTTTGAGGTGTAATAAAATACTCGTTATCAATATTGTTTTCGATAAAAACAATATCATTGGTGTAGGTTACTGCATTGCTGGTGAATGTAGTAAAAAGGGCGAGTATTAATAAGAGATAATGTTTAAACATTATATGCTTTCCTTTAATTCCGGTTTACCAACGTCGTTTGCGGATCACAAATCACATCACCCACCCACAGCACACCCCGAGCAGAGGACAAATCTAATTCAGCCTCACAAATCTGTTTATCATCTTGTTGTAATGAAATGACTGGGTAGCGTTTATCAACATCCATTGCAAATTGGCCTTGGTGGTCGGTTTGAGTGCGACCAATATGGTTACGTACCTGCGCACTGGCTAACAGTGTGCCATCAGGCGATTTCATTCGACCAAAAACGGTCACCATCTGTTTTAATTCAGGTTGATGTACTGCAACGTTGCCTGGATAAAGCACCACATTTTTCACACGGCCTGAGGCGATATCAAAGCTATCTTCGCTGTTTTTATCATTCAGTAATTCGACCTTATATTCCGCGTAAGGAGAAAGTGGAATAAAGTTATTACTCCCCGATAAGACAAAACGTTGGCCATTGACGTTGGCGGCAATTTGTCCTTCACCATCAATGCCGGTTTTCACGATCACCCCAGATGTTTCTTGTTTACCACTGGCCGAGAAGTTCATATCACTATAGGCCAATGAACCTCGGGCGGTTAATGTGGTATTTAGACGATCATTATTAGGGCGGCTCATGGTTAACGTGCCCGTGCTGTATTTGGTATCAAACGAGCCGTAACCGCTGACAGAAAAATCACTGTCAGTACCATCTTTATCATGCAATAAGGTTGATACGGATAAACCTGCGTGACGAATAGCCGAATCTTCAAAGCTTTTCGATGCAGATAATTCACCCCGCATATTCCCATTACTGGATGAAACGCCGGCACTCAGCCATGTTGCCAGCGGTAATGAGAAGTCCAGTGTGATGTATTTTTCATTCGTGCTGCTTTGGTTATCGTAGTGATAACGTTGAACACCGGTACGCAAACTCATGCTACCGTAACGTCCGTTATAGAGAGTGGTGGAATATTCAAAGTTATTCGATTTGTTTTTATCGCGCAGATCTTTGGTATAGGAATAGGTAAATGATCCGGCATATTCCCAAAATTGAGTCAAATTAAGGGTGGTACCAAAAGAGTAATTATCAGAGTCATACATTGGGAAATCATCTTTGATATTCCCTTTCTCTTTATTTACCCAAAGTGAGCCAAACCCCTTGGGCAATGAATAAGAGGCAGTAATGATATTGCGATCACTGCCATCGTTAGCAAAAAGAGATTGCCAACTCGTTGATATATTTTCACTTAATTGTAAGTTTGCATTGGTTTCAAGTACGGCTAAATCATCAAATGCATAGGTTGAAGCTTGTAAATTTAACCCTGAAAACACACCTAAAGTAACAGTCCCTGCTCCACCCACAAGCCAAGTATTATCAGAGTTTGATGTCTTATATCCATTGTCTCTATTTTTAATCCGTTTTTTATAATCGACATAGCCTGAGAATATTTCCCAACGAAACTCATTTAATGTCGCGCCTCGCATATTGAAGGTTTTATTCACTGTTTGGGCTTGTTTAGAATGAACTTTACCGTCAATAACCACTTCGACTTCGACTTGATAAATCCCAAAAGGGAGTGGCGCCGTGTCCACTTCAAAACTTCCCATAGGGAAGTTTTGAATACTTAACAGCTTGCCATCACGATAAACACGTACTTCACCCGCACTGGGTAAAAAGACGGTGATCGGGGTTAAAGAGAGCTGTGAATGATTGACCTTGGATGAGGAATTATTGCCGTAAGTAATCCCGTAAACTTTACTGCTATTGAGCGCCGACATCGAAGCAATAGATTGTAAGTTCCAAGTATTTAACAGACCAAAAGCAAAACGGCGACCATTAAAATCACGCTCAAACATGGCACGATAAAAATCGAAAGATTGCTCTGCGGTACCCAAGCCATAAGCGGTGGCACTGAGATTTAAATGGTTTTCAGCAAAACTCCAGATGCTATCGATTGAAAAATAGCTATTGGTGTTATCTTTTTGCTGTTTCATTTGATTGTTATAGACACCTAAATTATAGGTGGTGACGGAGGAAATATTATCAACAGTTGATTTTCCTAACATTTCCGTACGTGCTTTGACTTGCGTGGCAAGACCCGCCTCATTAACATCTAACGACATGATAAAGGTACTTAAATCAAAATTAAGTGTCGCATCCGGGGAAAGCGTTATCTTGTTATTTTGATCAAAAGGCTTATCTTTAAGTTCGTTTAATGATTGAACGAGCTGTTCGTTGATAGAAGCTGTTTGTGTTTCACCTTCATCAAGTGTAGGAGTCACGGAGCTAATGGTAATTTTATTATCTTTAAGCACTACCAACGCATCTGCAATTTTATTACGGCTTTGTTCTTCTAAAACGGATTGTTCAGAACGCTCGTAACGTAAATAGACAGGGATCGTCATACCTTCTTCTAATGCTGTGGCAAAGACACTAGGAATAATATAGTTACCTATCTTTAAATTAGCGGGTTGGCTATATGTATTCTCGGACAATAGGAACATAGCAATGCCTAGTGCCACCACAGATTTGCGCACAATAGATCCTTATGAAATTAAAAATTAATTTACAATAATAAAATCGTCGTTATGCCAAATACCGACAGTTGCTTTTTTACTTTGAACATCGACTTGCTTTAACTTGACGCCAAGGCCTGGCATAACGTAGTAGCGTTCACTACAGCGGTTATTTTCGTTTTTTGTTACAGCATCTGGCATGCAATCACCGGTGGCGACAGTGCGAAATGAACTATTCCCCGTGTTAAACACGACGCGCGCTTCTTTATCAAATTGGTAATCAAATTTTTCTTGGCGAGGAGCAACCACTAAAATGGTGCTTATCATGGCAGATGTCGTTGCTGTTGCGGCTTTTGCATTTTGCGTTGATCCTGTTTCAGTCACCGGATCGTCACGCCACACCAAGCGATAATAACGTTCTTGATTATCACTAGGGCCTTTATAGAAAATTTTAAAACTTTCTTTGGTTTTGCCGGGTAAAATTAAGTTTGCTGGTGAGATCAAAATCTCGTTATTGACTAAAGGGAGCACTTTTCCATCTTCCAAGGGCGATGAAATGCGCTCAATAGATAATCCGACTAAACGAGCCTGATCGACATTATTTTCAATTTCTTTGGCAAGAATAGTTTGGTCAGAGGGCATAGTTTCGGTAATAGCACCGACATGAATGGCTGCTGCAAATTGACTATAAAAAATCAAAGGACTCAAACAGGCTAATATTATTTTTTTCATCATGGATCCTAGAAGGAAGAGCGAAAATTCGCTCATCCTTTATTATTAAAAGACAATTTTTTGGATCATAGACTATGGTGTAGCAGTAAAGTCGCCTTCCCAAGTTGCAGTAAACTGAACTTTAACGTCGCCATCCCAGTAACCATCAGCTAACTCAGAGAATTTAGTTTCAGCACCAGCAACTTTTGCGGAAGCGATATCGAAGGCGAATTGGCTTTGACCACTTACACGCTCTTTACCGTTGTAAGCGCCATCTTGGGCTAAGAAATCAAGACCTGCTGTTGTACCCGCTTTAACATCAACCATTGTGGTTTCTGTAGCGTCAGTTAATGCAGTGCCATTCCATTTAACACCAACAGTTAATTCGCTATTGTCAGATGCACGCGTTAATTTGTCAGAGATGATTTTTGATGTCAGTTTAAAATCAGTTGCACCTTGTTGACCTTGGATAGTGATGTCAAAAGCACCGTCTTGAGTATTAAACGCTTTAACACCTTCAGCGTAATTGAATGTTAATGATTTTAATGGTGTAACCACTAACATACTTTTAGTATCTTTGTATGCTTTCGCATCCCATGAAGCAACAGCGCTTGCTTTACGAGTATCAGCTTGAGCAAGAGTCGTCGCACCCATAATAGCAACTGCAAGGACTGCTAATGTCAGTTTTTTCATATTGAAGTATCCTTTATTGATTATTTTCACAGCATAATATTTTTAAATAACAGAGAGCTTTCAACTATATTCAGTTATTTAGGTATTTGATTGTTTATTAGTTAAATGCTTATTTAAAATAAACTTTAAATATACTCATTTTAAATAAAACATATTTTTCTAATGGAACGTATTTTGAAGTTTGTGAATATTTATTTTCTTTGATATCTATTAATTCATATGCAAAAGAAGTTATGAATCAAAAGTCAGAGTGTTCATTCTTTTCTGATTATTTGTTTATCTACAAACTTGATTTAAGGACGATTTTACGAATAAAAATATTAATTTGGATAGGATTAATCTCATAGGGTTTTATGCTAAAAAAACAATCCATAAGCGTATTTTAACTAATGATGGGTATTTTTACTCTAAATGAGAGTTTTCTTCGATGATCAAATAAGAAATTTTATATGTTAATAACTAGTTAGTGTTATATAAAAAAACATTTTTTTACATTTATACACTTTTTTATACTAATATGTTTATTTATTAAGAAATAATTAAATGAAATGTGTCTTTTCTGGATTTGTTTTGGTGGTTTATACGAAAAATTACAGAATAGGAATAAAAAAATTAGAACTTTTTTTATTGCCCATCTAAAAAAGACTGGTCTATATTGATCTAAAACAATATATAATGGTTTTTACAAATAATTCTTATTTGAATAAAACTAAATCAATAAAAATATTATTTTGTTTTTATTGATTTAACGATAAAATAATGTAAATGAAAAGTAAAAAAAATAATAAATTATTTGTGTCATTACTTGGGGCGTGGTTAAAAATAATCATCATAAGATGATTATGTAATCAAAATGCTCTATTATGCAATCCTATACAAATTATAGTAATTATAATGAAGATAGATTATTAACTAAAAATAGAATTTTTTAATAAAGTTAATAGCTAAATTAATGATGTTTGTTATTTTAGTATTAAGGTGCTGAGATAACGGTTTTAGGTGTTGCTTTTCTTTGGTGAAAATATGCAGTGATAAGCAATAAGATATAAAGTATTGCTCCCATCAACCATAGCAAACCATCCCAATAAGCGATGCTATAGCTATAAATAAAGGCAAATAAGAGTGGGCCAATAATCCCTGTGATATTAGTTAAACTGACAAGTATGCCTTGTAGTTTTCCTTGTGCATTATTATCGACAAATTTTGATAAATAGCCTTGTAAAGCAGGTTGTCCCATACCTCCTGCCGCTAAGCAGATTAATGCAGGTAATATCACCCAAACTTGGCTAACCCACGCTAATAATAAACAGCCTATCATATCAATAGACATACTGATCATAATGGTGGTTTTCTCGCCCCATTTCTGAGCTAGTTTTCCAGCAACAATCGCTTGAAAGAAAATATGTAATATACCCAGAACAGCCAAAGACATACCGACCGATGTCGTATTCCAATCAAAACGGTGTTGTGTAAATAACACCCAAATTGTGGCAGGAATTTGACCGATAAGTTGGATGATAAAATAGGTTGCCAGCCAAAAATAGAGGCTTTTTTTAATAAATCCCGTGATTGAGTTTGATGATATTTGAGTGCATGTATTTGTAACTCGCGTTTCTTTTTTTTGTGTTTCACAAAAAAACAGTAATGTGAGTATCAATAAGATCGAGTGTGAAATAGCCGCAAATATAAATGGAGTATGGGTAGTTATTTCACCTAATAATCCTCCTAACATTGGACCAATAATAAGACCAACACCGAAAGCACCACCTAAAAAACCAAAATAGCGAGTTCGATTTTTGGCAGGAGTCACATCACTCATGGCTGATGCGCATACAGCACCGGTTGCACCAGTGATACCTGCAATAATACGCCCAATGTAGAGCATCCACAGAGTCGTTGAGAATGCCATTAAGAGGTAATCGAACGCTGCACCTAAAAGGGAAAACAGCAAGATAGGTTTTCTGCCGTATTTATCAGACAGTCGTCCTAAAATAGGTGAAAAAATAACCTGCATGGTAGCATAGAGCGCTAATAGCACACCGTAATGAGTTGCAAGTGAATTTTCACTGACAAATTCATTTAATAGCGTAGGGAGTACTGGCATGATAAGCCCAATGCCAATGGCATCTAATACGGTGATCAGCAGTATAATAATAATTGATTTATTCATTGAGATCCTAAAAAATCTATCAGTGATAGAGTGAGCGTAAAATATCTCTATCAGTGATAGATTGTCAAGGCTATTTTATTTTGAGGTAGATAATGGCAAAGCTAGATAAAGAACAAGTTATTGATAATGCGTTGATTTTACTTAATGAAGTGGGAATTGAGGGCCTAACAACGCGCAAGTTAGCGCAAAAAATAGGGGTAGAACAACCCACATTGTATTGGCATGTGAAGAATAAACGTGCGTTGTTAGATGCATTAGCAGAAACTATTTTGCAAAAACATCATCATCATGTTTTGCCATTACCTAATGAAACATGGCAGGATTTTTTGCGAAATAACGCAAAAAGCTTTCGCCAAGCCTTATTAATGTATCGAGATGGTGGCAAAATTCATGCAGGAACTCGCCCGTCTGAAAGCCAATTTGAAACATCAGAACAGCAATTACAGTTTTTATGTGATGCCGGATTTAGTTTATCTCAAGCCGTGTATGCGTTGAGTTCTATTGCACATTTTACGTTAGGTTCAGTTCTTGAAACTCAAGAGCATCAAGAAAGCCAAAAAGAGCGTGAAAAAATAGAGCTCAATGCTACTCACTATCCGCCATTATTAACTCAGGCTGTTGCTATTATGGATAGTGATAATGGTGATGCTGCGTTTTTATTTGTCCTTGATGTAATGATTTCAGGACTTGAAACAGTGTTACACAACACTCAATAAATCTAAATCCGCTGACGTCCTTTTGGGCTAATTAATTGTCCTTGTATATCAGCGATACCAATATGCGCTATGCAGCCTGCATTAAACTGTAAATAGTCATCTTCGATGCCATCAGAAAAAATAATCCCATTTTCTGGCATTAAAGATTCTAATTGTAACGGTGAGTCAGGCTCAATAGTGCCAAAAGTTAATGCGACACCTGTTGTTCTGCTAGGAAATGGCTCTCTGACACTAAATTGTAGCTTTCGAACACCCCAGTCAAAACCTTGTAACAGAGGATGAGAAGCTTCTCCTGTTATTGCCATTGCACCTGCAAGTATGGATTGAAACCACCCCGTTGATCCCAATCCTGTAGATACAATGATGCCTGATGAGGATTGTGCTTCTTGAGCGCCACTCCATTGCAAAATATACCGTGCAGAGGTGTGACTTTTAGGGCCAATAAATAAGTCATTAACGGCTAATAGTGATTGACCATCATTAGTTGTCACTTGTGCGAAAGTGACTGTTTTAAAGGGCATTTTTTGATTAATGGTATTAATCACGGTCTCTTTTAATTGCCCTATTTCAAAGGGTAATAATTTACCATCCCATCTTGATGGATCAGGGTTTATTGCAATGATAGGCTGCCCGTTGAGATATTTCAGTGTATTAGCTACAAGCCCGTCTTGGCCAATTACCACCACAATATCGTGGGGTGAAAATTGATAGCTAGGTAATAAATTTCGTTCTAATAGCTGAAAGCGTCCTAGTGATTTTAAAATTAACTCCGCTTCTGTTAATTGTTTTTGATATAGATTGTGTTCATTAAGGTAATCCTTTACCTCAACATTGTTATGTTCTAAATAAAACTTGGCTTGTGACCAAGTATTAAAGCGCTCGATCAATTCCTGTAAACGGCTTTTTCTCATCACTAACACGAAGCGAAAATCGTTGTTACGTTGCATTATTTACCGCCTTTTTTCATAAATTGGCTAAATAAGTCAGGAGTAATATTCAGTTCGCCTATTTTTCCTGAATTAAGCGCTAAAGTTTCAAATGCCATTGCCATTAACTGTTGCGAGTCCATTTTTGCTAGCGCCATGGCTTTTAAGTTTTCAACTGGTAATTCACGGTAAGCACGCATGGTGGCTTCGATGGCGTAGGCATCAGCTTCTGATTGTGTTCGCTGATTTTCAGCACTTAATGCGACGAGTTCTTTGCGTTTTGCTTCAGCATTAACTTTGGCTTCAAGGCGCTCTTTTTCAATTTCTGCTTGTTCTCGTAATAATGTACGTTCATTTTCTAAACGCGCCTCTTCAATTTCTTGTCGTTTACGTTGAACGGATAAGTCAGTTTCTAATTCTGCCTCTTTAATGGTGCGCTCTTGTTCAACTGAGAATTTACGACGCGCATAAATTGCATCATCGGCTTCTTTCAGCAAGGATTCTCTTGCCTCGGCTTCTAACGCTTTTAAGGTTTCTGGTGAGGGAGTGATTGCCGCAATAGAAACATCTAAAATGGCAATGCCTAATGCTTCTAATGATGAGTGTTCAATCAATTGTTCCATCACTAAGGTCACTAATGATTGGCTAAGTAATAACGCTTCTCTAAGTGGGGTACTTTGGATCTTTGCTTGAATTAAGGTTTGTGCAATACGTACAACGCGATCACTGAGTTTGAGTGGATCTTCAGAGGCATAAGACTTGCCGTTTTTACTTAAGTTAAAGTTGAGTACTTCTGCCGCTTTTTCAGGGGTTTTGACCTGAAATGAAATTTGTCCTTGGATGCGTAAACCCTGAAAGTCTGCGGTTTGAAAGTTAAAAATAAATGGCGCTTCTTGTGCATTTAAAGGTAAGGCCGCAATGGAGGTTGTGGCTGAGTTATACCAAAAACTCAAGCCTTTACCTTGTTGGCGGATTTTGCCATTAACGGATTTAATGATGAAGGTTGATGAGTCAGCTTTAAAATAATTTAAGTTAAACATAGTATTTCCTTATTAAGTGTCTTTATGACAATAACATCATTGTGTCTTATGGACACTATTGTTGTCAACTGATTTAGTGTCTTTATGACAAAATTTGATTTTCTGCTGTTTAACCTTAAAATAGCCTTATCATTTCCTAATAAAGTTTACGCCATGAATGAACAAGATTTTTTAGCCAGTTATAACCGCCGTGATTTCCTATCGCCACTGATCACTGTTGATGCTGTACTGTTTACTTATCATGAAGAGCAGTTAAAAGTGTTGTTAGTGAAAAGAGGGGAACATCCTGAAAAAGGGAAATGGGGTTTACCCGGCGGGTTTGTCGATGAAGTGAAAGATAAATGCCTTGAAGATACGGTGCTAAGAAAATTAAAAGAGAAAACAGGTGTGATCCCCCCTTATATTGAGCAACTCTGTTCAGTGGGAAATGATCAGCGTGATGCAAGAGGTTGGTCAGTGACGGTTTGTTATACCGCGTTAATGGCACATCAAGCGTGCGAGGCTCATATTGATACCGTGGATTCGGTAATGTGGTTACCAATTGATGAGGTTACACAACAAAGCTTAGCTTTTGATCATCAAGAATTAATTACACAAGCAAGAGAGCGTTTAAAGCAAAAATCACTTTATTCAATTGTCCCCGGATTTGCATTACCCGAAGTGTTTACCTTGCCGGAGTTACAGCATGTTCATGAAATTTTAATTGGTAAAGAGATCCAGAAAAAATCATTTAGGCGACGCATTGAACAAGCGGATTTATTGATTGATACAGGAGAAAAACGGGCTGAAAGAGGGCGCCCCGCTAGTCTGTATCGACTTAAAGAGGCGTCTGCGGATTATCGGTTTCTTCGTAATCTTGAGTTTTAAAAAGCTGCTTGTTTATAAAGCTAACTGTTTTACAAAGCGAGTTGTTTTACAAAATAGTGAGCGCCATCTCGAATGGCGTCATCTGCCACTTTCATCATACGTGAATAATGTAAAAAGGCATGTAATGTGCCGGAATACATTTTATATTCACAAGGTAATTGATGCGCTTCTAAGGTTTTAAATAGTGCCACGCTATCATCTATAAGTGGGTCGTATTGTGCGCTGGCGATAAAGCAAGGTGGAATATCTTGCGTTAAGTCGTTATTAAATAAGCAATAGTAAGGTGCGTCACGACTGCCAAGGGCGGTTAAATACGCATTGTCATATTCTTCTAAATCTTGCTGGCGCAATCCATCCCATTCACCACCATAAAGGCGGCGACTGGTGGAATCACGTAAGCCATATAACCCATACCAAAGTAAAGCCGCACTCACTTTGCCACAGTGAATGTGTTTGTCACGTAACCATAATACAGTGGCAAGCGATAACATGGCACCTGCGGAGTCACCAGCAAAACCAATACGTTGAGTATTAATATCGTAGTGTTTTGCATTTTGATGATAATACCGACAAACCTGTGCGGATTCATCAATGGCTTGGGGATATCGTGCTTCCGGTGACAGTGAATAATCAATGCCAATAACGGTACAACTGGTATAGCAGGCAAGCAGTCGCATAATGCGATCGTGGGTATCTAAATTTCCTAAAATAAACCCGCCACCATGCAGATAATAGAGAGTTGCGGGTGTTTTTTCTTTGGGTTTATAAAGACGCGTTAATACATTTCCATAAGAAGTACTAACCGAAATATCTTTTACGTCAAACATTTTTGGTGCGTCAGCATTCCAATAACGCCTATCTTTATTATAAGCAAGGCGCATCGATGGATAGCCCTCATTGTCTGGCGCAGGTTGTGGGTTATCTGCATAAAATTGCATAACTTGCTTCATCTCTGGCGAAATAAGTTCTAGCACATTGATTTTATTTTTAGTTTTCATTCAGGCCTCCAATTATCACTGTGGGGTATTGTAAATAACGGGGCTTAATAAACTGAGATCGTGATATCCAATATTGAACGTTAGAGAAGCATTGAGGGGTTTTATGCTGAAAATGTGATTTTGTGTTGATATTAAATAAAAGGTGAAAGATTGATAGATTGCACAGTTTTTCTTAATTAAATATTATGTTTGAGAATAAAAATGATTATTAGAGGTTTTATTGAATTTAATCTTATTTTGGGAAAGGGAAAGGGAAAGGGAAAGGGAAAGGGAAAGGGAAAGGGAAATGAAAATAAAATTAGCTATTTTAAGTTTACTTTGTAGCACCATTTTATTAAATGGATGTGCTACTCAATCAATACAGCCGGATGCGCAATCTAATTTGTTATTGAAAGCAAAATTAATCGATGAACCAGAGAAAATAACTCAGAATGAAATAGATAAGTCAAATTTCACGGTTAAAAATCGCCCTAAGAATTTATTGCGAGTATATCCTAATTATCCTGTAAGAGCGTATTATCAAGGTATTGAGGGAACGTTAAATATTAAATTTGATATTGATGAAAATGGATATGTACAAAATATTAGGATGTTAGATTCCCCTTTAGTGGATGTTTTTGGTTTATCGACTATTCATGCTATGGAAAAATGGCGTTATGAGTCAGGAAAACCGGCAAAAGATTTAAATTTAACAATCGAATTTAAACGTTGATTTAAAAAGAACTTTAAGAATAATACTATTAATAAAAATAAAGCTAACAAGGTAGAAAAGAGAATAACCCGCGATAAATTAAACAGATTATTCTCTTACTTTATTAATTTGAGACTAATTGCACCACAACAAGTCGCCCGCCTTCTTCTGTCGATAATACAAATTGCAATCCATCAGTTAGGGCAATTTTATCACCAATTGCTATCTGTTTTTTCTCCGGCAATACCATTAATCCATCAATACGCTCATTAACAAGCCACCATGTTGAATTGTGATAAACAAAATAACCTACGCGTTTTTTTTGTTCATCCGTGGTGCGTTCATTGGGGGCAATAAGGCGATTCACATGCCAAGGAAATAGTGATTGATTACTCCAAACCATTAAACGGTGATCATCAGGTCTAAAACTACCAGCTTTACGTGAAGAATAGAGATTTAAAATCGGTAATTGCCCTTTATATGGCGTATGACAATAAGGACAAACTGGCTGGGTTTTTCCAGAAAAAACATACCATTGCTGTTCACAATCTTTATTCTGACAAGGCTGAACCAAATCTACCGTTTTGACTAAAGCAGTTTCCCATTCATCTGCGGTAGGTCGTTGTGAAGGTTCGTGTAATCCTGAAATAAAGGCTCTTTCAAAAAGAGGCGTCAGGTAAGGCCCCATAATAGTGTATGGGATTTTTTCAGGATCAGCCCAAGGTAGAGATGACGGTTTTATCTGATTAAGTTTTACCGCATTGCTACGATCTGTTGGGTGTTCAATAAACAGCGCTTTTTCACCCATAGAGAGAGTTTCATCACGCATTTCATCGTCAAGATCGTGAATTTTACCGCCACGTAATGGATGGCGATAAAATAGATACATATAGATTAATACCGCAAGGGCGTGTCTATCAGTCGTGATACTTGGCAAGATACGGTTAGGATCTTCTTTCGGTAAATGGCTAGTTTTTACCACTTCTGGTGCAATAAAATCAGGTGTTCCGACAACATCAGGTGGATATTTTCCAGGTACTACTAAGCCGTCAATATCAATTACACATGCATGACCTTGCTCAGGATCGATAAGGACGTTTTTATAACTTAAATCGCTATGACATAAGCCTGCTGCATGCATTCTGCGTACTGCACGAGAGAGCAATAAACAGACTTTTAGATAATTTAATAAATTGCCTCTTTCCCTAGGATCGAGAAATTTATTTTGGTTGTTGGCGCTTGCAAACCATTTACCTTCTTTTTCACGACCTTTTATGGCAAGAAAATCATTGTTTTTAGAGCCATATTTAAAGAAGAAGTGGGATTGATACGTCGGCACTACAATACCGATTTTACCTTGATGTTCAACAACATCAGTTGGCCAGCAAAAAAGGTTTTTCCAGTATTCACCACCACTTTGCTCAAAGATATTATGACGATAAGAGCCTGTTATCATATCTATCCTATCTTTGGCTTGTGCGTTTTGTTTTGTCTTATAAAAGGCAACAACATAGGTTTTGTCAGGGGAAAAATAGACATCTTTCATTGAACCAGAGCCAATAATTTCATTGACGTACTGAACTGTTTTTCCACTTTGCGTTGTACAGGTAATGATATCTGCCATGAAACTCACCTATTTTCTCTTTGATGATCACCAAGCCACAATTAGAGTGCGGTCATCGTGATTGCCTGCTGAAAAGAAATTTAGCCATTCGGCCAGTGTTTGATCAGCGGTTTCCGGTGAGGCTAAACAAGGCGATATTTCATCAATAAGCGCTGCCCATTTATTGGGATCTTGTAAGCCGTTATCTGTTTCAAACTTAGGATCAGACACACCGTCTGTCATTAATATCAGGTGTGAAATCTCACTCCATTTACCAATAATAATACGTCGATTAAATTCAATATCATTAAGCGCATTATCATCAAGAAAACGAGTTTGTCCTGCATATTCACCGCTATCAGGAATACCTAAAACACGGACTTTTCCAGCTGGTCCATAAGCTGCAATTGCACCATCACCCATCCAAAAGGCAGCTGCAAATAGCTCATCATTGATACGTAGAGTCACTGTTGCTAACAGTGTAGTTGAAAATGATTTTACGGGTTCATTAATGCGAATAGCTTCATTTTTTAGGTGATTAATTGCAAGCTGTGACGCATTGTGAAATAGCTTAGAAAAAAAGTTGCCTACTTGCCTTTTCTCACTCTCATCATCCCATTGGTGAATGGTGTTGAGATAAGGTGCTAATGCTGGATTTTTTTCAATGTTCAATTGTTCTTCAAGGTATTCACTGACAACTTTAGTGACAATACGTGAACCTTCACGAGAGTAGCGAGCACTACCTGCACCGTCAGCGACAATTAAAATATTCCATTGGCTTTGGCTATTGTGATGAATGTAAAAATCGTCATCACGAAATGTACCTGCATGTTCATGAGAGCGACCGCGACGACTTGCTCCTGCAATACGAATGTCGTCTTTAAGAATAAGTTTGCTATCAATATGTGCTTTAGGATAAAGGCTATCTGCAGGAGGTTCGTTAATTTGCCATAAGCTACGAGGATCAGGATTAATGATTAATAATACATCATTGTGGTAATGCGCTGAATTTACAGACCAGTTTATGGTTAGTGTGAAATTACCACTTTTTGTTGGTATGCCAACTAAGCAACAACTTTCGGCATCAAAGGTTATGCCGAGATCTTCCTGAATATTTACGGACTCAATTTGTGCAGAATCAAGCGTATCTAATTCAATATTAATCGAAGAATTAAATTCGCTACCTACTTTGGCATTAGAAAGGGTAATTTTGGCTGTAGGGCGGTGAATAATCGGTTTTTCTATTGGCATTGGTGATGAGTGTGTTGGGATTTGCCCCGGTTTTAATGGGCTTTCTTTTGGTAATGATGCTTCGTCAGAGGTTAAATTGCGGGCTGGTGGCAATAACAGAAGAATAGATTGTACTTTATCTTGTGGTGTTATTTTTTTTACCGTTGTTGCTTTTATTTTATCAATAATAAAATCAATATGTTGAGCGATTTCTGTGTCTTCGTATAACGCAATAATCAGCTCTTCATGTACAGGAATGCGTTGTGAAGTTAGCGTATCATCAATAATCAGTTTTGTGAGTAGGGCTTTTTTATCCATTAGCCTTTACCTCGAGTGACATCAAAGTCAGATTGATTGCTGTTATTTCCAAAGGTGATGCTGTTATCACACCATGGGCAAATAACTGTTTCAGGACCATTTACACAAAGTAATTTTCCACATTGGCAAACAGCAAAGGCAGTGGCATTGCCACAATAGGGGCAACCAGGAGTGCCATGAAGTTCACTGGTATTCACTTGGTATGCTGTAGCACTGAGATCACTCCATGCAAAGTAATCTTCGTTTAAGGTGTAACAGCCCGTTAAATTAAACCCATTAAGGTTTAGATTAAAATCGAGCCCAGAGGCTTTCATTGGTGGGCGTTCATATTTCATTAAATAAGGCGATCGAGTGTGGCTACAACGGCCGACAAATGTGACACAAGATTCATCATAGGCACGAGCTACATCATCTTTGGCAAGGCGAACAATTTGTTCGGTTTTGCTTAAAAGGGGAGGTGTTTCTTCGCCAACACTGCGACTGTGAGAAACCACAGACATCGTTATCCATTTTATAAAACGGGTGAAATCGCCTTCTTGTGCTTCAGTAAATAACAGCACATTTTCAGTTAATTGTGATAGTGCGTGTAAGTCAGCACTTAAGCCTAATCCAATCGCAATTAAGTTAACCTTATTGGCGTAGTGGGCTTTCCAGCGTTTAATTTCTTGTGCGTAATCATCAGTTGGTCTGCCGTCAGTAAGGAGGTAAACAACAGGTTTCCAATCACCTTTTTGCTCAAGCGTGGTTTTTCTAACTTGAGTATCAATTTGGTGAGTAAGTTCTCGTAACGCACTGCCTAGTGATGTGCCACCACCAAGAGGAAGCTGAGGGGGATAAAAAGAGACAACTTCAGTGAGTGGAACAATGGTTTTCGCAACGCCAGCAAAGGCAATGACAGAAACCCAAGCAGTTTCAAGAGCATGAGGATCTCGTCTGAGATCGCTAATAATAGTCGTAAGACCGTCATTCATCTTTTTTAGGTTTTCACCTATCATCGATTCTGAGCAATCTAAAACAAAGAAAATAGGTAGCCTTCTCATTGTTATACCTTATCACTTTATAGTGGCTGTTATATATTTGTGATGGATAAACCAAAGCCTAAATAAAATAAAAGCAAAGCCTGTTTTAGCGCTTTGCTTTTGTGGATCACAGTACCAACTGAATTTCAGGCGGCGGTGGCGGTAGTGTGTCTTTATCGGTGTTAATGCCTGCACTGGAACTACCGGATGCTACACTCGCAGAGACCCATTTGAAAAAGCCTGAGAAGGCGTTGGAGTCTAATGTTTCTAATGCTACCACTTGGGATGTGAGCTCTTTAAGGTGATCATGTTTGGCTTTTGGGCCAACTGCACAGGCGATGATCGAACCAAATGAGCGTTTTTTCACTTCTTTAATGGCTTCACCATAAGCATAAGCATCAGAAGGGGTACCATCTGTCATTAAGAAGACCAGCGGACGCCAGTCACCTTTTTGATCACCATCAGAGCGTTTAATATCACGATCAACACACTTGATTAAACATTCAAGTGCTGCGCCAGTAAATGTGCCACCAGAGCTAGGAACGGTGATATCAGTGAATTGGAAATCTTCTAATGCCGTTAAGGGAATAAATTCACGTGCTTCATTATCATAAGTGATAATAGAGATATGTACGCTTTCTAATGCGTAGGGATCTTGTCTCAATGCATTTAGCATTGTTTGTATTCCTACGTTAACGGCATGAATAGATTCACCTCTCATTGATCCTGATGTATCAATAAGTAGGTAAACAGGAAGTCTTCTCATTAGGTAAAGTCCTTTAAGTAAGAAACAAAACTATCTGAACTTGAAGGCTCACCAATAGCGTTAAGTTTCCAGCCATTTTCTTCTCTGACTAATTCAGCAAATAACATCGATCGTTGATTATTGAAGGCTTCGCCTCCGGATAAATCAAAACGAGCCATTTCTATATTTTTGGCATCAACGGCGCGGATAAAGGCATTCTGTACTTTACCAAAGTGTTGTTGTAGCTCACGCCCATTATAAATCTGAACAATAAAGACGATTTTGGTAAATTTAGGATCTAGGGTATTTAATTTTGCGATGATCTGTTCATCATCTCCATCACCAGCGCCTGTACGGTTATCACCTGTTAACCAAATCTGTCCAGATTTATGTTTAAGGCTATTAAAGAAAATAATATCACCATTAACAAGAGAAGGTTGTCCGCCTTCAATTTTACCCAGATCATTGACCTTGCCGTTTTCACCACATAAAAAGGCGATAACATCTAAATCGTATTCTTCACTTTTCTTACCAAAAAGTCCGCCCAAAAATCCACGTTTCTCTTCGTTGATATCCCAACCTAAACCGATAGTGACAGAGGAAAGGTCATATTCATTTTTCTTTAAACTAACGCCTTGTCCTTTTTTTAAACTCACTGACATATTCATTCCTTTTTTATTTAAAGTACAACGTTAACCTCTGGAGGAGGTGGTGGTAAGTCATCAAGATCGCTAATATCTTTCTTGGTTAAATCGACTTTTTGACTACCGACAGAAATACTGGCTGAAACCCACTTAAAGAATGACTTTATCGTGTTAGAATCCGCCGTATCTAGCCGTAATACAATCTCAGTAATATTTTTTAGTACATCCGTTTGTGCAGATTGTCCTGCTGCGCAGGCAATCACAACACCAGTACGGGCTGCTTTAAATTTCTCAACGCCTTTTTTCCAATCGTCCGTTGGTGCGCCATCAGTCATTACAAAAACAAGTGGGCGCCAATCACCTTTAGTTTCAGCGGTTGTTTTTTGCACTTCATTTTCAATTCGATCAGAAACTAATGTGAGTGCCTCACCTAATGCCGTAGTTCCACTTGCGACTAAATCAGGTACGCTAAAGTTAATTAAATCAGTGAGTGGAACAATTTGTTGTGCGGTTGAATTAAAGGTGATGATAGAAATATAGGCGGTTTCTAATGCGTAAGGATCTTGGCGTAATGTTGATAAGAGCATTTCAACGCCATTCTTTACTGCTGCAATAGGTTCGCCATACATAGAACCCGATGTATCAAGTAAAAGGTAAACTGGCAATCTTCTCATGCATTTATCCTGTTAGTGAGGTAGGAATAAGCGGCTAATATACTAACCGACTGATGAACGTGTTGAATTGAGATTATGCTTAGTTTAATTAAATTAGGAAAAAAACGCAGTGATGATTGTCCAATATTATTAATCTGAAAGAAGATCGCATAAAAAGTAAAATAAAAGAGAAATTAACCCATATTCACCCTTATTTTGAGTGGTTGACGGGCATTTATTATAAAAGATATTTTTATTGATTGCTCTTAATTGGAACGATGTAAAAAGAAGAGCTAATAAAGAATAGGTATAAATACCCTTTATTTATATAACATTAAATAATCAAACAAAAAAACAAGTAAATTCAATTAATTATATTTGTTTTAATTTCGTTTTTAAAATAATTAAAAGTAAAGCTACAATTTATTAAATATATAAATATATTATTATTTAATAAATTATTTTATGTATTTAATTCTTTGTTGATTATAAAAATAACTTGATACTAATGTATCAAGTTATTTATTAATATATATTATTATTTTTTTAAACCATCTTTTTCTTTTTCAGCTAATTCAGCAAGTGTTGATTGAATTAAATTTTCAATATAATGGTCAACCAATAATTCAACCGCTTCGCTACGTGTGGAATTATTTAAATAAGATAATCTGTCAATTTTGCGTAATGCTGACATTTTTAATGAAAGTGAAACCGATTTTTTCTTATCTTTATCGAGATAAACTCGGCTTGTCATTCCATTATGGCGAAGATCTTCACTGGCTGATAGTGCCTCACGCATACGACGTAATGCTTTATTATCAAGTTGACCACGCTCGGTCATTTGATAAGCTCGAGACGCTTTACTGTACTTTATTTCAGCGTCATAAGAATCTCTTATCTCTTTTAAGACGCGAGTTAACGTTGGCTCCGAGCATTCAAGAGCAGAAATAATCTTAATGGTTGGAACCTTTTTTCCCGAGCTTAAAAGGGTTGCCAGTGTAAAGACTCTGACCTGACGAGTGCTTAATTGCATGCTTAGTTACCACTTATTCTGTCATTCGTGTGTTAAAATATTCAGCTTCAATTTTTATTATTCTTGTTCTTACACTTTATTTACAAGTATCAGAAACATTAAAATTATAAATAAAATAAGCGTCCTATTAAATGTAGTATAAAATAATATTTCAAATGAAAAAAATGACTTTTAAAATAAAAAGTCGGTTTTGTTTTTATAAGTTCTAGCTAAAGATAACATGTTTTAACTAGAAACTTATAAATCAAAATCAAAATAAGATAGTTATTTTATCTTATTGAGTTCATCACCTGCTATAGAGTGTTTTATGTTGCATTAAAACGTTGAGCATTATTTTGTTGGTTAGGAATAATGCCATAAATTTTAGCTCTGGTTAAAATACTCAATGCCCAGCGACGATGTGTTGCAGGTTCACACATCGCACCTTGTGATTTAAAGACGGCTTGTGTTGAATTTAAGATGCGTAAAGCATCTGAGTGATCTGATTGAGATACCATGAGAGCTTGTTCAATCTTGTGAATTTGCTTTGGATGTATCGCCGTTTTACCCACAAGACCATTGGCAATATCAAGAGCAAGCTCTTTATCCATAATATGGTGATCATCAATATGCTCACAAACGGGGGCTGTAAGTGCAAACTGACGAGCACCAAATACAGCAACTAGCATTTTTATGACATAACCCATTGGGCCATCATAAAGTGTTAACTGGCGATTACGTCTTAGCGAAATCACATTCATTAAGTCATTACCACCAATACGTAATGCGATAATTCTGTTATGACAAGGGTGAGTCAGCAGGTGGTTTGCAAGCTCTGTCATTTGAATAACATCAAACACCTCTTCGGTTTCAAGAGTTGGCATCATACATAAATGCGTATTCTCAATAATATTCCACCAAATAGGTAAACAAGCTTGAGTAAATTTAGGCAGCACAAGACCGTCAATAGCACTGACATCAAGTGTTTCTGTGATCCATTGACCCATTTCCGTGTGGCGAGGGCGAATAAATAGCAAAGGCCAATGGCTACAATCATGGTTCTTTTTATGCTCTGCCAACTTAGTTAATAACGTAGCCAAATTTTCTAATGCGACAGGAATATCAGCATCGCTAACCGCATCTTCTAAACAGATAATTAAAGAGCGTAAGCCTTCAATTTTCTGATCGATAATTGTTGTCGCAATATCTGTTCGAGTTGCTGGCATATAAAGGGTTGCCCCTAAATTCCATGGGGATAATCGTTCAATCATTATTTCACCTTTTTAATGATAGTCACTGCACGATATTGACCAAGCGCTTGCCCTGCTTCAATAACAGCAATATTTTTTTCTTGCGCAAGATAAACCAGTAATGCCACATCAGGATCAGTTATCTCTCTCACAAGAACATGGTCAGGTACACGGCGTAAAACAGCGCGTGTGGCTTCGGCAATACCGGGTTTTATACGATTGATATTTGAAATATCATATTTTTTTGCAAGTGAACTAACGACGTTTTCGCTCAGCTTTTTTAAATCTGATTGTTGTTCTTTAAATGGGGCATGTGGGATATCGTTTTTAATCAAGTAATCAATATTTTTTCCAACAATATCAACAAGATATCGACTGCACTCATATTGTTTTAAATGTTGGCAATCGACAAAACCATGAAAACCTTTTTCTGTCCAAATTGAACGTGAAATTAATCCAGAAACGGGAGCACCCATGATCCCAAAGGGGATAAGCCAATCTTCATCACTGGCACTTAACCATGCGCAACCACAAGGATCTGCAAGGACGACAAGGCGTGGCTGTGGGGGGTAGCCTTCGCGTCCAGTTAATGAGCGAATTAACTCACCTGTAATAGCACCTTTTCCCGTCCAACCATCAACAAAAACAATTCCTTCTGTGCCGTGATGTTGTTCAATCCATGAAAGTGCTTCGCTATCAATACCTCTATCTCGAATAATGCTTATTCCATAGTGATAAGAGGTTTTCCCCATTTTGCGCAATGTTTGTTGCAACATCACACCTAGAGGAACACCCGCACGGACAAGGCTTGTCAGAATAATCGGGGTATCACCAAAGCGTTCAATAAGGGATTTTGCCAGCATAATGACTTCAGTTGCTAAGCGTGCCGCACCGGTTTCTAGCGCTTTTTCAAAGAGATCAAGATGCCATGTTGTAGGTTCTGGCTCTTGGCTTAGCATGTCAGAATAGTGGCGTTTACCTGATTGTATTAGCTCTTCTTTTAACTCAACAGGCGTCATTTCAATATTGACGGGTTGAAGTAGAAAATCGACATCACCTGATACATAAGATCCTGAAAACGGTTTATGATCCATCATGTTTATTCTCCAAAAATTTTTGTGTTGATCGCATCAGCGAATTGGCTTTGGCGAGGAAGCCCATACCAATTGCATAATTTCATAAAGCGATGATCACTTAGGCTATCGCCTAAACCAATGACAGGAAAAACGCCACGTTCTGCTTTTAATTTATTAAGCAAATAGGTGACAGCTTTGCCTTTCTCAATAGGCTCAGGTAACCAAGCAATATTGTTACTGTTGCGATGAATATAAAAACCTTCGGTTGAGAATATTTTTTCTATCTCATCACCTATGGTGTATAGCTCTTCTAGTCGAGTGCTATCGTTATGCTTCATCACTAAATAAATAGGCAAATCACCATATTCATAGTTAATTCGTGCCCAACCATCAATATGTCGTTCCGCCATTAATTGCGTAATTGATTGTTGTAGTGTGAGTAAACGTTGTGTATATGGCGTTAAGCTTCGGGTGATATGGTTTTGCCACTGGGTATCAGCTATACCTTCAGGGGTTAATACCACAGCACCATGTGTGGTAATTGCCCATGAGTGAAAAGGGATTGTGACTCGGCTTATTTCCTCTGTACCACGTGCAGTAACAGGAATTAAGTCAGCATGTTCTAGCATCCAATCTACCAGCATGGCTTGTTCTTGCGTCATAAAGCTACGAGGCTCTAAACTTCTATCCAATGCCCCAGTTTTATAGGGTTCAAGCGCTAACTCATCGACCATTTTACGACGTGTTTGAAATAAAGTGTCGTCGAGATCAGTTAAAATAACGGGCTTAGTCATAACTAATTACCTCAACAATAGGTGCAACTTTATTAAGGGCTTCAATCAGTTGGTTATCAATACTATCAACCGGGGTTTCACAACAAAGTAAAATACGATCAAATTGTTGGTGTGCCACGTTGTAGACAAAATTAGGAATGCCTAAACCATAATTATCAGTAAAAGTAATGGCTGATTGAATAGCAAAATTGGTTGAAATAGGTGAACGTGTTGTCGAGCTATATTTTACAATAGCTCCTTGTTTTTCAAGACGTTCAGCAAGTAAGAACGGTTCCCAGACAAATTCTCCCGATCCTAAAACAAGGATCTTTTCACCCAAAGAAGCATTGATGGATAAGCCTAGATCATTTGCAGGCGTTGTCATCCCTAATCGACCCCAGCTCTGTTTACCAGTGATCGCAACTTGACCGGATGCTGTAATATTGACATTAGGCATAACAGGTAGGGGCGCATTAGGATCGGCATCCCATTGCCATTTACCTTGAACTAAAGAGAGAGTTTTAATCGGTAATGGGGCACGTTCAGCGATAGACTCACCACTCCAATCCGTCAATGTGACGGCAATAACGTGTTCAATATGTGTTAATCCACCTTCTTCACGTAGTGCTGAAAGTAGGTTAATAAAGGTATTGCCTGTAGTGGCTTCATCATCAATTAATACAACAGTTTTTGCTTGTTGTACCCACTGGCGTTGCTCTGCTGCTTTTGGCAAATAAAGTAAGTGATCGGTCGCATGACTGTGGTTTTCTTTAAATTCACACAGTAGTTCACCCTCATCAACGGGGTGACGTGTTGAGGTTAAATAAATCGCTTGTTGATAGCGGCTTCTCACCTCATCAAAAATACCAGCCCCTAAACCTACGGCGGTTTCTGCCATACCAATAAACAAAATAGGGCCTTCGAGTGAAGGTGGAAATTGCTTGGCAAGTTTTTGGTAGGTTTCACGCATTTTTTTCGGTGAAACTGGAATATGACGGCCTAATACCTTACTGACAAATAAGAATGCACGCTTAGGGTTACGTCTTTCTGCAATATCAAATAATTCATCAAGTAACTCAATAGGGCAATTTGGTGTCACGCTCAATGTGCCACAACTAAGTTGGCGACGATAAACTAAAGAGTCACTCATGCTATTCTTCATTATTAATTATTATCCGTACTTATTACGTTTGTTAACGTTGAATTGAAAACAATAGAATCGGTGATTGAGCGTATTTTTGTTGGTGCAAAATGGCTATTTTGAGCTTGCGCTTCTTCAATGCTCATCAATCCCAATTGGCGTAAAGCAAAAATACCAGCAAGGTGAATACCGCAATGTTTGGTATAACCAATGCCACCCGAAGGGCGCATATTAATTTCAAGTAATAATGGACGGCCTTGATGGTTATTTCGGGTTTGCACATTAACAAGACCATCTGCTTTCATGGCTGTGGCGCAGGCTTTGCCTAATTGATAGGCTTCACCTGAAGTTTCTAGATGCTGGATTGCTCCCTCTTTACGACGAGCGACGCCAGCAATGACATTGCCTTGTTCAACAACCATATCAACAGAGTATTCTGGGCCAGGTAAATAAGGCATGAGCACTAATGGCTCAAAGTGTTCAACCGCTTTTAATGCATCAACATATTGTTGTGGATTAACTTGGCGATTTTCTGGGTGGTTAAACAGTGCCATAGGCGAAACTTGATTATCAAAGCGCCAAAAACCCATTCCATAAATGCCTTTTACTGGCTTAATGCATAAAGGGATCTCACCAAAAGGTGGATTTTTAATTTGTTTTTCTAATTCAATGATTGAATCAATGTAAATAGAAGGCACAACAGGAAGACCGCATTGTTCCATAGCTTGTGCAAATGCGACTTTATCATCCGCTAACTGAAGCTGTTTCAGTTCAGTTGCACCTGTGGTTAATTTTACCCCTAGTGACTCAATTTCATGACGATGAGATTCAAACCATGCGCTATTACGACCTGTGTGAATAACGCGAACTTGATGCTTTTTGACGATATCGGCAATAATAAAGTTTAAACGTAATGTCTCATCTTGAGGCTCATAAAAAGCACCATCAGCAAGCGATAAAATCTCATTTCGAGTATGGCGATGAGAAGCAAGCACGACAATATCTTGTTGTTGCTGTTTTGCAAAGTCTTTAACACTTTGAATTATATCGCGTTGTGATGATAAACCTTCCATAAACCAAATCGTATTGTTCATTACGCTGTATACCGTGAAATAAAAGTGTAGGGTTCAAGTCCTATAATCATGAAGATTTCGAAGAACTGTGTCAATCATAATATGATTTATTTGATTTTAGTTTAAATTAGACTAACCAATAACGTTATTATTATGTTTTTTTTGTGTTTTATAATTTATTTTTTATAAAAACATTTTTAATATCAATATGTTGACAAAACTTTAAATTTGGATGGTGAAAATAGTCTTGCTCATGTACTTCATCATGATATGATTATTTTCACAATATGGATTTAATCACAAATGGCATTATTGTTTCACTCTACCTCTGAAGGAATTTAATTATGGTTTCATTAAGCAAGAATCAAACAGTTTCTCTCAGTAAACAAGCACCTACACTGAGCCATTTAATGTTTGGTTTGGGCTGGGATCCAATTAAGAAAAAAGGATTATTAGGTGGTCTTTTTGGTGGTGGTGGTTCTATTGATTTAGATGCAAGTTGCGTTTTACTTGACGCTAATGGCAATCAAATCGATACCATTTGGTTTCGCAAATTAAAATCAAGTTGTCAGTCAGTAGTTCATTCTGGTGATAACTTAACTGGAGACGGTGATGGCGATGATGAAACCATTTTCGTTGATTTAGGCCGTTTACCAACAAATGTTGAATACTTGGTTTTCACTGTAAACAGTTTCCGTGGACAAACATTTAATGAAGTTGAAAACGCATTCTGTCGTGTTGTTGATAAAACAACAAACAAAGAATTAGTGCGTTATACCTTAGCAGAACAGGGTTCTCATACTGGTATCGTGATTGCTTCTTTACAACGTAATCATGGTCAGTGGGATTTCACGGCATTTGGTGCACCTTGTAAAGGTCGCGTGATTAACGACATGATGCCCGATATCGTGGCTACGGTGGTACGCTAATGAATATGACACCAGGTGGTAATGTTCCTGTTCCTAATCAAACGCTTATTGTTAGGGTCCAATCAGGGGCACCGGTTGATGCCTCCGCTTTTAGACTTTATGCCTCAGGCAAAGTTAATGGCGACGCCGATATGGTGTTTTATGGACAAGCAGCGAGTGATGATCGCACGGTTATTTATGCAACAGCAGGAAATAGCACTTCTTTTACCGTAGATTTAACACGTTTACGTCCTGATGTTGAAAAAATTGCGTTTACAGCAACCTGTGATGGACAGCAAACTATCGCTAATTTGCAACGATTATCCATTCAGGTTGATGCGAATAACGAAGTGGTAGCAAATGGAAATGTTGAAATTAATGGCCGCTCAGAAGCGGCATTAATTTTAGGCGAATTATATCGGCGTAATGGTAGTTGGAAATTTCGTTTTATCGCCCAAGGGTTCAATGGGGGGTTAAAACCGTTAGCTGAACATTTTGGTGTTGATATTGCAGATCCTGAACCCACTCCTGTGCCACCTACAATGCCTAAACCCGCGCCAACTTCAGCACCTAATACAGTGAATTTAAGTAAGGTTTCTTTAACGAAAGAGAAGCCAGCTATTAGCCTAACGAAGAAAGATGATTTCGGTAAAATTCGAATTAATCTTAATTGGCATCGTGAAAGCAATAATAGTAATTCAGGATTATTAGGTGGATTATTTGGTGGTAAGAAAGGTATTGATTTAGATATTGGTGCTTTTGTTGAACTACAGGATGGTTATAAGTCTGTTATTCAAGCATTAGGAAATGGCTTTGGTGATTTTAACCACGCGCCTTATGTTGAATTACAAGGTGACGATAGAACAGGCGATGTTGCTGGTGGTGAGTGGATCTTTGTTAATGGACGCGAGTGGAAATCACTAAAACAAGTGCTGATTTTCGCGTTTATTTATGAGGGCGTACCGAATTGGAGTAAAACAGATGGTGTTGTCACCATTCATGTTCCTGATCAACCCCCTATTGAAACTCGTTTAACTGAAGGTAACAATGGCCGTGGTATGTGTGCGATTGCACGGCTAGTGAATGAGAACGGTTCAATAAAAGTGGAACGTCTCAATGAGTTTTTTAAAGGCCACCGTGATATGGATAATGCCTACGGGTGGGGATTTCGCTGGACAGCGGGTTCTAAGTGATCAAATTGATATAAGGAAAAGTAACATGAGTTTTTTCAATAAATTAAAAGAAGGTTTTAATACGGGCCGTTCTGAGTTAGCAAAGCAAGTTGGTCGCTTTAAAAACAAAAAATTTATGCAAGGAACTGTGGCTGTCTGTGCGCGCATTGCCATCGCCAGTGACGGAGTGAGTTCTGAAGAAAAACAGAAGATGCTGGGTTTTTTAAAGGCATCAGATGAACTTAAAGTATTTGATACCTCAGAGGTGATTGAATTCTTTAATAAGCTAATTACAAGTTTCGACTTTGACGCTGAAATCGGTAAAGGTGAAACGATGAAGTATATTCTGGCAATGAAAGATCAGCCAGAAGCTGCGCAATTAGCTATTCGTGTTGGTATTGCTGTTGCGAAAAGTGATGGTGATTTTGACAATGATGAAAAAGAGGCTGTGCGTGCTATTGCCATTGCATTAGGCTTTGAACCCGCAGAATTTGGTTTGTAATTAATTTAAGATAGGGAACCGTTCAGGAATTATTATGGTATCCACACATATTGGTTTTCCGACAGAAACTGTCATTGTCTTTGTAGTACTTGCGATTGGCGCTATTTTTATCGACTTATTCATGCATCGCGCTGATAAGCCGATAACGTTAAAGAATGCCATATTTTGGTCTATATTCTGGATTGCTATTGCTATGGCATTCGCAGGATTCCTTTATATTCACCATGGTGCTGAAGTTGCGAGCTTATTCGTAACGGGTTATGCGCTAGAGAAAGTACTTTCCGTTGATAACTTGTTTGTCATGATGGCGATTTTCTCTTGGTTTTCCGTGCCAGACCGCTTCCGCCACCGCGTTCTTTATTGGGGTATTATCGGTGCTATCGTTTTCCGTGGGATCTTTGTTGCCATCGGTACAGGACTGCTAAGTTTAGGACCATATGTTGAGATAGTATTTGCCTTAATCGTTGCTTGGACGGCAGTTATGATGCTGAAAAGCGGTGATGATAGTGAAGAAATCGAAGACTATTCACAACATCTTGCTTATCGCTTAGTTAAACGATTTTTCCCTATATGGCCAAAAATCACAGGACACGCTTTCTTATTAACACAAAAAGAAGTGGATGTTGAATTAGCGAAACCTGAAAACAAAGATGTCACTATCGGTCGTGGTACAAAAGCTGCGTTATATGCAACCCCACTTATGTTGTGTGTTGCTGTTGTAGAGCTTTCTGATGTGATGTTTGCTTTCGACTCTGTTCCCGCTATTATCGCTGTAAGCCGTGAACCCCTGATTGTCTATAGTGCAATGATGTTCGCAATCTTAGGCCTACGTACGCTTTACTTCGTATTAGAAGCGTTAAAACAGTATCTCGTTTACCTTGAAAAAGCGGTTATTGTGTTGCTGTTCTTTATTGCCGTAAAACTGGGTCTCAATGCAACAGACCACATTTGGCAGCATGGATACAGTATTTCCGCGACAACTAGCCTATTTGTTGTGCTGGGGGTTCTTGCTCTGGGAATTATTGCAAGCTTTGTGTTCCCTGAGAAAAAAGATAATGAAGGTAAGTCAGAATAATTAATATTCTTGAGAAATCAGAATATCAAAAACTAAATTAAAGAGGTTAAAAAATGAGCGTTTCTCTTTCTAAAGGTGGTAATGTCTCTCTGAGCAAAGCAGCCCCAACGATGAAAAACGTCCTTGTCGGACTTGGTTGGGATGCCCGTTCTACAGATGGTCAAGATTTTGACTTAGATGCATCTGTATTTTTGTTAGCCGCTAATGGAAAAGTACGTAGCGATGCCGATTTCATTTTTTATAACAACTTAAGATCCGCTGACGGCTCTGTTGTTCATACCGGTGATAACCGTACGGGTGAAGGCGATGGTGATGATGAAGCACTGAAAATCAAATTAGACATGATCCCGAATGATGTCGATAAGGTTATCTTTGTTGTCACTATCCATGATGCTCAAGCACGTCGCCAAAGCTTTGGTCAGGTATCGGGTGCATTTATTCGCCTAGTTAATGATGACAACCAAATTGAAGTTGCTCGCTATGATTTAACGGAAGATGCATCAACTGAAACGGCAATGTTATTTGGCGAGTTATATCGTCATAACGCAGAGTGGAAATTCCGTGCTGTTGGTCAAGGTTATGCAGGTGGCTTAGGTTCTGTTTGTGCTCAGTACGGTATAAATGCCTCTTGATAGATTGTTGTAAAATACTAACCACTGGCATTCATAAAAAGTGATTGCCAGTTTATTCAATAAAGTAGGAGCTTTGATATGGCAGTTTCCCTCGTTAAAGGTGGTAATGTTTCTCTAACTAAAGAAGCACCAACAATGTCGGTTGCTATGGTTGGTTTAGGATGGGATGCCCGCGTGACTGATGGCGCAGAATTTGATTTAGATGCGTCAGTATTCATGGTTGGTGAAGATGGAAAAGTACTTTCAGACGCAAGTTTTATCTTCTTTAATAACAAAGTGAGTCAGTGCGGAAGCGTTGAACACCAAGGAGATAACCGTACTGGGGAAGGCGACGGTGATGATGAACAAGTCAAAATCACTTTATCAAAAGTCCCTGCTGAAGTGAAAAAACTGGTATTTGCAGTCACTATTTATGATGCTGAAAATCGTAAACAAAACTTTGGTATGGTAAGCAACAGTTTTATGCGCGTTTTTAACAACGACAATGGGGCTGAAATTGCACGTTTTGATCTTTCTGAGGATGCCTCTACAGAAACTGCAATGATCTTCGGTGAGTTATATCGCCATGGCGCAGAGTGGAAATTCAAAGCTGTTGGTCAAGGTTTTGCGGGTGGTTTAGGTGCGTTAGCATCACAACACGGTGTAAATATCTAAGACTTTATTTAGCCCTCGCGTTAGCGGGGGCTATTTGTTTCTGTGTTGATAGGGGAAACCGTTAGCGACTAAGACTCTTTTTTTACGGTCACTTTAATGGGCGAGTTTTTAGATTTACGACGGCCAGTATGAAAGTGACGCCAATGAGGCGTTTGAGAGGCCAGTAGCAATTCATGATCACCCCGAGAATCTCCCCATGCTCTCATATGATATTGCGTTAGATCTCCGTAGACATCTTCTAAACGTTTAATTTTCTCGCCACAGCGACAGTTATTGCCGATAATTTTACCTGTCAATTTACCATCAACCACTTCAAGTGTTGTACCTATCAGTTTAATTCCCAACCTATCAGCAAAAGGCTGTAGAACCATTGCTGGTGATGCAGAACAAATAGTAACTTGGGCATTACTTTTCACTTCTTCTGCTACTGCTAATAAGCCAGTAGGGCGCATTAATTTAGCCCAGTAAAGCTGACAAAATGCTTCCGCTTTTTCTTTTAACCATTGTTCGTCAATGTTTGTTAAAAAAGTTTTGATAAGCACTTCTTTTAATTCATCACGGGTTAATTTACGTCTAAAACAATGTAATGTTGGTAATACCATCTTAATTAAACGGCGTGAAAATTTACGTTTACCGAAAGCAAACTTTAAAAAAGGAATAAAACTATCGTGGTAAGTTAGCGTGCCATCAAAATCAAACACTGATAACGTTTTTACGGTGTTTTTTGAGTTTTCAAACTGGGGTTGCATAAAAAAGTAAGCTCCGTAAATCATCAGAGTTTTTAAGGTCATTGCACATATTATATCATTGTTCTCAAAATGAGATAGTGTGTCTATTACTTATTGAAAATAAAGTGATTTTTATGCTTTTCAATGTAAATAAACAAAGGTTATTTATATAATGAATATAAAATGATATTTATCCATCAAATAGAAATACTTATTTTTTTGATAAAAAAGAGACTTTTTATTATTAATGATATTAGTTGGATTATTTTATAAAATAAGAATAAATTAAAAAATATTTAAAATATAGATGATGTTTATTGATAGATTAATATTTTTAAAATAAAAATCATTAACTTATAAATACCTATTTTTATTAAATAAAAGAACAACCATGTCGATAAGGAAATAAATCGTATCGATATATGTGTATAGGTGTTTTTATTATGAGCATTAAACGATCTGCTAAGATAGGTTCGTCTTTATTATTATTGGTTTTTATTTTATCTTCGGCATTATCTATATTTTTTATTGATAAAGTAAAAAATAATTTCACTCAAGTGGAAGTGTTGCTAACACGCTATACAGATGTGCTGATGGCACGCTATCAATTAGTGAACATGCGCTCAAATGTGAATTTTTTGATGCAAGATAAAGACAAACGAAGTGCTAATGATGCTGATATTATTGAGAAAAATAAACAACTTGCTATTAGTGCTAAAAACACAATGAAAGGATGGGTGGACGAAAAAAAAGTCTCAGCAGACGCACAAAAAAGTGTAGAAGATATAGCTGCGTTATTTTATAACTTAATTGATAGATTAGTGATTGCGTCAAATTCAGCTCACAACGCCAATGTTAAAGATGAACATTTTGATCATGATTTTGAAAAACTCAGTGGCTTATTTGATAACTATGTTGCGATTAAAGCGAAAAATAGTGCTTCGCTTCGAAATAATCAAAATACCATGGTTCAACTCTCTATTTTATCAACGTTAATTTCATTATTGCTTTTATCTATTATTTTGTATTTCACTATTCGCTGGGTTAATAAATCATTTCTTATTAACCTTAATACATTGTCTGATATTTTAAAAAAAATAGGCAAAGGCGAATTAGTTTTCTCACTGCCTAAAATAAGAAATGATGAATTTGGTACACTGTTTTCCTGTGTCGGTGATATGCAAAAATCACTAACATCCACCATTCTTACCGTAAAAAAAGAGACATTAGAAATAAAACGAGGTGCTGCTGAAATTGCATCAGCTCATCAAGAACTGTCTTCTCGAACTGAAGAACAATCAAGTGCTTTACAACAAACTGCAGCGAGTATGGAAGAAATAAAAACCGCTGTCGCAAATAATACTGAAAATACCATGGAAGCAAATAACATCATTAATCAATCTAATGATGTTGTGACAGATGGCGCCACGGTGATGCAGGAGGCAATTTTGTCAATGAAGAAAATTGAACAGGGTGCCGTTAAAGTGGGTGAAATTAACGAGGTAATTAATAATATTGCCAGTCAAACCAATATCTTGGCACTAAATGCGGCAGTTGAAGCTGCTCGTGCAGGGGAACAAGGACGCGGTTTTAAAGTGGTTGCCGTTGAGGTACGAAATCTTGCTGCAAAAAGTGCAGATGCAGCAAAAGAAATTAGCCAGATACTAAAAGAGTCGATTGAAGATATGGCGAATGGTACGAAATGGGTGAATAAAACCGGTGAGCATATGCAAGAAATAGTCTCTTCTATTACAAAAGTTAACAAGATAATGCAGGGTATAAGTCTTGCTTCAGAAGAGCAACGCATTGGTATTGAACAAATTGCGGTGGCAATTAATCAGATGGATACCGTTGTACAGCAAAATGCTTCTTTAGTGGATCAAGGTGCATCTTCAACGATGGTGTTAGACGAAAAAGCGCAGATGTTAATGGATAATGTGGCCGTTTTTCAAATTGAAGAACAAGCATTATAACGATAAAAAACCCACTCTGAATTAACGTATCAGAGTGGGTTTTTATTCTATTCAGGCAAACAGAATAAAGGATTAATAATATTCAATCATAAAGGTTGCAGCTCCGTTGGCAACACCCGAAGATAAGCGGTCATCCACACGAATATAACGTGCACGTAATGGAATACTTACAGTACCTGCTTTTTCTGTGATGGGTTGTGCGAAGGCAGTTGGCATATTAAATTTAACAAAATCTTCGCCTGTTGCTCCAAATGCAAGTTGTATTCCGACACCTTTAGCCGCCCCCGGTACATCATTTACTTCAAAAGTGCCTGGGTACTCAATAATGGGTGGGTTTACAGGCTTAATGGTCACTCTTAGTTCGTTCGGATCGCGATCTGGGAATCTTTGACCCTCTTCAGTGGTAAGTACCTCTCCTTTGCCACCAGAGTAATAACCTCTAAAGGTAGGACAATTGTATAAATTAATATCAGAATTTATCCATTTGGTTGAACTGCCTTTTGCAGGTAAGGTCGATGTTTCATGTTTGCCTAATTCCACAGTGTAGTCTTGTGTTTTACAACTTGTAGCGGTGACACTAACAGAACCTGTAATATTCATATATGCGGATATAAAAGGAAATTCTTCTGCTAGAACCTTATCTTTTTCGGGATAATTAACATCAAGTTGCATTCTTGCAATATTGCTTAAATCAAATGTACCCGGCTGAATAGGGCCTAATTTAATTAAAGAATAATTGAGTATTGGGCGTGCCCAATAATTAATAGATTCACGTTGGCCTTCAATAAGTTCACGTTGGTCTTCCCAAGAGAGTTGAGGAATATTAGGACGTAACGATTTATTTCGATTGTTATTTGTATAAAATACAATACCAAGACCTGGGTTATTGGTTTTATAGACATTATCAGGAATGCCAGTACCAACAACAGGGGTTCCTGCTGTACTTAATAATTTTATCTCTTGGCGCTCTAAAAAGTAATAGTGTCCTAATCCTGTTGAAGGCACATTAAACCCACAAGAATAGCTGTATGGTATGTTATTAAAATTAATTCGACCATGGTAAACAACCGAACCTACTGGCATATCAGCACCAACATGAATTGCGCTACCAATGGGTATAGTATAATCCATTGGGGCTGCAATAACTTGACACTTGACAGTCTGTTGTGCCATTACCTCCGCAACAGGAAAAAGTAGAAGCATTAAGGCTAATGAGTTTTTAATAATAGGCTTCATACTTTATTCTCCACAGATACTGGTAAGTTGAACAAAACTACTTGGATTATCTTTATCTTGTGCTGGCGCATTATAATTAATGATACATTGCTGTATTTCACCTGGTCCCCATTTCACAATTAAGCGACCTGACGCGTTTTCAACTCGGGCGTAGAGAAGTCCTCCCTGACCTATACTACCCACTTCATTGTTCTGTTCATCGTAGGCGACGCTACCAAATGGAATGGCGCCGTTATTACGTTGGATTGTAATTAACAGAGGGATACCTGCATTGGTTTTAAATTCCACCTTCGTGATCGCACCTTCAAATGGTGCAATGCGGGCTTGTGTATTTTGTAATTCAACGTTAGTTGACATCCCTTTCGGGTTAATCGAAATATCATTCATTTGGTATGGTGTTAAATAAGGGACTGCAGCATGACCAAAGCCATCAATTTCAATACCTGGGTAGCCACTGACTCTTGCTCCTTTAGCACCATTTGCTTCAACAATGGCGAAAGTATCACCTTGATAAGGCGATGCAACGACACCACCAGACCAACCAATTAACGAACCACTCATACCGATTGAGGCATTTTGATAATGTTCACCTACGCCATAGTTTGCGGCTAAGCTAGTATAATTTGTTCTCGCATTACCATTAAGGGTCATACTTGAACCGACACCATGGTTGGTATTCATTGCTGTAACACCATAGCTGTAACGATTATCTTTACCCGCAGAGCCAGAAATACCAATACGCTCACCAACATTACCTCGTCCATCACGAGTTAACGCTGCGGTTAAGGTTGGCATATGGTCAACACTTAAATCGTAAAGTGGCAACGTAAAATTCATTTCAACGGATGTCTCTTTTTTGCCATCCGCATTACGTGCTTGACCTACGTTGATACCATAAGAGAGGCGCTTCCAACGGTTGTTATAACCCATTTGGTATTGCAAATCGGTCGTATCGTTATTCCAATAGTTTTGCGTAAAACCACTGACGTAGAAATTACCCCAGCCTTCAGGTAACCCCTGATCTATAGTGACGTTAAAACGGCTTTTTGGGCGCCAGATATTATTGATACTTCTCCCATGACGCTCTTCATTGATAGCCTGAACCGCTGACATATAGTCATAGAAGTGTTCAGAGTTAAACTTATAGGCGGCAATAGTCAGGTTACTGTTGGTATCTTGAATATACTTACTGTAACTGACTTGATAACTTTGGCCGCTATTGACAGCAGAATCAGTACTATTTAAATGCAGACGAGCTTGGGTCACGTCTGCAGAAAAAGCGCCTAATGGTGTACTTAATGCCATACCTACTTGGATAGCATAATAGTCAGCTCCTGTACCTTGTACCCCTGCATATCCGGTGACAAGGTTGGTTAAGCCTCGGCGATAAGTGGCTTGGTATAATGTAGGATCATATTCTACTGAAGTTGAATTTAAATGCCCCGCAGCAACGGTATAGTTGTGTTGACCTGGGCGCAGTAATTGTACCACTGAAGCATAATAGACTCTGAAATGTTGTTCTGAGCCATCCGCTTCTTGTATGGTGACATCTAAGTTACCGCCATAGCCTGAAGGGTAGAGGTCATCAATCTCAAATGCACCCGGTGGTACAACTGTTTCGTGGATGATATGACCATCTTGGCGAATAATAACGCGGGCGTTTGTTTTCGCTACACCACGGATAGTCGGCGCAAAGCCACGTTGAGAATCAGGTAACATCTTCTCATCACTAAAAAGCTGAATACCTCTTAATGGTTGAGAATCAAATAGTTGCCCTTTAGTGAGCATATCACCCACTTGTACTACGCCTTGAATAGTGGTGATAATACGTTGTAAATAGTTATAAGTAGAAGTGTAGTCGTGACCCGTTTGTTCATTCCATGAATAGTTACCAGTATGATGATAACTCCAAGCCCCTAAATTTAAGGTTCCGGTGATCCCTGCAAATGCGGATTTATACTCTTTCCCATTATTACGGGACATAAAATAGTTACCGTTATAGCCTAGTAGCAATGCATTGATACCACGATCCCAAAGTGATGGGCTAACATAACCACGGGGTTTATATCCCACTAATATTTGTGGAACATCAATATTTAAACGTTGTATAGAGTGATCGTACTTAACACTACTTGAAGGAATAAATTTTGCTAATTCAATACACTCATGAAGCTCTAGTGCACTTTTTAATAATGGTGGGGTTTTCTCATCCTTGAGACCGACTAAATCAATGATGTCTTTAGTTAAACACGCTTCGACTTCACGATTTGCCATTTCCCTAAATGTGATAGACTCTAATCCAACAAAGTGTTTATTAACATAGAGTTCGACATTCCATGTACCGGGTAATATCGAATCAGCTTTGTCAAAACGGCTAATATCAATATCACCTTGAGCGGTGTTCATAAAAATCGGGTTAAATGACGTTGAATTATTACCATTAGATATAGGTGCTGGTGGCAGGTCATTATCATTTTGGGATAAAGTTGCAGATAATGAGCTATTACCATTAGACAGCCATTTATTATTTTCGGTGACTGTTATATTTTCTGCATAGGTATAAGGAGCGACTAAAAAAGTCACACCGGCAGATATTATAATAGTTTTTAAAATATAACTGCTCATTTTAATATTCCCGTATTTTTAGAAAACACCTAGAAAACTACAGTGTGGTTTCAACCATTTTCATTGCGCCCCAATCGTTTACATACCTGTAAACAATTTTGCTTCCTGAAGACGCATTGACTCCATTTGGAATTGAAAAGTCATGACTGCCAAGTGGTGGTACTACTTCACCATCAATCGGATTTTTTTCATTATTGGATAGCGTGATAGAAACTAAAGAGACATAATAAGGAGAGTTATTTATCGCCTTTAACTTATTATTAACAACTGTGAATGACAGATTTTCTGCACCTTTTATTGCGTCTGCTTTATCTCTTAATGCATAAGGTCTATAAAATAGTTTTATTCTAGAGCGATAAGCAATTTGTAATTTATTATCTATTTTATCACTTGCATTAGGCGGTATTTCTAATACATTTAGCCAATAAATAGATTCTCTATCTTTAGGTAATTGCACGCTGTCAGTATAATTAATTCTCAATGTTTGAGATTTAGTCGGTTCAACTCGAAATACAGGAGGACTTAAAATAAAAGGAACCTGAATATTTTCAGGTGCGGCATCCACATCACCTGTATCAATCCAGTTTTGAATAAGAACAGGTAATTTCCCTTCATTCGATACTTTAATAGTGACTTCTTTTTCATTTTCAACATAAATAACGCGAGTGCCACTAATAACAACACCGGCATTAACCCATGCGGGAATAATTAATAATAAACTAATAAAAAAGCTTTTAATTAATTTAGGGGTTATCATATTTATCTTTATTCCATTAATAAAAAGCAAATAGGGAGGAGAATTCCTCCCTATTTATTTTGATTATTTATACTGTAGAGTATAAACAACGCTACTTGTTACTTTACCAGCCTCTGTTTGACCCATTGCGTAGTATTCTACAGCGTATGGTAGAGTTGCTTTTTCAGCAGTAATTGTATAGTAAGTAGTATCATTTACTTGAGAAGTGTTACCTACTTTGATTGCATTGAAGTTAGCACCATCTAACAGTTGTAATTGAACTTGTTTAGCACCTGTTGCTGCGGTATCCATATTATTCAGGCGGCCAGAAGCTTGGTCTACAGTCATACCAGTTTCGAAGAATGCAGAAACAGTACTATGACCCGCAGTGCCTACTTTACAATCAGACAGGTTCATATTAAATGCAGTACGACCAGTTACTTCACCTGCAGCTTGTAAAACATTAGTACTTACTGTTGGTAAAGTAATCGTTGCATCTGCGCCTTGGCCTTCGATGTCAACTTTACATGTTGTATCAGTTAATTCACCATTAAAAGTGATAGTACCAGTATTATCAGCAGCGATAGCATTGCCAGCCATTAGACCAAATGTCATAGCTAAAGATGCACCAATGATAGATTTTTTCATTCTAAAGTCCTTTGTTTTATATTAGATAACTACATTTAATAAATAACTAAATATTAAAGTTAATATTTAGAAATTCATTTTATGACTCGCTATTAGAGTAAAATAAATATAAGCATTCCATGGCTAATAAAAGCTTTAATTAAAAAGGTTTTTATTTTCCTAATATTATCTATTATTGACTAGTAATAGTTTTGTCACGTGTTAACACCCCTACCTTCATAAAGCTAATAGCTCATGAAAATAAAACATGTTTAAATATTTTATTTTCATGCTTAATTATTGGTAGGGATATTTACATAAGTTTGATTTTTTATTAGTTTAGTTGGCTAATAATGTTACCACTAAACTCATGGTCTCTTTTTTTTAGTTGTGTGTTGGTTACCTTTTCATTGTAATTACTTATTACTTCACGATTCAAATCATCCCATGATTTATCAAAAATAATAAGCAACTTATTTATTAAACTAAGAGACATACTATTTTTTCCATTTTCATAGCGAGAAATTTGTTGTTGGCTAACAGAGATTATTTTTGCCAGTTCACGACCTGATAATTTTTTCTCTTTTCTAACCTTTTTAAAAAAAAGGCCTACTTTAGTGTCTAGATCGTTCATAAAGTTAATTCCAATAACAGAAGGTCTAATATATAGAAGTCATCACATATTAAAATTAGTCATTTCATTGCGAATAACTATATTACACATAAATTATTGCGTAAAAACGGTTTACTCTATGTGATTACAGCTTGCAATAGGTTAAACCTATCATAAGAGTAATTATTATAAGGTAAGACTTAATGTCGAATAAGTGTAATAAAGATCAATGTGTTATGCATTATTAATAATTATAAACAAATTATGATACTCGTTATATGAGTTTTTTTAGGGGAGAAAATGTTGATTTGGGTCTTATATACTATTTTATATCTCACAATCCGTCTTTATAAGATGGGTTGTGTGAAAAAGTTACTTATTGTAATAAAGTATAATTTACTCGTATTTTGGGTATATCGATAAGAGCAGTGGGGTAAGAATCCTCTGAATAAAAGTGAATTTTGCGATACGAGGTAAAAATATATAAGAAACATTTTCAATATAAATGTTTCTTATGGTTTTTTTGAGTTTTATAGTAAATGCTATTAATTGATCTAAAACAATAATTTTAATGAGGTATTTTTATTTGGGTAGGTAGTGTTGTGGCGGTAAAAATTATTTTTTATCTATTATTGATTAGTTATAGTAATTGACTGCCTTTACTTTATCTTGAAAATAAAGATTTTTTATAAGCAACGTACTGAAGAAAAAGTGTAAATATTTACGGTTTGCTTTGTTTAATGATGAGGTTATCGGTCACTCTTTACGTAGTTATACTCTATAACGTTTTTTTAAATAAGTAATATGAGTGAAATACATGAACTGTATCGTAAAAATATTTAATAATGTTTGCTCTTAGACGTGACAATAAAATTGATATTCTGAAGCTTATCCCAGCTCTTTGTTATAAAGCTTATAATTAATAACACCAAAATATTATATCGTTGTGGTATATCATCAAGGTTAAGTGATAATGGGTAGCATAAAATATCAATTGTAATCATTGATTGAGATCGAGTTGGACCGTTTGTGTTGATAATTCTGATTAATAAGTAAATAAAATCTATTTCGTGCCGATATATGAGTACATTTGTGTCATTTAATTGCCGAGGTGGATAATTTCATGAGTATTGAAAAATCAGCTAAAGTAGGCTCCATTATACTTTTAGCCATTTTCTTAGTGTCAGCAGTTTTGTCATCATTCTTTATTTATAGAATGCAGGAAAATTTTGCTTCATTGGATTCTTTAAATACTAGGTTAAACAGTGTTCAAGAAGCGAGATATGAACTAGCAACTATTCGTTCTCACGTTAACTATTTAATGTTATTGAAAACGATGACAGAAGAGAATAAGCAAGAAACTATAAAGTCGATTGTGACTGAAGCGAAAGCGCTTGCAACAAAATCAAAAGCGACGATCACACATTGGGTTGAGGTTAAGAAGATTAGCCCTGATGCTCAACGAAATTCAGAACAGCTATCGGTCTTATTTTATTACCTGCTTGATGAATTAATGGCACCAATTGATACCTTAAATTATACAGAAACAAATCTTTCTGATGATTTCACACGTCTTTCTGATCTTTTTGAGGAATATTTGGTTATCACAAAAGGTGTCAATGACGATATCAAAGCAGAACAAGCTTGGATGGTACAGCTTTCTATTTATACAACGATCATTGCACTTATCGTTATCCTTGCTCTTCTTTATGTCGTTATTCGATGGATAAATAAAACGTTTATCTTTAATTTGAATACTCTATCAGCTATTTTGCAGAAAGTGGGAGAGGGGGATTTAAGTTTCACTCTACCTAAGAAACGAAATGATGAGTTTGGTACATTATTTTCTAATGTTGGAGATATGCAAACAGCACTTACATCGACTATTCAACTTGTTAAAGAAGAAGCGTTAGAGATCAAAAAGGGGTCGGCAGAGATTGCTTCTGGCAACCAAGATCTCTCTTCTCGTACTGAGGAGCAAGCAAGCGCTCTACAACAAACAGCTGCGAGTATGGAAGAGATAAAAATTGCTGTTGTTAATAATACGGATAATGCGATTTTAGCAAACTCTATAACAGCAGAAACTCGTGATTTAGCGATTGATGGTTCTAATATCATGAATGATGCAATTAGTTCGATGAAAAAGATCGAAGTAGGCACATTAAAAGTTGCTGAAATCAATGATGTAGTTAATAACATTGCAAGCCAAACAAATATTCTAGCATTAAACGCAGCGGTTGAAGCAGCGCGTGCCGGTGAGCAAGGTCGCGGATTTACTGTTGTTGCAACTGAAGTGAGAAATTTAGCCGCAAGAAGTGCGGATGCTGCGCGTGAAATTAACCAAATCATCAGAGAGTCCGTTGCTGATGTGGCTCATGGCCGTGAATTAGTGAATAAAACGGGTGAGCATATGCAGGACATCGTTTCTTCTATTACTAAAGTCAGTGATATTATGCAGGGTATTAGTATTGCATCAGAAGAGCAAAAAGTGGGCATTGAACAGATAGCTGTAGCTATTAACCAAATGGATTCAGTTGTTCAGCAAAATGCGGCTTTAGTTGAACAGGGTGCGACTTCTACGATGATTTTAGATGAGAAAGCACAAAACTTAACAGATAAAGTGTCAGTCTTTAAAATTAAAGAACAATATTAATCTGTTAGATTAGTCAGTTGATATTATATTTAAAACAAGCTCACTTTAATAACAATATTAAGGTGAGCTTTTATTTCGATAAATGGAAATGAAATAGAATAATTTTATCTAGTTGTTAATTATATTAGTAATTATTTTAAAACTAACTACTGGTGTAATGTATAAATGATTTTAAATATATTTCTTTAGTAGCTCTGGTTTTGAGGATTAAGTAATGAGTGATTACAGCAGTAGGTGGTATAACTCATCACTTAAATAAAGTGAGTGCGTATAAAGCTATTATATTGATACGAGAATTACTGGCTTAAATAGAGTTTTATGAATAGTGAATTTGTTGGTTTGGTATGAGATAAAAATATTATTCTGTCGCCATTTTGTCGTCATTAGCTTTCAGATACAAAAAAGCCACTTGCTAAGAAGTGGCTTAATGTGCTGATTTAACAGCCAAAATTTGGTGGCCCCTACTGGACTTGAACCAGTGACCAAGCGATTATGAGTCGCCTGCTCTAACCAACTGAGCTAAGGGGCCTTAATGGAGTGAGATTATACGTGCCATTTGGCACTAGGTCTAGCCTTTGAATGACTGTATGCGCAATTTATACTCAATCTAAACAATAAAAAGATAAAATAGAGAATAACTGTGATATCAATAACCTAGTGTAAGAATTGAGAGATAAGCCTAGGTAGATGCGTAATATTATAAATAAATAGGCTATTTTTTATAAATGTACATTGTAGAAAATGGTTGTTGAGAAACTCTGAACAATAACCTTTAAACGAAAGATAGATCCGTGATTGGCCGATAAAAAAACGCCTGTGAATATCACAGGCGTTTGTTATAACGTAAATTGAGAGTAAGCTAATTACTCGTCAAGGAAGCTACGTAATACTTCTGAGCGACTTGGGTGGCGTAATTTACGCAGTGCCTTCGCTTCAATCTGACGAATACGTTCACGGGTAACATCAAACTGTTTACCCACTTCTTCCAAGGTATGGTCTGTATTCATATCGATACCAAAACGCATACGCAGGACTTTCGCTTCACGTAATGTTAAACCAGCTAACACTTCGTGCGTTGCTGAACGTAAGCTTTCTGATGTTGCAGAATCCAAAGGTAGCTCGAGAGTTGTATCCTCGATAAAATCACCTAAATGTGAATCTTCATCGTCACCGATTGGGGTTTCCATAGAGATTGGTTCTTTAGCGATTTTCAGTACCTTACGGATTTTATCTTCAGGCATCAGCATGCGTTCAGCAAGCTCTTCTGGTGAAGGCTCACGACCCATCTCTTGCAACATTTGGCGAGAGATACGATTTAGCTTATTAATCGTTTCAATCATGTGAACAGGGATACGAATTGTACGTGCCTGATCAGCGATTGAACGAGTAATTGCTTGGCGGATCCACCATGTTGCGTAAGTTGAGAATTTATAACCACGACGGTATTCAAATTTATCAACCGCTTTCATCAGACCGATATTCCCTTCTTGGATCAAGTCAAGGAACTGCAAGCCACGGTTGGTATATTTTTTCGCGATAGAGATAACTAAACGTAAGTTCGCTTCGACCATCTCTTTTTTCGCACGACGTGCTTTTGCTTCACCGATAGACATACGACGGTTAATGTCTTTAACCTGTTCGATTGTCAGACCAGTTTCAACTTCAATTTGTTGCAGTTTTTGCAAGCTGCGTTGTACTTCTTCTTCAATACCTGCCAGTTTTTCAGACCAAGGCTTATTCATTGCACGAGCAGCAGTGAACCATGTGTCATTGGTTTCGTTACCTGTAAACAGCGTAATGAAGTTTTTCTTAGGCATCTTAACTTGATCAACACAAAGACGCATGATGTGACGTTCTTGAGCACGAACTCTGTCCATCATGTCACGCATGTTGTTAACCAGATAATCAAACTGTTTCGGAACTAAACGGAACTGTTTGAAAATTTCAGATAACAATAAGATCTCAAGTTCTGTATCTTTGTGATTACGACCTTTGGCCTTGATAGTCTGGCGAGTTTTCTCGTATTGTTCACGAAGCTCAGTAAATTTTTGGCGAGCTAATTCAGGATCGATGCTGTTATCATCATCGCTATCGCTGTCATTATCGCCATCTTCATCTTCGTCTTCATCTTCGTCTTCAGCATCGTCAACTTCATCATCACTTTTGCCTAAATTGACCACTTCACTCTCTGCCACTTCTTCGGCATTTGGGTCAATAAACGCAGTAATTAAGTCAGAAAGACGTGCTTCACCAGCTTCAACGCGATCGTATTGTTCAAGAAGATAAGTAATTGCTTCTGGATATTCAGCAACAGAGCATTGAACCTGGTTAATACCATCTTCAATACGTTTTGCGATATCAATTTCACCTTCCCGGGTAAGCAATTCAACCGTACCCATTTCACGCATATACATACGCACAGGATCGGTTGTACGGCCAATCTCAGATTCTACACTAGAAAGTACCTGAGCCGCGGCTTCTGCCGCATCATCATCAGTGTCATTTGAATTTTCTGCCAGCATCAGATCATCGGCGTCAGGTGCTTCTTCCATAACCTGAATGCCCATGTCGTTAATCATCTGGATGATGTCTTCGATTTGATCTGAATCGACGATATCTTCCGGCAGATGGTCATTGACCTCAGCATAGGTCAGGTAGCCTTGCTCCTTACCTTTAGTAACAAGTAGCTTCAGCTGTGACTGCGGGTTTTGCTCCATAAGACGGTATCCACACTTCAAAGTAATTTGGGTTGGTGTCGGTCGGCGATAACTGTTCAGCCAACAATAACTACGGAGGGGCATTTTCATTGTCGATTGCTACGGTCCCCTCAGCGTAGCAAATGTAGGTTTTTAGTACCTACCGATAGCGGCAATTAAGCCGTGTTTTTAATCTTAATTCTGTATTTACTTTTTAACGCGTGCCTGTATTATCAACTGGACTTCTTCGCGTTCATTTTGCGTTAGGCCTTCTGTTCTCTCTTTTGCAATAAGGGCGTTTAAACGTTCGTCCATTGCAGTTAAAAAAAGATGATCTAACGTATCTGTAAAGGTTTTCTCTGCAATCTCATCTATATCTATATCGTTCCACATTGCCAGTTTTTCAAGCTGTTTACCGAATTTATTCTCTCTATAGAGTTCGATAATCTGTCCTGTATTAAGGCCAGGTTGTGCTTGGCAAACGGAAACTAATTCAATAAAAAGCGATAAACCTGCAATTTTTTCAGTATTTAATCCCTCGAGAGGGGGCACTAATTTAGAAAATTCTGGATTTTGTATCAATAGGGCAATTAATACACGCATTGGTGTTGTGCGTAATTTTGTCGGTTGATACGAAGATCCGTGATTCACCGATGCTCTACCAAATAAGCGATCCATCTGCTCAATATCGGGATTTCCCGTTAAGCTACCAAGCTCTCTTAATAAATATAGACGCAAAGTCTCACTTGGGATCTTATCTATTAATGGTCGAGCTAAACTGTATAACTTACCATTGCCTTCTTGAGTACTCAGATCCACCTGAGGAACGAGCGAATCAAATAGAAATTCTGATAATGAATGTGATTGTTCCATACGTTTTTCAAAGGATTCTTTACCTTCACGACGCACCAATGAATCAGGGTCATCACCTTCAGGTAAAAACATAAAACGTAAAGAACGGCCATCATTTAAAAAAGGAAGTGCAGTTTCTAGTGCTCGCCAAGCGGCATCTCGTCCTGCTCTATCTCCATCATAGCAGCAAATAATGTTATCCGTTGTTCTAAAGAGCAACTGAATATGTTCTGCTGTTGTGGAGGTTCCTAATGAGGCAACGGCATAATCAATACCAAACTGCGCTAATGCCACAACATCCATATAACCTTCAACAACTAATAGCTTTGTAACGTTATTATTAGATTGTTGTGCTTCATAAAGACCGTAAAGTTGACGTCCTTTATGGAAGATTTCTGTTTCTGGTGAGTTTAAGTATTTCGGTAAATCATCACCGAGAACTCGTCCACCGAAGGCAATAACACGACCACGCCTATCTCTAATCGGAAACATAACACGTTGGCGAAAACGGTCATAAGTTCGACCATTATCATTGGTTATTACCATGCCTGCTTCAAGAAGTAGGGCTTTATTATCGGCATTTTGACCAAACCGCTTTAGGACATTATCCCAACCAGTAGGAACAAACCCAATAGAAAAACGACTAATAATATCTTCACTAAGACCACGATGTGCAAGGTAATTTCTAGCTTCTTGAGCATCTGGCTTATTGAGAGCACTACTATAATATTGGTTCAACTTCTCCATCACTTGATAGAGATTTTGTCTTATATGTCGTTCAATTGGGCTACTACCCGTTCCTGATTCATAAGGAACTTCTAGCCCATGCATTGCTGCTAACTCTTCAATGGTTTCGACAAAATCGAGCCTGTCGTAATTCATTAAAAAATCAATAGCATTGCCATGCGCGCCGCAACCAAAACAGTGATAAAACTGTTTGTCGCTATTTACTGTGAAAGAGGGCGTTTTTTCATTATGAAACGGACAACACGCTGAATGATTTTTGCCTTGTTTTTTTAACGGCACACGAGCGTCGATAAGATCGATGATATCGGTTCGAGCTAGCAAATCATTAATAAATGAACGTGGAATTCGTCCAGCCATAAGCCCTTTTACGCCTGTTGTTGAACGAGAATAAGCCGCGCTCTCATAAGAAAGCACGGCCTTTAACTGCGACTACAGTGTCTGCATATGTTGCGGGGTAAGCCGCAAAATATTAGTACAGACGAGTACGACGTGCGTTTTCGCGAGCTAATTTTTTAGCGTGACGTTTTACTGCTGATGCTTTAGCGCGTTTACGCTCAGTCGTTGGTTTTTCATAAAACTCACGACGACGTACTTCTGCTAATACGCCTGCTTTTTCACAAGAGCGTTTGAAACGACGAAGAGCAACGTCAAATGGCTCGTTTTCACGTACTTTGATTACCGGCATGTGCCTCTCACCTCAATAGAAATCGGTTTGCGCTGGCATTATTTAAGCCAGCCGACATTTAAAATGGTGCGGAATTTTACTTCAAAGCAGGGCACTTTGTAAAGAGATGCACAAAATTGAAACGCAAACTCCCGCTTTTGTGTCTTTATAATAAGCACAAAAAGCAAAAGTCGCTAACCACACATTTAAATCACTTAAAATAGGTGGATAATTATAGACCAGAAAAAGGAATTTGTCACATGCTGGTATGTAAAAGATGTTGCGAAGGCGTATAAAATCACCGAAATAATGATACAATCGGTTCATTACGCGAGTTAGCGAAGAAGAATTTGGAAGCGTTATGCGAGTTTTAGGTATTGAAACATCTTGCGATGAAACCGGTATCGCAATTTATGATGATAAAGCCGGGCTATTAGCAAATCAACTTTATAGTCAAATTAAGCTGCACGCTGATTATGGTGGAGTCGTGCCTGAGCTTGCTTCACGGGATCATATCCGTAAAACAGTGCCTCTTATCCAAGCCGCACTAAAAGAAGCAAATTTAACGGCAAAAGATATTGATGCTGTTGCTTATACCGCAGGTCCGGGCCTTGTTGGTGCATTATTGGTGGGAGCGACTATCGGACGTTCACTCGCTTTTGCGTGGGATGTTCCCGCTATTCCAGTGCATCATATGGAAGGCCATTTATTAGCGCCGATGCTTGAAGAAAAAACACCTGAATTTCCGTTTGTTGCCTTGTTGGTTTCTGGTGGTCATACACAATTAATTAGTGTAACAGGAATTGGTGAATACACCTTATTAGGTGAATCTATTGATGATGCAGCGGGTGAAGCTTTTGATAAAACAGCTAAGTTACTGGGATTAGATTATCCAGGGGGGCCTGTATTATCAAAAATGGCGCAACAAGGCACAGAAGGTCGATTTGTCTTTCCTCGTCCAATGACAGATAGACCGGGACTTGATTTTAGTTTCTCGGGCTTGAAAACCTTTGCGGCTAATACTATTCGTCAAAATGATGATTCAGACCAAACTCGTGCGGATATTGCTCGTGCTTTTGAGGATGCTGTTGTTGATACTTTGGCGATAAAATGTCGTAGAGCTTTAGAACAAACAGGCTTTAAACGTTTAGTGATGGCGGGTGGTGTAAGTGCTAATCGTACATTACGAGCTAAAATGGAAGCGGTTATGAAACAATTAGGTGGTGAGGTTTTCTATGCTCGCCCCGAATTGTGTACCGATAATGGTGCAATGATCGCATTAGCGGGCATGATCCGTTTTAAAGGTGGTACAGAAGGCCCATTAAGTGTAACCGTAAGACCTCGCTGGCCTTTAGCTGAGTTGCCTGCACTGGATAATAAATAGTGTATCAGTATCAGTATCAGTAAAAGAAAAGCCACTGTTGTGAACTGACCCCAGTTTATTGAAGTGGCTTTTTTGTGTCATTTACTTTTAAGACTGAGTGAAATTAATCTTCTTTTTCTTGCTCTTTAGCTTCTTGAATGATCTCTTTTTCTGTTTTCTCAGCTTTTTTCTTCAGCTTATGCCAAATCCGGCTTTCTTGACCACGCCATAAACGTTGAATATTGTCGTGATGACGGTAAAGTACCAGACATGATAGTAAAGCAACGGGATAAGTGAATTCTGGCTTAAACCACCAAACATAAAAAGGGGCGAGCAATGCGCTGATAATGGCGCCAAGCGATGAATAGCCACTGAGTAATACGGTGAGTAACCAAGTTCCAGCAATAAGACCACTTAAATCCCAACCAATAGCGGCGATAGCACCAAAGGCGGTTGCAACGCCTTTACCACCCTTAAAGTGGAAGAAGACTGGGTAGATATGCCCAAGGCAAGCCGCTATGGCAACAATGCCGAGGTAAAAAGGAGGCACATTTAAGTAATAGGCGAGCCAAACAGGGATCATCCCTTTTAGGACGTCACAGATAAGAACTGCCGCGGCGGCTGCTTTTCCACCAATACGTAGGACGTTGGTCGCTCCGGGATTGCCAGAGCCAGATTTTCTTGGATCGGGTAATCTTGCCAATCGGCAAATCAATATCGCGCTGGAGATTGAGCCGCACAAGTAGGCGAAGATGATCATTCCAAGTGCGTTAGCACTCATTTATATTCTCCAATGTTTATGTAAGTTCGTTAGACATGTATGGATAATACGCATATTTCATCGGAAGTGGTATCCGATGAGCAGAAAAAATAAGAGATGACGTGATGGATATCGTATTTATTGAGCAATTATCAGTAATAACCACAATCGGTGTTTATGATTGGGAAAAAAACATAAAACAAAAATTAGTGTTCGATATCGAAATGGAATGGGATAACAAACGCGCATCCCAAACCGATGATGTTGCTCATTGTTTAGATTATGCCAGTGTGAGTCAGGCGATAATTGAGTACGTTGAGACTCGACGTTTTGAGTTAGTTGAACGTGTAGCGGAAGAGGTGGCACAGCTACTGATTTCTCAGTTTGCTGTACCTAGAGTTAAAATTAAATTAGCCAAGCCAGGTGCAGTAGCACAAGCAACAAGTGTGGGTGTGATTATTGAGCGTAAAGCTTAATTATTTGTTCTCTAGAGTAAGTCGTGATTTCCATTTTATAATCGCGGCTTCTCGTTGTTTTGTTAACGCCTCTCGTATTGCACTGCCTTTTAATCCACTTTCAATTATTGGCTTTATATCTACATTATTTGCTATCGCAAAAGCTTGGCAAAGAAAAGAACGTTGTGGATAAGCTAAGTTTTCTAACCCTAGACGTCCTCTAGCATCCGCTTCACTGACTATCGCTAATTGTTCGACACGTTCAGGTTTTCGCCATGCATCAATGGCATCAAATAAGCGGATAATTTTAGAAGGGCGCATTCTATCGATACGATGGATATGATCGTGATATCTTGCTGTTAAACGAGCCAAATCACGAATGTGATTTGGAATACGATATCGTTGACACAATACCTCAACTAAAGGTACACCAGCAGGGCCATGCCCGTGATGATGAGGCCATTTTTCAGGTGGAGTTGTTCCTTTTCCTAGATCATGACATAAGGCACTAAAACGTACTGCAATATCATCTGTTAATTGACTGGCGATATTAAGCACCATCATGGTGTGAGCGCCTGTATCAATTTCAGGATGCCATTTTTCAGGGGCAGGTACGCCAAATAAGGCATTAATTTCGGGGAAAAGAACCTTTAAAGCACCGCACTGGCGTAAAACTTCAAAGTAAACTTGAGGAGAGTGGCTCTCAAGCGCTTTTTCAGTCTCTTTCCAAACGCGTTCTGCCGTTAGTGCGTTTAGTTCTCCACTTTGCGCCATTACTTTCATTAACTGTAGCGTTTCTGGTGCTACGCTAAAATCTAAAGGCGCAAATCGAGCGGCAAATCGTGCAACACGTAGAACTCTTAAGGGATCTTCTGAAAATGCGTCAGAGACATGGCGAAGTAGTCTTGCATTGATGTCGTCTATGCCGTGGTAAGGATCGATATATTCGCTATCGGCAGAATAAGCAATAGCGTTTATGGTGAGATCACGACGGGCTAAATCATCTTCTAAGGTAACATCTGGTGCGGCGTAGCAGGTAAATCCCGTGTAGCCAGAACCTGATTTTCTTTCCGTACGTGCAAGGGCATATTCTTCATGTGTTTCAGGATGAAGAAAAACGGGAAAATCTTTGCCAACTTGTTGATAGCCTTGTTGTAACAGTTCTTCGGGTGTTGCGCCAACAACAACCCAATCTCTATCTTTTACAGGTATCTGTAATAATTGGTCACGCACAGCGCCACCAACAAGGTATATTTCCACGGGATCATGATTCCTTTTGGCTGAATATTAGTTCATCCAACGATCGTTGCGTTTACGACGACGAGGAATGATATGCGGAAGGATCAGACCAAAAATAAGACCCGCACCAGCAACACCACCACCATACATAAACCACTGTAAGATGATGTCACGTTGTCTGTCATCTAACTGTTGATTAGCAAAATCGAGTTTTTTCTCAGCAACAGCAAGTTTTGTTCTCATCTGCTCATTTTCTTTTTTCAAGCCATTGATTATGTCATCGCTGTTTGAGACTTTGTTTTGCATATCTATAGTACGTTGATTCCAGCTTTGGTCGATATTCGCTAGTTTATCGCGTAGTGTTTGGATCTCTTTTTCCATAGCAGGGATACGAGTGCGCATGCTTGGTTGGGCGCTTAGTTGGTTTTCTGGCAACCAGACAGTACGATCTTTATCGTCTTTAATTTGTACATAACCCGTTGCTGCATTGCGAGAAAGTACAGTCACTGTTGAACCTGAATTTAAAGAGCCAACAATTCGGTACTGATTTCCTGGTCCACTATGCACATAAGTGGATAATTCATCGGAAACATAGCGAGTTTCTGCGTGTGAGCTTAGAGAAACACCTAAGCCAAGTAAGGAAATAAAAAGTAAGGGTAATTTTCGCATTATGTTTTCAACTTTTTTATCTATACAAGAGAATATTTTTACTGATACTAAAGAGTAAAGTTTGCGTAAGCAAATAGTAAACCAGAATGAGAACAGTCTTAACTGGTAGAATATAGGGATAATCTGCCTTTTATTCATTATTGTTATTAGGCTATCACTTGCTAAATAAAAATGCGTCAAATATTTTACTAATCAATTGATTTACTTAAGGGAAATAGAATGAGCCAATTAGAAACCGAACTCAAAATGAGTGCCATATCTGCCGCTATTCCTCATATTATTCAGCGCATTCTGACTCTACCACATCAGCATTCCACCCCTAAAAAGCTGACTAATCTTTACTTTGAGACTGCTGATAATCAGATCCGTCGTTGGGATATGGGATTACGTATTCGTGGTGTTGATGACCATTATGAAATGACGATTAAAACGGCAGGAAAAGTCGTTGCTGGCTTACATCAACGCCCAGAATATAACGTTGAATTAACACAACCTAAATTAGATTTAACTCGCTTTCCTGCGGAAATCTGGCCAGAAAAAACAGATCTAGTTTTATTAGAATCTCAGCTTAATGTGTTATTTCATACGGATTTTTATCGTGAAATCTGGCTTGTTGAGTATCAAGATAGTCAAATAGAAGTGGTCTTAGATCAAGGCGTAATTCGTACTGAGCAATATGAATTACCGATCGAAGAGTTTGAGCTAGAACTTAAAAAAGGTAATGTATCAGACGTTATAGCATTAGCAACGTATTTAGGTGAAAAAGGCGGATTACGTCTTGCCTCACGCAGTAAAGCCGCGCGTGGTTATTATCTGGCAAAAGATAAGCCTGCGTTATCGTTGAGTGTCGTGAATCTTTCTCCTAGTGATACAACGGCACAACAACTTACGAAATGGTTAAGTGCAATACAGGCATTAGAAGAAGCTATTTTTGCTAATCCCACATCACCGACAATTACCATGCCTGCAATGTTGGCGTTATTTTCTGATTGGTGTAAAAAACAGTCTAATTTGCCAGAGCCGATGCAATATTCACTGAATGCAATTTCACCGTTAACATTTACAACCGCAACCGATTATTATCATGTTTTATGGTTAAACTTTAAGTTATCTTCTACGTCGTGGTTACTGTCTATTGCTTAATTTCCTGACAACGTGAGAGTCTATTTATGTCTGTTATCAGTGTACTTCAATCATTGTGGGATAAAGCACAGTGTGGTTTTTCTTCTCAACTTAATGCGCTAGCACCTTTTAGTGAGCAAGAACAACAATTTCTTGCATTTAGTCCCTTTGCAACCGAGCATTTTCGGGTTAATCCTCAATGGTTGACTGATATCAGGCAAAATCCACCCACGGGTATCGAATGGCAGAGTTATGAAACTCAATTAACAGCAATGTTAGCCAATGTTGACAATGAAGATGATGTTATGCGGATCTTACGTCAATTTCGCCATCAACAATTAGTGCGCATTGCATGGTTACAATTTTTCCAATTAGGTGATATTCCTTGTGCACTAAAACATTTAAGTGTACTTGCTGAAACCCTAATTTGTATCGCAAGAGACACGCTTTATCAGCAATGTTGCCAACAATGGGGAACACCTTGTGATAGTGAAGGTAAACCCCAGCCATTGCTGATATTAGGTATGGGCAAATTAGGTGGATTTGAACTTAATTTTTCTTCTGATATCGACTTGATTTTTGCTTATCCTGAAAATGGATTTACTCAAGGTGGACGTCGAGAGCTTGATAATGCTCAGTTTTTTACACGATTAGGCCAAAAACTGATTAAAGTACTTGATCAACATACTATTGATGGCTTTGTTTATCGTGTTGATATGCGATTGCGTCCATTTGGAGAAAGTGGGCCTTTGGTGATGAGCTTTGCTGCACTTGAAGATTATTATCAAGAGCAAGGGCGTGATTGGGAACGTTATGCCATGATCAAGGCTCGTGTTTTAGGTGCTGAAAAGAAAGAATACTGCCAAGTATTACGCCAAATGTTGCGTCCTTTTGTGTATCGCCGTTATATCGATTTTAGTGTTATTCAATCACTTCGTAATATGAAGTCGATGATAAGCCGTGAAGTTCGCCGTCGAGGCATGATTGATAACATAAAACTCGGTGCAGGTGGCATTCGTGAAATCGAATTTATTACACAAGTTTTCCAGTTAATTCGCGGTGGCAGAGAGCCTGATCTACAGAGTAACTCACTATTAACAGTATTAAAGGCGATCACAACGCTTGAATTATTAACAGAAAAAGAAACGGCACAATTAGCTGAAAGCTATCTCTTTCTTCGTCGGTTAGAAAACTTATTACAATCCATTGGTGATCAGCAGACGCAAACCTTACCAGATAATGAAGAGGATAAAGCGCGACTCACTTTTGCAATGGGATATGATAATTGGGAAATGCTTTATCAAGAAATTAGCCACAAAATGCAGGCTGTTTCTGTTATTTTCACGCAATTAATTGGCGAAGAAGATGAAAATGATGAAGAAGAGGATACTTCAGAGTTTAAACGCCTCTGGTTACTTGGGCGTTTGCCTGAAGCTTCGTCATTACTTCATCAATCACTCACGGTTGAGTCATTGAATGCGATTAATCAGACATTACAAATATTTCGCCAAGATATCGGTAAGCGAACGATAGGGCCAAGAGGGCGAGATGTTCTTGATACATTAATGCCAAAATTACTGGCTAAGATTTGCCTGCAACCTCAAACGTTAGTTACGTTACAACGAGTCACACCATTACTATTAAGCATTGTGAGTCGTACAACCTATTTAGAGTTGATGCAAGAGTCTGATGAAGTCCTCACTCATGTTATACGATTATGTGCAGCATCTCCGATGATAGCAGAACAGTTGGCACTTCATCCTTTACTGTTAGATGAATTACTTGATCCTAATTCACTCTATCAGCCACTACCTTTAGATGCGTATCGTGATGAATTACGTCAATATTTATTACGTGTACCAGAAGAAGATGAAGAGCAACGACTAGAAGCTCTGCGCCAATTTAAACAAGCTCAACTGTTGCGTATTGCTGCGGAAGATATCACGGGGGTATTACCTGTGATGAAAGTTAGCGATCACTTAACGTATCTAGCGGAAGCCATCATTCATGCTGTTGTTCATCAAGCTTGGTCATATATGGTGAAGCGTTATGGTGAGCCTGAACATTTAGCCAATCGTGATGGTCTAGGTTTTTCGGTGATTGGATACGGCAAATTGGGGGGATGGGAATTAGGCTATAGCTCAGATTTGGATTTGGTATTTTTATTAGACTGTCCAATGAATATCGTGACAACGGGAGCAAAACAGATTGATGCTCGTCAGTTTTATCTGCGCCTAGCTCAACGCATTATCCATTTATTTAGTACACGAACCTCCTCGGGCGTATTGTATGAAGTTGATGCGCGTTTACGCCCTTCCGGTGAATCAGGAATGTTAGTAAGTACGATCCAGGCTTTCGATGAATATCAGAAAAATGAAGCATGGACATGGGAACATCAAGCCTTAATTCGAGCTAGAATGATTTATGGCGATGAGCAACTACAACAGATGTTTTCTCGTATTCGCCACGAAATATTGTGCCTTTCTCGTGATGCCAACGTATTACAACATGAAGTACGCGAAATGCGCCAAAAAATGGTGCAACATCTTGCACCAACACAAGCAGACAAGTTTGATTTAAAAACCTCATCAGGGGGAATTACCGATATTGAATTTATCGCTCAATATTTGGTATTGCGTTTTTCTCATCAATATCCTGCATTAACACGTTGGTCTGATAATGTGCGTATTTTTGAATTAATGGCAAAATATCAAGTGATGGGTGAAGAAGAAGCTCAGGCTTTGACACATGCTTATGTCACATTACGTAATGAGTTACACCATCTTGCGCTACAAGCGTTACCTGCAATTGTGGATAACAATTGTTTTATTGTAGAGCGAGAACACGTATTAAAAAGCAAGCAAAAGTGGCTTGGCGAGCAAGAATAAGCGTTTGTTAGCAGGAACGCTTATGAGTCTCTCTTTTTGCTTAACAAGTTATGGTATTATTTCGGCTTATTTTGAAAATAAATGTGGAGTATGGGATGAAAGTAACGCTGCCGGATTTTAATAAGGCCAATGTACTGGTTGTCGGTGACGTCATGTTAGACCGCTATTGGTATGGCCCTACAAGCCGTATTTCACCAGAAGCCCCAGTGCCAGTGGTCAAAGTAGATACCACTGAAGAGCGCCCCGGCGGTGCGGCAAACGTGGCAATGAATATTGCTTCACTCGGTGCTAATTCACGTTTAGTGGGTTTAACGGGTATTGATGAAGCTGCCAAAGCATTGAGTAATACATTAAATCAGGTCAATGTACGCTGTGATTTTGTCTCTGTTGCGACACATCCAACCATTACAAAATTACGAGTGCTTTCACGTAATCAACAATTAATCCGTCTTGATTTTGAAGAAGGGTTTAGCAATGTTGATCCTCAGCCTATCTATGAACGTATTCAACAGGCGTTGCCTTCTATTGGCGCACTGATTTTATCAGATTACGCGAAAGGCGCACTTTCTCATGTTCAAGAAATGATCCAACTTGCAAAGAAAGCGGGTGTTCCTGTATTAATCGACCCTAAAGGGTGTGATTTTGAGCGTTATCGTGGAGCAACGTTATTAACGCCGAATATGTCAGAATTTGAACAAGTTGTCGGTGTTTGTAAAACCGATGATGAGCTGGTGGAAAAAGGCACGCAATTAGTTCGAGATTTAGAGCTTGATGCTTTACTGATCACACGTTCTGAACGTGGAATGAGCCTTATTCGAGCGAATGAAGCGCCATTACATTTACCAACACAAGCCCAAGAAGTTTATGATGTTACTGGTGCGGGCGATACAGTAATAGGTGTATTAGCAACCTCTTTAGCAGCAGGTAAACCTTTAGGTGAAGCTTGCTTCCTTGCAAATGCAGCAGCGGGTGTTGTGGTGGGTAAATTAGGGACATCGACAGTATCACCTATTGAACTGGAAAATGCCATTCGTGGCCGTGCCGACAACGGTTTTGGTATAATGGAAGAAGAACAATTAAAACAAGCAGTTGAATTAGCACGTCAGCGCGGCGAGCGCATTGTGATGACTAATGGATGTTTTGATATTCTTCACGCAGGTCATGTCAGTTATTTAGCAAATGCACGTAAATTAGGTGATCGCCTTATTGTTGCTGTGAATAGTGATGCATCAACTAAGCGATTAAAAGGTGAAACACGTCCTGTTAACCCATTAGAACAACGTATGACAGTGCTCGGAGCCTTAGGTGCAGTAGACTGGGTTGTTGCATTTGAGGAAGATACACCACAGCGCTTAATTGCCTCTGTCTTACCCGATATTTTAGTCAAGGGTGGGGATTATAAACCTGAAGATATCGCGGGTAGTAAAGAAGTTTGGGCGGCAGGCGGTGAAGTTAAAGTGTTGAATTTCGAAGACGGTATTTCGACAACAAACATTATTAATGCGATTAAAAAGAAATAATGGCATAAATTAACGACTAAAGGCACTCTTTGGAGTGCTTTTTTTTATAATAAAGAATCCAATTATTATAAATTTTTAATGATACTTTTATTAATGGTTATTGTTCTCTTTTTAAATGATACTCAACAATATAATCTTGAGTGTTTCTATACATAATTGAATAATTAATATAATCGCCCTGAGTACTATAGGATAATGTGCTGAGTCTTAATATTGGAATATTAGTTTCTATTTTTAATAATTGACAAATGTTGTTGTCAGGCATAATAGGGTGAAAAGTTTCATAACTTCCTGATATCTTTATTTGGCAAATATTTTCAATAAAATCAAATTTAGACCCTTCTAAATGAGTTAAAGTTAAATTACGAAAATATTTAACAGGCATATAACTGTCTTCAACAATAAGTGGTTTATTATCGACGTAACGTATTCGCCTTGAATAAAAAATACGTTCATTTGAATTGATACGTAATTTACTGGCAATAGATAAAGGACAGGGAATAACACGAAATTCTATGACTTCACTTTTTACATTATGACCTGTATTTGCCATTAATTCGACAAAGCCTTTTAGGCTAGCATTTTCATGATGGACATCTTTTTCTTTAATATAAGTCCCAGAGCCATGTTTTCTCTCTAATAATCCTGCGGTCACTAATAAATCCACTGCTTTACGTATTGTCATTCTCGATACGTTGTATTGTTGTGCTAATGATTTTTCTGCTGGTAAAGGGTCACCAATTTGGTATCCAGCCGAATTTATTTGAATTCTTAGGCTTTTTGCAATGTCTTTGTAGATCATTTTTATACCTCTTTTTATTCTTAAAATCGGCTCTCCTTATTTAATTTATCTTAATCTAATCTTTTGATATATAGGATAATCATTTATACCTCTAAAATGTGAACGTTATCAAAAAATAAAAAGTGATCTGCTTTTTAACTAAAAATGAGATCACTTTGCCTGAAAGATTAGTATGAATCAGATCACGAATAACTCATTTCAGATGAGAGAATAAAGAGAAAAGAATCTAATCTGAATTTACAGAAAAAAAATGAATTAAATAGCACATCGTTTCAGTAGCAGTAAATAAGAGGATATTTTTATGCTCAGTCAAATACAACGATTTGGTGGAGCCATGTTTACTCCTGTCCTGCTATTTCCATTTGCAGGTATTGTTGTAGGCATTGCCATTTTATTACAGAATCCATTATTTATTAGTGAAGATTTATTAAGACCCGATAGTTTATTTTCCCAAATTGTTCATATTATTGAAGAGGGAGGATGGACTGTTTTTCGTAATATGCCTCTTATTTTTGCAATTGGCTTACCAATCGGTTTAGCTAAAACTGCACAAGCAAGAGCTTGTCTTGCTGTAATGGTGAGCTTTCTCACTTGGAATTATTTTATTAATGCAATGGGAATAGTTTGGGGTAGTTATTTTGGTGTGGACTTTACAAGTGAGGTTGGCGGAAATAGTGGCTTAACGATGATCGCTGGAATAAAAACATTAGATACCAGTATTATTGGAGCGATTATTATTGCGGGTATAGTTACAGGTATTCATAATCGTTATTTTGATAAACAGCTTCCTGTCTTTTTAGGTATATTTCAAGGGACTTCGTATGTTGTGTTAATTAGTTTCTTTGTTATGTTACCGTTAGCATGGATAACATTATTTTTCTGGCCAAAAGTACAAATTGGTATTCAATCTTTGCAAGTATTTATGGTTGAATCTGGCTCTTTAGGTGTTTGGATATATACATTTCTTGAACGTATTTTAATTCCTACTGGCCTACATCACTTTATTTATGGCCCATTTATTTTTGGCCCTGCAGTCACTGAACATGGAATTCAAGTTGATTGGGCTCAAAATATGCAATATTTCAGTCAAAGCACTGAATCTTTAAAAGAGCTATTTCCTGAAGGGGGTTTTGCACTACATGGTAATAGCAAAGTCTTTGGTTCTATTGGTATAGCACTTGCTCTTTATTTTACTGCTGCACCTAAAAATAGAGCCAAAATTGCAGGTTTACTTATACCCTCTGCATTGACCGCTGTATTCGTGGGAATAACAGAACCTTTAGAGTTCACCTTCTTATTTATCTCTCCGTTATTGTTTGCCATTCATGCCGTGTTAGCTGCCACATTAGCGACAACACTTTATCACTTTGGGGTTGTCGGAAATATGGGGGGAGGGATCATCGATAATTTTCTTCCTATGAATTGGATCCCAATGTTTCATAACCATTACGGAATGATTATTACACAAATAGTCATTGGGCTTATTTTTACAATGATTTGGTTTGTGGTGTTTAGAACATTAATTATCAAACTTAATTTAAAAACACCCGGTCGTGAAGAGGATGATGAAGAGATCAAGCTTTATAGCAAACAAGATTATAAAAATAAAAAGTCACAGGCTTCAGATAGTTCAAAAACAGCAAAAGAAGACCACAAACTCGCACTTCCTAAAGGCATTCTTGAAGGTTTAGGGGGAGGTGCAAATATCAAATCTTTAAATAACTGTGCAACACGTTTACGCATTGAAGTGATTGATAATGAAGTAGTTGAAACAGATGTCTATTTTAAAGGGCTCGGTGTACATGGTGTAGTGCGTAAAGGCCATGCATTGCAAATCATTATCGGGCTACACGTTTCTCAAGTAAGAGACAAAATTGAACAACTTATGACAGAAGATCCACAAAAAATCACCTTGTCGGAGGCTATATAATGAAGAAGTTCTCAGTCGTAATTGCAGGTGGCGGTAGTACATTTACACCCGGTATTATTTTGATGCTACTGGAAAATTTAAAACGTTTTCCATTAAGAGCCATCAAATTTTATGACAACGATGCCGAGAGGCAAGAGACCATTGCTAAAGCTTGTGAAATAATTCTTACTGAAAAAGCACCTGAAATTGAATTTTGCTATACCACAGATCCTAAAACTGCCTTTACGGATGTTGATTTTGTTATGGCTCATATTCGTGTTGGTAAATATCCAATGCGTGAAAAAGATGAAAAAATCCCTTTACGCCACGGTGTCTTAGGGCAAGAAACCTGTGGGCCTGGTGGTATTGCTTATGGTATGCGTTCTATTGGTGGTGTATTAGAATTGGTTGAATATATGGAAAAATATTCACCAAATGCATGGATGTTAAATTATTCTAACCCAGCAGCCATTGTTGCCGAAGCTACGCGCCGCTTAAAGCCGAATGCAAAAATCTTAAATATTTGTGATATGCCAATTGGTATTGAGTCACGTATGGCGCAGATTGCAGGATTAAAATCACGTAAGGAGATGCGTGTCCGCTATTACGGCTTAAATCACTTTGGTTGGTGGACGCAAGTTGAAGACTTGCAAGGTAATGATTTACTGCCTATTATTCGTAAACATGTTGCTGAGCATGGTTATATTCCTAAAGTAGAAGGAGAGCCTGTTGAAGCAAGCTGGAACGATACTTTTGGTAAGGCAAAAGATGTTTGGGCGCTAGATCCAGCAACTATGCCAAATACATACTTGAAATATTATTTGTTCCCTGATTATGTTGTTGCGCATTCAGATCCCCATCATACGCGTGCTAATGAAGTGATGGAACACAGAGAAAAGAACGTTTTCAGTGCTTGTCGAGCTATTACAGCAGCGGGTAAATCATCAGCAGGCCATCTTGAAATAGATGAACATGCCTCTTACATTGTCGATCTTGCGACGGCTATCGCGTTTAATACTCAAGAAAGAATGTTGCTGATCGTTCCTAACAACGGATCAATTATTAATTTTGATCCTGAAGCAATGGTTGAGATCCCTTGTATTGTCGGAAGCCATGGACCAGAACCTTTAGTCATGGGCAAAATTCCATTGTTCCAAAAAGGGATGATGAGTCAGCAAGTTGCCGTTGAAAAATTAGTGGTAGAAGCCTGGATTGAAAAATCCTATTTGAAACTGTGGCAAGCCATTACGATGTCTAAAACTGTGCCAAGCGCGACTGTCGCAAAAGCAATTCTAGATGATTTAATTGAAGTAAATAAAGACTATTGGCCAGAATTAAAATAGTGAGTAATTAATTTACAGAGCATATAAAAAAATAACCCTGTGTCTGGGTAAGATACAGGGTTTTTGCTTTATTAATAAAGAGAATAACTAATAAAGTAAATGGATTAAGCTTTATTTTCTGTTTGAGTTTCTACTGTAATTTCAACGTCTTCAACTTGGATAACTTCAGCTTGAGGTTTTGCAATCAGACCAGCTTCTAGCTCATTTAAACGGTGTTCTAAGCGTGTTAGTTTTTCACGAGTGCGTAATAAGACTTGAGTCTGTACATCAAACTCTTCGCGATTGACTAAATCCAACTTGTTTAATTGAGATTGCAGAACAGTGCGGATTTTTTTATCAATATCATCACCAAAATCTTTGATACCTTGTGGCAAAACGTTTTGGATTTGGCGCGCGACTTGTTCAAGTTTTTTCGGGTCCAACATGGGAAGTCCTCACAAATAAAATAGAAAGCTGAGGCTAAGTGTAATATGAGGACTGAGGGAATAAAACCAGATATCAGGATTATTGTTATTTTTTTATTATAAATCGTTAAATAACCGTATGTCATAAAGTGATTATGTGATTAAACAAGTATTGTCACGGATTGATGATTGCCACTTATAATTTTAAAGCGTATAGTTTCTTCGTTAATCTCAGGGCGGGGTGAAAGTCCCCACCGGCGGTAGATACTTGAAGATCCAAGTAAAGCCCGCGAGCGCTTTGTGTTGCCATTGTAATGCAAAGGTCAGCAGATCCAGTGTGATTCTGGAGCCGACAGTTAAAGTCTGGATGGGAGAGAATAAAATAGCATCAGTAGGATCATTGTATCCATTCCTGTTGTTTCTGCTTATATTTTTTATTAAGCAGAGATCCACTCCTAAGACTGCCCTGGTTCTGGTAACTTTCATTAATTATTGAGGTTTTTTTACCATGAATCAGACGCTACTTTCCGAATTCGGTAATCCATTTGAGCGTGTTGAACTTGCTCTTGAAGCCCTTCGTGCTGGTAAAGGCGTGATGGTGCTCGACGACGAGAACCGCGAAAATGAAGGCGATATGGTTTTCGCAGCAGAAACAATGACCACAGAACAAATGGCGATGTCTATTCGTCATGGTAGTGGCATTGTGTGTTTATGCATTACAGAAGAACGCCGTCAGCAACTTGATTTGCCTATGATGGTGGAAAATAACACCAGCCATTTCCATACAGCATTTACAGTAACGATTGAAGCAGCACAAGGTGTAACAACAGGTGTTTCAGCATCTGATCGTTTAACCACAGTACGTGCAGCGGCAGCTGACAATGCAAAACCAAGTGATTTGAATCGTCCTGGTCATGTATTTCCATTACGTGGCCAACCTGGTGGTGTGTTAACTCGTGGTGGGCACACAGAAGCGTCAATTGATTTAGCAACATTAGCCGGTTTTAAACCTGTTGCAGTGTTATGCGAATTAACCAATGACGATGGCACAATGGCGAGAGCACCTGAAGTGATTACTTTTGCTAAAAAGCACAATATGCCTGTGTTAACTATTGAAGACTTAGTGGCTTATCGTCTTCGTGAGGAGAAAAAAGCTGGCTGAAATTAACATGTTATAACCGACACTGAAAACACACACACTTATTCAAGCCACTTAAGGAAACTTAGGTGGCTTTTTTCATATTTTTTGAATAACTATTTCATACTTCTTTGACTATATTTCAAGTAAGAAGGCGCTATGCTAACGCCATAAGATCACAAGCCATAAGAGGTGATTATGGACACAAAAATGATGCCAGCGCTATTTATTGGACATGGTAGCCCAATGAATGTATTAGAAGACAATACATATACTCGCCTCTGGTCAAAATTAGGGGAAACGCTTCCTCAACCTAAAGCGATTTTAGTGATTTCTGCCCATTGGTATACCGATGGAACTTATGTAACGGCAATGTCTCAACCAAAGACAATTCATGATTTTTATGGGTTTCCAGCAGAATTATATGCAATAGAATACCCAGCGCGAGGTTCAATAGGCTTAGCTGCGCTGATTGAAGATCTTATTGATCCGATTAAATTAAAACTCGATATGGATCAATGGGGATTCGATCATGGTAGTTGGGGGATACTCGAAAAAATGTACCCCAATGCGAATATTCCTGTTGTTCAATTAAGCATTGATGCTAACCAGTCAGCGCAATGGCATTATGAATTAGGGCAAAAGCTGGTTGAATTACGTAAAGAAGGCGTTTTAATTATTGGTAGCGGTAATATCGTTCATAATTTAAGAATGATGGACTGGCAAAATAGCGATGCGACACCTTATCCTTGGGCACTTTTGTTTAGTGAAACCGTAGAACACAGTCTACAAAGCGATAAAGTGCCAACTGATCTTTTTACGATTTTATCAACGCAAGAAGGGCAATTGTCTCATCCAACTGCAGAGCATTTTTTACCTGCGTTATACCTATTAGGTTTAAAACAAGACGGTGAAAAAGTGACATTGCTGAACAATGATATTGTGAATAAATCGCTCAGTATGATGACATTTCAAATTGGATAAGATTGTTCAATAAACTCAATTTACAAAATCTAAAGGTCAAATTCACTTTTATAGAATTTGGCCTTTTTTATATTAAATATAATGTATCGACTCATTATATTTCCCTCGTTGTTGATCTTTCCAATTTTCTATATAGATATAATGAATAATCTTAACATTTTGTTTATATTGGATTTATTTTTGTTTGGCGAAAGTTTTGATAAACTTCATAGCTATTAGATGAATGCTTTTTATATTTCTCTAAATAAGTTAATTATGTTTTTTGAATATCTCCCAGTTTGATGTTGATAATTATCTGCTCTACACTTTTGCACATAAATGATGCACATAAATGGAGCTTATAATGAAAACATTGACGATGAGTATAAAAGATAAACGAGGAGTTAATGTGTATCTAACTGTAAAATTGGTGGATGAAGCGCGAGAGCTTGGAATTAATTTATCAGCAACACTCGATCAAATGTTATCTGATGCCATTCGTGAAAAAAAGCGGGAACAGTGGAAAGCTGAAAATAAAAATGGCATTCAAGCTCTTAATGAATTCGAACAGGAAATGGGGTTATTTACTGATGATGATGAATATAGGGTTATTTAATGTCTCAATACACAATATATCGTAATAAATCCCTTAAATCGAAAGAATAGTACCCTTATTTTATTGATATTCAAAATGAACTACTAAGTGATATTGATTCTCGGGTCATTATGCCGATTACTCAGTTATCACATAAGAACTCTCAAATAGAGATATTGGCACCTGTTATTGAAATAGATAATCAGAAATATGTTGTTATGACGGAATCTATAACAACCGTAGCAAAGAGTAAGTTAAGAACAGTTGATATTGTGTGTGTTAGGCCTGAGCTTCATACAGCAATAGTGTCTGCTATGGATATGATCATTTCTGGAATATAGTCTTATATTGAAATCATCAAAATAGAAAGCTATTTTGAATAAAGAAACACCTTACCGCTAACAAGCAATAAGGTGCTCAATATAATTTTAAGATTTCTATCAATCTAAAATAATATGTGGATAGAATCGTGAGAGATCTTGTGTAATAAGCTCCCTATCTTCTCTGATGCATATACCCGCAGATTGATCGTTTACCAGCCAGCTACCAATTAATGTATAGCTATCACCAAATTTTGGTAGTGGATGGAAATCTTGAACAATAAAGCCTTCTTCACCGTAAGGGCCATCTGCAACAGCAATATCTTTACCATTTTCAACAATACGAATATTCGCACCTTCGCGTGAAAATAGAGGCTTGATAACATAACGAGATAATGAATCAGGCGCTTTACCCTCATAGAAATAAGCAGGTAGCAGGTTAGGGTGATTAGGGAACATTTCCCATAGCATTGGCAATAATGCTTTATTTGAGATAATGCTCTTCCAAGAAGGTTCTAACCAACGAATACCCGCATCAGCCAATTTAGTTGAGAAGTCTTCACGGAACATAAATTCCCAAGGGTAAAGCTTAAACATATTGCTGATTATCTGATCTTGCAGATCAGTTAATTCACCACGCTCACCTAAACCCAGATCTTCAATAAAGACAAAGTCAGTTGTGACGCCGGCTTCTTCAGCACAATCTTGTAAATATTGAACTGTACCGCGATCTTCTTCAGTGTCTTGGCAACAAGACATATGCAGATAACGCATTCCGTATTGATCACGAAGCTCAGCAAAGCGATCAATTAATTTTTCTTGAATACTATTAAATTGATCGGCATTTTGCGGTAAACGACCTGCATTAACTTGATCTTCAAGCCAGATCCATTGAAAAAAAGCAGATTCATACAGTGAAGTTGGCGTATCTGCATTATTTTCTAACAGTTTTGCCGGACTTTTACCGTCATAGGCTAAATCAAGACGTGAATAGAGTGAAGGTTGAGATGATTTCCAAGAATCACGAACAAAATCCCAGCAGTGACGCGGGATTTGAAAGCGTGTTAGTAACTCTTCACTGTTCGCCACTTTATCAGCGACTTGTAAGCACATCTGATGAAGCTCTTCTGTGGTTTCTTCTAGGGTTTCAACTTCATCCATTGAGAATTGATAATAAGCATCTTCAGACCAATAAGGCTCGCCATACATGGTATGAAAGTTAAAGCCAAATTCAGTCGCTTTTTCACGCCAATCCGGGCGTTCAATAATATTTTCGCGTTTCATGGTGTTAATTAACCACCTGAACGGTAAGAAGATGAACCCGTTGAGCTACGATTATTATTCGTTGCACTGGTACGTTGAGCCGCAGCTTGTCTTGATACTGTATTACCAAAGCCACCACGAGTTACCGTTGAGGTTGTTGATGGTTTTGGAGTCATTGCTGTTTTTGGTACGTTCATTTGACGACCACCAACCGCAGGACCATAGTTACGGCCTGTCGCATCCACAAATTTACCATTTGCAGGGCTGGTTGGATTACGCGAACTAAACAGTGGTTGTGCTGGTGCGCCACCACCCATTAGGCGACCCATCATATAGCCCGCCATTAATGGCATAAAGAAGCTACCGCCGGAGTTAGCTTGAGCCATTTGCGAGCTATCTGGGCTTAAATTATTGGCATTTTCAGTACTAACAGGCTGTCCATCTATAGATGCTGTTTGTGTACATTGTGCATCACCAAATTCAGCTACACAGTCTTCTAATGTTGCGTATTTAGGTGCTGTACGCTGCGCTTCTTGCAATGCAGTGCGATAAGAGTCTTCACACTGTGCTGCTTGTGAAGGGTTTGCTTGAGCACATTCTTGTGCGTTCATATACAGTGAAACTGTCTCGTCGCTCTCTTCACATCCTGAAAGCGCAAATACAGCAGTGATGGCGATTGCAACAGGCGCCAGACGATAAGGACGAAATGCTTTACGAAAAGCATCACGATTAATCGATTTGGTACGTTTCATTGGCATATTGGTAAGATCCATAAAAGGTAAAACGTTCAAAATAAAAGCTAGGATAGGTTAAATAGTCTAGAAAATAAATAAGAAACACCTAATCATCAAGGATAACCAGAAATTTGTGATCTTTATAAGGTTAAGAGTAATAAAATTCGGTAAATCCTCTCTTTTTAACCTAATTGTGATTAAGGTATTTGTTAATACAAGAATATAGATATTGTTGAGATCTTAATTTAATTCATAACACAATATCTTATGTGAAGATAAAGCATAAAAAAAACCGCTTATCAGTTTATCGCTGAAAGCGGCTTTTTATAAGAAACTAACTTATTAATTCACCATTTAAGGTGCAACGTTAAGTACAGGACTCGTCAGTGGGCGAATAATGCTATCTGGTGAAGTTGAAATTTCTTCTCCTAGTGCATTATTAAGCTGAATTAAGTCATTTTCGTTTAATGTACCACGTGCGTATTCAATATTTAATTGGTTGATTAAATAGTCATAACGTGCGTTAGATAATTTCTGTTTGGCATCGTAAAGTGTTGTTGTAGCATTTAACACATCAACAATAGTACGAGTACCTACTTGATAACCTGCTTCAGTTGCATCTAATGAACTTTGTGCAGAAACAACAACTTGTTGATATGCTTTGATGCTACTGATTGATGCAGAAATATTGTTATAAGAAGAACGCGCGATTTGGACAATAGAGCGATAAACCGACTCTAATTGTTCGCTGGCACTAGTAAAGTCATATTGTGCTTGTTCAACTTGTGAGCTTGTTCTGCCACCGGTATATAATGGAATTTTAACAGATAAACCAATACTATTTTGACCACTGTAACTATTACGGCTACTAACATCTGCTGGTGGTAATGCACTACCATGATTATGGCTATTGGATACGCCTGTTGATGCATTTAAATCGACAGTAGGCAAGTGACCTGATTGAGCTAAACGAATATTTTCGCGCGCTAAATCTTGGCCTAAACGTGCACTCAATAAACTTAAGTTACGCTCTTCGGCATCTTTTAACAGTTTCTCAATAGAATCTGGAGAGGTTGTTGAAAAACGGCTGATGTTTAGTGATGCCAGATTAATGTAATAGATACCACTGACTTGGCGCAGTTTCTCTAATGCGTTATCTAACTGGTTACGACCAGACACTTCTTGTGCCAGTACGCTATCATAATTTGCACGCGCATTTTGTACGTCAGTAATTGCAACTAAACCTACATTAAAACGTTGAGTTGTTTGATCTAACTGACGGTAAACTTGTTCTTTTTGCGCTTCAATAAATGATAATGAATCAATAGCACGCAAAACATCAAAGTAAGCGGTAGCAGTGTCTAAAATCAGCTTTTGCTGACTTGTTTGGTAAGTGACATCACTCATACCCGCTGTTTTTTCTTGCAGGTTTAACTGGCGCCATAATGACATGTTAAACACACTTTGAGTTAGCGTTAAACTTGCGCCAATAGAATTGGATTCGGTATCTTTTGCGTCACGGTAACCGCTTTTATAATCTGCGGATGCGCCTAATCCTAATTGTGGTAATAATGAACCACGAACTTCATTGATTTTTTCAAAAGCGCTGTTTCGTTCCGCTAATGACTTGCGTAACTCAGGGTTACTGTCCTTTGCTTTTTGATAAACTTGAAGCAGATCCTCAGCCTGACTTGCAGTGCTGAATCCTGCCAAACTCATCGTGACCAAAAGAGAGAGCAGTTTTTTCATTTTAATTCCTTTTTGCAACAGTTTCGCTGAGTTGCCTCTGTTAATCTTGATTGGGGATAATTCTAGCAGATTGTTTCCCTAAGTAGGGGTAGCCATTTGTGCCATATCCTTTTATTTTAGATTAACTTTACATGAATTGTTGGCAAATTTCTTTAAATCTGTATTAAACGTAAGCAATAAAAAGACTCTTAAATGTAACTTAAGGAACATTGTATGAAGAAAAGGGAAAATATACCATTTTTATACGGTCGTGAAGACGTGAAATTGCTCAATCAAAGAGATTTATATAAAGGCTTTTTCCGTATGACCGAGTACCGCTTTAAACACCGCCTTTTTGAAGGTGGGTGGAGTGAAGAAGTCAAACGTGAAGTATTTGAGCGAGGCAATGCGGGTGTTTTGTTAGCTTATGATCCTAAACGTGATGAAGTCGTATTAATTGAGCAAATTCGTATTCCTGCGTATGAAACTAGTGAGACACCTTGGTTGCTAGAAGTGATTGCCGGTATGGTTGAACAAGGCGAAAGTCCAGAAGATGTTGTTAGACGTGAAGCCCAAGAAGAAGCGGGCGTTATCGTTGGGCGATGTGAGCCAATTATTAGTTACCTTTCTAGTCCTGGTGGCACCAGTGAAAGAATGCATGTCTATGTTGGCGAAGTTGATGCAACAACGGCAAAAGGTATTCATGGGTTAGCGTGTGAGAACGAAGATATTCGTGTTCATGTAGTGAGCCGAGAACAAGCCTATCGTTGGGTTGAAGAAGGCGTTATTGATAATGCGGCCTCTGTTATTGCTCTGCAATGGTTACAACTTCATCATATTGCACTAAGAGAGCGTTGGTCAGTAATTTAATGCATGAATAAACGGTTAAAGGGTGTTTTTAACGATATTATCAAGTAGAGTAACTATCTCTAAGTATACGATATCAAATGAATTAAATTGTAAAATGAAGTGAAAAAAACGTGACTGAAAGCGAGAATATTTCTCACTAATCTTTTGAAATGTGTATTGGTTGGCAGATCTTTACTACGAAAATACGTTAACATAACGGCTAATGAGAGTGAAACAAGGAAACCTTTTGGAAAGCCAGCTTGAATTATCGGTGAAACATAAAAACACCGTAAGAATATTACAAATCACAGACACCCACCTCTTCGCTAATGTGGAGGATACTCTGCTGGGTATTAATACCTATCGTAGCTACCATGCGGTATTAAATGCGATTAGAGAGCAGGGGCTTGAGGTGGACTTGATTGTTGCGACAGGTGATTTAGTTCAAGATCAAACCTTTGAAGCTTATCAGCATTTCGCTGATGGCATTGCAACGCTAACACCTCCTTGTGTTTGGTTGCCAGGTAATCATGACTATCAACCTGCGATGATTGATGCTTTAAATCAGGCTGGTATTTTGTCGGCAAAACAAGTGTTGATTGGTGATAGTTGGCAAATGTTGTTATTAGATAGCCAAATTCAAGGTGTTCCTCATGGTGAGTTATCAGATTGTCAGCTAGATTGGCTAACTCGTTGTCTTGAAAGTCAAAAACATAGAGATACGATCATTTTGTTACATCATCATCCTATGCCTTCAGGGTGCACATGGTTAGATCAACATAGTTTAAGAAACTCTCAAGAATTAGCTGAACGCTTAAAAGGCCATACTCAGGTAAAAATGATGCTTTGTGGTCATATTCATCAAGAAATGGATGAAATGTGGAATGGCATTCGTATGTTGGCAACACCTTCGACTTGTATTCAGTTTCGCCCTCATTGCACGAATTTTACTTTGGATACGGTTTCTCCAGGTTGGCGCTATTTAGAAATGTCTCTTTCATCGGATGAAAAAGGTAAAGTTGAAACACAGGTATACCGTTTATCAGGCACTGAATTCTGTCCTGATCTTGATGCGGATGGCTATTAATCCATGTCTCGTATTCTCTATTTACATGGCTTTAATAGCTCACCCAAATCAGCAAAAGCCCAAGCTTTTCGTCAATGGTTAGAAGCAACTCACCCTGAAATTGAATTAATAGTGCCTCAATTGCCACCTTATCCAAAAGAAGCAGCTCAACTAATTGAAACAATAGTTAAAGAAAGCGCAAATGATAAGCTTGGATTAATTGGCTCATCATTAGGTGGCTATTTATCGATCTGGTTATCTCAGCGTTTTAATTTATCTGCTGTTGTTGTTAATCCTGCTATTCGTCCTTTTGATCTATTACAGAATTTCTTGGGAGAAAACGAAAATCCCTATACACATCAAAAGTATAGATTAGAACCTCACCATATGGATGAGTTACTTGCCTTGCGTATTCCCGTAATTACATCACCCGAACTTATTTGGTTGCTTCAACAAACTGGAGATGAAATACTTGATTATCGTCAAGCTGTCTCATATCTTGGCGCGTGTAGGCAAACCGTAGAATCGGATGGAAATCACGCATTTGTGGGTTTTGATCGCTTTTTTCCAAAAATTATTCAATTTTTAAAGATAATTTAGCCTTTCGGTTAATTAACCTGTAAAACGTAGGTTGATGCATCTACCCGAAAATTAATATCATATTGCCGCAAACACCTGTTATTATAAACAGTATTTTCTAACAGCGAACCGCAGATTAAAACAATGACTCAATCAAGTTATAACGCAAAGGATATTGAGGTTCTTAATGGTCTAGAACCAGTACGTCGTCGTCCTGGCATGTACACTGATACGACTAGACCGAACCATTTGGCACAGGAAGTGATAGATAATAGCGTGGACGAGGCGCTTGCGGGACACGCATCGAAGGTCGATGTTATTTTATATGAAGACCAATCTATCGAAGTTATCGACAATGGGCGAGGAATGCCTGTCGATATTCATCCTGAACTTAAAGTCTCTGCTATCGAGTTAATTCTTGCTCACCTTCACGCCGGAGGAAAATTCTCTAATAAAAACTATCAATTTTCCGGTGGGTTACATGGTGTAGGGATCTCGGTTGTTAACGCACTTTCTAAGCGTATTGAAGTGACAGTTCGTCGTGATGGTAAGATTTATCAAATTGCCTTTGAAAATGGCGATAAAGTCGAAGAGTTGCACGAAATTGGAACTTGTGCAAAGCGAGATACTGGAACAAGTGTGCATTTTTGGCCGGATGGCTCTTATTTTGATGTTCCTCGCTTTTCCTCCAAAAGTTTATCTCACGTATTAAAAGCCAAAGCCGTATTGTGTCCCGGTGTTAATGTCTCTTTTGTTGATAAAGTGAATAACACACAAGAAAACTGGTGCTACGCTGATGGTTTAACCGATTATTTAAGTGAAGCTGTTGCTGAATTTATTCGCCTTCCTGAAGAGCCTTTTACTGGAAAATTTGAAGGGGATAATGAGGCCGTTGAATGGTCTATGTTATGGCTACCAGAAGGTGGCGATTTACTTACTGAAAGTTATGTTAACTTAATCCCGACTGTTCAGGGGGGGACACACGTTAATGGTTTACGCCAAGGTGTGTTAGATGCAATGCGTGAATTCTGTGAATTCCGTAATTTACTCCCACGAGGCATTAAATTAACTGCTGACGATACATGGGAGCGTTGCGCTTATGTATTATCAGTCAAAATGCAAGATCCTCAATTTGCAGGGCAAACCAAAGAGCGACTCTCTTCAAGACAAACCAGTGCGTTTGTTGCAAGTGCTGTAAAAAACGCCTTTAGCTTATGGTTAAATCAGAATGTTCAAGTTGGTGAATTACTCGCTGAGATGGCTATTAGTAGTGCTCAGCGTCGTATGCGAGCCGCAAAAAAAGTAGTGAGAAAAAAACTCACTTCTGGGCCTGCACTACCTGGAAAATTAGCTGATTGTACTTCTCAAGATTTACGATATACCGAACTGTTTTTAGTTGAAGGGGACTCTGCGGGAGGCTCGGCGAAACAAGCGCGTGATCGTGAATATCAAGCGATTATGCCACTGCGCGGTAAAATTCTAAATACATGGGAAGTCTCTTCTGATGAAGTGCTTGCTTCACAAGAGGTACATGATATCTCTGTGGCAATCGGAATGGATCCTGATAGTGATGATTTAAGCCAATTACGTTACGGTAAAGTTTGTATTCTTGCGGATGCGGACTCTGATGGCTTACATATTGCAACTTTATTATGCGCGTTATTTGTGCGTCATTTCCCTGCTCTTGTTAAGCAAGGGCACGTTTATATGGCAATGCCACCGCTTTACCGTATTGATTTAGGTAAAGAAGTCCATTATGCCCTTGATGAATCAGAAAAAAATGCCATTTTACAACGTTTAAGTCGTAAAAAAGGAAAGCCTAACGTACAGCGCTTTAAAGGGTTGGGTGAGATGAACCCGCTTCAATTGCGTGAGACCACGCTTGATCCTAATACGCGTCGTTTGGTGCAATTGGTAATTGATGAAGAAAATTATCAAGAAACCCTAGGCATGATGGATATGTTGTTAGCGAAAAAACGCTCTGAAGATCGCCGAAATTGGTTACAAGAAAAAGGCGATGAAGTTGACATCGAAGTGTAATGGATACCACAAGAGTCTGAGGAAAATATCGAATGAGTGAATTGACTCATGATGGTGTAGAGCGTCAACCGCTCCACTTATTTACAGAGAATGCCTATCTCAACTATTCCATGTACGTCATTATGGATCGTGCATTACCTTTTATTGGAGATGGGCTAAAACCTGTGCAACGTCGTATTGTTTATGCGATGTCAGAGCTAGGCTTAAGCAATAGCGCCAAATTTAAAAAATCAGCTCGTACTGTTGGTGACGTGCTAGGTAAATATCACCCTCATGGTGATATTGCATGTTATGAAGCAATGGTACTAATGGCTCAGCCTTTCTCTTATCGTTATCCGTTAATTGACGGACAAGGTAACTGGGGGGCGCCGGATGATCCGAAATCTTTCGCCGCAATGCGTTATACCGAATCACGCCTTTCAAAATATTCACAAACTTTATTGAGTGAATTAGGGCATGGTACGGTAGATTGGGTCCCTAATTTTGACGGCACAATGCAAGAGCCGAAAATGTTGCCGGCACGCTTACCTAATATCGTGCTTAATGGCACAACAGGTATTGCTGTTGGGATGGCAACGGATATTCCACCGCATAATGCACGTGAAATTGGACAAGCCTTAGTGATGCTTCTAGATAATCCTGATGCGGGATTATCTGACGTAATGCAATATGTTCAAGGCCCTGATTATCCAACTGAAGCTGAAATTATTACGGCTCAAGACGATATTAAAAAAATCTATAAAACGGGTCGCGGTTCGGTCAGAATGCGAGCTGTTTGGCATAAAGAAGAGGGATGCGCGGTTATCACTGCGTTACCTCATCAAGTTTCTGGAGCCAAGGTGCTTGAGCAAATTGCAGCCTTGATGCGAGCCAAAAAACTGCCTTTAGTTGAAGATTTGCGTGATGAGTCTGATCACGAAAATCCAACCAGACTTGTGATTGTTCCTCGTAGTAATCGTGTTGATTTAGAGCAAGTGATGTACTACTTGTTTGTGAATACTGATTTAGAGAAAAGTTATCGCGTTAACCTGAATATGATTGGGTTAGATAACCGTCCAGCAGTAAAAGGATTAGTGACGATTTTAAATGAATGGCTGGTATATCGTCGTCAAACAGTCACAAATCGTCTAAATCATCGCTTAGAAAAAGTGTTACGTCGCTTAGAAATTCTCAAGGGTTTATTAATTGCTTATCTTAATATTGATGAAGTGATTGAGATCATTCGTCATGAAGATGAGCCAAAAGCAGAATTAATACGTCGCTTTGAGTTATCTGATATTCAAGCTGAAGCTATTTTAGAGTTACGTTTACGTCATTTAGCCAAACTTGAAGAGATGAAACTAAAAGGTGAAAGTGATGAGCTTGAAAAAGAACGTGACAGTATTGAGAAATTATTAAGTTCACCACGTCGTTTAAATACGTTACTGAAAAAAGAGATTGAAGCAGACGCAAAAGAATTTGGTGATGACAGACGTTCTCCTATTCGCCCTCAAGAAGAAGCGAAAGTGGTTAATGAACAAGATATGTTGCCATCAGAGCCTGTGACCATTGTGCTGTCTGAAATGGGCTGGGTACGTAATGCAAAAGGACATGATATTGATCCTAGCGGTATGAGTTATCGTGCTGGGGATAGTTATCACAGTTCGGTCCGTGGCATGAGCAATCAGCCTGTTCTGTTCCTTGATTCTACAGGCCGAAGCTACACTCTAAGTCCGAATGATATGCCTTCTGGGCGAAGCCAGGGTGAACCATTAACAGGAAAATTAACTTTCCCACCTGAGGCTAGTGTGAAATACATGTTAGCTGGCAGTACAGGGCAAGAATATTTGCTGGCAACAAAAGAAGGTTATGGTTCTGTTCTCTCTTACGATGAGATGGAAACAAAAAATAAAACGGGTAAAGGGTTACTGACAGTTTCAGAAGGAACAGAGTTACTTGAGCCTTTCTTAGTTGATCCACAGAAAAAGAATGATCAATATTGGTTTATTATCATCACGGATAAAACACGTATTTTAGCCATTTCAGCAGAACAACTGAATGAAATGAATAAAAAAGGGCGTGGAACTCGCTTAGTTGCGTTAGGCAAAGAGCAAGGTGATGTAATTGAACAAATGCTGTTTGCACCTAAAAATGAAGCATTAATCTTTACTGTAGATGGTCAGCATGAAGTACTGAAAGCCGAAGAGATTACCTATTTTAGTGGCAATGCAGGTGATGAACCTATTCCATTAAAACATCTACATCCTGAAGCTGTTACGGTCATTATGTCGGAAAAAGGACTCATTCGTTGCCAGAAAGGCCATAATATAGATGCTCAATCTGTTGGCTTTAAAGCAGGTGATGATTATTTCGCTGCTATTGAAGGAATGAGTAATCAGCCTGTACACTTAATAGATACCACAGGTCAAAGCTATACTGTTGATGTTGATGCTTTACCTTCAGGTCGTAGTAAAGGCGACGCGCTGACTGAACGATTAAAAATTCAGAAAGGTGCGCAGTTACGCCATATTGTTATGGGCGAAAGCACCGATAAGATCTTAATGGCATCTGATGCTGGTTATGGTTTTATCTGCCAAGTTGATGATTTAACTTCTAAAAATAAAGCAGGAAAATCATTACTAACATTACCTGAAAATGCATTACCTTTACCGCCACAACGTTTGAACAATGAACTGACTGATCTCATCATGATCATTACTAAAGGCGGTAGAATGCTGATCTTTGAAGCAGCAGAATTGCCAACGATGGTAAAAGGAAAAGGAAACCAGATGGTTTCTATTCCTGCTTCACAAGCTGCAAGTGGTGAGGATAATGTCGCTTGGTTACGTGTACTACCAGAAAATGCTTCAGTAACACTGCATTTTGGCAAGCGTAAACTAACAATGTCGATGAATGAGTTAGTTAGCTTTAAAGCAAAACGTGGACGCCGAGGAACCTCATTACCTCGCGGTGCTCAAGTTATCGATCATATTGATATTGAAACAAATTAAACTTAATACTTAATTGATATTTAGTGGGTCTATTGACCCACTTCTATTTAGGACGCTAAAACTTATGTTAGCCATTATTCGAGGCATTATTGTCATTCTTTACACCATTATTGTGGTGACGTTTGGAATAATTTATTGCATGTTTTCACCAAGAAATCCCAAACATGTAATGACTTATGGACGAGCATTTGGCAAGTTATCTCGTATTTTTGGGATTAAGCTTGTTGAACGTTTTCCAAAAGATGCAAAAAGCTATGGCCCAAGTATTTATATTGGAAACCATCAAAATAATTTTGATATGGTAACAATGTCGAATGCAGTACAACCTAATACAGTGACTGTGGGCAAAAAAAGCTTAATTTTTATTCCTTTTTTTGGCCAATTATATTGGATCACAGGTAATATTTTGATTGATAGAGCGAATCGCTCTAAAGCTCATGGCACAATTTCACAAGTTGCCGATCAAATTAAATCGAAGAAAATTTCAGTGTGGATGTTTCCTGAAGGAACGCGTAGTCGTGGACGTGGGCTATTACCATTTAAAACAGGGGCGTTTCATGCTGCAATTCAAGCTGGTGTACCTATTATTCCGGTTTGTGTGTCGACAACCCAAGGTAAAATTAAACTCAATCGCTGGAATAATGGCTACGTGATTGTTGAAATGTTGCCTCCGATTGATGTTTCAAAATACACCAAAGATCAAGTTCGGGAATTAGCTGAAGATTGTCGCCAAATTATGAAAGCGAAAATTGAAGAGTTAGATAAAGAAGTTGAAGAGATGAATAATCGTGATTTTCCCGGTAAATTAAATTAATACTTATTTAATTTCTTTGATTGTGCAGATAGCAGATATAAGCCTGATCTTCAGGCTTATATCATTTTTAATTTATGAAAACATACTAGATTATCAACTATTTTTAGGATTTATGTCACATCCGCGCTATTATGCTCCCGTAATTTCATTTAAGTCCTTTTGTCTTTAAATCACAGCAGCTTTTTTCCTGTCCAATGTTTTTTATTATGCGGTAGGAATATTTGTATTTTGTTGCGGAGAAAGTATGTCATTTAGTCGTCGCCAGTTTATTCAGGCTTCAGGCTTAGCGGTATGTCTGGGCTCAATATCTTCTTCTGTTCGTGCTGAATCAGTCAATGATAAACAATTACCAATACCGCCATTGCTCGAATCTCGCCATGGCCAGCCACTCTTTTTGACGTTGCAAAACGTGCATTGGGCGTTTAATGGTGCGCAAAAAGCGCAGGTTTGGGGCATCAATGGCTCAACTCCAGGACCAACAATTAGAGTTAGAAGTGGCGATGATATAAAACTTATTTATAGTAACCGTCTTAGTGAAGCCGTATCCATGACGGTAAGTGGTCTATTAGTTCCGGGCACACAAGTCGGGGGCGCCGCCAGATTAATGTCGCCAGGCGCTTATTGGTCGCCAGTATTACCCATTCGCCAAAAAGCGGCAACGTGTTGGTATCACGCTAATACTCCTTTTAAAATGGCGTCTCATGTTTATAACGGGCTGGTGGGAATGTGGATTGTGGAAGATGAAGAGAGCCGATCTCTACCTTTACCCAAAGAGTATGGTGTAAATGATTTTCCGCTAATAATTCAAGATAAACGAATTGATAATTTTGGTACACCGCAATACGACAAAGAAGCTGCAAGTGACGGTTTTTATGGTGATACGTTACTCGTAAATGGGCGTGAAGATCCTTATATCGAAGTTTCTAGAGGTTGGATCCGTTTACGTTTAGTTAATGCATCTAATGCTCGCCGTTATGAATTAACTGCAAATGATGGTCGATCGCTTTACCTTATCGCCTCAGATCAAGGTTTATTAACTTCTCCCGTTGAATTGAAATCAGTGCCAATGGCACCAGGCGAAAGACGTGAAATACTCGTTGATATGTCTGAAGGGGGAGATGTCATCATTACAGCGGGGCAAAGTGCCGGATTTATGGACAGACTTCGTGGTATTTTTGAGCCTTCTGACTTATTACGTAATGCCAATATATTGACGATTAAACCGACAGGATTAATGTCATTAGTTACTGATAAAGCGCCTCAACAATTAGCACTAGATGACACACAAATTACGACCTCGATTCAGCCTAGAACCATTCAACTTCATAACAGTCCCCCAGGTATCAATAATGCTCGTTGGGAGCTTTCAAGAATTGATTTGGTGGGTAAACAAAATGGCTGGGAACGTTGGCTTGTCACTGTACCAACACCTCAATCATTCCATATTGAAGGTGCTCGCTTTAAAGTAATTAATCATAATGGGCAAAAACCTTCACCTGCGGATTTTGGTTGGAAAGATACGGTTTGGATTGAAAGCCAGAGTGAGTTACTAGTAGAGTTAAAGCAGCCTTCTTATACTCACTTTCCTTTCCTGTATTACAGCCAATTACTAGAAAATGCGGATAAAGGTATGGTAGGACAAATGGAAATCACGCCTGCAGAATAATAAGTTAGCAATAGCACTAAATTAAATTAAAAGAAAAACAGTATTTTTAAAACAAAAATACTGTTTTTTTATATCTAAATAATGCAGATTATATTTTTTCGACTAAAGTTAAATAGAGAATAATATTCTTATGTTTAATTTGTTAATTAATTTAGTGTGATTGTTTTTTTATCTACATTCTCTTTATTAAATTGATTTAAATATTGATATTAATGGAATCAATGTTGATTAAAGTTAGTTTTAACTTTTTGTAATATAATGTGTTGCGATCTAAATATGTTTAATCTATCTGTTAATTTGTGATTGCCTAGTCAATCTATCTATTTTTATGGCATGAAATCATATTTTTGAGATGCCCTTCAAGTAATTATTTCTCTAGAAACAAGAGAATCTTTGCGTCTTTTATTTTTGATCCTTAATAAATGTTATTAATTTAAATATAACTGAAGGTACAGAATGAACAAAGAAATAGCTTTAAGTCACCATCACAAAATGAATAAAAAAAATAGAATAAATAAAAATATATTTCAACTCTCCCTTGTTGCATCCGCGTTACTTTTTTCTGGATATTCCGTTGCATATTCAGAAGCTGGACAATTAGGTGATACAAAAAGTTGGGAAAGCCAAGAATATCAAAAAGATTGGGGTTTGGCGGCCATGAATGCCTCTAGTGCTTATGCACTTGGTTTCCATGGGCAAGGTGCCAAAATCGGTGTAATGGACTCTGGTGCATTATTGTCACATCCAGAATTGAATGATGCACGGTTTCATGCTGTGAAAGCCAAAGGCCAATATGGTTCAACTGGCATGCGTTATCCTCAGGAAATGGGGGGACATTATGAAAAAGGCCAGGCCTTTGATGTTGATGGAGGTTGGATCAAAGGTGTGAATGATACACACGGAACACATGTTACAGGTACCGTAGGCGCAAGCCGTGATGGTAATGGTATGCATGGTGTAGCGTGGGGAGCTGATGTTTATTTAGGAAATACTGGCGCGACAGATAGCAATAACTACGGTCCTTATCAAGATTACACTTATTTCTACACTGGCTGGAAAGCCATGGTCGATGCTGGAGCTCAAGTTATTAATAACAGTTGGGGAACAAACCCTCGAATTGTTAATACGGTTCCAACTAAAGGTCCTGATGGCGGTAATACAACCGTACACATGCCTGTAGATACCACTGCGCAAACTGAATATGAATATTTCTACTTTAAAAAAGTCTATGGTGATAAACCTTCCTTTGTTGATGCGGCTTATGACGCAGTAAAAGGCACTAACGTTGTACAAGTATTTACAACCGGTAACCGTGACTTTGCTCAGCCTTATTATCGCCCTCTTTATCCTTACTTTAATCCTGAAGCAGAAAAACATTGGATTGCGGTTGCGGGCCTGAAACAGAATGCGGATAAGTCGGGTTATGAATTAGAAAAAATCTTCAATGAAGCGGGTAATGCGAAATGGTGGACAGTTGTTGCACCAGGTCGTTACATTTATTCGTCAGTTGTTGATGAAGAAGGAAATGCAGGTTGGGATACTTTTAGTGGTACATCAATGGCAGCTCCTCACGTTACGGGTGCCATGGGTGTATTGATGTCACGTTACGAGTCAATGAATGCGATGCAAATACGTGATGTGATGTTTACAACGGCTAACCACCATAATCCAGATGGTTCTTTATATGATAGCTGGACAGCAGCAGAAGGAACGCCTGACGTGCGCTATGGTTGGGGTACTCCGGATTTAGATAAAGGGATGTATGGTCCGGGTCAATTCTTAGGTAAATTTGAATACAACTTAAGCATGACCCCACTTGATGTTTGGACAAATGATATTTCACAAACTGCGTTAGATTTACGTGAACAAGAAGATCTCGCATGGTTGAAGGAATATACAGATAAAGGCATTGCAGCTGGTGGTGATTACAATCTAGGGACTGATTTTGTTATCAACGATGGTAATCCAGATCCAACTTCTCATATTGTTAGTAAAGAAGATGCTGAAAAATGGCGTAAAGAGTATTACCAAAAACGAGCTGATGCTATTCAAGCTAAAATTGATGCTGGTTTATATGACGGCGCTTTAGTTAAGAAAGGTGAAGGTACCTTAGTGATGACGGGCGATAATACTTATCGTGGTGGTACAACAGTCGAGCAAGGTACTTTATATGGCTTTACTGAATCATTTGGTACAGAAGCAGTTAATGTTAATGGTGGCAAATTAGGTGTTATCGATCGCTATAATGATACTTTCACTCAACAAGGCCAATTAGCATCAAACGAAAGCCATAAAGCCAATATTAATATCAACGATAAAGGCACGTATTTAGTGACTGTTGGGCATGATGTTAATGTCGGCGATATGTCCTTAAATAAAGGGGCAAGTTTAGATATTGGTGCTGATAGTGAAGGTCAATTAAAAGATATCTACCTTAATAATACCGTTGCAACAGGTACTGTTAATGCAGACAATTTAGTTGATAATCGTACTAAAACTAAAATGTTAGCTAATAACAATCCAGATAGTGATTACGCATTATTTAATAAAAATGTTTCTGTAAAAGACAACACGATTACAGGTACATTAAGTAAGAAAGAAAATACCTCTTTAGCCACATTTGCGAATAATGAAAATGGCCGTTCTATTGCTAATGCTTTAGATAATACAGGTAATGGTGATTTATTTAATGCTGTACTTCCTATGAATGAAAGGGATCTGAATAAGACCTACGGATCATTAGGCAGTGATATGTATTTAAATGCCAACAGTGCGAGTGTGGTAAATGTGTTAGGGTTAACTCGTACAGTGAAAGATCAAGCCATGGGTATTGGTCAAGGTCGTTATGCTACATTGGATAACAGTAACGCACGTATTTGGATGACAGGCATTGGCCAATGGGGTAATGCTGATTATGGTCATAGCAATATGGATGTTGATTTCTATGTCGGCTTATTAGGCGCAGAAATTGATGTGACTGAAAATACCAAAGCTGGTCTCTTCTTTGGTGCCGGCTCAACCAAATATAAAGGTAATGAGCACGGTAAAATAGACAGTAACGATATCCATATTGGTGCTTATGGCGTGTCTAATTTATATGATGTGGCTTCATTAAACTATGGTTTCACACATACTAACCAAGATAGAGATGCCAAAAGAACACTTTGGGTAGGACAAAATGCAGGTTATAACTCAACCAGTTATGATGCAAAAATTACTCAAATTTTCTTAGAAGGTGCTTATACTCAATTTAATACTAATCAGTACTCTATTGAGCCATATGCAGGATTTAGTTGGTTGCGTGTATCAACCGATGATATCAATGAAAATGTCGGTAATATGAAATTTACCACCAAGACTGATTCACAAGATATTCAAGTCGGTACTATCGGTTTACGTGGTGGATATCCATTTATGGCTGGTAACATTAATATGGCATTAAAAGGCGATATTTCTGCAAGTCATTTATTTGGTGATAATCGTCCTGAATCACGTCTATTCTTATCAAATTCTGGTGATGCAACATTACGCGGTGGCAAACTGGATAATCTGTTTGGTGTTGGTTTAGGTGTTGATGCGCAATTAAGCAAATCAACAACTTTCGGGCTTTCTTACCAAGGCCAATATAATAGTGATGTAAGCTCAAGTGGCATTAATGCAACCCTGAAAATTAATTTCTAATTACATTTAGGTTGTTTTCTGTAAAAGGTCTTTAGTGATAAGGGCCTTTTTTTGTATAAACATACAGATAAATAAAGGAATGTATTGCTATGAAATAAGGAGTTATTATGCATATAAACGAGACTAAGTTTAAAATTAATCAAGTAGACGATTTTAATATAAACAAAAAAGAAAAATACAAAATAAAAAATGAAATTAATAGTATATTAAACGTTTTTAGTCATTTTTATGTGGTTGAGAGAAATGAAAGTTTTTCATCTAAATTATCTTTTTTTATAAAAAAAATATTTAATTTAAAGACGAGTTTGGTTTTTTTGTTAGATAAAAGTCAGCATGCTAAGTTGAATAATTTATCCACTCTTTTTTGTGGTGATGAAAAAATAGAGTTTAAGAATTGTAGATTAATAAATTCTGACATTGTTAGTATTAAAAGAGAAGTATTAGATTCTTTTTTTTTTAAGTTTAAATACGGCAATAAAAAATGATTATCATGATAATGCTAAAAAAATAATACAAACCTATCTTTATGATAAATCTAAAACAAAAGGAGATTTCATTGCTATACTCAGCATCTCTTTAGATTTGATTAATCATTATCAAAAAGAAAAGTTTGAACAATTGAATAGGCATGGTTCAGAATGTTCTAGTATGTTAGATTATATTAAATCTAGCTATAAACAGCATATTGACATGGCATTAAATTATGCTTGTAAAGAGATTGATGGAAAAATATCTACTAAAATGGGTAATTCAATAATGTATTTAGTTAATACAATGCATAATATTTATTCTATGGAAATGGAGAAGATATTTATTATAAATATAGCTAAATGTTTTATTGGTAAAGTGGCGAAGTATAATGTTGGGAATTATAATAATGATAGTTTTAGAAAAATGATAATAAACCTCTTGATAAATAAATTAAAAAATAATGAAGGTGTCAAGGAGTTTGTGGACAATATACTTGGGTCTGGTGTGTTAGAATACGAGGACATTATTAAAGAAAAAGAAAAAGCGGCAGGGGATGAATATTTTATATCTGATTACAATCGAAAAATAAAGAATATTTTTAGTGAAAATATAAATAGTTATGAAATTAAAAATAACATTTCCAATGTTATTAGAGATAATTATAATATGATTTTAAATCAGATGCAGAATAAGTTTGATTGTATTGAAAATGAAAGGGTATTATTGGATATTATTGATTATTTAAAGAGTGAAAATAATTTTAATTTAAATTTAGTATAATGAGTTATTCCTCTTTAATGAAATTTATTAAAGAGGTTTTTTAATTTAACTCAACGCGACTTTAATCCCCAAACCAATCAGTACTACACCCAGCACTTTATCAATGCTTTTTTGGATTTTATTGAGCATTTTTCTGACTGGTGCACTTTGGATTAATAGAACCAATAAAGGCCAATAGACTAAAGCTAAACCCCAAATAATAAAGGCATACCACAATTTTTCACCGATGCTGGAATCAACACTTAATACTTGAGTGAAAACGGCAAGGAAGAACAAGGTGGCTTTAGGGTTAAGTAAATTACAGAGAAAACCTTGCATAAAGGCTTTTTTAAAGCTGATTTGCGAATGTTGTGCTGCTTTTTCATCAATCGAATGATTAGATTTTGAGAGTAAGCTATGAAAACCAATCCAGAGTAAATACACGGCCCCTGCATATTTTAAAATGGAAAAAAGCCAAGGTGTAGTAGTGATAAGTACAGCAATACCGGCAACACAATACGACATATGCACAAGCAATGCAGCTACAATACCCATTGCGGTCATCATTGCAGCAGAGCGTTGATAACGAGCCGCATTTTTTACAACGAGAAAAAAGTCAGGGCCTGGTGAGATCATACCAAGTAAAGCAATTGTAAAAACGACTAAAGAAGTTTCAAGCATAATAGCGCCTTGTATATAACAATATTATAATGATTGAATCTTATATGATTAAGTTAACACTTCGAGTATAAAGCAATTATTTATTATCTAGGAAGCATAATTTGTATCGACTCAGGTTTTAGCTTTACGTATAGTGTGAGCAGTTTTTTTCCCATCTTTACCCGTAGGTGTGTAAATGAATATTAGTTTAATCGCAGCATTAGCGATGGATCGCATTATTGGTATGGAAAAGGCAATGCCTTGGACATTACCAGGTGACCTCGCATGGTTCAAAAAGAATACGCTAAATAAACCCGTTATTATGGGCCGGGTGACTTATGAATCTATTGGGCGTCCTCTACCGAATCGCCTCAATATTGTGTTAAGTAGCCAACCAGGAACAGATAGTGAAGTTGTTTGGGTGAAGTCTGTAGAAGAAGCCTTGCAAGCAGCTGAAAATCATGACGAAATTATGGTTATCGGTGGTGGTAAAGTGTATGAGCAATTTTTACCTATGGCTAATACACTCTATCTAACACACATCGATGCTGAAGTAATTGGTGATACAACATTCCCTGATTATGAGCCTGATGAATGGGATTCTACCTTTATGGAATATCATGAAGCTGATGAAAACAACTCTCATAACTACTGCTTCGAAATATTAAAAAGAAGAAAATAACAAGAATTAAATAAAAAGGGAGATTAAATATCTCCCTTTTTATTATTCCTATATTATTAATATAAGAATAATAAAAAATAAGATTTATTATACCAACTAAGAATTTTATTTATAAAATTTATTATTTAAACGTAATCATTATTTATATTTTAATAAACTCATTTTATAAGAATAATATATGAGATATTAATCAATATATAGATTTTTTATTCTCAATATTGTGGTTTTTTCTGCTTATTTCGCATCGAAAAAAAATAATGCATTGATTTATAAGGATTAATTTTTATTGTTTTTTTTAGTGTTCGTTTTTATGTAAGAAATGTTCTTTTTAGTATCAAAAAAACAAATTAGGTAAAAATAAGTAGGGTGGAATGAGTAAAGCGCAAAAATTGAGTTTTTACTTTTTGCGCTTGAAATGAAGATAATGACGAGGGTTACTTTGGTGCAGATAGACTAGCCTGAGTGAAATATTGTTTATCTTCCCAGCGCAAGCAAGTGAGGTTTCCTCCCCAGCAACACCCAGTATCAAGAGCATATACATTATTAGGAGTGCCTTTTCCTTCAAGAGAGGCCCAATGGCCAAAAATAATGCTATAACCTTCCGGAAGTTGACTTGGTAAATCAAACCAAGGTTTTAATGGTGCAGGGGCTTCTAATGGCTTGTCTTTACAAATCATATCCAATTGGCCATTAGGAAAACAGTAGCGCATTCGAGTGAATGCATTGGTACTAAAGCGCAATCGTGCTAAACCAGTAAGTTCTGGTGACCAATTATTGGGTAGATCACCATACATTGAATTAATAAATAAAGGATAGCTATCACTACTTAAAATGGCTTCGACTTCACGGGCACACATTTTTGCAGTTTCTAAATCCCACTGTGGTGTGATCCCTGCATGCGCCATAATAATTTTCTTTTCTTCATCAACTTGAAGTACAGGTTGGCGTCTTAACCAATTAATTAACTCATCGACATCAGGGGCATTAAGTAACTCATTAAGTTTATCTCTTGGTTTATTTCGGCTAATTTTTGCAAATACACCTAATAGATGAAGGTCATGATTACCCAAAACAAGTTTTAGAGAAGAGCCTAAGCTTTTTACAAAACGTAGCACTTCAAGTGAGTCTGGCCCTCGAGCAACAAGATCACCCGTTAACCATAATGTGTCCTGTGTAGGATCAAAACTCACTTTATCAAGAAGGTAGCGCAGTTCATGGTAACAGCCATGAATATCACCAATTAAATAAGTTGCCATAATTAATTTATCAATGTTGGAAGTGCAAGGCGGAAAACAGGGATCTCTATTTGAAATAATCGACCGTCAGTATCAATCATTTCATAATGGCCTTCCATTGTTCCCATCGGTGTTTCAAGAACGGCACCACTGGTATAGCTGTAATGTGTACCAGGTTCAATCAGTGGTTGCTCACCGACAACACCTTCACCTCGAACTTCTGTCGTATTACCTTGAGCATTGGTAATTAACCAGTAACGGCGCAGGAGGCGAATTGCACATTTATTCAAATTATGAATTGATATCGTATAAGCGAATACATAGCGTTCATCTTCAGGAGATGATTGGCTTTCAATGTAAACACTTTGTACTTGTATCGCCACTTTTGATGAGGTGAACATAATGCCTCCTGTCTCTGGCTTTATCTTATGCTTGTGTATCTTGCTTTTGTGATAACCAGTTTGCCACTTTACAGTATTGCTCAACAGAAATATTTTCTGCGCGAGCAGTCGGGTCGATCCCCAGAGCAACCATATCTTCTGCTGTTAGCAATCCACCTAAACTGTTACGCAATGTTTTGCGTCGTTGGTTAAATGCTTGAGCGGTAATACGGCTTAGCATTGCAATATCTGTAACTGGATATGGCTTTTCTTTGTAAGGGATCAAGCGAACAACGGCTGAATCCACTTTTGGTGCTGGTTTAAATGAAGTAGGTGGAACTTCAAGTACAGGAATGATTTGGCAATAATATTGCGCCATCACACTTAAGCGACCATAAGTTTTGCTACCGTGACCAGCAACAAGGCGATTAACCACTTCTTTTTGCAACATAAAAGTCATATCAGAAATAGCATCAGCAAAACTGAAAAGGTGGAACATAAGTGGTGTGGAAATATTATAAGGCAAGTTACCAAAGACACGCAGAGGCTGCTGACGTTCTTTTGCTAATTGTGCAAAATCAATTGTCATTGCATCTTGCTGAATAATGGTCAGCTTGTCTTTTAATGTAGGATGAACTTCTAAACGAGCAGCTAAATCACGGTCGATTTCAACTACTGTCATTTTATCCATTCTCGCGCCAACGGGTTCTGTGATAGCGCCTAAACCGGGACCAATTTCAACAATGGCCTCACCGGGTTGTGGATAAATAGATTCAACAATACTTTCAATAATATAGCTGTCTGTTAAAAAGTTCTGCCCGAAGCGTTTGCGGGCAAAGTGCCCCTGATGGACTCTATTATTCATTACAATTTTGTATCATATTAATGGCTAAATTTAATGCGGTGCAAAAACTGCCAGCATCTGCGCTTTTTGTACCTGCTAGCTCAAGGGCTGTGCCATGATCAACAGAGGTACGAATAAAGGGAAGACCGAGTGTTATATTCACTGCACGACCGAAACCTTCATATTTTAGCACAGGTAATCCCTGATCGTGATACATCGCTAGTACAGCATCAGCATGCGTTAAATATTTAGGCTGAAAAAGGGTATCAGCAGGATAAGGTCCATGGAGGCCAATACCTTGCTGACGTAATTGTGTTAATGCAGGCTCAATAATATCAATTTCTTCACGTCCCATATGGCCACTTTCCCCGGCATGAGGATTAAGGCCACAAACGTAAATTTGAGGTTCTGCTATGCCAAATTTAGTTTTTAAATCATGATTTAAAATGGTGATAATTTCATGCAGTAGTTCACCTGTAATTGCATCAGCGACATCTCGTAGAGGCAAATGTGTGGTTGCCAGCGCGACTCTTAATGTGTCTGTTGCTAACATCATGACCACACGTTCACAGTGACTACGATCGGCAAAAAACTCGGTGTGTCCTGTGAAATGTACACCCGCATCATTAATAATTCCTTTATGAACGGGGCCAGTTACTAATGCAGAGAATTCGCCATTAAGACAGCCATCACAAGCACGAGCTAATGTTTCTACAACGTATAACCCATTGCGTGCATCTAATGTACTTGGAATAACATTGGTATGAAGTGCAATAGGGAGTACACAAATTTGGCTTGGTGTGTGTGCCTGAGGTGGTGTGGCAGGATCGTATTCAACTAATGAAAGAGGCAGGTTTAATAATTCTGCTCTTGTTTTAAGTAACTGAGGATCAGCACAAACAACCCAAGGTAAATCCCAACTCATTTGTGCTAATGAGATAATCAGGTCAGGACCAACCCCGGCTGGTTCGCCGGGGGTGATAACAAGTGGTTTTATTTGCTTAGTTTGCATTATTCTCGTTCATTATTTTCACATAAGCCCCTACTCGTAGCTCTTGCATCCAGTTTTGTACTTCTTCATTAAACTTACGATTAAAGAGTAAACGGTATGCTTGTTCTTTATTAGCTGCATCTGTTTTGTCAACACTACGTGTGTCTTCTAATTCAATTAAATGCCAGCCAAAATTTGAACGAACAGGTTGGCTTAATTCATTTTTATTTAAGCGCATTAACGCATCGCGGAATGCTGGATCGTAAACGTCAGGCATTGACCATCCTAACTCACCACCACGTAATGCTGAACCTGGATCTTCAGAGTATTCTTTTGCTGCATCAGCAAAGCTTATTTTGCCACTGCGAATATCGGCAGAAATTTGCTGTAATTTGGCATAGGCTTGCTCATCATTCATGATTGGAGAGCTTTTCAGCAGAATATGACGACTTTTAACTTCGGTGACAGATAGTGTATTTGAGCCACCACGAATATCGTTTACTTTAATGATGTGTAAGCCGACGCCAGAGTGAAGAGGCCCTACAATTTGCCCTTTCTGTGCATTAGCTAATTCTTTTGCAAACAGTGTTGGTAGTTCATCAATAGATGCCCAACCCATATTACCGCCATTTAAGGCTTGTGGATCAGCCGAATAAGTTGCTGCTAATTTACCAAAATCAGCACCATTTTTAAGTTGATTCATTATGCGAGTAATGACTTGCTTTGCTTTTTCCATTTCTGCTGGCGCTGGGTTTTCTGATAATGGAATTAAAATATGGCTTAAATTCAGATCAACACTTTGGCTTGCTTGGCTTTCAATTTGCTTAGCAAGAGAATCAACTTCTTGAGGCAAAATTGTAATACGGCGACGAACTTCATTGTTACGTACTTCTGCCAGCATCATTTCTTTGCGAATATCTTGGCGATATTCGTTGTAAGAAATGCCATCAGCTAAGAGGCGTTTTTTCATTTGATCAAGTGAAATTTTATTTTCAGCGGCAATACCTTGAATGGTAGATTCTACCGCTGCATCAGGAATATCAATTTGCATTTGCTGTGCCATTTGCAAAATGATGTTATCCATCACCAAACGCTCTAGAATTTGTTGGCGAAGAACTTGCTCGTCAGGCATTTCCTGACCCGCACTTTTTGCGTTCATTTTGACAGTCTGTAGCATTCTATTGACGTCACTTTCTAGAACGACACCGTTATTGACGATAGCCGATACACGGTTTAATTCTTGTGCAGCAAACGTTGTTGAGCTGGTAGCTGCACCGACCGTGATCATTAAGCCGATAAACAGCGTTTTCCAATTTTTCATAAGTTTCCCATTATGTGTTTTCCGCATCTTGTTGCGGGATGACATATTTATTCAGCCAATTCCGTAGTCTGATTAAATCAGAATGCTCTTTGATAAGGTAAGATACCGCGTTCAAGCATTTTCTGGCTACCCAAACTATGATTGTTACTTAGGCCTCTGAGTTCCACGTTGATTGACCATTTATTGTCAATATCACTGTGGTCAACTTTCCAGCCAACAATTTTTCGTTCATAACCGACGTTTACAGCCCAGCAACAGGTATTATATTGCACACCAACCATCTGGCTAACAGGTTCGGATTCTTTAGTATCAAAGTAATAAGCACCCACAAGACCCCAGCGTTCCGCTAATGGCCAACTGCCTACAACACCGACTTGCGAAATACCTTTTTGGTATTCAGGAAGTTTATTAATACCACCATCGTAAGGGCGAACACGCGTTGCTTGAATATAATCACGATCAACATAGCGATAACTCAACTGTAGAAGGTGATCGCTATCGGCGCGATATTCCATAATCGCATCACCCATTGATACGCTACCTAAACGACGGTCATATTGTAAACCACCACGCATACCCACGGTATCAGTGATCCGCCAGTAGGCATCACCCGCCCAGACCATTGAACCTGTTTCATCTTTACTATTAATGATTTCATTACCAGTAGAAGAAGGTCCTGTTCTTGGGCGCTCAAAGAAGTAGATTTGACCTACGGAAACGTTAAAACGTTCAACCAATTCGCTATCATAAAAACGCGAAGTTACACCGGTTGTTAATTGGTTTGCAGAAGCAATGCGGTCTAAACCACCATACATTCTATCGCGGAAAAGTCCGCCATAGTTTGACTGTAATAACGCGGAGTCAAAGTTATTGATATTAGACTGATCTTTATAAGGGACATAAAGATATTGTACTCGTGGCTCAAGGGTCTGTGTAATGTCATTAGTCTGATATTGACGCTCGAAAACCACTTTCATATCAGATTTAAATTGTGGTAATACCCGATTAACACTGTCATCTAATTGGTTAGGATATCTTTTCTTATAAGCATCTGGAATGTCCTGATCATAATGAGTTGCCATCACTTTCAGTTCATTATTAAAGCTTGCCCAGCCCGTAGATGCAGGGAGTGAAATCGTTGGCTCAATATGGAAACGATTTGCTTCAGGTGTATTCTCACCCACGCTGGTAAAACGCACAAACTGAGCATAAGTTCGGAAATCAAATGGTCCGATATCATTCTTATAATAATTCAGATCAAGTTGTGGCTCGGCACGATAAGCTCTTGCATCTTTATTATCAGAGAAAATTTGGAACTGTTTAGTGGTTAATGTGGCATTCCAGTTTTGTTGTGCATAACCTGTACTAAATTTTTGAGTGGCATAACCATCGGTGGTATTACCATATTGTGAGGTAAAGTCGGTAAAATATTTATTATCACTCACTTTTGTGTAGTCGGCATTGAATCGCCACACATTATTCATGACACCACTGTGGCCCCAGTAGAATAACCAACGTGTGGCGGTATCACGAGGAAGATAGCCTGCTTTATTTTCTTCTTTGTCTTTATTGTATTGGCTATCGTGATTAATCCAATCTACAGCGATGGTACCGCGTCCCGGCGTTGTTAAATAACGAAATTCGTTATCTAATTTTAAACCACGACGGCTAATATAATTAGTTGTAATAGTGGCATCATAATTAGGGGCGATATTCCAATAGTAAGGGAGTTGGAAATCAAATCCTGAACTACGAGAATAGCTTCCGTTTGGAATTAAGAAACCAGAACGACGTTTATCACCGATAGGTAATTGAAGATAAGGGCTGTAAAAAATAGGAACATTAGCAACACGAAAACGTGCATTCCAAATTTCAGCAACTTGTTCTTCACGGTCTAAAATAACCTCAGAGCCGACAACGCTCCAGCTATCATCGCCAGGCAAACAAGAGGTAAACATCCCTTTATCCATAATGGTATAGCGGTTCTCGCCACGCATTTGCATCTTGTCGGCATAACCACGGCCTTGGCGGCCAACCATCTGGTAATCACCTTGTTCAATATCCGTATCTTTATTATTAAGATTAGACCAAGCTCGAGGGCCTTTTAAGATAATTTGAGGATCATCATAAGAGACATTTCCTGTCGCGGTCACCATTCTTAATGGCGTCTCTCCCTCAGTTTGTGTCAGTTCAACACTGTCTGCACTTAAGGTTTGGTTTCCCTGTTTAATATCAACATCACCTTTATATTTGATCATGCGAGGATATTCACCTTGCATATCATTTGCAGTGATAGTGACAGGCAAGTTATTAGGATCGCCCTGTACTAATGGTTTGTTATAAACGGGGACTCCCAGTAAACATTGGGAGGCAAGATCAGCATAAGCAGGCTGACCGTATATTGTGGCCCAAACTAAGGTGGCCAGCAGTGTGGGATAACTTTTTTTCATAAGTATTTATGTGCTTCCGTCATCAGTGGCTTCATGCTGATAAACAGCCAGAAACTAACGCAGGGAGTTATGCGACACCAGCCCAACGTTCTGAACATTGTTCTAACGGTAACCGAAAAATAGGCGTAAACCTCATTTTTTCGATGTTTCTGTGTTGAAATAGGGTTATAGCCTTATTAGAAACAAAAAAACACCGCGCTGATGCGGTATTTCGTGCGGTCTAATAACGCTAAAGTTATTCGTTTGGTCACTCATTTTACTTTAACACAATTTAAACGAAAACAGCATTACCTCTGTCCAAAGAGAAACAGTAAATCTCTTCATTTTAAGAAAAAGTCTATTTAGACGTCGCTTGGTGTTAGGTGTGCAAGCAAATGAATAGTATGATAATGCAAAATTGCAGGCAGAGCATTGAAGATTTGAGGAGTCTATGCGCTATTGGGGAAAATTATTAGGCCTTATCATCGGTAGTTTTGCGGGGGTAGGCTTCTGGGGTATTGTTATTGGTGTTTTTCTTGGACACCTCTATGACATGCAACGAGGTAAATTAGGAAGTGGTGGGCGCTATACTCGTGATAGACAAGCTTTTTTCTTTGCTGCAACTTTTCAAGTTTTAGGACACCTAACAAAATCAAAAGGGCGAGTCACTCAAACAGATATTTCACTTGCAAGTGAATTGATGGATAGGATGAATTTGCACGGAGTAGGGCGTCAAGCTGCTCAGCAAGCATTTAGAGAAGGTAAATCACCAGATTTTCCCTTAAGAGCTACCTTGCAACGTGTTCGACAAATTTGCGCTGGCCGTCGTGACCTACTTCAGATGTTTCTGGAAATTCAGTTACAAGCTGCTTTTGCTGATGGCCAATTGCACCCGAATGAAAGAAAAATGCTGTTTATCATTATTGATGAGCTGGGTTTTTCGCGTGCACATTTTGAACATATATTAGCAATGATGCAGGCTGGTCAAAATTTCCATTATCAAAATAGGCAAGGATATCAGCCTCAACCTCAAGGGCCAACACTCTCTGATGCATGTAAGGTACTTGGTGTTAATGAGAACGATGATGTTAAAACCATAAAAAGAGCTTATAGAAAATTAATGGGAGAACATCATCCAGATAAACTTGTAGCGAAAGGTTTGCCACCAGAAATGATGGAAATTGCAAAACAAAAAGCACAGTCTATACAAGTTGCTTACGATTTGATTAAAAAAGAAAAAGGATTTCGTTAACATCTTGTAAAAGAAGATGAGAAAAGAGAGAATTATTCCGTGATAGAGATAACTTAGGTTGAGTTGAGTTTATTATTTATCACGGTAAAATATAAGTGAAATTTAATTATTTCATTCTCTCTTCTCTTAAAAAAGGAACTATATCCATGTCAAACGTCCGTGTTCTTGTTGGGGTTATGGGATTAGCGCTTTGCCTGCTCCTTGCTTCATTGAGTTCAGTGACTGTTTTAGTGTCATAAGACATTAAAAATCGGCAAGGCATTCAAAATGTATCGGGGATCGAAAAGCAGGATGCGTAATAAATAATTCCTGAGCATGTAACTGCAGGCGAGGTGCCATTGCTCTTGCCTGCGGATGTGCATAAAAGCGATCCCCTAAAATAGGATGCCCCAACGCTAACATGTGTACCCGCAATTGATGTGAACGCCCCGTAATTGGCGAGAGTTTGACTCTTGTCGCATTCTCTTCATACTCCAGCACCTCATAAAAAGTTTGCGCTGCTTTTCCCGTTTCATGACAGACTTTTTGTTTTGGTCGATTTGGCCAATCACAAATTAATGGTAAATCAACCAATCCTTCTTCTTTTTCGATATGCCCCCATACGCGAGCAATATAGGTTTTTTTCGGTTCACGTTCACGAAATTGACGTTTTAGCTCACGCTCAGCATCTTTATTTAGTGCAACCACAATGACGCCACTGGTTGCCATATCTAAACGATGCACACATTCGGCATTAGGAAAATCAGCTTTAATGCGCGACATAATACTGTCGTTATGCTCCGGTGCTTTGCCCGGCACAGATAGTAATCCACTGGGTTTATTGACGGCAATAATATGCTCATCTTGATATAAAATATGTAACCAAGGATCAGTCGGCGGGTTATAAACTTCCATCATGGTGGATATCTCATCAAAACAACGGGGAGCAAAAGACTCCCCGCTTTAATGGTAATTATTGGTGGGTAACAACAATTAAACGTATTGAATCTAAGCGCCAATTTGCTTCATCTAAATGATTAAGAATATGGGTACGCTCATTTTCAATCGCTTCAACTTCATCATCACGAATATTTGGATTTACAGCGCGTAAAGCTTCTAGGCGTGATAATTCATGTGTTAATACGCGATCAGCTTCTTCTTTCGCTTTTTGAATAAGCCCTTTCGCTTCGACTTCCATTAATGGCTCAGAGGCTTTGAGTACATGGTGTACTTCGCTTTGTACCGCATTGACTAGTTTGCTAGAAGTATGACGGTTAACCGCATTTAATTGGCGGTTAAAACTTTCAAACTCAACTTGAGAGGCTAGGTTATTACCTTTTAGATCAAGTAATAAGCGAACTGGTGTTGCAGGTAAGAAACGACTTAAGTGAAGATGTTTAGGCGCTTGTGCTTCTACGACATAAATCAGTTCAACTAATAGCGTTCCTACTGGTAATGCTTTATTTTTTAATAAAGACACTGCACAGCTACCAGTATCACCTGATAGGATCAAATCTAAGCCATTACGGATAATGGGGTGTTCCCAACTGATAAATTGGGTATCTTCACGAGATAGCGCTTGCTCTCTATCAAATGTGATAGTGCAACCATCTTGTGGTAAGCCCGGGAAATCAGGCACTAGCATATGATCAGACGGCGTTAAAATAATTAAGCTGTCACTACGATCTTCTTGGTTAATACCAACGATATCAAACAAATTCAACGCAAAGTTAACTAATTCAGGATCATTATCTTGAGCCGCAATTTCACCCGCCAATTCAACGCCCACATCACCACCATTAGAGTGCATTTCTAATAGACGGTCACGGCCTTGCTCAAGTTTAAGTTTCATTTCATCATGCTGTTTACGACAAGCCGCAATAAACTCATCAAAGTCAGCTAATTCATTGGGTTGAGCAAGATAATTAACTAACGCATCATATTTACTGTCGTAAATAGTACGGCCAGTTGGGCAAGTATGTTCAAATGCATCTAATCCCTCATGGTACCAACGTAACAATACAGATTGAGCTGTACCTTCCAGATAAGGAATGCTGATATCAATGTCACGATTTTGGCCAATACGATCAAGACGACCAATACGTTGTTCTAATAAATCAGGATTAAATGGCAGATCAAACATGACCAGTTGATTTGCAAACTGGAAGTTACGTCCTTCTGAGCCGATTTCAGAACATAATAGAACCTGTGCGCCTTCTTCTTCAGACGCAAAATATGCTGCAGCGCGATCGCGTTCAAGTAAAGACATTCCTTCATGGAAGACTGCCGCACGAATAGCTTCGCGCTCGCGTAAAACTTGCTCTAGTTGCAATGCGGTTGCCGCTTGCGCACAAATAACCAGAACTTTTTCATTGCGATTTGCAGTTAAGAAACCAAGTAACCATTCAACACGAGGATCAAAGTTCCACCATGTTGCGTTTTCACCTTCGAATTCTTGGTAAATACGTTCAGGGTAGAGCATCTCTTTTGCACGAACTTCGAGGCTCTTTTTCGCCGCCATAATTTCGGCAACTTTAATCGCTGTTTGATATTGTGTTGGCAGTGGCATTTTAATCGCACGAAGTAAGCGATTAGGGAAACCTTTCACACCAGAGCGTGTATTACGGAATAACAGACGTCCCGTTCCGTGTCTGTCCATTAACATATGAACAAGTTCTTGGCGAGACTTAGTGCGTTCTTCGCCTTTGGTATTTGCCGCTTTTAGTAATGGCTCAACATCTTGCTCACTAATCATTTCGCTGATGATATTTTGTTGTTCGGTGTTTAAATCATCTTCTGATAGCAAAATAGTGACAGCATCGGCAACAGGACGGTATTTTTGTTGCTCATTGATAAATTCGTTATAGTCATGGAAACGACTTGGATCAAGCAGACGTAAACGAGCGAAGTGGCTTTCTTGACCTAATTGCTCAGGTGTTGCGGTTAATAGCAACACTGAAGGAATAGATTCAGCCAACTCTTCAATTACTTGATATTCACGGCTTGGTGCGTCTTCACTCCACACAAGGTGATGAGCCTCATCGACAACCAGCATGTCCCATGTTGCTTCAACGAGATGTTCAAAACGTTGCTTATTTTTACGCACAAAATCTAAAGAGCAGATGATCATTTGTTCTGTTTCAAATGGGTTATCGCTATCTAACAAGGATTCGCTATAACGACTATCATCAAACAGTGAGAAACGCAGATTGAAACGGCGTAACATTTCAACTAGCCATTGATGTTGTAAGCTTTCAGGCACGATAATTAACACACGCTCAGCCCGACCATCCATTAACTGTTGGTGGATAATCATACCCGCTTCAATGGTTTTACCCAGACCCACTTCATCCGCTAATAAAACGCGAGGGTTATGACGTTTACCCACTTCATTGGCAATGTAAAGCTGATGAGGGATCAGGCTTGCACGAATGCCACGTAAGCCACTTTGTGCTTGTTTAAATTGTTCGCTTAAGAATTTACGTGCGCGATAGCGTAAGGCAAAGCGATCCATACGATCAATTTGGCCTGCAAAAAGGCGATCTTGTGGTTTATTAAAAGTGAGTTTGTTATCTAAGAACACTTCACGTAATTGCGCAGGCTCTTCGGTGTCTAAACGTACACCTTGATAGATAAGAAGCCCATTATCTTCTACAACGTTATCGATGGCGAGTTTCCAGCCTTCGTGACTGGTGACGGTATCTCCCGCATTGAACATCACCCGCGTTATTGGGGCATCATGACGGGAGTAAAGGCGGTTTTCGCCACAGGCAGGAAAAAGTAAGGTCACCATGCGGGCATCAACTGCCACAACAGTACCCAGTCCAAGCTCGCTTTCAGTATCGCTAATCCAACGTTGACCAAGAGTAAAAGGCATATATATAAACTCAGCTCTCAAATATATAATTTAGGAATTATTAATGAATGCAGTATTGCGGTGTTGTCATTAAAATTTGTGGGATAAAAATGCCTGTTCTTGAAACAAGAAAAGTTAATTATCACCAAAGGGGCGTTATGTTAATAGATGCAAAGCAAACCGTCACCTGCAAAATGACACATCTTAAAATGTCAGCGTCATTTGTCCATTTAACAAGGTTGAAAAATCATCTTGTATAAAAGGCAGGATAGCATCTGCAATCGGCATTAACTGCTTATTGATATAGTGTTCGTAATCAGGTGCAGCGGTAATGTGCTCTAATGGTTCAGGTCCCAAGAGGGTAATTATATAACTAATCCAACCGCCTTGCTGATATTGTTGAGGTCTATTTTGGGATAAATTATATTCGTCAGCTTTACGTGCAGCTTTAACATGAGGGGGAACGTGATGCTGATATTCTGATAATTTTCGACGTAACCTTTTACGATACACTAATCTATCATCATATTTTCCCGCAAGCGTATCTGCGACATAATCACGAATAAACTGCTGGTAAGGTTGTTGATGAAAAATACGAGTATAAAGCTCTTGTTGAAATTTCTGAGCAAGAGGTGTCCAATCTGTTCTGACGGTTTCTAATCCTTTAAACACCATCTTATCATTGCTTAATCCCGCATAACGCTTTTTACTGCCTGTTTCCATACCTCGAACGGTTGGCATTAAAAAACGACGATAGTGTGTTTCATACTCTAGCTCTAATTTGCAATCAAGTTGATAGGTTTCAAAAAGGTGTGTTTTCCACCATTGGTTAACCTCTTGTACTAGATGATGCCCAATTTGTTGTGCTTGTTGCTCAGTATGTGGCGATTTAAGCCAAACAAAAGTAGAGTCCGTATCACCATAAATAACTTGATAACCTTTAGCTTCAATTAATGCTCGCGTTCTTTTCATAATCTCATGGCCACGTAAGGTAATTGAAGACGCCAGACGAGGATCAAAAAAACGACATCCCACTGAGCCTAAAACACCATAAAAAGCATTCATAATAATTTTGAGGGCTTGAGAAAGTGGGGCATTTTTATGTAATTTTGCGTTATCTCTTTCGTGCCAAATTTGCGACACAATAGTGGGTAAACAGTGCTTCTCCCGTGAAAACCATGCTTGGCGAAAACCAGGTATAGACAGTTTTTCATTAGGTTGATGTGTTCCTTCAATCATTCCAACAGGGTCAATTAAAAAAGTACGAATAATTGAGGGATAAAGGCTTTTGTAATCAAGCACAACGACCGAATCATATAAACCGGGAGTAGAGTCCATAACAAAGCCACCAGGGCTATGTTCTTCAGGCTTTTCACCTTGATTAGGGGCAACATATCCAATGCGATGCATAGATGGGAGATAAAGGTGTGTAAACGCGGCTACGGAGCCTCCACTTCTATCAACAGAAAGTCCTGTGACACAAGCTCTTTCTAATAAAAACGCCATAAGAGATGTGGCATCAAAAATGCGGTTTACTAAAACACAGTCTTGCCAGTTATAGTAGGCTAACGCAGGCTTATCTTCTTTAAAACGCCGATTAATTTCATCCATTCTGGCATAAGGTGTATCAATGGCTTTGCCTTCCCCTAATAGGCTTTGCGCGACTGATTCTAGGCTAAATGAGGAGAAGTTCCATGTAGCCATTTTCAGAGCTTCAATACCGTCAATAATTAAGCGGCCTTGTGCTGAGGCAAAGAAATGTCCTTTTTTAAAGCTATGCTCTCGCCACTCCAATGGATTATTTTGACGACCTAGTAACAAGCTCACGCCATAACGCTGAGCATGGGTATGTAAAATACGTAAATCGAATTGAATTAAATTCCAGCCAATAATGGCATCGGGATCGTAATGCTGCATCCATTCGTTGAGCTTTTCAATTAAACGTAATCGGCTACTGACATAACATAAACGATAGCTTTCAGGCTGTTGGTGTTCACTTTCTGCCGGGACATTATCTGTCAGCATAAACACAACATTATCGCCACAACCCGCAAGTCCAATAGAGTAAAGTTCACCGAATTCGCTAGTTTCAATATCTAAAGACACTGTTCGCAATGTAGGGCGATAATCAGGAGCGGGTTTTAGTGTCACGGTATTGTTTTGTTGATAACGAAACCAAATTGGTGCGGTGATAAAACGCTCCATCATATAACGTTCATGAGGGCGTATATCGGCCTCATAAAGACGTATGTGGTGCTCTTTGAGTTGTTGTTCTAGTTGAACGAGTTGTCGGTACTGTTTGCAGTAGATACCAAAAACCGGCTGCCTTTCAAAGTCTTTTAAATCGAGAGGGCGAATTTCTATATCAGGGTTTTTACTCACAAGTGAACGTAAAACGTTTTCATGCTGACGAGCAACAAAGCCAATAGCTTGTTGCAAAGGAACCGTGACTTTACGAGGTCCATTTTCTGTCGCTAACCAATAGGAGACGACAATACCTTTTGGGGTGTCGCTCCAGTGGCGGGTGAGAATAAAACCTTGTTCAGTATGGTCAACCATGGGCACCTAAACACACAAAAAATTCGCTAAAGATATGTTTATTATAGCCAAAATAGTGGTTATTTATACAGTTAATTTAAGGCGTATTTAATTAGAGGGAATACCTAAAATAAGTGATTGATCCACTTCACCATTTATCAACGATTGTGTATTGCCATCATACACAATTGTTCCGTTATCAATCACAATCGCTCTTGAGGCAATCTTGATAGCATCTTCTAAGCTATGTGAAACCATCAGTAAGGTTAGTTTTTTTTCTTCACAAAGTTGTTCTAGCAAAGCCAACATTTCGATGCGTAAAGCGGGGTCGAGTGCAGAAAAAGGCTCGTCGAGCAATAAGATAGGTTGTTCACGTACAAGACAACGAGCAATGGCAACACGTTGGCGCTGCCCTCCTGATAATTGTGAAGGTAAGCGATCAAGATATTCATTTAAAGAAACTTGCTTGGCTCTGTTTTCTAACAGTATTTTTTGTGTATCTGTGAGTTTTAAACCAGGATCTAATCCCAAGCCAATATTTTGCCTAACTGTTAAATGAGGAAATAAATTATTATCTTGAAATAACATAGAGATAGGGCGTTTTGCGGGTGCAGTTTTAGTGTGATCACAACCATTAAGAAAAAGGGTTCCTTTTTCAGAAGGCAAAAATCCAGCAATTAAACTGAGTAAGGTACTTTTCCCCGCGCCACTTGGGCCTAATACGGCGATACGCTCACCGGTGTTTACCGCTAAATTAAACACAAGGTGTTGGTGTTCATAGGTATAAGCAAGGTGCTCTAATTTAATCATGAGATTTTCCTGCCAATCGTTCTATTAGGCTAAAAAGAGAGAAGCAAAGTAGCAACAAGATCATGGCTGTGACAGCACCATCTTGCGTGTGATAAGCCCCAATTTGCTGATAAAGATAGAAAGGAAGTGTTCTAAATGTTTCATTACCAAATAGAGCAACAATACCAAAATCACCAATAGAAATAACACAAGCAAAAGCAAGTGCTTGTGAAATTGGTTTTCTTAATGCTCGTAACTCTATCCAACGAAGTCGATTGATACCCTGAATATTAAGCGATTGGCATAAAAGGCCATAACGTGAAGCAATATCATTCATTGGATTTTCGAGCACTTTTAAAGCATAAGGAATGGCAATTAATGCGTTGGTTAAAATCACTAATATATATGGTGATTCAGGGAGCCCAGTTGTATTGTTTAATAATAAGAAAAAGCCTGTTGCCAATACAATGCCCGGCATTGCCAGAATAATCAATCCACTCATTTCCATAGCCTGTCCCGCTTTTTTAAAGTGACGTAGGCGAAGTTCTCGGCTACTCCATAGCAACATCATTGTTAATACAACGCAAACAATACCCGCACCAACCGCTATAATGAGAGACGTTATAAAAGCCTGCCAAAGTATGGGTTGTTGTATCACTCGAATTAATTCGCTGTTAAGACCATCTGTTATCACCGCTAAAATAGGGGGCACTAAAAAAAGGATCGCGAGCGTAATAATTAGAGTATCAGTTATTTTGCTAAAGAGAGGATCATTGGGATCACGCCAATGCTGTTTTTGACTATCTCCGACAAAGAGTGTTCCTTTGAGTTTTTGACTAATTAGCACCAAACCTAAACAGCAAAAAAGCTGAATAAGGGCTAAAAGAGCCGCTCTATGTAAATCGTAGTCATAACTTAATGCTTGATAAATTGCTAGCTCAACGGTTGTTGCGGCAGGGCCTCCACCTAACGCCAGTACAGTGGCAAAGCTCGCAAAGCAGAGCATAAAAATCAGTGACGCTGTGGGAAGTATTTGTCGCCATAAATAGGGAAATTCTAGAAAGCGAAAACGTTGCCAGCCATTCATGCCTAATTGTGAGGCTAATTGGCGTTGTTCTGGCGAGATACTTTCGAGAGCTTGTAATAGCATTCGGGTTGCTAATGGCATATTGAAAAAAACATGTGCCAATAAAATGCCTTGTAAACCATAAGGGGTAAATTGGTAATTAATCCCCAGCCATTCACAAATTTGAGCAATCCAACCGACTCTTCCATAAACAGTTAAAATACCAAAAAGTGCCACTAAAACGGGTAACACAAGGCTCATGGCACATAAACGTAAGAAAAGTGTTCTACCTTTAAATTGGCGTCGATAAAGTGCTTTAGCGAGCCAAATGGCTGGTAATATTGAAAATAAGGCAGATAAAAAGGCTTGCCAGAAAGTAAAGCGCACGACATGCCATAAATAGTCATCAGCAAAAATAGAGGATAATTCACCACTTGGGGCATTAAACCATAATGCACCAAATGACAATAAAGCCACAATAAGCAGTAAACCCGAGGCACATAGCCCCGGGATAAGCCATCTTCTCATTAGCGACTAACCGCAGATTGCCAATTACGCGTCCATGTTTGACGCTCTTTAGCGACAACATCTGCATCAAATTGCAATGATTTTTCTGGTTTAGGCATCACAGAATAGACATCAGGTAACGGCATATCTATTACGGGATACATCCAATTGGTGGTGGGAATAGTTTCTTGGAAAGCTGGGGTTAGCATAAATTGCATAAATTGCTGAGCTAATTCAGGTTGTTTACTCGATTTGAGTTTTGCAGCAACCTCGACTTGTAAATAGTGTCCGTCAGAGAAAATAGCTGCCGCATAGTTATCTTTTTTATCCGCTAAAATGTGATAACCCGGTGATGAAGTATAACTTAGCACAAAATCACCTTCACCCTTTAAGAATAAGCCATAAGACTCACTCCAACCTTTTGTTACGGTAAGGGTTTTCTCAGATAATTTCTTCCATTGAGAGGCGGTATTTTCAGGATAAAGTGATTGCATCCATAGCATTAAGCCTAAGCCTGGTGTACTGGTACGAGGGTCTTGATACAGTATTTTCCACTTTTCTTGGCTATTTAGTAGCTCATCCATACTTTTGGGCGGGTTAGCAATACGGTTTTTATCATAAATAAACGCAAAGTAGCCGTAATCATAAGGCACAAAGGTATCGTCAGTCCATTTTTCAGGTAAGGCGAGTTTTGATGTATCGATATTACTTGGCGCAAAAAGCCCGGTTTCTTTAGCCGCATGTATCAGATTGTTATCTAAACCTAAAATAATGTCAGCTTTACTTTTGCCACCTTCCATACGTAAGCGATTAAGCAAAGAAACACCATCAGAAAGGGCTACAAGCTTTAATTCACAATCACACTGTTGCTCAAATGCTTTTTTAATAGCAGGTCCAGGGCCCCAATCTGCGGTAAATGAGTCATAGGTATAAACAGTTAGTGTCGGTTTTTGTGCTTGAGCTTGTGTTGAAAAAGCACTTATTACACCCAGTACACCCAGTAGGAAAGTAAAACGAAGCGATTTAGTTAACACGTTTAGTTCCTCAGTAAAAAGTCAGGTAGGATCTGAGGAGTGAGGACCGCAAATCATGAAATATTGCATTATCCTGACTCAAATCCCTACGCCAGTATTAGCTGGATCAGGTTCCACGGGTTTTTCTCAGCCTAACAAGGCACCCCGTTGAGACTTTCCCATTGTAGATAAATACACACGTTGTGCAAAGTCTGTTGATAGAGGTTTACCGTTTGTGGGTAGTATGAAACAATGAGTTATCTTTCAAATTTGGTTATTGAGGTAGTCTAGTGATCGATGATGATGGCTACCGCCCGAATGTAGGGATTGTAATTTGTAATCGGCAAGGGCAAGTGCTTTGGGCTCGTCGCTATGGGCAACATTCATGGCAATTTCCTCAAGGGGGAATTAATCCTGGAGAATCGCCAGAGCAGGCAATGTACCGAGAGTTGTTCGAAGAAGTTGGGTTAAGTCGCAAGGATGTTAAAATTCTTGCCTCCACACGTAACTGGTTACGTTACAAGTTACCGAAACGTTTGGTGCGTTGGGATACAAAACCTGTTTGTATTGGACAAAAACAGCGTTGGTTCCTTTTGCAGTTAACAAGTAATGATAAGGACATTAACGTTCAACAAAGCAAAACGCCAGAATTTGATGGCTGGCGTTGGGTGAGTTACTGGTATCCTGTTCGACAAGTCGTCTCTTTTAAGCGTGATGTTTATCGTCGTGTAATGAAAGAGTTCGCACCAGTAGTCATGCCATTGCAAGAACAAGTGTCTTTACCTCGTCCATCGTATGGATATCGGCGTAAAAGGTATTAGATAACACTATGCTGACACGTTTGCGAGAAATTGTAGAAAAAGTGGCTATGGCAGCAGGACTTCCAGAAGCACTTGAACTCTTAGTCAAGGAAACGTGTCAGGCAATGCACACGGATGTGTGTTCTATTTATCTTGCTGATAAGCAACGTAGTTGTTTTTATCTAATGGCCACAAAAGGGCTTAAAAAACCCAGAGGACGAGCTGTTAGCCTCTCTTTTGATGAAGGCGTTGTTGGTGAAGTTGGACGCCTTTCTGAGCTTATCAATCTCGCGGATATTCGTGAGCACCCTAGTTTTAAATACCTTCCTCAAGTAAAAGAAGATGATCTGCGCGCTTTCCTTGGTGTGCCTATTGTTTATCGTCGTCAACTTCTTGGTGTTTTAGTTGTTCAACAAAAAGAGCGTCGCTTATTTAACGAGAGCGAGGAGTCTTTTATGGTGACGCTAGCAACACAATTAGGTGCAACGTTATCGCAAGTACAAACGAAAGGACTTTTTGGACAATATCGTCAAAGTCGCATTAAAGCATTATCCATTTCTACGGGCGTGGTTATGGCGTATGGCTGGCAAGAAGTCTCGCAACCCATCCTTGAGAATGTATTTAAAGCCAGTGCTCTGGATATAAAAGCAGAACTCAATCGACTTACAGTGGCTTTAGAAGATGCTACAGCAGAATGTCGCCGTTTTAGTAAGCGTTTTATGGCGAATGCACAAAAAGAGAGTGCTGCCATTTTTGATCTCTACTCGCATTTACTTAATGATCCCCAACTTAAACACAAAATGACAGCGGTTATCACTCAAGGATATGTCGCAGAATGGGCTGTCAAAGTGGTTGTTGAGAAAGTTTCGGCACAATTTTCTAGCCTGAAAGATGGCTACATGCGAGAAAGAGCCTCTGATCTAAAAGCATTAGGACGGCGTTTATTATTTCATTTAGATGATGAGGTAAGTTCAACCAATATTTGGCCTGAGCGCTTTATTTTGGTGGCAGATGAATTAAGCGCAAGTTTATTGGCCGAATTACCTGAACAACAACTTGCAGGTGTGATTGTGCGAGATGGTGCAACACACTCACATTCTGCGATCCTTGTTAGAGCAATGGGAATTCCTGCGATTATGGGTGCGGATATTCAACCTGAGCTTTTACATAATCGCATGCTTATTCTTGATGGTTATCGTGGCGAGATATTTATTGAACCAGAGCCTTTTATAGCCCAAGAATATAAACAGATTATTGATGAAGAGAGTGTATTAAGTCAGATTGCAGAAGAACAGCTAGAGCACCAAGCTGTTCTCAAAAATGGTGAATCGGTTAGCGTTCAATTGAATGCAGGATTAAATATTAAATACGAGCAACGTATTAGTATGGGAATAGACGGTGTTGGTTTATATCGGACAGAAATTCCTTTTATGCTACAAAGCGGTTTCCCATCAGAAGATGAACAAAAAAATCGCTATCGTGAAATACTCTCTTTTTTTCCCGATAAACCCGTTGTGTTACGTGCATTAGATGTGGGTGCAGATAAACAACTTCCTTATATGCCCATTAATGAGGAAAATCCTTGCTTGGGTTGGCGAGGAATAAGAGTATTACTCGATCAACCTGAAATTTTCCTTATTCAGCTTCGTGCTATGCTAAAAGCAAACCTCGAATTTAAAAATTTGAAAATATTGTTGCCGATGGTGACAAGTATTGATGAAATTGACGAAGCGAGAACATTGCTATTACGTGCATGTGATGAAGTGAGTCGAGAGTTAAAATGTGAATGTGCTTTACCACCGTTAGGTATTATGCTTGAAGTTCCCTCGTTGGTATTTATGTTGTCACAATTAGCTAATCGGGTTGATTTTATTTCTGTTGGAACAAACGATTTAACTCAATACTTGCTTGCAGTCGATCGTAATAATACCCATGTCGCATCACTCTATGATAATTTGCATCCTGCATTATTACGTTCACTGAGTTTGATTGCGACACAATGCCAATATTACCGGTTACCAATCAGTGTTTGTGGCGAAATGGCAGGAACACCTATAGGGGCATTGCTGTTAATAGGGCTTGGTTTTAGGCAGTTAAGTATGAGTGGACGTAGTTTACCTAGGGTAAAATACTTATTACGCCATCTTGATCCTGTGGCGCTACAGCCTTTTATGCAACAAGTGTTGCAAGCTGAAACAGCAACAGAAATCAAAAAATTGTCTTCTGAGTTTATGGAAAGACAAGGATTAGGTGGATTAATTCGCGGAGGTATTTGACATGCCTTTGTATAAGCCTTTTCTGTGTTGGCTATAAAGAGCAAACACAGAAATTATTAATTAAGTGAAGTAGGGAATAATGAGTATAAACTACCTTAAATTTCCAGAGATTGATCCCGTTATGTTTTCTATCGGTCCTGTGTCATTACACTGGTACGGTATGATGTATTTAGTTGGATTTGTCTTTGCCTTATGGCTTGCAAATCGACGAGCCGCAAAACCGAATAGTGGTTGGAATAAAAATGAAGTTGAAACATTACTTTATGTCGGTTTTGTTGGTGTGTTTATCGGTGGCCGCTTAGGTTATGTTTTATTCTATAATCTGCCAGTCTTTTTAAATGATCCTCTTTACCTCTTTAAAGTTTGGGATGGCGGTATGTCGTTCCATGGTGGTTTAATTGGGGTGATTTGTGCCATGATCTGGTTTGCAAAACGCACTAAACGTAGATTTTTCCAAGTGGCTGATTTTGTTGCGCCTTTAATCCCGTTCGGTTTAGGTTTAGGTCGTATTGGTAACTTTATTAATGGTGAATTATGGGGGCGCGTCACATTAGATACGCCTTGGGCCTTCTTATTTCCAAACTCTCGCTCTGAAGATCTTCAGCTTGTTGCTCAAGATCCATCAACGCTGCTACCTATTATTCAAGAGTATGGGGTTTTACCTCGTCACCCTTCACAACTCTATGAAATGTTGTTAGAAGGGGTAGTGTTATTTATTATTCTTAATATTTTTGTGCGTAAAAATCGTCCAGTAGGCAGTGTTTCGGGTCTATTCCTGATAGGTTATGGTGCATTCCGTATTATTGTTGAATTCTTCCGTCAACCTGATGCGCAATTAGGGCTGTTTAGCGGTGTGAGTATGGGACAATTACTCTCAATTCCAATGATTTTGTTGGGTATTATTTTTATGGTATGGGCTTATCGCCAAGATAAAAAAGCACCACAAAACCCAACACCAACTCACAAATAGTGTGAGATAAATTTTTATTATTAGCTAATTAACAAGAGAGACAACATGAAGCAGTATCTGGCATTGTGTCAACGCATTATCGATGAAGGGGAATGGATTGATAATAAACGGACAGGAACCCGTTGTTTAACGGTGATTAATGCCGATCTGGAATATGATGTTGCGAATAACCAATTTCCGTTAATAACGACACGAAAAAGTTTTTATAAAGCCGCAATAGCAGAACTGTTAGGGTATTTGCGTGGCTATGATAATGCAGCACAATTTCGTGAAATTGGTTGTAATACATGGAATGCCAATGCGAATGAAAATGGTGCATGGTTAAATAACCCTCATCGAAAAGGTGAAGACGATATGGGCCGTGTTTATGGTGTCCAAGGACGCCAATGGCAGCGCCCTGATGGTTCTCATTTTGATCAACTGCGTAAAGTGGTCGATAACCTTACTAAAGGTATCGATGATCGTGGTGAAATCATCACGTTTTACAATCCAGGTGAAACTGAACTAGGTTGTTTACGCCCTTGTATGCATACGCATACCTTTTCACTTGTTGGTGATACCCTTTATTTAACCTCTTATCAGCGCAGTTGTGATGTGCCACTAGGTTTAAATTTCAACCAAATTCAGTGCTTTGTCTTATTAGCGCTGGTGGCTCAAATTACAGGACATAAACCAGGTAAAGCATTTCATAAGATAATCAATGCACATATCTATGAAAATCAATTGCCTCTAATGCGTGATGTGCAGTTAAAAAGAGAACCTTTACCGTTACCAACGTTGCATATCAATCCAAAAATCAAAACATTGGAAGATATCGAAACATGGGTAACAACAGATGATTTTACTGTTGAAGGCTATCAATGCCATGAAGCAATAAAATATCCATTTACGGTATAATTTCTCCTTTACTTTTAAAGCCCCGGTTTAGTCATAAGCAGGGGCTTTTTTATTGATTTTTTATTTAAAATTTAAAGCGTTGTCAGTATTTATTAATCATAAATACGTTTATTTTGTATTTGCTCTGAAAATATTATTATTGCGTAACTGTTCGAGAAAAATGCTTATTTTTGTTTACCTTTAAGGCTGTAGTCTGCATGCTCACCACAGGCTAAAAAGGAGAAACAAATGAACAATAACAATAATAGAAAATTAAGCCTAAATAGGGAGTTTCAGAAAAAAAGTGAGCAAGGTATCAGTTTACTCGAAATACTTATCGTGATGCTGATAGTCTCTATTTTAAGTTATTTATCAATTTCTTCTTATCAACATTTTATTAAGCAACGCCATTTAATACAGAGTGTACGAGAAACCATTGTTTTTCTTTCTTATCAGCAACAGCAGGCGTTGTTGTTTAATGTCAAAATTAAAATATCACTTCATTTATCGCCCAGTAATAAAATAGTCGCTATTCCTTTTTCTCTACGATACTTACCTGAAAAACAAACGATTTATCAATTAGCCCAAGGTATTCAACTTAAGCAATCAACCGTCTCAAATTTTACGTTTGGTGGAATTCGCCAAACATTAAAACCCATGAGTTTTGTGCTTCAAAATGAAGAGGATGAAGTGAAAATTATTATTTCATCTTTAGGTAGGATAAGAGTGTGTAGTCAGAAAATAAAGGTGTTTTCATCATGTTAAAACGATCTGTATTTTCTTTTTCATCAGGAATGGTATTGATGGAATGTCTTTTTGCTATTGCGATAAGTGGGATTTTATTTCTTTGTATCAGCAGAGCTTATCCCCAAATAATGAATACGCTACTCCATTCTTATCAACAATATCAATTAGATATTTTTTTAAGAGAGCGATTATTGGTACTTGAAACACAATTAAGGCGTACAGGGTATTGTTATGGCGATTGTGTTAATACGTTGAAGGTAGGTGGCTTGCAAGTGTCACCTTTAAAAATAGGGCAGTATCCTAATCAAGGAAAAAATTCCTGCGTTATTTTTGCTTATGACATAAACAGTAATGGTCGATGGGAGCCTCCTTTGTCAAAAGAGAGTGATTATTTTGGATATCGCCTTAAAAAGGGACAATTAGAGCAATTAAGAGGTGTAAAAGATTGTGCCTCTTCAGGATGGCAACAATTTTTCGAAAATAACGAGATTGAGGTAACGGAGTTTATTTTACAGCCTTATGCTAAAACGTATTCTGTGAAAGAAAACCCGTATTTTTATCTTTCTATTTCTTTAAAATTTCATTTAAAACAAAAGCCTGAAATAAAATCACATTATCAAAATATCATCCGTTTAAGGAATGTGACTGCATTATGAATATTTATTTCACTCACAGGAGCAATGAACAAGGCTTAGCGGGTATATTTGTAGTGATAGGTTTTATTGGCATGAGTTTATCTATGCTCGGAGATTTTTCTTACCATTACAGACAATCTGAACAAGTAGTGATGCAAGAGTTACAAGCAAGACAGGCCTTTTTATTTGCTGAATCTGCTCTGCAATGGGGAATAACACAGGATTGGGAACTTTCATCAATACAATTAAACCAATGGCAATGCCGTCCTTTTTATGCTGATCCCAAAATAAAGAGCTGCTTATTTTTAATCTCAGCAGATAAGGCCTTACTTCAAGGACAAGCAGAAAGTTTATTAGGTTATAAAGTATATCATTATCAATGGATTAGTTTTAAAAAAGGGAAAGATAAAGCTATTGTGCCTGATCCAAATGGATGGCTAGATTATTGCCCATTCGTGCATAAGGAGTGTGTATCATAAAAAAGGCTCAAAATAGATCAGAAAATGGTTCTATCTTACTTAATACAATGTTTGTATTACTATTTTTTAATATTAGTTTTGTCGCTATTATAGGGTATAGTCAATCATTAAAAGTCGATTTTCAGCGGTTAATTCAAATACAGCAAACAGGACAGGGGATCTTTGTTTTATTTGAAAAATTACCTGATAAATCACCTTACTATTTTGCTTATAACCAGAAAATAATGATGCATTCTCTTTCACATTCTGAAGGTTGTCAGCAAATGGAAGGTTATGTTGCTAATAATATTTTACCCACGATAAATTTATACTATTGGTCATGCAATCCATAAGATGAGGATCTGATGTTTCATATATATCACTCAAATCAGTTGTCATTATTAAAGTCACTTATGGTGCACTTTATGCAGACCAGACCACTCTCTTCTCCCTTTGAACAAGAAGTAATTTTAGTACAAAGCCCCGGAATGTCTCAGTGGTTGCAAATTCAACTTGCTGAAAGTTTAGGAATTGCAGCAAATATTCGCTATCCATTGCCTGCAACATTCATTTGGGAAATGTTTACGCGGGTACTATCAGGCATACCTAAAGAAAGTGCTTTTTCTAAAGATGCTATGACATGGAAATTAATGGCATTATTACCTGAATATTTATCTCATGAAGAATTTAAACCACTACTTCATTATCTTGATGATGATGAAGATAAACGTAAATTACACCAATTAGCGGGGCGTGTTGCTGACTTATTTGACCAATATTTGGTGTATCGTTCAGATTGGTTAGCTTCGTGGGAAAAAGATGAATTGATAGAAGGGCTGAGTGAGAATCAGCGTTGGCAGAAAATATTGTGGGTAGCATTACAGCAATACACAAAAGATCTCAATCAGCCTCAATGGCATCGTTCTAATCTTTACCAGCAATTTATTTCGACATTAAATGGTGCAAAAGAAGGAGAACTTCAGCATTGTTTTCCATCTCGTATTTTTATTTGTGGAATTTCGGCATTACCGCAAGTTTATTTGCAGGCGTTACAGGCTATTGGGCGTCATACAGAGATTTATTTACTCTTTACCAATCCTTGCCGTTACTATTGGGGTGATATTCAAGATCCTAAATTTCTTGCTCGGCTTAATAGTAGAAAACCTCGTCATTATCAGCAATTGCATGAATCACCTTGGTTTAAAGATGAAAAAAATGCCTCATCGTTATTTAATGAAGAGGGGGAGCAAAATATTGGTAATCCGCTATTAGCTTCATGGGGAAAATTGGGTAAAGATAATCTCTATTTTCTTTCTGAACTTGAGTATATCGATGTATTGGATGCTTTTGTTGATATTCCAAGAGATAATTTACTTCATCAATTACAAGCAGATATTCTTGATTTAGAAGATTTTTCACAATTAGGCACAACACTTAAAACCTATGAATGTAGTGAAAAAAAACGTGTTATCTCACTAGATGATCACTCGTTGACCTTTCATGCAAGCCATAGCCCGCAACGCGAAGTAGAAGTATTACAAGATCAATTACTGCATTTGCTTGAGCAAGATCCCGAATTGCTACCAAGGGATATTATTGTGATGGTTGCGGATATTGATAATTATACACCTTATATTCAGGCTGTTTTTGGTAATGCACCTGCTGAACGTTATCTCCCTTTTGCTATTTCTGATAGAAAAGCACGTCAAGCACACCCAGTATTACAAGCCTTTATTACGCTATTAGAGCTTCCTCAAAGTCGTTTTACAGCAGAACAAGTCTTAGCTTTACTTGAAGTACCTGCGTTAGCTGGGCATTTTTCTATTTTTGAAAGTGAATTAAAACTACTACGCCGATGGGTGGATGAATCAGGCATACGTTGGGGATTGGATGATGAAAACGTAGCTTCATTTTTACTCCCTATCACCGGTAAAAATACATGGGAGTTTGGTTTACTTCGTATGCTACTTGGTTATGCGATGGAAAGCGAAAATGGCCCTTGGAAAGGAGTGCTTCCTTATGATGAATCTAGTGGGTTAGTTGCAGAGCTTGCAGGGCATCTTGCTGATTTTCTTTACACATTAAGTGAATGGCGTACACGTTTAAGTGAAACTCGCTCCTTAGAAGCGTGGTTAGAGATTGGACAGCAATTAGTTGATGCCTTTTTTGAAGCTGATGAAGAGACAGAGCTAGTTTTAGCGTTGATCACACAACAGTGGCAAAAAGTGATTGAAAACGGATTGAAAGCGCAATATCAAAATGAAATCCCATTAGTGCTTATTCGAGATGAATTAACGGTACGATTTGATGATGAAAAAATCAGTCAGCGCTTTTTGGCGGGAAGCCTGAACTTTTGTACGCTGATGCCTATGCGCTCAATTCCTTTTAAAGCAGTGTGCTTATTAGGAATGAATGATGGCATTTATCCTCGTAATATTCAGCCATTAGGCTTTGATTTAATGGCAGAAAAGCGACGTCGTGGTGATAGAAAACGTCGAGATGATGACCGTTATTTATTCCTTGAGGCACTGAGTTCGGCCGAAAAATACCTTTATATCAGTTATATCGGTAAATCGATACGTGATGATCGAGAATGTAATCCATCAGTATTAATCAAAGAGTTACAAGACTATATTGGTCAAAATTTCCGTTTACCTGATGACGGAAAATTTAATGTTGATGATAGTGCGACTCGTATTAATCAGCATTTATTAACACAGCATAGTCGTGTTCCTTTTGCTCAAGAAAACTTCCACATTGAGGCACTCACTCGTTCTTATGCCTCAGAATGGTTACCGGCTGCCAGTGGGCAAGGGGAGGCTCATCAAGGTTTTACGGAGTCATTAGATGATGATATATCAATAGATAAAGTCTCCGTTGATGCACTTTCTCGTTTTTATCGTCATCCGGTCCGTGCATTTTTCCAACAAAGATTAAAAACAAACTTTGTTATTGAAGAGACAGAATTGCCCGAAGAAGAGCCTTTTGTGATAAATGCACTTCAGCGCTATCTATTAAATCAATGGCTATTGAAAGCATTGATTGATGAAACCTCAACAGGAGCACTCTTTGAACGTATTAAAGCAGCAGGGCAACTTCCAGCAAGTGCATTTGGTCAAATTTATTGGGAACAACAAATAGAAGAGTTACTCCCTTTAGCTGAAAAAGTGAGAAGTGAACGATTAGCTTCGTATTCTGTCACATTAGAGCAAAGCTTTAGTGCTATGCCATTAATTGGGCGTTTAAATGAAGTGCAAGCCGATGGCTTATTACGTTGGCGACCTGCAAGTTTAACGGCTAATGACTTATTGCAACTATGGATTGAACATCTGGTTTATTGTTTGAAAGAGGGAACTGGCGAAAGTCGGTTTTATGGTAGAAAGGAAACGCAATGGTGTTTATTGCCAGTTGATCCTGAATTTGCTTATTCGACTTTAGATAATTTAATTCACGATTATAAACAAGGGTTAAATAGCCCATTAGCATTATTTTCGAAGAGTGGCTGGGCTTGGTTACAAGCTTGCTATGATAAAAAAACACAAGAATTTTTACTTGATGATGAAGAGACACTCGCAAAAGCAGAGTTAGTGCTGCTGCAACATTTAACGGATAGCTATAATCGAGATGGCGAAATGAGTGATATGTATGTTCAGCGTGCATTCTCTCAATTAGACGAGCATTTTTTACAAACTGTAAAACAGACGACATTAACGATATTTAAACCAATAATTCCATTTTTAAAAAAATAAGGGAGCTCATATCAGATGAGAAAATACTTATCGCAATTATGGATCATGTTGCTATTGATGCTAGTGAGTATCAACAGCTTTGCTGCTGATCCACTTTGGCGAGTATTGCCAGATAGCATTGAAAAGAGTGAAAGCGATCCACGGCAATATCAAGCGATTAAATTGCCTAATGATATGACTGTATTACTGGTTTCTGACGAAAAAGCGGTTAAATCATTAACTGCGGTTGCGTTACCTGTTGGCGCATTAGAAGATCCAGATAGTCAGCAAGGGCTTGCACACTATTTAGAACATATGGTGCTAATGGGATCGGCTAAATATCCTCAATCTGGCAGTATGTCAGAGTTCTTACAAAAGAATGGGGGATCTCATAATGCGAGCACCACTACATATCGTACAGCTTTCTACTTAGAAGTAGAAAATAGCGCCATTAATGAAGCGGTCGATCGTCTTGCAGATGCTTTAGCTGAACCTTTACTTGATCCTAAAAATGCAGATCGTGAGCGCAATGCGGTTAATGCCGAATTAACTATGGCGCGTGCGCGTGATGGTATGCGTTTTTGGCAGGTTAGAGCAGAAACCTTAAACCCAGCACATCCAAGCTCTCGTTTTATGGGCGGAAATTTAGAAACGCTGAGTGATAAGCCAAATAGCAAACTTCAAGATGAACTCATTAAGTTTTATCAAACACACTATTCTGGAAATTTAATGAATGGGGTGATTTATAGTAATAAATCACTTGATGAATTATCTAAATTAGCCGCAGAAACCTTTGCCCGTATTCCAAATAAAAATGCAGATATCCCAGTAACTACAGTGCCTGCGATGACGGATAAAGAAAAAGGGTTAATGATCCATCTAGTACCAGCTTTACCGCAAAAAACCTTACAGATTGAATTTGGTATTGATAATAATGTTGCCGATTTTCGTAGCAAATCTGATGCATATATCGGTTATTTAATCGGTAATCGTAGTTCTGGAACACTTGCAACATGGTTACAAGATCAAGGTTTAGCTGAAAGTATTAGTGCATTTTCAGAACCGTATATCGATCGTAACCAAGGCTCCTTTACGATTTATGTCGCATTAACAGATAAAGGTTTAGCGCAAAAAGATAAAGTTATCTCAGCTATCTTTTCATATCTCCGCTTAATTGAGACACATGGTATTAGCCAGCGCTATTTTAATGAAATTGCGAATGTTTTAGATCTCTCATTTCGTTATGGCTCTATTGTAAGAGATATGAATTACATAGAAGGCATTTCAGATATGATGTTGCGTTATCCAATCAAAAATATCCTGAATGCTGATTATATTGCCGATAATTATGAGCCTTCAGCAATTCTTGCTCGCCTTGGATCACTTACGCCAGAGAAAGCACGAATTTGGGTAATAAGCCCTAATGAGCCATCAAATAAACAAGCCTATTTTGTTAATGCGCCTTATCAGGTTGATAAAATCACCGATAAACAATTAAAAACATGGCAAACACTGTCTGATGATATTTCATTATCAGTACCGGCACTTAACCCATACATTCCTAATAATCTGTCGTTGATTGATGCTGACAGTAAAATCACTAAGCCACAATTATTGTGGCAAGATAAAAGTGCTCGCTTGTTCTATATGCCATCACACTATTTTTCTGATGAGCCAAAAGCCAGCGTGACATTAAGTTTGGTAAACAAGAAATCAGACATTACTGTTAAACAGCAAGTTACACAAACCTTAACTGATTATCTTGCTGGTTTAGCACTTAGTGAATTATCTTACCAAGCTTCTGTTGCAGGTATGAATATCTCATCCTCATCAGGACAAGGTATCGATTTTTCAATGAATGGTTATACACAACATTTACCAGAATTAGTTAATGCAACACTAAAAAGCTATATGAGCTTTGAATCAACCCAAGAAGAGCTTGAACAGGCTAAATCTTGGTATCGCGAACAACTTGAAGTAACTCATAACCTAAAAGCGTTCGAAGCAGCGATGCTGCCAGCTCGCCGATTAAATACTATTCCGTATTATGAAGAAGCTGACAAACTCAAAGCATTAGAGTCAATTACACTGCAAGATATTGTTGATAACCGTCGTGAAGTGATTAAAAACGCAGCACTTCAAGCATTGATTATTGGTAACTTAACGCCAGAGCAAAGCCGTGATATAGCAAAATCCGCGCATGAGTTATTAGGTAATCAAGGAACAGAATACTGGATTGGTGAAACATTAGTATTCAATAAATTAGATGCTGTTGAATTTCAAAATAAATCAAACAGTACCGATAATGCCTTAGGCGAACTTTATATTCCTACTGGGTATAGCCGCCTTGAAGGTCAGGCTATTTCTTCTGTGTTAGCTTCGGTTATTAAACCTTGGTTTTATGATCAATTAAGAACAGAAGAGCAACTTGGTTATGCTGTATTTGCTTATCAAGGCACTATGGGTGAACAGTCTGGTCTAGGTTTCTTATTACAAAGTAATGCTAAACCGCCAGTTTACTTAAATGAACGTTATAACGCATTTTATCAGCAAGCCTATGAACGCTTGAAAAAAATGAGTGAGGCTGATTTTAATCAGTATAAGAAAGCAATTATTACTGAAGTTAAACAACCACCTCAAACTTTCTATGAAGAAGTTTCTCTTTATCGAAATGATTTCCATCGTAATAATTTAAAATATGATGGACGAGAGAAATTCTTAGCTGAGCTTAATAAAGTGACGTTAAAGCAAGCTGTTGAGTTTTATGAAAAATCAGTAATAAAACCAAACGGTTTTGTGTTTATTTCTCAAATAATTGGCAAAGATGGTAAAGAAGCTGATTACGCGCAAAATAAACAATGGAAACGTTATACAACAGTTAGCGAATTACAAAAAACGTTACCAGTTGAGGAAATTAAAGAGTGAGTGAAGTGATACAGGCGCAGCCATTAAATCCTTATACACTTCCTTTGTACCAAAGACGCCTTATTGAGGCGTCTGCGGGTACAGGTAAAACCTATACCATTGGATTACTGTATTTGCGATTACTTCTTGGTTTAGGGGGGAATTCTGCGTTTTATCGACCTCTAAGTGTTGAAGAGATCTTGGTTGTGACATTTACAGATGCTGCAACCGATGAATTACGTGCACGTATTCGTAAAAACATCCATGAACTAAGGCTTGCCTGTATCCGTCATGATATTGATAATGTTGACAAAACATACCAAGAATTACTCAAGCAAATTCCTAATAAAGAGTTAGCTGCGCAGTGGTTATTAGAAGCTGAGCGTCAAATGGATGAAGCGGCTATTTACACTATTCATGGATTTTGCCAGCGTATGCTGGCAAACAATGCATTTGAGTCAGGTGTATTGTTTGAACAAGTCTTGATCCAAGATGAATATGAGTTGAAAAAACGTGTTTGTGCTGATTTTTGGCGTCGCCACTGTTATCCCCTTTCTTATGATGTTGCTAATGCAGTTAGCCAAATTTGGTCTGGCCCTGAGCAACTGCTTTATGAAATACAGCCTTATTTACAAGGTGAAATGCCAGAAATTGAAGGCGTGGGATTAGACAGCGAAAATGAATCAGTAAAAGAGCGTCATCAAGCTGTTATTGAAGCCATTAACAAGGTGAAAGCGCGTTGGAATGAACATCACCATGAAGTTGAAGCGTGGATAACGGCCTCAGGAGTAGATAAACGAAGTTATAGTAGCCGTTTTTTACCTAAATGGATTGAAGAAATCACGTTATGGGCCGCAACGCTTGAAACGAAAAGTTATCAGTTACCTGATTGCTTGGTTCGTTTTTCTCAAGAAACTTTAAATGAGAAAGCGACCAAGGGCCCTGCTCCAGAGCATATTCTTTTTGTTGAAATTGAGCGTCTAACAAAACAAAGCTTAACACTGCGTGATGTTATCTTAGTGAATGCTATTCCTGAAATACGCCAAGGTATTGAAAATGAAAAAATGCGTCGAGGGGAAATGGGGTTTGATGACCTCTTAACACGTTTAGACAGAGCATTAAAACGTGAAGGGGGAGAAGCATTAGCGCAGGCTATTCGTGAGCGTTACCCCGTTGCAATGATTGATGAATTTCAAGATACCGACCCTCAACAATACCGTATTTTTGATGCTATTTATGGTGAGCATGAAAACAGTGGGTTACTTTTTATCGGTGATCCTAAACAGGCAATTTATGCTTTCCGTGGTGCTGATATTTTCACTTATATTCAAGCGCGAAAACAAACGGCACACCATTACACTTTAAATACTAACTGGCGTTCTGCACCAGGGATGGTGAATGCGGTTAATAAGCTTTTTATGCGTTCTAGTGCTCCGTTTTTATTTGAGCATATCCCTTTTATTGATGTGAGTTCTGCTGAAAAAAACCAAGATATGGCTTTTATTTACCATGGTAAATCGATCTCGCCTTTTAATTTTTGGCTTGCTGAAGGTGAAAGTCTATCAACGGGAAATTATGAGCAAATTATGGCAACACAATGTGCAGCTCAAATTCGTGATTGGCTATCAGCTGGTGATCAACAGCAAGCATGGCTTCTAGAACAAGGTGAAAAAAAATCACTCACATCGGCTGATATTATGGTGCTGGTTCGTAGTCGTAGAGAAGCATTACTTATTCGTGATGCACTAAATTTACTTTCTATACAATCTGTATTCTTATCAAACCGCGAAAGTGTATTTGAAACGAACGAAGCTAAAGATTTGCTTTGGTTACTACAAGCAGTTGTAACGCCGGAGAAAGAGCGCGTTTTAAGAGCCTCTTTAGCTAGTCGGTTATTTGGTTTTAGTGCAAGACAAATTGATAGCCTAAATCATGATGAACAGCGCTGGAATAGTTATGTAGAGAAATTTGCTGACTATTATGTATTATGGCAAAAACGTGGCGTTTTACCGATGTTGCGTAAAATTATGATGGATAATCAGATTGCCGAGGATCTACTTGCCAGTATTGATGGTGAACGCAGACTCACCGATATCATGCATATTGGTGAATTATTGCAGGAAACCTCGTTACAGCTTGATAGCGAACACGCGCTTATTCGTTGGTTAGCACAACAAATTTCTCACCCTGATGCGCAATCAGAAAGCCAACAAATGCGTTTGGAAAGTGACCGAAATCTTGTGCGAATTTGTACTATTCATAAATCCAAAGGCCTTGAATATCCTATTGTTTGCTTACCTTTTGCTTGTAACTATCAAGAGCAAAAAGGGGCGCTTTATCATGACAGAGAAAAATTTTACGCTAAGTTAGATATTTTTAGCAGACCTGAAAGCTTGCGTTTAGCTGATGAGGAGCGTTTAGCAGAAGATTTACGCCTGCTTTATGTAGCATTAACACGTTCTAAATTTTGTTGTTATGTGGGTGTTGCGCCATTGGTGAAAGGGAATAAACGTAAATCGGGACTCACTGATCTTCATAAAAATGCTTTAGGGTATTTATTACAGCAAGGTGAAGAAGGGAATAGCGAATTATTACATCAATCAATTCATGCATTACTCGATGAAAATATTAGTGTGATCACGCTTGATGAAGTTTCAGCTCACCGTTACCAACCTCAGTTAGTCAGTGAGGCAAAATTAGAGGCTGCGGTATTTAAACGTAAAATTCATGATAATTGGCGTATAACCAGTTATTCAGGACTAACTTATCAACATTCAAATCGCGGGTACCATTTCGATTTAGGTGATATTGAGGCTTTAGTGCAGTCTATTGCCCCAGGATTGGATACTGATGCCAAAGGTGAGAAGCAACGAGAAGAAACCAATGAAAATTCGATTCATCATTTTCCTCGAGGCGCGGTTGCGGGAACATTTTTACATGGTTTGCTTGAAGTCTTGGATTTTTCTCAACCCATTGATGAACAATGGATGCAAGAGCAATTAACAGCTCAAGGCTTTGATGAAAAGTGGGCGCCATTATTAGTAACATGGATGGAAACACTGTTTTATACCCCTCTTAATACTGATGGGTTATGCCTTGCTGATATCCCTAAAACACAACAACTGGATGAATTGCAATTTTATTTGCCGATTGAACAAGAAATAACATCATCTCAGTTGACTCAATTAATAAGTCAATTTGATCCCTTATCAAAACGTTGTACTGCTTTACAATTCCAGCAAGTAGAAGGCATGTTAAAAGGCTTTATTGACTTAGTGTTTTGCTGGGAAGGGAAATACTATGTGGTGGATTACAAATCAAATTGGTTAGGTGAATCGAGTGAAGATTACACTCAAGAAGCGATGGTCAATGCAATGATAGATCACCGTTACGATTTGCAGTACCAACTCTATACATTAGCGTTACATCGCTTTTTACAGCAACGCATTCCAGATTATGATTACAAAAGCCATTTTGGGGGAATCTATTACCTTTTCTTACGCGGTATAGATAAAGCACACCCTGGAAATGGAGTTTATGCTTATTTACCTGATGAGGCGTTTGTTTTGGCGCTAGATACTTTATTTACAGGTAAAAGAATAAAAAGTAGCACTCCTGATGTAGTCGATGAGAAATAAAAATGATCAAACTATTAGAACAAGCGATTACACAAAATGTATTACGACCATTAGATCTTCGATTTGCACAAATGCTGGTAGAAGATGAAAATCCGATTTTACTGTTTATATTTGCTTATTTAAGTGCTCAAACAGGAGCAGGACATGTTTGTTTGCCATTAAATATTATCAAAGAAAATCAATTATTTGATGGTAGGCAAGACGAACTTGCTCGTGATATTTGGCAAAGAATGGGAGAGCCTTCTACTAATCAAATAATTGAAGCGTTAATACAAAGTCATTGTGTTAATCAAAGTGGTGATAATTCTCCATCACCTATCATTTTAGATAATGGGCTTCTTTATCTGCAAAGAATGTGGAGCTACGAAGAAAAAGTGGCTCAATTTTTTAGGCAAGAACATCCGGTGGTTGAAATTGATGAAAATGCATTAATTAAAGCACTCAATCAACTTTTTCCAATAATAAAAGACAATAAAGAAACTAATTGGCAGAAAGTAGCTGCCAGTGTTGCTATCACTAGTCCTATCTCCATTATTTCTGGGGGCCCTGGAACAGGAAAAACCACAACAGTGGCAAAAATCTTGGCTACTTTTGTGATGCTTACTTCGAATGAAAAGCCCATTATTCAATTAGCAGCACCAACCGGAAAAGCCGCTGCTCGATTAACTGAATCCTTAGGCAAAGCACTTGCCCAACTCGCTTTAAGTGAAGAAGAATATAAGTGGATGCCAAAGCAAGCACAAACTATTCATCGTTTGTTAGGGGCTCAGCCTGAAAGCCAGCAAGTGCGTTACCATAAAGATAACCCATTACAACTTGATATTTTAGTAGTTGATGAAGCATCGATGGTTGATTTGCCTATGATGGCTCGCTTAATTGATGCACTTCCGCCACAATGTCACGTTATTTTCTTGGGAGATAAAGACCAACTCGCTTCTGTTGAAGCCGGAGCCGTATTAGGGGATATTTGTCGTTTTGCTGATGATGGTTTGAGCCAAAAGCGATTTGATAAAATTGATTATTTAACACAAGGTGAATTATCAAAATCTGCAGCGATTATCTCTGTTTCTAACACACCTGTTTCAGTTGTTAGTGATTCACTTTGCCTATTACGAAAAAGTTATCGATTCGGCTCGAATTCAGGTATTGGTCAACTTGCTTTTGCTGTAAACCAAGGACAGACCAAAACAGCACTGACATTACTGAAGAAGGCAGTAATTACGCCTCAACAAATTGAAATGGCACTAGATACTCAAGATGTGAATTTTATCCCATTAGAAAGTGATGAAAACTATTTACTGATGATACAAGATGCGGCGCAAGCCTATCGTCAGTATCTCTCATTGATAGCAGAAAACGCCACTCCTGATGCTATTCTTAATGCATTTAACCAATATCGTTTATTGTGTGCATTAAGAGAAGGGCCATTTGGTGTAAGTGGATTAAATGATCGAATTGAAATGCTATTGCATCGTCAACGATTAATTCGTCGCCCTACAAATAGCTACCAGAGTGACTATATTGGACGTCCAATTATGATCCAGCGAAATGACAGTACACTTGGGCTGTTTAATGGTGATATTGGTATTATGCTCAATAATGATGAAGGCGAAATGAAAGCTTTTTTCCAATTACCGGATGGTACTTTAAAAGCAATTCAACCTAGCCGGTTGCCTCAACACGAAACTGCGTATGTTATGACAGTGCATAAATCACAGGGATCTGAATTTACGCATACAGCATTAGTATTGCCTGAAAAATTTTCGCCAGTGGTCAGCCGTGAATTACTGTACACCGCCTTAACACGCGCTAAACAAAAACTTTCTCTTTATGCCAGCGAGTATATGGTGAAAATGGCTATTCAAACACGTATTCAGCGTCGAAGTGGTTTAGTCGATAAGTTACGTTATTAATTTCTGTCGGATAAGATAAAAACAATAAAAGACAGGCTTGAGAGGGATACCTGTCTTTTTATTTATGTTTGATAGTTACTCTTTATGTAAATCTAAAATCAAAATTTTGGAGCGACGCTGATAATTGTAGAGTGCCTGCTTTTCAATGGGTAATTTATCAATTTCAGCAGGTTCAAATCCTTTTTCTTGAAACCAGTGAATACTACGTGTTGTTAAAACAAATAGTTTTTCTAATCCTAATTGCTTAGCATGGGTAGAAATACGTTGTAGTAATACCTCACCACGACAAGAGCTACGATAATCAGGATGAACAGCAACACAAGCCATTTCACCAATTTTTTCTGATTGATAAGGGTAAAGTGCGGCACAGGCTATAGTCATATTATCGCGTTCAATAATAGTGAATTGATCTATCTCTATTTCTAATTGTTCTCTTGAACGTCTGACTAAAATACCTTGTTGCTCTAATGGGCGAATAAGTTCGAGTATACCACCAATATCATTGATATTGGCTCTACGAACTTTTTCAGCACTTTCCATCACGATTTGAGTTCCTATACCATCGCGAGAGAATAGCTCTTGAATAAGCGCACCATCAGATTGATAACTTAATAGGTGGCTGCGTTCCACACCTCGACGACAGGCTTTAACGGCACCTCGCAAAAATCTGACTGTACCTGAGTGGTAATCGCCTTCGGTTTGTAGCTCTTGGATTTTATCTTCGGCTTGATTAGGTAGTAATTCAGAGACAATGTGTCCATCTTCATCGACAACACCTTGGAAAGAGCAAAAACCAATAATTTTTTGTGCTTTAAGTTTTATAGCAAGTTGTGTTGCCACTTCTTCAGATGTGAGATTAAAACTTTCACCAGTAACAGACACTGCAACAGGGCCAATTAATACAATGGCGTTACTGTCTAATTGGCGGTGAATAGATTCTTCATCAATACGGCGAATTTTTCCGCTGTGACAATAATCCACGCCATCATCAACTCCCAAGGGTTGTGCAATGACAAAATTGCCACTAACGACATTAATATGCGCACCTTGTAATGGTGTATTACTTAAACTCATTGATAAACGGGCTGTAATGTCGAGCTGTAATGTACCCGCAGCTTGTTTAACAATTTCTAAGGTTTTACTATCAGTAATACGAGTATATTTATGATAAATTGGTGAGACTTTTTGTACTTCAAGCGCCATATCAATTTGTGGTCTTGCGCCATAAACAACCACTAAACGGATACCTAAACTGTGTAGTAATCCAATATCGTTAATGATTGATGGAAAATTTTCATGTGCGATAGCTTCGCCACCCAACATAATGACAAACGTTTTGCCTCTATGTGCATTAATATACGGAACCGAATGGCGGAATCCATCGACCAATTCGGTGCTGCGCTCTTTCATAAAACCCTCTCAAGTGAATTTTTATTCGCATTTAATGTATTTTTATTCTTTTTGATGAGAAATGGCAAGCAAAATCCTATCTTATTGTTTTGCATGAGGGCAGAATATTCGTGTAAATGTGAGTAATTGTGCTGTTTTTAAGTGACAGTGAAGTGTGGATTGGGTAAAGTTTTTCGTTCTTAACTTTTTTTATCTCTTTTTAGAGTTTATTGACGTTAATCGTTTTTTTGGAATATTTTCATGAGTCATTCTGAGCACAATCAAACTCGTCGTCGTCTTGTTAAAGGAATTGGCGCGTTATTATTGTTAAGTGTTAGTCCTGTTGGCTTTGCTGCGACAGCATCTATTGTTGCTGTCAGGGTTTGGCCTGCTTCGACTTATACTCGCGTGACTATAGAATCAAGAACACCACTGAAATATCGTCAGTTTGCATTATCAAACCCAGAACGTATTGTGGTAGATTTAGAAGGTATTCAACTTAATAGCGTATTAAAGGGGGTTGCTAATCAAGTTCAGACTAGCGATCCTTATTTAAAGTTGATCCGGGTTGGTCAAAACACGCCTAAAACAGTGCGATTAGTGTTTGAAGTAAAAACACCCGTACAACCACAAATGTTTACACTCAAACCTGTTGCTGAATTTAAAAACCGTTTAGTGCTAGATTTTTATCCTAGTCATGGCGCTGATACGGAAGATGATCCTCTCTTAGCGCTGTTGCGTGAATATAATGATGGTGATTTACAACAAGCCGTTCCTGCACAGACAGATACACGTAAACCGGGTAGAGCAGGGCGAGATAGACCTATCATTATCATGATCGATCCTGGTCATGGGGGTGAAGATCCCGGTGCCATTGGTAAATATAAAACCCGTGAAAAAGATGTCGTTTTACAAATTGCACGCCGTTTAAGAACACTTATTGATAAAGACGCCAAAATGAAGGCGTATATGACACGTAATGAAGATGTGTTTATTCCATTAACAGTACGTGTTGCTAAAGCACGAAAAATGCAAGCTGACTTGTTTGTCTCTATTCATGCAGATGCATTTACGAATCGTTCTGCCAGAGGTTCATCTGTTTTTGCGTTATCAAAAACAGGTGCGACCAGTAATACTGCACGCTATCTTGCACAAACACAAAATGAGTCTGATTTAATCGGTGGTGTGAGCAAAAGTGGTGACCGTTATGTTGATCATGCGATGCTTGATCTTGTACAAACGGCGACTATCAATGACAGCCTGAAATTTGGTAGTGAAGTGCTTAAATTGATGGGGGGAATTAATAAACTGCATAAGAATAAGGTTGATCAAGCCGGATTTGCAGTATTAAAAGCACCTGAAATCCCTTCTATCTTAGTTGAGACTGCTTTTATCAGTAATATCGAAGAAGAGAAAAAACTAAAAACAGCAAAATTCCAACAACAAATCGCAGAGTCTATCTTTAAAGGTATCAAAGCCTATTTTGCCAACGGTGGCGAGTTAACCTTAGCTGATCGTAGCTAATCTCTTCCTATACCCTTTTCTTATATTCCAGTAGAAAGCTAAGATCATGTGCTTTCTATTGGAGCTTCTTATTGTATTTTCAGCACAATAAATTTATCCAATATAATGGTTATTGAAATGAAGGAAATTGATGTAGTAAATTTATGCTGATGCGATTAACTTTTTGAATTAAAAGAGAAAGTAAAAAGAAGAGGAAATCTTGAAGAAAAATTGGTTGCGGGAGCTGGATTTGAACCAACGACCTTCGGGTTATGAGCCCGACGAGCTACCATGCTGCTCCATCCCGCGACTGAATTGTTGTTTATAGAATTGGTTGCGGGAGCTGGATTTGAACCAACGACCTTCGGGTTATGAGCCCGACGAGCTACCATGCTGCTCCATCCCGCGACTGATACTATAACTTACTGCTTTGTGAATTGGTTGCGGGGGCCAGATTTGAACTGACGACCTTCGGGTTATGAGCCCGACGAGCTACCAAGCTGCTCCACCCCGCGTCTCCACAGAGGGGCACTATACTCAGGATCTGCTGAGTTGCAAGTTTTTTATGAAATTTTTATCGTTTTCTTTTAAAAACGGTCAGAAATAATACATGAGGATGCAATTTTAGGCAGTTATACTCGTTATGCTTAAGGTTGTAGAAGCCGACAATGCTCAGTGGAGTCTCATCGTTTATCTATGTTTCCCTATCTATTTTCACTTGTTGTGACTTAATGTTTAAAAGTCATATTGATTAGGGGATAATAGAAAAACCTTAACTATCGGTATATCCATATTCATATCTTTATTGATTTGGCTTTGGTATCTTTCTAATTCAAAATCAACACTCAAATTTAGTCATTAAGCGGGCAAAAAATGGTTACTTGGCGAAAATCGTTAATTGTAGGTATGTTAGCGCTTGCCTTGACAGGATGTCATCGTCCAACAGAGCAAGGTCAGCAATATAAAGATGGAAAGCTTAAACAGGACTTGATTGAAGTCAGCTCGCCAAATACACAAGGTACACCGATTAATGGTCCAGATTATCTGCAACAAGTTAATCAGATCAATCAAACATCATCTCGTTTGTATAATAGTAACAAAGAGACTTATCAAGCAGTTGAAAACTGGCTACGTTCAGGGGCTGATACTCGCCAATTACGTCAATTTAATCTTTCTGCATTTCAAATGGAAGGTGTTGATAACTACGGTAACGTTCAATTTACTGGTTATTATACGCCAGTTCTTGAAGCTCGTTTAACACGACAAGGTGAATTCCAATATCCTCTTTATAAAATGCCTGCCAATAGTCGCTCGAAACTCCCTTCACGTGCAGCTATCTATAATGGTGCATTAAGCCAATCTTTAATTGCTGCTTACAGCAATTCCATTATGGATAATTTTATGATGGAAGTTCAGGGAAGTGGTTACGTTGATTTTGGTGATGGAAAACCGCTTACATTTTTCGGTTATGCAGGGAAAAATGGGCATGCTTATCGAAGTATAGGTAAAGTGCTAATCGATAATGGTGAAGTAGAAAGAAAAGATATGTCGATGCTTGCTATCAGAGAATGGGCTGATAAACATAGCGATGCTGAAGTGAGAAAATTATTAGAAGAAAATCCTTCATTTGTTTTTTTTAAACCGGAACCCTTTACACCAGTAAGAGGTGCTAGCGCTATTCCATTAATTGCACTAGCATCAGTGGCTTCTGATAGAAGTATTATCCCCGCGGGAACCGTACTACTGGCTGAAATTCCAGTGCTTGATAATTCAGGTAAGTTTACAGGTGAATATCAAATGCGTTTAATGGTGGCATTAGATGTAGGTGGCGCAATTAAAGGGCATCATTTCGATATTTATCATGGAATTGGTAAAGATGCGGGTCATATGGCAGGTTTTTATAATCATTATGGACGTGTTTGGGTATTAAAAAAATCACAGCTTAACTTGCTAAATCCTTCGTCATAAACGATTTACTATTTATCAGGTTATTATTAACGGTAAAATCAAGTAAACGACATGGCTATTGATATCAATAACCATGATTATTTCTGTTATTTAGGTTGTTATCGCATCATGCAAAATTCATTATCAGATTCATATTTACAACGCTTTTCTGGAATAGGACGACTTTATGGGCAAAAAGCGTTGTCTTATTTTGCTCAGGCTCATATTTGTGTCGTGGGTATAGGTGGGGTAGGCAGTTGGGCTGCAGAAGCACTGGCACGTAGTGGTATTGGTGCTATCACCTTAATTGATATGGATGATGTTTGCGTAACTAATACGAATAGGCAAATACATGCATTAAAAGAAAATGTGGGTCAGCCTAAATGTGACGCTATGAAACAGCGTATTTTGGAAATCAACCCAGAATGTAATGTCACTAGTATTGATGATTTTGTCACGGTTGATAATGTCGCTGAGATGATGAATAACAATTTTGATTATGTGATTGATGCGATTGATAGTGTTAGACCAAAAGCAGCATTATTAGCCTATTGTCGCCGTTATAAAATTCCCGTGATCACAACTGGAGGGGCGGGTGGGCAAATTGATCCAACTCAAATCCAAGTAGTTGATTTAGCAAAAACAATTCAAGATCCTTTAGCAGCAAAATTAAGAGAACGTTTAAAATCTGATTTTAATGTTGTGAAAAATAGCAAAGGTAAGCTAGGTATAGACTGTGTTTTTTCTACTGAACAACAGGTTTACCCACAGAGTGATGGTACAGTTTGCGCAGCAAAAAGCACGGCTGATGGTGTAAAGCGAATGGATTGTTCTGCGGGATTTGGTGCAGTAACGATGGTAACAGCTTCTTTTGGCTTTATTGCGGTGTCTCATGCGCTGAAGAAGATGTTAGCGAAGGCGCAACGTACTCGTGATACTTCAAACCACAGCGTTGTTGACTGTGCTCATTCGCACTAGTCACATACTTATGTATGCTCCTAGCGACTTATTCACTTGTCGCCTAGCTGTGACTTGAATTATTTAGAGTATATATTTGTAGCATTATATATTGAGATTTTGAGCTTAAGTTGAGGCTAAGATTGAGAAGTGAGTGATTTTAATCGTGCGATAATCGCATTCACTCCGTCAGTGCGAGATTGGCTAATTTGATTAGCCAATCCTAATTGATCAAAAATCGCTAATATATCGATATCAGCTATTTCCTGTGCCGTTTTATTTTCAACTACCGTTAAGATAATAGTGAGTAAGCCTTTTACGATCCGTCCATCACTATCACCATAGACGTGATATTTACCATCATTGTTTAATTCAACTCCTAACCAGACTCGATTTTCACAACCCTTGATCTCTTTTTCTGTTGTTTTTAATGCATCAGGTAATGTTGGCAATTTTCGTGAGAGTTGAATTAATTGACGATATTTATCTTCCCATGCTTTTGATTTTTGAAAATCATTAAGCAAAACGTCTAGGGTAATTTCATTGCCAAAAGGGTGTTGTGTTGTGATATTAGTCATGATGATTATTCGTCTTTTAAAAGTGTTAGCGCAAAATTAACCGCATCAATTAAAGCATCAATATCTGTACGCTGATTATAAGGCATAAAAGAGATACGTAGGCAGCCTGAAATATTTAATGAATCAATAAGAGGCTGTGCACAATGTTGCCCTGAACGTAATGCTATGCCTTTCTCTGTGATTAATGTTGCTAAATCACTATGGTGGATGCCTGCAAAATTAAAAGAGATGACGGATGAGTTTGGTGCGCGATAGCTGATAAATCCATCTAACTCACGTAGGCGTCTTTCAGCTTCATCTGCAAGCTCTAATGTATATTGATTAGCCTGATACATATCTTGTGTTTCTAACCATGCTAATGTCGCTGAGAAAGCGATAACACCAGCGATATTAGGTGTTCCAGCTTCAAAACAGTGAGGAATAGTTGCAGGTGTAAAACTGTTAAAGGTTGCATTAGTTAGCATTTTCCCACCACCATGCCAAGGTGCCATCTCGTCTAAAAGCTCACGTTTACCATAACAAACACCTAATCCATTAGGACCATAAAGCTTGTGTGCGGAGAAAACATAAAAATCAATATCAAGTGCGCTCACATCCGTTGAGTGGTGTGCAATACCTTGCGCACCATCAACAACCAATAAGCAATTATGATATTGGCGTACACATTGAGACACTTTATCTAATGCGATTTGAGCACCTGTTACATTCGACATTTGGCTAATTGCCACAATACGAGTTCGCTCACTGAGCAAGTGATTTAGGTTCTCAATTGAAGGCAAAAAATCACCTTCAATAGCCCAAGGGATCACCTGTGCACCTGTCTGTTGTGCCAGCATTAACCAAGGAATAAGGTTGGCATGATGTTCTTGCTCACTCACTATTATTTCATCACCTGCTTGTAAGCGTGGGCGAAAATAACCTTGAGCAATAAGATTAATCGATTCTGTTGTGCCCTTTGTCCAAATAATGGTGTCACTATCAGCACTATTGATTAATCCAGCAACTTGTTGGCGAGTCATTTCAAACTGTTGTGTGGTTTCTTTCGCCTGTTGATATTGGCTACGGTGCACAGTCGCAAGGTTATGTCGATAAAATGCATCAGAGGCTTCTATCATTGCAAGAGGCTTCAATGCAGTCGCTGCACTATCAAGATAAATTGTTTTTTCTTCAAGTGCAGGAAATTGTTGTCGAAATAAATCAGATGAAAATGCGTTCATAATTAGGCTGTATTAGTAGACGAATAATGTTTGATGATAATCGTTAAAAATAGGGCGTATTGATTATACGGTTAATTATATTTATTTATAACGGAAAACTAAAAATACCCGTTTGTTGTAGGCTATTAACGCTATAGTAACACGATAAATAGGATGAAAGTTCACTCAATAAAAATCACTCACATTAGATTGATATCCTGTTTTTGCTGATTAAAAATTATTTGAAAAAAGATCAGATGTATTTTTTCAGCATAATGACAATAAATTTAGCGTAAGAAATGGATGAAAACATCAAAACTGAATAGGTGAGTGGAGAAAAAAGAGTGAAAAATAAGGGATAAAAAAAGCACCGCCTTGGCGGTGCACTATAAAATCACTATGGACAGACAGGGTAAATGTACAGGAAGTGAAAAAAAACAGTAGCATAAGCTACTAAGTCTGGAATTTCCAGACAACTTGCAAACACAACATCACAACCACAAAGCCAAAAGTTTTGCAGTATTGCTACTACACAACTTTTCGTTCCGGCTTAGGAAGTGCGCCTACTATAGGTATTTACTGGCTAATCATCAAGGGACAATTTATAATGCTTCGCATAAAAAAAACTAATGATGAAAGTTAGGATCTACTAATAGCCAAAATAGGGGTTTGAGAACCGATTATGTCTAAACGTTTACCGCCATTAAATGCACTTAGGGTTTTTGATTCAGCGGCACGTCATTTAAGTTTTACTAAAGCCGCTGAAGAATTATTTGTGACACAAGCAGCAGTCAGCCATCAAATAAAAACATTAGAAGAATTCCTTGGGCTAAAATTATTTAGAAGGCGCAATCGCTCTCTTTTGTTAACAGAAGAAGGGCAGAGTTATTACCTCGATATCAAGGAGATTTTTTCATCAATTAACGAGGCAACTCGCAAATTATTAGCGAGAAGCGCGAAAGGTGCACTAACAGTTAGTTTATCTCCAAGTTTTGCTATTCAATGGTTAGTGCCAAGATTATCAGGATTTAATCAGGCTTATCCGGGAATAGATGTAAGAATTCAGGCGGTTGATAGAGAAGAAGATAAACTTGCTGATGATGTTGATGTGGCTATTTTTTATGGTCGTGGTAATTGGACGGGTCTACGTACAGATCGCCTCTATGCGGAATATTTGATCCCTGTTTGTGCACCATCTTTACTTACAGGTGAAAAACCACTAAAAACCTCATCCGATCTGATTTATCATACACTGCTACATGATACATCTCGCCGAGACTGGCAAGCTTATGTTCGCCAGTTAGAGATACAAAATCAGATAAATGTGCAACAAGGACCTATTTTTAGCCATAGCTCAATGGTGATACAGGCTGCTGTACACGGACAAGGCGTTGCATTAGTGAATAATGTTATGGCACGTAGTGAAATAGAATCAGGTCGATTAGTTAGACCTTTTCCAGATGTCCTTGTCAGTAAAAATGCATTTTATTTAGTTTGCCAAGATAGTCAGGCTGAATTGGGTAAAATTGCGGCTTTTCGTCAATGGATTTTATCACAAGCAGCGAACGAACAAGAAAAGCTGGGTTTACTGACATCATCTTAATATTATGATTGGCAAAATATCTCCTAAATTAGGAAGGAATAAACAGTGAATAGTCGTACATTGCTTATGTTTTCCGCGATTAGTGGCTTTTTTTATGTCGCTTTTGGTGCATTTGCAACACATAAGCTAGCACCTCATTTATCGCCACAACATTGGGATTACATCCAGTTAGCGATGCGCTACCAGATTGTACATACCTTGATACTTGTCGGGATCGCAACAATATTAATGCGAAAAACCATTTTATGGTTTTATTGGGCTGGTATTTTCTTTAGTGTTGGTATTCTACTTTTCAGTGGTAGCCTTTATTGTATGGCACTAACACAAGTTAGATTGTTATCTTATTTTACGCCAATTGGTGGTTTTAGCTTTCTTATTGGTTGGACATTAATTTTTATTGGCGCTTTGCGTCTAAGGGCACCGGCGTCTCGCCATGAATAAAGTTGCATTATATTGTCGCCAAGGTTTTGAAAAAGAGTGCGCGGCTGAGATTACGGATAAAGCAGGTCAAATCGGCGTTTATGGCTTTCCTCGTGTTAAAGAGGGAAGTGGCTATGTGATTTTTGAATGCTACCAAGAAGGTGAAGCAGACAAGATCGCGCGTGAAGTCAATTTCCGTGAATTAATTTTTGCTCGTCAGATGTTTGTGACAAGTGAATTACTTAAAGATTTACCACCAGAAGATAGAATTACACCTATTGTCGGAATGTTAAAAGGTGCTGTTGAAAAAGCGGGTGAACTTCGAGTTGAAGTTGCTGATACAAACGAAAGTAAAGAGTTATTAAAATTTTGCCGTAAATTTACGGTGCCATTACGTAATCATTTACGTAATGAAAAAATTTTACTGAAAGTAGAGAATTTTAGCCGTCCTATTATCCATGTATTTTTCATTGCGCCTGGATGTTGTTATGTTGGCTATTCTTATAGCTTCAATAATTCTGCATTCTATATGGGTATTCCTCGATTAAAATTCCCTTCAGATGCACCAAGTCGTTCTACGCTGAAACTTGAAGAAGCATTTCATATTTTCATTCCTTATGACGAGTGGGAAGAGCGTTTAGCAAGCGGAATGAAAGCCGTTGACTTAGGCGCCTGTCCCGGTGGTTGGACTTATCAATTAGTGAAACGCAGTATGATGGTACATGCAGTCGATAATGGTCCAATGGCACAATCTTTAATGGATACAGGACAAGTTCGTCATCACCAAGTTGATGGTTTTAAATTCGAACCTACCTCTAAAAATATCACATGGCTTGTCTGCGATATGGTTGAAAAACCTACCAAAGTGGCTGCGTTAATGACAACATGGATAGCTAATGAATGGTGTCGTGAGGCTATTTTTAACCTAAAACTACCAATGAAAAAGCGTTATGAGGAAGTTTCTCATATTCTTGAAAAAATAAAGACGGAGTTAGCTGAAAAAGGGATTAACGTTAAAGTCCAAGCAAAACATCTTTATCATGATAGAGAAGAAATAACTGTTCATATTCAAAATATTTGGGCTGCATATCGCCCAGATCGCGAATTTTAAATATGATCAAGGTTCATCAATATATTATTGATGACAATAAAAAGCTAAGCGTCTATTTATAGGCTTAGCTTTTTTACTTTATATTAAAATTATCAGCTGATTGAGTCTTAATTGTTTAGAGTTTAACTATTTAAACGTAATTGTTGTAGATTACCGTTTAATTGAATATCAGTGCGTAATGTTGTGATTTTCCGACTAATAAATGCAGACTCTTTGTGAGTAATAAGCTTGTTCTGCCATTTTGTAGGGATGTCATCAATATGCTGATAAAGTGACTCTAAATTAGGATGAATTTGCAAAAGCTCTGTAGCGCTTTTAGGACCAATGCCGGGAACTCCGGCAACTTTGCTGCTACTGACTCCTGTTAATCCCCAATAATCAGTAAGCTGAGATGGCTCGACACCAAATTCTGCTTTGATAAATTCTAAATCTAACCAGCGTCGCTGAAAATAATCTCGAATACGAATAGAAGGTGAAAGTAACTGGCAATACCCTTTATCGGTTGAAATAATGGTGACACGAAAACCAGCATTTGCCACTTTCGTTGCTAATGTTGCGGCAACGTCATCTGCTTCATCTCCACCAGAATGCCAGCTTTGTATTCCTAAATTGAGTAACATTGCTTTAATTTCTGGCAATTGTTGCCGCAACTCATCAGGCATCGGTGTCCGTCCAGCTTTATAATCAGGGAGGAGTTGATGTCGCCAACTACCATCTCTATCATCTTCATCAAAGACTGCTACGGCATGAGTAGGTTGTGTGTGACCAAGCAGTTGGTTGACACTCTGTTCACACACAGTTAGACAAGAAGAACCTGACGCCGCATGAATGCGGCGGATCAGATTTAAAGCATCAATAATCAGCAAATGTATCATAATAAATTAGCTGATAATCTCGTAACATGGTTGGTAAGCTGTACCACCCGGAAGTTTCATACGATGTTGCTCAACAAAGCCTGCTAATAAAATATCCATGCGACGCATGATTTCACGATCACCATGGATTTTATAAGGGCCGTAAGCTTCAATTGCTTTCATACCCACTTCTTTTACGTTACCCGCTACAATACCAGAGAATGCGCGGCGTAAGTCAGCTGCTAATTTTTCAGGTGATTGATCGGTACTTAGGTTAAGTGATGCCATATTTTCATGCGTTGGTTCAAAAGGGAGCTGTAAATCAGCATTGATCTTCATTGACCAGTTAAAGCTATAAGCATCCCCTGTACTACGACGATTATCTTTTACCAAAGGCATATATTTTTTCATAATGCGAGCCACTTCTGGTGCATCATCAATAATGATTTGGTAATGGCGTCGAGCCTCGTCACCTAATGTATTTGCGATAAAATCGTCAAGTACATTAAAGTAATCAGCACTCTCTTTTGGGCCAGTTAAAATCAGTGGCAATACTTGATCTTGGTTTTCTGGAGACATAAGAATACCAAGTAGATACAGTAATTCTTCGGCTGTTCCCACACCACCAGGAAAAATAATAATACCATGTCCAATACGAACAAAAGATTCCAGGCGTTTTTCAATATCTGGCATGATAATGAGTTCGTTAACTAATGGATTTGGTGGCTCAGCCGCAATGATAGAAGGTTCTGTCATACCAATGAAACGGCTATTTTTATAACGTTGTTGAGCATGGCCGACCGCAGCACCTTTCATTGGTGCTTCCATCGCTCCTGGGCCACAACCTGTACAAATATTAAGTTCTCGTAGCCCTAATTCATTACCCACTTTTCGGCCATAAAGGTACTCCGTTTCATTGATAGAGTGACCACCCCAGCACACAATCATATTAGGATCTTCATCAATATGAAGAGCCCTAGCATTACGCAAAATAGAGAAAATAGTGTTAGTGATGTGAGTGCTATTTTCTAAATTAAGGTGCAGATCACGTTTGGCTGTTGTGATTTGTCCATGAACAAACAAAATGTCACGAAGTACAGCAAATAAGTTAGCTTGCAGTGAACGAATAATTTTTCCATCAACAAAGGCGTCTTCAGGAGGATTGACTAACTCTAATTTCACGCCACGTTCACGGCGCAGTACGTTAATATCAAAATCTTGGTATTTAGATAACAGCTCTTTACTACTATCAGTAAGGCTACCAGAGTTGAGGACAGCAAGAGAACAATTACGAAACAGTTGGTAAAGATCACTGCTTGCGGTTCTCTTTAGCATATCAACTTCTAGCTGTGAAAGCAGATCCATGGAACCTAATGGGCTGACATGAGTTATCACGTAGGACTCCTTTTTCTCCTGAAATAACAAACTGAAGTGCAACTGATCTTGGTATAACACAGATCATATTAACATACAGGCATTATTCCTGTTATTGTCTGGCTAATCGACTGATTTTTGGAACAAACTCACAATTACTACGCCAAGGATTGATATCTAATCCACCACGTCGTGTATATCTTGCGTATACAGTTAATGTCTCTGGTGCACAAAATTGCATGATGTCGTGAAAAATTCGCTCAACACATTGTTCATGAAATTCATTATGTTGTCTAAATGAGACTAAATAGCGTAGCAATTTTTCACGATCAATTTTTTTGCCTTTATATTGGATAGCGACAGATCCCCAATCTGGTTGATTGGTAATAAGGCAGTTTGATTTTAACAGATGACTGACTAGAGTTTCCTCAACCAATGTATCGGTTGTCGATCCGTTTAACCATTGTGCATCAAACTGATAATTATCTATTTCAATGTCTTGTTCATCAATACACTCTCCAGCAAAATCAACAATAGGTTGTGATGTAAAATGCGAAAGTGGGTAAATAGTCAGATTCACTTTACCTTTAGCACAAGAGGTTAAATCTTTAAGTAAGGTTTTTTCAACGGTATCCCAGCTTTCAAAGCGAGTTTGGTTAAAACTATTGAGATATAGCTTAAAGCTTTTAGATTCAATGAGGTTTTCAGTCTTTGCATCTAATTCAACATGACCAATTGCAACTTGTGGTAACCCTTTGCTATTAAGCCAAGAGAGTTCATACATAGTCCAAATATCACCACCATGAAATGGTAAATTTTCAGCAGTTAAAGAAAGTGAGTCTCGGTTTAGGCTACGAGGAACGCCTTGTAATAATTCGGCATCATAGTGATCATGATATTGAGTCTTTTTGCCTAAAGATAATGTTTCAAGAGATTTATCACCTTGATATAAAGACATAATTTACATCCTAACTTTAACTGAAAATAAAAGAAGACTAATTATACTATTGAAACATCAATAGTATACGAATGCTTTATTTTTGATGCTCTGAATTAACAACATAATCAGGTAACATAAAGGCTAATTTTTATTTAACAGATAAAGCTGATAACCATGATTGAAAACATTTCCTCTGAATTAAAAGCCTTCACCCAAAAATATGTTGAGTTATGGCAAGAAAAATCAGGTTTACCTCCTGCGAGTGCAGATCTCTACGGTGTTCCTTCTGTTTGTATATCAAGAACCGGTGATGAAGTCGTTTATTGGCTACCTCAGCCTTTTGTGGGAACGGATAAACTAGAAAAAGTTGAAAAAGCGATGGGGATCATTATCCGCCCTGAATTACATAATTACTTTACCACTCAGTATGCGGGAGATATGCAAGTTCGCTTTAGAGATACACACTTGAGCTTAATCCAAGTTTGGAGTGAAGAAGATTTTATCCGTCTACAAGAAAATATTATTGGGCATTTGGTAACACAAAAGCGGTTGAAATTAACACCAACTTTATTTATTGGCACAACAGATTCAGAAAATGACATAATTTCTGTATGTAATGTTTCTGGTGAAGTCATTCTTGAAACTTTTGGTCAAAAGAAAAGAGAAGTTCTAGCAGAAAATTTATCTGTTTTTTTATCAGAATTAGTCGTGGTATATAGTGAATGATGTAGTCCTAAAACTATTCTCTGTGTGAGATATATCTTACAAAAAAAGAGTCTGTTTTTTCTAGATAATGGGCTCTTGTATAAGAGTAGATTTGATTTATTTAAGTGGAGCAATAACTTAATAACTTATTGTTTTTATTTATGGTTATTTTTATTTAATTGCTTTTTTTTTGTGGGTTGTTTAACTAATCAATTATTGGCATTCTACGTTCACCAACTAAAGGACTGCTTGGTGGCCGAAATAATGTTAAGTAATCAAGGGCACAGGAAATAGGATATTTCCATTAATGTGGATACAGACTTAATCACAGGGATAGATAAAACGGTCTTGCTTGGATGCATGTGTTGTACAGACAGTTATTTTTCTTGTCTAAAAGGAGTTTCGGCTCCTTTTATTTTTTTATTTGTTTTCTGCTATTCCATCCCAATGTTATCCTTATTCGTAAGTTTTATATAAGGAACACATGATGACTCCAGAACAACGCATCTTAGCGAAATTGCTCTTAATCGAAGAAGAGATGAAGAACATTGAGCTATGGCAATTAGGATCACCTGCTGAGCAAGCATTTGAAAGTATTGAACCTTTTTGTATTGATACAATGAGTGCTCACGAATGGTTACAGTGGGTATTGATTCCGCGATTGTCATCAATGATTGAAAATGAGATGCCATTACCTAATTCATTTGCAATAGCACCTTATTACGAAGAAGCATTCAAAGATGATGAAAGTCGCGACTTTACGGATTTACTCAATCATTTGCGTGAACTCGACGCAATGTTTAAATCATAAGGCCAACAATGTTAGATATTATTTATCAAGATGAATATCTTGTTGCGGTGAATAAACCTGCTGGTTGGCTTGTTCACCGCAGTTGGCTAGATAGACATGAAACTGTGTTTGTGATGCAAACATTGAGAGATCAAATCGGGCAACATGTTTTTCCTGTACACCGCTTAGATAGACCTACATCTGGTGTTCTATTAATGGCGCTTTCTTCTGAGGTTGCTAGGGCTCTTTCTCAATCTTTTGAACAACATAAAACAGAAAAAATTTACCATGCTGTTGTCAGAGGATATGTTGAAGAGGCGTTAGTCATTGATAGCCCTTTAGTGGAGGAGTTAGATAAAATTGCAGACAAATTTGCAACTCAACCACCACAAATTCAAGAATGTGTAACACATTGCCAGCCATTAGCAACCGTTGAAAAAGAGGTTGCGCTTGGGCGCTATCCTACGTCTCGATTTAGTTTATTAGAATTGTGTCCTGAAACAGGCCGTAAGCATCAACTACGTCGCCATATGTCTCACATTCGCCACCCAATTATCGGTGATACGGCTCATGGTGATTTACGTCAAAACCGTGGTGTTGTAAATCATTTTCAATCTCATCGCTTGATGTTACATGCAAGCCATCTAAACTTAATTCATCCAATCACATTGCAACCACTAAATTTAACGGCGAAATGGGATCTCCCTTGGCAACATCTTATTAATCAATTTGGTTGGCGTGGATTAAGACCTGAATTAGAGCAGTATGGTGAAGATTTAGCTCATCACTTCTAATACCTTTCTTATCCCCAATATTTGTTTCATTTCGTTACTATCAAGGCTTTTTTACTTAAGTCTTGATAGTTTGCGCAAATTCACAAGCTCTATTAACTATTTGTAAAATATATAATTCTACAAATAGTTATGATCACATGTATTGAAACGTGACAGCTATCATGTATTCATTAAGCGATTTATTTTATGATGTAAAATAAATAAGGCTTATCATTAGATAAGTTTATGAAATAGAACCCACACTACTTTAAACAAATAAAAAACTTACAACATATAAAACCCACATTCCGGGAGTCTGCTTGATGTTTAAAAACCTATTTGTTGTTTTACAAAAAATCGGAAAGTCCTTGATGTTACCGGTATCTGTACTGCCTATTGCCGGTATTTTATTAGGGGTTGGTTCCGCAGATCTATCATGGATACCTTCTTCTGTTTCTCAAGTTATGGCAGAAGCGGGTGGTTCAGTTTTCTCTAATATGCCACTTATATTTGCCATTGGTGTTGCGTTAGGCTTTACCAATAATGACGGGGTATCAGCACTAGCTTCTGTAGTGGCTTACGGCATTATGTCTAAAACCATGATAGTAGTTGCTCCTTGGGTTTTAGGGCTTTCTCCAGCTGAAATTGAGGCTCAGCATCTTACTGATACTGGTGTGTTAGGGGGCATTATTGCAGGTATTATTGCCGCCTCCATGTTTAACCGCTTTTATCGCATCAAATTACCTGAGTATTTAGGATTCTTTGCAGGTAAGCGCTTTGTTCCTATTATTTCAGGATTAATTGCTATTTTTGTTGGGATTATCTTAGCTTTTATTTGGCCTCCTATCGGCACAGCTATCCAACGTTTCTCTGAATGGGCAGCCTATCAAAATCCGGCTGTTGCTTTTGGTATTTATGGTGTTGTAGAGCGTGGATTAGTACCATTTGGTTTACACCACATCTGGAATGTACCGTTCCAAATGCAAGTGGGTGAATATGTAAATAGTGCAGGACAAGTATTCCACGGTGATATTCCTCGTTATATGGCCGGTGACCCAACTGCCGGTATGTTGTCAGGTGGCTTCTTATTTAAGATGTTTGGTTTACCTGCTGCTGCTATTGCGATTTGGCATTCAGCACGCCCTGAGAATCGTGTAAAAGTTGGTGGTATCATGATTTCTGCGGCATTAACTGCTTTCTTGACAGGGATCACTGAGCCTATTGAATTCTCATTTATGTTCGTCGCTCCAATCCTTTATGTTATTCATGCTATTTTGGCTGGTTTAGCGTTTGTCATTTGTATCTTGTTAGGTATGCGTGATGGTACTAGTTTCTCTCATGGCTTGATCGACTTTATTGTATTAAGTGGTAATAGTAGCAAGCTGTATCTGTTCCCAATTATTGGCATACTTTATGCCATAACTTATTACTCTATTTTCCGTTTCTTAATCGTGAAACTAAACCTGAAAACACCAGGTCGAGAAGTTGAAGATAAAAACGCAAAACAAGCGGATAAAAGCGCGATGGGACAATCTTTAGTTACTGCTTTTGGTGGTAAAGATAATATCAGTAGTTTAGATGCATGTATCACACGCTTACGCATTGGTGTAAAAGAGATCGATAAGGTTGATCGTGATGAATTGAAAAGATTGGGCGCTGCAGGTGTAGTCGTTGTCGGCTCTGGTATTCAAGCAATTTTTGGTCCTAAGTCAGATAATTTAAAAACTGAAATGGATGAATATATCCGGTCTTTGGACACGACAGAAAAAGAATAAATTACTTTTGATTGAATTATAAAAACACTCTTATGTGTAGACAGGGAGTGTTTTTTTATTGAAATAATATAGATGAAAAATATGTAATTCTCTTAGGTATTAACCTGAACCTAGGAGTAAGTATGAATTCAACATTACCAATAGTAAATAATAAAAGATTTATACTCTTACTGGAAGATAGTAAAAAGGTCTCTTTTGATGAGAATGATCTATTTACATTTATAAAATATAAAGATGAAGAGCTAAAGGTTTTCAACAAAGATAAGATGTTTATTTTTTCAAATTTTAATTATGAATTAAAAAACACACTTGATAAATACATTTTAAATAAAAAAGATAGATTGGATAAGCTAAATAAAATTATCCTTAAAGAAGGGTTGGTTAATAATATAATAATCACTGATGGAAAAGTGGATATTTTGAATTTAAATAGTGGTGATGATCTTAATCGTTTGTTTTCTTCATTGTTAAAGAGTAAAAATAAACATAGCACACTTTTTAAAATGTTATTTAGTGATAAAAATGTATTAATTAATAAATTCATATCTAAAGATAAAAAAGAAATTTTTCATAATATTGATAAAATTGCAAATAAAATAAATAACAATGGGGTTTTATCATTAATTAAAAATAGAAAACAATTAGAAGTATATGATAAAAAAATGTCAGTAATGTTGGAGGTTCAATCAATAAAGCCTGAAGTTGTGCGAACCGAAAATGATTGTAATAATAAATCAATAGAAGCGGGATCTCACAACAACATAAAGCATTATAAAAAAGAAGAACAGAGTGATGATTTAAAATTAACAAGAGAAAAAAATAATGAAATCTCAAAGGAAATTAACAAATTAACAAGAGAGAAAAATAATGAAATCTCAAAGGAAATTAACAAATTAACAGGAGAAATAAATAATGAAAACTTAAAAATAATAAAGAAAATTAATGAAAAAAAAGAAAGATTAAATGAGTATTTAGAGGCCTTAAATGAAAGTTCGCTTAATATTATGAGATCTATAATTCATATATCTCATCTTATTAATTGTAATGATGAGAATATTGATAATAAATTTATTAATGAACTTAGTATTGATGTTAATAAATTAAGAGATAGAGGAAATAATATTAATTTAAATAGTAATTTTTTTAAATTAAGTGTTGTAGATTTGAATGAGAGGTTAAATGAAGTAAATTTGATTATTAGTGATCTCGATATAAATATAAAAAAATGGCTGGATTTAAAGTTCGTGAATTAAATGCTATTTATGAGGAAGTTGATTCATATAAACTCTTTACAATTTATAAAGATGATGTTGATTTTAAAAAGTATTTTTTTAATAAAATAAGAGATGCTTCTTCTCAATTGTGCCTTTATCATGAATCATTAGAAAATCCTAAGAGACTCTTCTTTAGAATGTATAAGTATTTTTTTCCGAGTAAGTATCTAGAAAAACAAAAGAAAAGTAATAATGCCTTTAATAAATTAAATATGTTATATGAAAATTTATTCCTTTTGCTGCAATCTAAAGATTTTAAAAATAATTTAGTACCTAAATGGGCATGTAAATTAGTGGCTAAAACAATAAATGAATCTTTGCCTATGAACGATATTTTTTGGCGATTTTCTAAAGAGCGCACCGAATGGAATAAAATTTATAAAGAATTTATTCTTGAGAAATAAGGTACATAATTTGTATATTGATAACGGTAGGATATGGCTTTCTATGTTTATTGATAGATGAAATAGAGGATATTATGGCTAAAATCGGTATTTTTGTAGGTACAGTTTATGGAAATGCATTAGCGGTTGCTGAAGAGGCTCAACGTATTTTACTTGAGCATAAACACCAAGCTAATGTTTATGAAGAAGGAACTCTTTCAGATTGGCAAAAATATTCAACCGTGTTAGTGATAACATCGAGCACAGGGCAAGGGGATCTACCTGATACTATCGCACCTTTATTTCATGAACTGCGTGATAATGTAGGATATCAGCCGGATCTACGCTATGGCTTGATTGCTTTAGGTGATAGTAGTTATGACCATTTTTGTGGTGCAGGGATACAGTTTGAAGAACTATTACAAGAGCATCAAGCAACGCGTATTGGTGACATACTGAAAATAGATGGTATGGATGTTGCTGAACCAGAAATATTTGCAATAGATTGGATAGAGAACTGGGTTAGTCAATTAGGTTAAATGAGAAAATAATTTGGTAAATCTCATTGGTTAATACAGAAATGAGTAAAGTGTCATATTTTAAATACCGCTTATTTCCATTTTATCAGCAAATAAGCGGTACTTTATGTAAAACTAATGTCTTAAATTGACTAAAATTAATTAGTCTTTGTATGATATTATCAACGACGAGTTAGTTTTTCTAAATCAGCTTCAATTTCAGCAATTTTGTTTGCGACAACATGTTCAAGATGGCGTAAATCGTCCAGAATTTTATGTTTTAAATCGACTTCTACTTGGTCTTGTTGGCAAATTTGATCTAATTCTTCAATCACATAACGTAAGTTAGCATTGATTTCATTTACTTCTTTAAAACCTTGCCCTGATTGACCATCAGAAATCGTTTTACGTTGACGCGGATATTTAAATTTTACGCTTTTTGCAAAGAATTCACCTTTGTCTTTGCGAAAATAGATTTTTAAAATATCGTTGTTAGCTTCTTGGCGTAGGGTGTAGCGGTCAATATCTTCAGGATGCGGGATCCCTAAATTTTTTAAATTATCGTACATATATTGGCACCTGATAGAAAAATGGGTGAAAGAATAGCGAACAGAATTAATTCTATCCGCTGTTCTTATATTAGTCGATAGTTCTTAACAATTCATTAATACCAACTTTTCCACGCGTTTTAGCATCCACTTTTTTCACAATAACCGCGCAATAAAGGCTATAGCTGCCATCTTTAGATGGTAAATTACCTGAAACGACGACAGAGCCGGCGGGTACTCGGCCATAGTGTACCTCGCCCGTTTCTCTATCATAAATCTTGGTACTTTGACCAATATAAACACCCATTGAAATAACCGCGCCTTCTTCAACAATAACGCCTTCAACAATTTCAGAACGTGCGCCAATAAAACAATTATCTTCAATGATGGTTGGATTTGCTTGTAGTGGCTCTAAGACACCGCCAATTCCTACACCGCCAGAGAGGTGAACATTTTTACCGATTTGAGCACATGAACCTACTGTAGCCCATGTATCAACCATGCTACCTTCATCAACGTAAGCACCAATATTAACGTAAGAAGGCATTAAAACAGTATTGCGAGCGATATAAGCACCTTGTCTAACGGCTGCTGGAGGGACAACACGAAAACCTTCTTTTTCAAAACGTGCTTGGTCATAATTAGCAAATTTCATAGGTACTTTGTCAAAATAGCGACTTTCACTGCCGTCTATCACTTGGTTGTGATTAATACGAAAAGAGAGTAGAACCGCTTTTTTTAACCATTGATGAGTCACCCACTGACCGTCAATTTTTTCCGCCACTCGCAGTTTTCCGCTGTCTAACTGTGTAATAACGTTATTAATTGCATCACGAATATGAGGCTCAACGTTGTTTGGAGTGATATCTGCACGATGTTCAAAGGCGTTATCAATAATAGATTGTAATGCTTGCATCAATAGTATTTCCTATATGTATTGTCGTGGGTTCCTATATTTTATCCTTTGAAACTAGTGCTTTTGTCAACCTTTCTACGACTTCATTCTTCATTTTTTGGTTTAACGCTTTATTTTCACTATCGGTTAATACGAAGAAATCCTCAACACGTTCACCTATTGTGGTGATCCTTGCACCATGTAAGGACAATGAAAGATCAGCAAAAACTTTACCAATAATTGCTAATAAACCAGGGCGATCTCGTGCAAATAATTCCATATAAGTGCGTTTATTATGATTAGACTCGACAAAATTAATTTTTGTTGGAACATCAAAATGGCGTAATTTTGCAGGTAGTGAACGTGTTTTCGCATTGGTGTTATAAGGAGCTGATACAACTTGGATCAAAGCGTTGCGGATAGCATTATATCTATCAATGGCAAGAGGCTTACCATTAGGCTCTAACACAATAAAGGTATCCATAGCCATATTATCGCGGTTAGTAAATATTTGTGCGTTATGGATGTTTAAATTACGTCTATCAAGTTCACCTGCAACGGAGGCAAAAAGAGAGGGTCTATCTGCGCACCAAATAAATATTTCCGTGCCACCATGTTCTGTTTGCTGGCTAATTAATACCATGGGAGTAGCACTATTATGTTCAATTAAAGCAAGGGCATGCCAAGCAATCTGTTCTGGTGTGTGCCGTAAAAAATAATCGGCGTGACAACGCCCCCAAATTGCTTGTAATTTTTCTTCATCAACATGCTCTGTACGTAAAATAGTTAGTGCTTGCAAACGATGATGACGGATGCGTTCACGTAAATCAGGAATAGAATGCATACCTTGGCGTAATTGCGCTTCTGTCGATAGAAAAAGCTCACGTAGCAAGCTCTGTTTCCAACTATTCCATAAGCTACTGTTGGTCGCGCAGATATCAGCAACAGTTAAACATAAAAGGTAGCGTAATCGACTTTCATTTTTTACTTCTGATGCAAACTGAAAAATGATGTCAGGATCTTGAATATCACGTCTTTGTGCTGTAACAGACATAAGTAAGTGATGACTAACTAACCATTCAACTAATGCTGATTCCCTTTGATTTAGGCCATGTTGTTGGGCAAAGTGGGCAACATCTTGAGCACCTAGCACAGAGTGATCACCATGTCGGCCTTTAGCTATATCATGAAAAAGTGCAGCTAAACGGAGCAATTCAAGTTGTGGAAGTTGTGGGTAAATATCAACACAGAGTGGGTGCTTTTCATGGTTTTCTAGAGAACCAAAGCTTTCGAGTTTTTGTAAAACACGGATCGTGTGTTCATCAACAGTATAGGCATGGAATAAATCAAACTGCATTTGCCCTACAATGTTATTCCATTGTGGAAAGTAAGCTGCGAGTACACTGTGTTTGTGCATAGGTACAAATGCGCCAGAAACGGCATGAGGATGACGCAAGATCTGCATAAAAACTTGGCGTGCTAGTGGGTACTCACATAAAGGTTGGACTAAATGACGACGCGCATAACGTAAATGGCGTAGTGTTGTAGAATAAATTCCCGTGATCTCTTTATGTTCTGCCATACGCAAAAATAGACGCATAATGGCGATAGGATCATCAAGAAAACAGCTATCATCGATAACATCAATGAGAGAGCCCCTTAGCTGGAATTCATTATCTAATGGTCGTGGTTTTACATTGGGTTGTAAAGCAAGGATGGCTTCATCAAATAATTGAAGTAACATATCGTTTAACTCACTAACACGGCGAGTAACGCGATAATAATCCTTCATCATTTTTTCAACCGGCTGATTGCCTTCTCCTTGATAATTTAAGTATTGAGCAACGTTAAGTTGTCTATCAAATAGTAGGCGATTGTCGTAGCGAGAAAGTACCAGGTGTAATGCAAAGCGAATTTTCCACAAAGTGTATTGGCATTCTAGTAGTTCTTGTCCTTCAGCGGGAGTTAAAAAGCCAAAGTTCACCATTTCTGAGATAGAGGTTGCACCAAAATGTCGATGAGCAACCCAAATTAGCGTGTGAATATCGCGAAGACCGCCGGGGCTACTTTTAATATCTGGTTCTAGGTTATAACTGGTACTATGAAATCGATTATGTCTTTGTTTTTGTTCTTCTATTTTTGCCGCAAAAAAATCAGGTGATGGCCAAAATCCTTGGCTGAAAATATGATTAATTAACTGTTGATAAAGTGATTGATTACCACAAACAAGGCGAGCTTCTAGTAAATTTGTCGCTACTGTTAAATCAGAGAGACCTTCTAAAAGACACTCTTCCATTGTTCTAACGCTGACACCGATTTCAAGACGAACATCCCAAAGTAAGGTAATTAATTTACTGATTTTGTCGGCTATTTCTGGCGATAAAGGTGAATCACTTAAAAACAGAAGGTCAATATCAGAAAGTGGGTGTAACTCTTGCCTACCATAACCACCAACAGCAATAATGCTAAGGTCAGGATAATCAGATAATTGAGTATAACGCCATAATTGTGTTAAGAGTTGGTCAATAAAATGGCTACGGGCTTGAAGCAATAAAGTTATATCGACATTGTGGTGAAAAGCATCAGCTAACCAAGACTGAAATTGTTCGATAGATTGTTTTAGCTCAGTGTGATTTTGTGTGTTTTTCGTCAGCAAAAAAGGGGAAGGGGGCTGTGTTTGAAATACGTTTTTAGTGGTCATCATTCGTCTTCTTACTCAATATTTGCCTATGGCATTAAGACTAATGTTAAAACGATAACCTGACTAGCAATTCTGCTATTCCATTACAAATAAAATAAGAAAAGCGACACATCTCGAAAAAATATGTCGCCTTTACACGGTAAACTAAAGAGTGTTATTCGTTAATTAAAACCGCAGAAATAAACGGCTCTTCTTCTTTGCGTAATGTCATGATTTCACAGCCGTTATCAGTAACGACTAAGGTGTGTTCATATTGTGCAGACCAGCCTCTGTCTTTAGTTTTAACAGTCCAACCATCTTTCATTGTACGAATACGATAATCACCAGTATTAACCATAGGTTCAATGGTAAATGCCATCCCTTTTTGTAACACAACACCACTATCATCTGCATCATAGTGGAGAACTTGTGGCTCTTCATGGAATCCTTCTCCGATACCATGACCGCAGTATTCACGAACAACCGAAAAATCATGCCCTTCAACAAATTTTTGAATAGCTTTACCCAGTTCACGTAAGCGAATACCCGGTTTTACCATTTTAATTGCTAAATATAGGCTTTCTTGGGTGATACGACATAAACGCTCACCTTGAATGGTTGGTTTTCCTACGATAAACATTTTTGAGGTATCGCCATGAAAACCATCTTTAATAACAGTGACGTCAATATTAACAATATCACCATCTTTAAGGATTTTTTCTTCGCTAGGAATACCGTGGCAAATAACATCGTTAACAGAAATACAAACTGATTTAGGGAAACCATGGTAGTTCAGACAAGCAGGGATTGCCTGTTGTACATTAACAATATGTTCATGACAAATACGGTCTAATTCAGCAGTATTTACGCCTGGTTTTACGAAAGGTGCGATAATTTCAAGAACTTCTGCCGCAAGACGACCTGCGACGCGCATTTTTTGAATATCTTCTTCTGTCTTGATTACAATAGCCATTTGAGTTCTTCGTTTAGATTAAGGCCACAATACTCATGACATAACACAAGTTGGTTGTTTCATATTTTGTATTGCGGGTTAAATGAATGATGATGAGAAATAATTCTGATTACCATTTATGATATCAGCAGAAAGTGGGCATGCCAATAAATAGGATGTGTGTAATCTGCCTGATATCGAGAATAATCACGAACATTACGCCTTCTGAATCTGATTGTCTTTACATATTGCGCTTTTCTCTTTGGCATTTTTTATAGTGATTTGATATTAGAGCAATATTCACAGCAATCGCTTTAATAATCTCTTTTTTCACTGTTTAATATCTCCAATTTTATGTCAAATACGCCGTTATCAAATACAAGTAATAGTGGTTTCTTAAGGTTATTTATGGTATAAAGCGCGCCGGAGTTCTGTTATTGCATCACATCCAGAGTAGTAACAGTAAATCTGAACATTCAATTGTGTTAATTACACACACAAATCGGCACATAACGCCGGGGTGCTCTTATGTAAAGGTTAAAACCTTTACAGCTGATGAGTCGGTCGTATGGGATTTGTGGACGAAATAACCCCAAATTTAAATTTATAGAGGTCTAAAATGGCAACTGTTTCAATGCGCGATATGCTGCAAGCCGGTGTTCACTTCGGTCACCAAACTCGTTACTGGAATCCAAAAATGAAACCATTCATCTTTGGTGCGCGTAACAAAGTTCATATCATTAACTTGGAAAAAACTGTTCCAATGTTCAATGAAGCTCTGGTTGAACTGAACAAAATTGCTTCTCGTAAAGGCAAAATCCTGTTTGTTGGTACTAAGCGCTCTGCCGTTGAAGCTGTTAAAGAAGCAGCAGAAAGCTGTGACCAGTTTTTTGTAAACCACCGCTGGTTAGGCGGTATGCTGACTAACTGGAAAACTGTTCGTCAGTCAATCAAACGCCTGAAAGATTTAGAATCTCAGTCTCAGGACGGTACTTTTGACAAACTGACCAAGAAAGAAGCGTTAATGCGTTCTCGTGAACTTGGTAAGTTAGAAAACAGCCTGGGTGGTATCAAAGACATGGGCGGTTTACCTGACGCTCTGTTTGTTATCGATGCTGAACACGAACACATTGCTATCAAAGAAGCAAACAACCTGGGTATCCCAGTATTTGCTATCGTTGATACTAACTCTGATCCAGATGGTATCGACTTCATTATCCCTGGTAATGACGATGCAATCCGTGCGGTTAAATTATATCTGACCGCTGCAGCTACAGCTGTTCGTGAAGGTCGTTCTCAAGATCTGGCTGTTCAGGCTGAAGAAGGCTTAGTCGAAGCTGAATAATAAGGCATGCTCGTAAGAGCCCTTATTTAACCAGGTATTGCTATATATTGGTTAGGGGGCCTCAATAGGCCCCCTTTACACATCTGCTATGAGAACATCTATGGCTAGCCCATAGAAAAGTCGAGGAAGAAACAAATGTCTGGAATTACCGCTGCATTGGTAAAAGAACTGCGTGAACGTACTGGCGCAGGCATGATGGAATGTAAAAAAGCGCTGGTTGAAGCTAATGGTGATATCGAATTAGCAATCGACAACATGCGTAAATCAGGTCAAGCAAAAGCGGCTAAAAAAGCAGGCCGTGTTGCAGCTGAAGGTATCATCCTTGCAGAAGTTGCTGCTGATGGTAAATTCGGTGCGCTGGTTGAACTGAACTGTGAAACAGACTTCGTTGCTAAAGACGCTGGTTTCATCGCTTTCGGTAAAGAAGTTATGGCTACTGTATTAGCAGACAAAACTGATGATATCGAAGCTCTGAAAGCTAAATTCGAAGAAGCACGTACTGCATTAGTTGCTAAAATTGGTGAGAACATCAATATTCGTCGCGTTGCTGTATTAGAAGCTGAAGAATTAGGTACTTATCTGCACGGTGCTCGTATCGGTGTTTTAGTTTCAGCTAAAGGCGCTAACGAAGAACTGATCAAACACATTGCTATGCACGTTGCTGCAAGCAAACCAGAATATGTTCGTCCTGAAGATGTTCCTGCTGATGTTGTTGAGCATGAACACCAAATTCAGATGGATATCGCAATGCAATCAGGTAAACCACGCGAAATCGCAGAAAAAATGGTTATTGGTCGCATGAACAAATTCACCGGTGAGATTTCTCTGACTGGTCAGCACTTCGTAATGGATCCAAGCAAAACTGTTGGTGAACTGCTGAAAGAAAACAATGCTGATGTTATCAACTTCGTTCGTTTCGAAGTAGGTGAAGGTATTGAGAAAGTTGAAGCTGATTTCGCAGCAGAAGTTGCTGCAATGAGCAAATAATAACGCTTAGCGTTAACAGAGCCGCCTAATGGCGGTTCTGTTTTGTTACAATCTCCACTGACTGTTTATTTTCTTTATTAAAAGAGAAGCTATCTAAAACCTCCAATTGACTAATCTGCTTAGGACAGAACACCATGGCAACCAATGCAAAACCCGTATATCAGCGAATTTTATTAAAACTGAGTGGTGAAGCTCTGCAAGGCGCAGAAGGCTTTGGTATTGATGCGAGCGTACTTGATCGCATGGCTCAGGAAATCAAAGAACTCGTTGAATTGGGTATACAAGTCGGTGTTGTAATTGGCGGTGGTAACTTGTTCCGTGGCGCCGGTCTTGCAGCAGCAGGTATGAACCGTGTTGTCGGTGACCACATGGGAATGCTTGCAACAGTAATGAATGGCTTAGCAATGCGTGACTCATTGCATCGTGCTTATGTAAACGCACGCCTTATGTCTGCATTTCCACTGAATGGTGTCTGCGATAACTACAGTTGGGCAGAAGCAATTAGCTTATTACGCCATGGTCGAGTTGTTATTTTCTCGGCTGGTACAGGTAACCCATTCTTTACTACCGATTCTGCTGCGTGTTTACGCGGTATCGAAATTGAAGCTGACGTTGTGCTAAAAGCAACGAAAGTGGACGGCGTGTATTCAGCCGATCCAACCAAAGATCCTGATGCAGTACTTTATGAAACACTGACTTATCAGGATGTATTAGAACGTGAATTGAAAGTCATGGATCTTGCTGCATTCACATTAGCCCGAGATCATAATTTGCCTATCCGCGTATTCAATATGAATAAACCAGGTGCATTACGTCGGGTTGTAATGGGTGAAAGTGAAGGAACTTTGATTTCTCACGCTTAATACACAGAGACAACGGTATAATTTGGCGTTAACATCAATAGTACGCCAATTCATTTATGTCGATAGAGTTTGATATCGACTGGAAGATAACCAGTTCCCAAGGGTTTATAACGTGATTAATGAAATCAAAAAAGATGCTCAAGAACGCATGGATAAAAGCGTTGAAGCACTAAAAAGCCAGATTAATAAAGTTCGTACTGGTCGTGCGTCTCCAAGCCTTTTAGACGGTATTGTAGTGGAATACTACGGAGCGCCAACCCCATTAAACCAAGTGGCTAACGTTGTTGCAGAAGATGGCCGTACACTGGCAATTACGGTTTTCGACCGTACTTTAGCACCCGCTGTCGAAAAAGCGATTATGGCATCAGATTTAGGTTTAAATCCTTCATCTGCTGGTACGATTATTCGTGTTCCACTCCCACCATTAACTGAAGAACGTCGTAAGGACTTAATCAAAGTTGTTCGTGGTGATGCGGAACAAGGTCGTGTATCTGTTCGTAATATCCGCCGTGATGCTAATGATAAAGTAAAAGCATTACTGAAAGATAAAGAAATTAGCGAAGATGATGAGCGCCGTTCACAAGATGACATTCAGAAATTAACTGATATGTTCATTAAAAAAATTGATGAAGCATTAGCGCTGAAAGAAGCAGAGCTAATGGAATTCTAATTTTATATCTTTTTTTGATAATGCCGCTTTTAGCGGCATTATTTTTGGTTATTTATTTGAAATTTCGTGCTTAATACCTTCTTTTTGTCACATTATTTATTAAAGTTTTCATCTTTCTCCCTCATTTACCTTGTCATACTGATATAATTCTCTTTAATTAAAACGTTGTAGACATACTGATTGATTAATAAATGAAACAAATAACTATATTAGGCTCAACAGGGTCTATCGGAACAAGCACACTTTCCGTTATTGAAAATAATCCTGATGAGTATCAGGTTCTTGCCTTAGCTGCAGGAAAAAATGCAAATAAAATGGCGCAACAATGTGTCACCTTTCAACCTAAATATGCAGTGATGTCTGATGAACAAAGCGCAAATCAGCTTAGACAGTTACTCGCCAATACATCCTGTAAAACAGAGATTTTATCTGGTTCCCATGCAATTAATGAGATAGCAGCACTTGATGAAGCTGATCAAGTTATGTCTGCGATAACTGGTGTTGCTGGACTAAAACCAACACTTGCAGCCATAGAGAAAGGTAAAAGAATTTTATTAGCCAATAAAGAATCACTGATAACTAGTGGGCGTCTTTTTTTTGATGCAGTAGCTAAGTATGGCGCAACTGTCTTGCCGATTGACAGTGAACATAACGCAATTTATCAAAGTTTACCTAAAGCCATCCAAGAAAATTTAGGCCATGCATCTTTAGCTGATGAAGGCGTGACCAGTATTTTACTAACGGGATCAGGTGGACCTTTTCGTTATACCCCGTTAGAAGAACTTGAGGCAATGACGCCAGACCAAGCTTGTGCTCATCCAAATTGGTCGATGGGACGCAAAATCTCAGTTGATTCAGCAACAATGATGAATAAAGGGTTGGAATATATAGAAGCTTGCTATTTTTTTAATGCTTCAGAAGAGGAAATGGAAGTAATTATTCACCCTCAATCAGTTATCCACTCAATGGTTCGCTATCGTGATGGCAGTATTATTGCTCAAATTGGTGAACCTGATATGAGAACACCAATTGCGTACTCAATGGCTTATCCGCATCGTACTCAATCAGGTGCAAAAGCATTAGATTTTTTTGAGATTCAATCGCTAGAATTTATTCGCCCAGATTACCAACGTTATCCTTGTTTAGCACTTGCCATTGAAGCATCTAAGCGTGGGCAAGCGGCAACAACAGTGTTAAATGCGGCTAATGAAGTCGTTGTTGATGCTTTTTTACACGAAAAAGTGAAATTTACTGATATTGCTAAAATTAATCGCAAAGTTGTTGAACATTTTGACCTATCAGAGCCTCAAAGTATTAATGATGTTCTAGAAATTGATAAATTAGCCAGATTAAAAACTCATCAGATAATCACTCAATTTGTATAATGGCGATTATATTTAATATAGGGTGTTTGTTCGTCTTTCTGGCTAATGGTATAGTTGCCGAATCACTAAAGACAATAATGAAAATTAACAGTTCATTACTAAAGCTACTGCTTTAGCAACTTTGAGGCTTTGCCAAAGGCCGTGGGTGACACGGTTTTTTTTTGTGCATGGGTTATCCGAAGAGGACTGTCTGTATCAGTATCAGATTAGCAAAGGGTTAAATTGAGTGAACTTATCCAGTGACGATTCATCCGCATCAAAACCAAAGCATGTTGCTATCATTATGGATGGCAATGGACGCTGGGCTAAAAAGCAAGGGAAACTCCGAGTAACGGGGCATCGCGCGGGAATTAAAGCAGTTCGGGATGCGGTTAGCTTTTCCGTAAAACACAAAATTGAATCACTAACGTTATACGCATTTAGTAGCGAAAACTGGAATAGGCCTGAGCAAGAAGTCAGTTCTCTCATGGAATTATTTGTCTTCGCCTTAGACAACGAAGTGAAAAGCCTACATAAACACAATGTTAAACTTACGGTTATTGGCGATATCAGTCGTTTTAGCCGTCGCCTACAAGACAGAATTAAAAATTCTGTTGCACTAACTGCGAATAATACAGGGCTTAATTTGAATATTGCTGCTAATTACGGTGGACGATGGGATATTACTCAAAGCGTAAAACAATTAGCGACCTCTCTCTCAAAAGGAGAAATTAATCTCGAAGATATTAATGAAAATGCCATATCTTCACATCTTTGCTTGCATAATCAACCTTGTGTCGATCTTGTGATCCGTACAGGTGGTGAGCATCGCATAAGTAATTTTCTTATTTGGCAGATAGCTTATGCTGAGCTTTATTTTACACAGGTTTTATGGCCTGATTTTGATGAACAAGTTTTTCAGAATGCACTAGATGCTTTTGCTAAACGGGAAAGACGTTTCGGTGGTACTACATCAGAAACAGATACTATAAATCTGGGAGGATAACTTGCTTAAGTATCGTGTCATCACCGCATTAATTTTAATCCCTATTGTAATTGCAGCACTATTTCTACTACCTCCAGCAGGTTTTGGGTTAGTGATTATTGCAATATCAGGCTTAGCAGGTTGGGAATGGGCGCAATTTATTGGCTGGCACTCTCAAGGTAAACGTATTGCAACAGGGATAGGCTTTGCTGCATTGTTATTAATTATGCAGTTATCTTTACCCAATTTTGACCACCTACTCGACACCCCAATGATAAAAAATGGTTTGTGGGCTGGTTTAATTTGGTGGGTAGCCGCAATTTTATTAGTTGTAAGTTATCCGAATTCAGCCAATATGTGGAAAAATTCAGTTTTTATTAAGCTATTGTTCGGTATATTGACGATTGTTCCTTTTTATTGTGGCATGATGGCATTGCGTATGTTGGGGTATAACACTGATACTTACACAGGTGCATGGTGGTTATTGTATGTCATGATATTAGTTTGGGCTGCTGACTCTGGTGCTTATGCATTTGGACGCTTAATGGGGAAACATAAAATGGCTCCTAAAGTGTCTCCAGGAAAAACCCTTGAAGGGTTAGTTGGTGGATTGATTACTGCTGGTGTAGCTTCAGGGTTATTTACCTATTTTGCACCAGTAATCGAAGTTCCCGATAATTTATTATTAATATCAGGTGTTGTTGTCATTGTATCGGTATTTGGTGATCTGGCTGAAAGTATGTTTAAACGTGTTTCGGGCATAAAAGACAGTAGCCAATTAATACCTGGGCATGGTGGTGTGCTTGATAGAATTGATAGTTTGACTGCAGCTATCCCAGTTTTTGCAGGATTGGTCTTCCTGATTTCTTCTGGCTTTAAACTATAAAGGTAAGTAATGGGTATCCTGTGGAATCTTGCCGCATTTATTATCGTTTTAGGTATTTTGATTACGGTACATGAGTTTGGGCATTTTTGGGTAGCTAGGCGTTGTGGGATCTATGTTGAGCGTTTTTCTATAGGTTTCGGAAAAGCTATTTGGCGAAAGGTAGATAAACACGGCACTGAATTTGTTATCGCATGGATACCTTTGGGTGGCTATGTAAAAATGTTAGATGAACGTGTTGGTGAAGTTCCACCTGAACGACGTCATCTAGCATTTAATAATAAAACAGTGGGGCAACGAGCCGCTGTTGTTGCTGCAGGACCGATTGCCAACTTCTTGTTAGCAATCGTCGCCTATTGGATTGTTTTTATGATAGGTGTACCTGCATTAAAACCTGTAATTGCAGACATTCGTCCGAATTCTATTGCAGAACAAGCAAAATTAACGCCTGGAATGGAACTAAAATCCGTTGCTGGTATCGAAACGCCTGATCAGAATTCAGTTCGTTTAGCATTAGTCAGTAAAATTGGTGCCAAAGAGGTTTCATTCGTTGTTTCAGATCCAAATTCTCTCTCTGAGAGTGAGAATATACTGAATTTACAGCAGTGGAATTTTGATCCTGAAAAACAAGATCCCATCTTATCTTTAGGGATTATGCCTGTTGGCGCGAGATTAGACTCGAAAATTGTTGAAGTAACGGTAGGCTCTGCTGCTGAAAAAGCAGGTTTACAGGCAGGGGATCGTATCGTTACAGTTGATGGTCAGCCAATTGATACATGGCATCCATTTACTTATTTTGTTCGACAAAGCCCAAATAAAGCATTGGCTCTTCTTGTTGAACGTAATGGCTCGTCATTGGAATTAATGATTACACCGACAGCTATTACACTGAAAGACGGCACTGAAGTAGGGCAAGTTGGTGCGCAATTACAAGTATTACCTCCTGATGAGCAATACTTGATAATGCAACAATACAACCCATTTTCAGCACTGTATGAAGCTTCTGATAAAACATGGCAGTTGATGGGTTTAACTGTCAAAATGATTGGCAAGTTAGTGGTTGGTGACGTCAAATTAACTAACCTTAGTGGACCTGTTTCTATCGCGAAAGGCGCAGGAATGTCTGCTGATTCTGGGTTTGTTTATTATTTGATGTTTATGGCGCTTATTAGTGTCAATTTGGGGATCATTAACTTGTTTCCCCTGCCTGTCTTAGATGGCGGGCACCTGCTTTTCCTGGTTATCGAAAAGATAAAGGGAGGGCCGGTATCTGAGCGTGTACAAGACTTCTGTTATCGTATTGGTATTATGGCACTGATGCTTTTAACGGGACTTGCACTTTTCAATGATTTCTCTCGCTTATAATTGGTAAGCAGGGACCGGTTAGGAAAACACAAAACAACGATGGCGATGAAAAAGTTGCTTATAGCGTCGCTGCTGCTGGGCAGCGCCACTGCATACGGTTCAGACGGATTCGTAGTTCAGGACATTCAATTTGAAGGTCTTCAACGCGTCGCCGTTGGTGCAGCATTACTGAACATGCCTGTCCGGGTTGGAGACTCGGTTAGCAATGATGATATCAGTCGAACAATCCGTTCGTTATTTGCGACAGGAAATTTTGATGATGTCCGTGTTCTACGTGACGGAAGTACACTAATTGTTCAAGTAAAAGAGCGTCCAACAATTGCCAGCATTACTTTCTCTGGTAACAAAGCAATCAAAGAAGATATGCTAAAACAGAATCTTGAGGCTTCTAATATTCGTATTGGCGAGACACTCGACCGTACAATGTTAGCGAATATCGAAAAAGGGCTTGAAGATTTCTATTATAGTGTTGGTAAATATAATGCAACTGTAAAAGTAGTTGTTACACCTCTTCCTCGTAATCGTGTTGATTTAAAACTCGTATTTGCAGAAGGTGTATCAGCAACAATTCAGCAAATCAACATTGTTGGTAATAAAGCGTTTTCTACCGCTGAGCTCGTTAACCGCTTCCAATTACGTGATGATGTGCCTTGGTGGAACTTAGCTGCGGATGAAAAATATCAAAAACAAAAACTAGCTGGTGACTTAGAAACATTAAGAAGTTTCTATCTCGATCGTGGTTATGCTCGCTTTGATATTGAATCAACTAATGTCAGCTTAACACCAGACAAAAAAGGAATTTACATTACCATTAACCTGAAAGAAGGTGATAAATACACGGTAGAAAATACCGAAATCAATGGTAATACGGCAGGCTATACCAAAGATATTGAAGAGCTTATCCAAATTGCTCCCGGCTCTCTTTATAATGGCGCGCAAGTGACTAAAACAGAAAATGATATTAAAAATCTGTTAGGCCGTTATGGATATGCTTATCCTCGTGTTATGACTAATCCTGAAATTAATGATGAAAATAAAACCGTTAAACTGCATGTAAACGTAGATGCAGGAAACCGTTTCTATGTTCGTCAAGTACGTTTCGCAGGTAATGACATCACGAAGGACTCTGTTTTACGCCGTGAAATGCGTCAAATGGAAGGTGCATGGTTAGGTAGCGATTTAGTTGAACAAGGTAAAGAGCGTTTAAATCGTTTGGGGTATTTCGAAACGGTTGAAACAGAAACGCAACGTATTCCAGGTTCACCTGATCAAGTTGATATTGTTTATCGCGTAAAAGAGCGTAACACGGGTTCTCTTAACTTTGGTGTCGGTTTCGGTACTGAAAGTGGTGTGAGTTTCCAAGTGGGTGTTACCCAAGATAACTGGTTAGGTACAGGTAACGCAGTTGCGATTAATGCGAGTAAAAATGATTACTCAACTTATGCTGAATTGTCTGTTACTGACCCGTATTTTACCGTTAATGGTGTAAGCTTAGGTGGTCGTATCTTCTATAACGACTTCCGTGCAAATGACGCTGATTTATCAGGTTATACCAATAAATCTTATGGTGTTGATGGAACTTTAGGTTTCCCAATTAATGAATATAACTCAGCACGTCTTGGCTTAGGCTATACTCACAATGGTCTGTCACGTATGGAACCGCAGGTTGCAATGTGGCGTTATCTAGAAAGTATGGGTGAAAACCCAGGCTTTGATAAGCGTGAATCCTTTAATGCTGACGACTATACTGTCAGTTTGGGTTGGACCTTCAATAACTTAAACCGTGGTTTCTTCCCAACATCTGGTGTGAGAAGTAACTTAAGTGGGCGTGTGACTGTACCTGGCTCTGACAACAAGTACTACAAAGTGACTTGGGACGGTATGGCTTATTACCCAATTAATGAAAAAGAATCTTGGGTAACGCTATTTAAAGGCCGTTTAGGCTACGGTGATGGTTTAGGTGGTAAAGAATTACCATTCTATGAAAACTTCTATGCCGGTGGTTCTGGTACTGTTCGTGGTTTCCGTTCAAATAATATCGGTCCTAAAGCGATTTATCTTGATGCAAATGGCAAGCCAAAACCAGGTGAACCATCAAGTGATGCAATCGGTGGTAATGCCATGGCAGTGGCAAGCTTTGAGCTGATCACACCAACACCATTTGTCGATGATAAATATTCATCTTCAGTTAGAACATCGGTGTTTGTTGATGCGGGTACAGTGTGGGATACCAATTGGAGTAGCACAAACTCTGCTTGGACCGCAGGTATGCCTGATTATAGCCGAGCAAGTGATATACGTGTTTCAACTGGTGTTGCGTTACAATGGTTATCACCTTTAGGTCCGTTAGTATTCTCTTATGCTAAACCAATAAAAGATTATGAAGGCGATAAATCAGAGCAATTCCAATTTAATATTGGTAGAACGTGGTAGCGATGTAAGTAAAGTTGATGCCTAATTCAATATTGAATTAGGCATCCGATTTCTGACAAAAAATTATTTTTGGTTTTAAGGAGTTTAATCGTGAAAAAATTGTTATGTGCCGCTGCCCTAGGAATGGCATTGACCATGTCAGCTGGTGTTCAAGCCGCAGATAAAGTAGGTGTTGTGAACATCGGTCAAGTTCTCCAACAAATTCCTAACCGTGATGCGGTAGAGAAGCAATTGGAAAATGAATTCAAATCACGTGATACTGAATTGCAGAACTTAGGTAAAGCATTACAGACTGCTGTTGAGAAATATCAAAAAGATGCACCAACCATGAATGCAACACAACGTGCAAATACAGAGAAAGATCTGGTTGCTAAACGTGAAGCATATGCACAAAAAGCACAAGCTTTTGAGCAAGACTTTAGCCGTCGTCAAGCTGAAGAACGTAACAAAATCATGAAACGTGTATTAGATGCTGTTGATGCAGTAGCGAAGAAAGAAGGCTATGATGTTATTTTAGATGCTAACACTGTACCTTATTTCGCAGATGGTAAAGATATTACTGCTCAGGTTCAAAAACAGGTTAAATAATAGATGTTTTCAATTCGATTAGCTGATCTTGCTCAGCAATTGAATGCACAGTTACACGGCGATGGTGATATCACTATCGCCGGTCTTGCTTCAATGAGCCTAGCAAATAGCGAACAAATTACATTTCTTTCTGATAGTCGCTATCGTGAGAAATTAACTGAATGTCAAGCAGCTGCTGTTGTATTAACAGAAGCCGATCTTCCATTCTGTCCGGTTGCCGCACTTGTGGTAAAAAACCCGTATACTGCCTATGCTCAAATGGCGCAGATTATGGATACAACTCCACAACCAGCACAAGATATTCACCCAAGCGCTGTGATTTCTCCTGATGCTAAATTAGGGAAAAATGTGTCAGTGGGTGCAAATGCCGTTATCGAATCGGATGTTATCCTTGGTGATAATGTTGTGATTGGTGCAGGTTGTTTTGTTGGTAAAAAAGCGCATATCGGCGATAATAGCCGTTTATGGGCAAATGTATCGATTTATCATGAAGTTATCATTGGTAAAGATTGCTTAGTTCAATCAGGAACAGTTATTGGCTCTGATGGTTTTGGTTATGCCAATGAACGTGGTAATTGGATCAAAATTCCACAATTAGGTTCTGTTGTTATTGGTGATCGTGTAGAAATCGGTGCATGTACAACAATTGACCGAGGCGCATTAGATAACACAGTTATCGGTAATGGTGTTATCATTGATAACCAGTGCCAAATCGCACATAACGTCATTATAGGTGACAATACCGCTGTTGCGGGGGGCGTCATCATGGCGGGCAGCCTGAAAATAGGCCGTTACTGTATGATTGGTGGAGCAAGTGTTATCAATGGTCACATGGAAATCTGTGATAAAGTAACGGTAACAGGAATGGGTATGGTAATGCGTCCTATCACTGAGCCGGGAGTTTATTCTTCAGGTATTCCGCTACAACCGAACAAAGCATGGCGTAAAACCGCAGCACTTGTGTTGCGAATTGATGAAATGCAAAAAAGACTTAAGTCGCTTGAACGTCAAGTAGAAAGTAGCGACAAGTAACAAAGTACGTCATCGACGGTTGTTACCTATTTTGCGACCTGCGGGTTAACTCACTTTTTTGAGTCACAGCAGGTCGTGTTATTATTAATTAGACGCAGTTTTATTAGACAGGAAGAGTATTGCAATGAGTGAGAATCATACTCTGCAAATCGAAGAAATTTTAGATTTACTTCCACACCGTTACCCATTCTTATTGGTTGATCGTGTCCTTGATTTTGAAGAAAAGAAATTTCTAAGAGCAGTAAAAAATGTATCTTTTAATGAGCCTTTCTTTCAGGGTCACTTCCCAGGAAAACCTATTTTCCCAGGCGTATTGATCCTAGAAGCCATGGCACAAGCAACGGGTATTTTAGCATTCAAAAGTGTAGGAAAGCTGGAACCTGGTGAGCTCTACTATTTTGCTGCTATTGATGGTGCTCGCTTTAAACGTCCTGTCTTACCTGGGGATCAAATGATCCTAGAGGTAGAATTTATTAAAGAACGTCGTGGTGTTGCTCGCTTTAAAGGCGTCGCTAAAGTTGATGGGGAAATTGCTTGCGAAGCTGAAATGATGTGTGCTCGCCGCCGTGAGGTCTAGCCTATGATAGATAAATCCGCAGTCATTCACCCTTCCTCGATTATTGAAGAGGGCGCAGTAATTGGTGCTAATGTTCGCATTGGCCCTTTTTGCGTTATTGGTGCAAACGTTGAAATTGGTGAAGGTACTGATATCAAATCTCACGTTGTTATCAATGGGCATACGCGTATTGGTCGAGAAAATCAGATTTATCAATTTGCCTCTATTGGTGAAGCAAATCAGGATCTGAAATATCGTGGTGAGCCAACACAAGTTATTATTGGTGATCGTAACCTTATTCGTGAAAGTGTGACTATCCATCGTGGAACAACCCAAGGTGGCAATATCACAAAAATCGGCAATGACAACTTACTGATGATTAATACGCATGTCGCACATGATTGTATTATTGGTGACCGCTGTATTATTGCTAATAACGGAACACTTGGTGGTCACGTCACTTTAGGTGATTTTGTGATTATCGGTGGTATGAGTGCAGTTCATCAGTTTTGTCAAATTGGCTCTCACGTTATGGTGGGCGGATGTTCAGGTGTGGCACAAGATGTTCCTCCTTTTGTTATTGCACAAGGAAACCACGCAACCCCTTATGGGCTGAATATTGAAGGATTAAAACGCCGAGGTTTTGCTAAAGAAGATCTTCATGCAATTCGCAATGCTTATAAAGTTCTTTACCGTAATGGTAAAACACTGGAAGAAGCACGTGAAGAAATTGGACAACTGGTTGCAGATAATAATAATCCGTATGTTAAGTTGTTCAGTGATTTTCTGGAAAACTCAGCAAAATCTAACCGTGGCATCATTCGCTAATTAGGATATGACCTTGTCAGGCCAATTATCTACTGTTCAGCGTCCGTTAGTTATCGGCTTAGTCGCTGGTGAAACGTCCGGTGATATCTTGGGCGCGGGATTAATCCGCGCTCTTAAACAAAAGCATCCTAATATCCGTTTTGTCGGTGTCGCGGGGCCTCTTATGCAAGCTGAAGGTTGTGAAGCTTGGTATGAGATGGAAGAGCTTGCCGTCATGGGGATCGTTGAAGTTCTTGAACGCTTACCGCGATTACTAAAGATCAGAAAAGATCTCACTCAGAGATTTTCAGCATTAAAGCCGGATGTCTTTGTGGGAATTGATGCGCCTGATTTTAATATCACACTTGAAGGTTATTTAAAGCAAAAAGGGATCAAAACTATTCACTATGTCAGTCCATCTGTGTGGGCTTGGCGCCAAAAACGTGTTTTCAAAATTGGTAAAGCGACAGATCTTGTCTTAGCTTTTTTGCCTTTTGAAAAAGCGTTTTATGATAAATATCAGGTTCCTTGTCGTTTTATTGGTCATACAATGGCGGATGCAATCGCTTTACATCCGGATAAAAAAGCAGCCCGTAAACATCTCGGAATACCTGAAAATGTCTCTTGTTTAGCTCTCCTTCCTGGTAGTCGTCATGCAGAAGTTGAGATGCTGAGCGCTGATTTTATAAAAACAGCACAGTTACTAAAACAACAAATACCAACACTTCATATTGTTGTGCCATTGGTGAATGCTAAACGACGTATTCAATTCGAGCAGATCCACCAAGATATCGCTCCTGAACTCGACATTCAGTTACTTGATGGGCAAGCAAGAGAAGCAATGACAGCAAGTGATGCAACGTTGTTAGCATCAGGTACGGCTGCATTAGAGTGTATGCTTACGAAATGCCCAATGGTTGTTGGTTATCGCATGAAACCATTTACTTTTTGGTTAGCAAAAAGGTTAGTGAAAACACCTTATGTTTCATTACCCAATTTATTAGCTGGTCGAGAAATAATTAAAGAGTTATTACAAGAAGAGTGTGAGCCAAGGGCGTTGGCAGAACAACTTTTACCTCTTTTAACAGATAAAGAAAAAGCACATCAATTAAAAGAGATATTTTTACAACTTCATAGTGCTATTCGCTGTAATGCGGATGAGCAAGCAGCAAATGCAGTATTAGAATTGGCAGAGAAATAATGGAATTTGTATATCCAAAAGCAAATCTTATTGCTGGAGTTGATGAAGTAGGCCGGGGACCTCTGGTTGGTGCTGTAGTGACGGCTGCTGTTATTCTTGATCCGGCAAACCCGATTGAAGGATTAACAGACTCTAAAAAGCTAACAGAAAAAAAACGTAATGCTCTGTATGACGAAATAAAAGAAAAAGCATTATGTTGGGCAATCGGTCGTGCAGAGCCTGAAGAAATTGATGAGTTAAATATTCTTTGGGCAACGATGAAAGCAATGGAGCGCGCGGTTGCAGGATTATCTATTACGCCTGATATGGTTTTGATTGACGGTAATCGCTGTCCTAAATTGCCAATGGCTTCTCAAGCAGTCATAAAAGGTGATAGCTTAGTCCAAGAAATCAGTGCGGCTTCTATACTTGCTAAAGTCACTCGTGATAGAGAAATGGAAGAGTTAGATAAGATTTACCCTGATTATGGTTTTGCTAAACATAAAGGGTATCCAACAGTTTTCCATATGGAAAAACTGGCCTTATTAGGGGCAACCCCTTATCATCGAAAAAGTTTTGCGCCTGTAAAACGAGCATTAAATTTAAAGTAATCCACAGAGTAATTAAATATTATGGCAGATCCTCGTTTTATCCATCTTAGGGTACACAGCGATTATTCAATGATCGATGGATTGGCAAAAACAGGGCCTCTTGTGAAGAAAGTGGCTTCGCTGGGAATGCCTGCTTTTGCGATTACTGATTTCACTAACTTATGTGGGTTAGTGAAGTTTTATGGTGCCGCACATAGTGCGGGCATTAAACCTATAATTGGTGCTGATGTTTACCTCGAAACAGAATTATTAGGCGATGAATATGCCCACCTCACCATTCTTGCTCGCAATAATGTAGGTTATCAAAATCTTACCTTACTGATTTCTGAAGCTTACAAACATGGTTATGGCGCCGCAGGGCCGATTATTAAACAAGAGTGGCTAACAACCTATAAAGAAGGACTCTTGTTGCTTTCGGGTGGAAGAATGGGCGATGTAGGTAAGTTCTTGCTCCGTGGAAATCGTGCCTTAGTTGATCAATGTCTTGAGTATTATCAAACTCACTTTCCTGATAGTTATTATTTAGAACTTATTCGAACTGGTCGCCCTGACGAAGAAAGCTATTTGCATGAAGCTGTAGCACTCGCTTCTGAAAAAGGCTTGCCAGTTGTTGCAACGAATGACGTCTGTTTTCTGGATAGTGGTGATTTTGACGCACATGAAATTCGCGTTGCAATCCATGATGGTTTTACACTCTCTGATCCCAAGCGTCCAAAAAATTATAGTCCTCAGCAATATATGCGCACAGAGGAAGAGATGTGTGAGTTATTTGCTGATATACCTGAAGCATTAGAAAACAGTGTTGAAATCGCCAAACGTTGTAATGTTACCATTCGTTTAGGGGAATACTTTCTTCCTCAATTCCCAACTGGGGATATGAGTACTGAAGATTTCCTCGTTAAAAAATCTAAAGAAGGTTTAGAAGAGCGTTTAGCTTTTCTGTTTCCAGATCCCGAAGAACGACAAAAAAGACGCCCTGAATACGATGAACGTCTTGATATAGAGCTAAAAGTAATCAATCAGATGGGATTCCCTGGTTACTTCCTTATCGTGATGGAGTTTATTCAGTGGTCTAAAGATAACGGTGTTCCTGTGGGGCCGGGACGAGGTTCGGGTGCAGGATCATTAGTCGCTTATTCACTCAAAATCACTGACCTTGATCCTTTAGAATTTGATTTACTTTTCGAACGCTTTCTTAACCCTGAACGTGTTTCAATGCCTGACTTTGACGTCGATTTCTGTATGGAAAAACGCGATAGGGTAATTGATCACGTTGCTGATATGTACGGTCGTGATGCGGTATCTCAGATTATTACATTTGGTACGATGGCGGCAAAAGCGGTTATCCGAGATGTTGGGCGTGTTTTAGGGCATCCTTACGGTTTTGTTGATAGAATTTCGAAGCTTGTACCGCCTGATCCTGGAATGACGCTAGAAAAAGCGTTTGCCGCAGAACCTCAGTTACCTGAAATTTATGAAGCCGATGAAGAGGTTAAATCTCTTATTGATATGGCTCGTAAATTAGAAGGGGTGACACGTAATGCGGGTAAACATGCGGGTGGTGTGGTTATATCACCAACGAAAATTACCGATTTTGCACCGCTTTATTGTGACGCAGAAGGAAATAACCCGGTTACACAATTTGATAAGAATGACGTTGAATATGCGGGTCTTGTTAAATTCGACTTCTTAGGATTAAGAACACTCACTATCATTAACTGGGCATTAGAAATGATTAATGCCCGACGTGAAAAAAAATCACTGGAACCAGTTGATATCTCTGCGATCCCATTAACGGATCAGCGTAGTTTCGATATGTTGCAACGTTCTGAAACGACCGCGGTCTTTCAGTTAGAATCTCGTGGTATGAAAGATCTTATCAAGCGTCTACGTCCTGACTGCTTTGAAGATATGATTGCGTTAGTGGCCTTATTTCGCCCTGGTCCATTGCAATCAGGTATGGTGGATAACTTCATTGACCGTAAACATGGCGTTGAAGAGATCTCTTATCCTGATGTTAAATGGCAACACGAGAGCTTACAGCCTGTTTTAGAACCTACCTATGGCGTTATCTTATATCAAGAACAGGTTATGCAAATCGCGCAGGTTCTTGCTGGATATACGCTGGGTGGCGCGGACATGTTACGACGCGCAATGGGTAAGAAAAAACCTGAAGAGATGGCAAAGCAGCGTTCTGTATTTGAAGAAGGAGCTATCAAAAACGGTGTTGATGGCGAACTTGCCATGCGGATCTTTGACTTGGTGGAGAAATTTGCCGGTTATGGATTTAATAAATCGCACTCAGCTGCTTATGCTTTAGTTTCATATCAAACGTTATGGCTAAAAGCCCACTATCCTGCTGAATTTATGGCTGCTGTAATGACGGCAGATATGGATAACACAGAAAAAGTGGTGGGGTTAGTTGATGAATGTTGGAGAATGGGATTAAAAGTTCTTCCTCCTGATATTAATAGTGGTTTATATCATTTTCACGTAAATGATGAAGGTGAAATCGTTTACGGCATTGGTGCGATAAAAGGAGTGGGTGAAGGCCCAATTGAGGCAATAGTAGAAGCGCGTCAGCAAGGCGGTCACTTTAAAGATATTTTTGATCTCTGTGCTAGAACAGAAACGAAAAAATTGAATCGCCGAGTGATGGAAAAACTGATAATGTCAGGCGCATTCGATAAGTTAGGGCCTCATCGTGCCGCATTGATGTCTTCATTAGAAGATGCATTAAAAGCGGCAGATCAACATGCCAAAGCTGAAGCAATAGGGCAATCGGATATGTTTGGCGTGTTAGCAGAAGCTCCTGAACAAGTTGAGCGTTCTTATGCCAATATACCTAAATGGCCGGAACAAGTTGTTTTAGAAGGTGAGCGAGAGACATTAGGTTTATATTTAACAGGTCATCCGATCACACGTTATTTAAAAGAAATTGAACGATATGCAGCAGGAACGCGTCTAAAAGATTTAGTACCAACGCCACGCGGTCAAATGGTGAAAGTCGCGGGCTTAGTGCTAGCGTCTAAAGTATTTACGACAAAACGAGGAAATCGAATTGGCGTGTGTACCTTAGATGATCGTTCAGGTCGCTTAGAAATTATGTTATTTTCTGATGCATTGGATAAATACCAACATTTATTAGAACAAGACAAGATTTTAATTGCTACTGGGCAGGTCAGCTTTGATGATTTCAATGGTGGGCTTAAAATGACAGTCCGCGAACTTATGGATATCAACGAAGCCCGTGAAAAATATGCACGAGGACTTGCTATCTCGTTATCAGACAGGCAAATTAATGAGCAATTATTAAATCGTCTTCGCGGCGTTTTAGAACCTCATCGTTCAGGCACGATACCGGTTCATCTTTATTTTGAAAAGCATGATGCCTGCGCACGCTTACGATTTGGTGCGACTTGGCGCGTAACGCCAACAGATATGCTTTTAACGGATCTGCGAACTCTGCTGGGTAATGAGCAGGTAGAATTAGAATTTGACTAAAATAGGAATGTTATGAGTCTTAATTTTCTGGATTTTGAACAGCCAATTGCCGAGTTAGAAGCGAAAATTGATTCGCTAACCGCAGTTAGCCAACATGATGAAAAAATTGATATTAATATCGATGAAGAAGTTTCACGCTTAAGAGAAAAAAGCCTAGAGCTAACGCGTAAGATTTTTTCTGATCTTGGTGCATGGCAAGTTGCACAACTTGCACGTCATCCATTAAGACCTTACACACTGGATTATATTCATCGTATCTTTACTGATTTCCAAGAATTAGCAGGCGATCGTGCTTATGCTGATGATAAAGCGATTGTAGGTGGTATTGCGCGCTTAGAAGGCCGCCCTGTTATGGTTATTGGCCATCAAAAAGGGCGTGAAACAAAAGAGAAAATCCGCCGAAACTTCGGTATGCCAGCACCAGAAGGCTATCGCAAAGCGCTTCGTTTAATGGAAATGGCACAACGTTTTAATCTTCCTATTATCACCTTTATAGATACTCCTGGTGCTTATCCAGGCGTTGGTGCAGAAGAACGAGGCCAATCAGAAGCGATCGCACGTAACTTACGTGAAATGTCACGTTTTGGTGTGCCAATCATCTGTACTGTCATTGGTGAAGGTGGTTCTGGTGGTGCATTAGCTATTGGTGTGGGTGACAAAGTGAATATGTTACAATACAGCACCTATTCCGTTATTTCACCAGAGGGTTGTGCTTCTATTCTTTGGAAAAGCGCAGACAAAGCACCATTAGCGGCAGAGGCAATGGGAATTACTGCAAACCGCTTAAAAGAGCTTAAACTGATTGATAACGTTATTTCTGAGCCTTTAGGTGGCGCTCATCGTCACTATGACGAAATTGCTGCTTCATTAAAAGCACAAATTCAATCTGATTTAGAAGAATTAGATGCATTTGATTCAGAAGAGCTGACTAATCGTCGTTACCAACGTTTAATGGAATACGGCTACTGCTGATCTCGTGATATTTGAATAAATTCAGATAAGCCTCATGTTGATTACATGGGGTTTTTTTATTGCTCCATTTTAAACTATCTCTATCGAAACAATTAGAATCTGTGATATTAACTATAATATATTATATATCAATATGTTAACTTGATCTCAAAATTAATATTAATTCATATTTTTTCTAAAAAAATAATAATGCCCGCCTATCATTTTATAAGATTTATTAAATGAGGGATCGGTGATGATTACATTTAGTGGCAAAGTGGGAATTATTACAGGTGGTAATAGCGGTATTGGTTTAGCCTCTGCGGAAAAATTTTTATCCCTAGGTGCATCAGTGGTTATCACTGGTAGTAATTTAGCACGAGGACAAAAAGCAGAAAAATACCTAAAAGAGAAAGGATTTGTCGGTGAATTCGTACAAATGGATGTGAAGAGTGAAAAAGAAAATGAACAACTTGTTGATTATGTTGTAAATAAGTATGGAAGGATGGATTTCTTGTTTGCTAATGCGGGTGTTTTAACAGATAACATTGCTGATAAATTAGAGTATGAAAAATGGAAGGGTGTTTTAGATGTTAATCTAAATGGACTCTTTTTGATTAATCGATCAGCAATTCAATATTGGCTAAAAAACAAAATGTCGGGTGCGATTGTGAATTGCAGTTCAATTTGTTCTTTTGTTGGGCAGCATGAATTTCCTGCCTATTGTGCATCAAAAGGCGGAGTTAAATTACTGACACAAACGCTAGCTATTGATTACGCAAACAAAGGTATTCGTGTTAATGCGGTTTGCCCTGGTTATATTGATACACCTTTGCTGGATGGCCGTGAATTAGATAAACAAAAGTTAGCGACATTGCATCCTATTGGGCGCCTCGGTACACCAGAGGAAGTGGCTAATGTTGTCGCATTTTTGGCCAGTGATGCGGCTTCGTTTGTTACTGGAGCTTCTTATTTGGTTGATGGCGGTTTTACAGCTTAATTCTGTTTTCAATAGAAAGCAGAATAATCGTTATTCTGCTTTTTACTTCTTTAATTTCTTTATAACCTCGTATTTATCTTATTTCTATTTCTCTTGATGTTTGTGTAATAGAGTTACACTTTGTTTTATTTATAGGAATACTTTGTACTCGTGCAAAATCAGCGAGAAAAGATTACCATAATCACCTGAATTCACTGATAAATGACAAAACGATGAAACAGGAATACGGCTCACTTCTTAAAGAAATCAAACAGCGCATTGATCCTCACATCAAAATTTTGGTGGGCTTTAGTGGCGGAGTAGATTCCACCGTTTTACTGCAGGGGCTTGTGCGTTTACGTGATGAATTCCAATTACCTTTAGAATTAACTGCCATCTATATTCATCATGGATTAAATATCAAAGCAGATGATTGGCTTACTCATTGTGAACAATGTTGTCAGCAATGGCAGGTAAATTTTATTAGTGAAAAAGTTCGTGTCGATCCTAAAGATGGAGGGCTTGAGAATGGTGCTAGAGAAGCGCGTTATCAAGCTTTTCGTCGGAATTTACAACCACAACAAGTGTTAGTGACGGCTCAACATCAAGATGATCAAGCTGAAACTTTTTTACTGGCGTTAAAGCGAGGTAGTGGCCCGTCAGGGCTTTCTTCAATGCCAGCTAAAATGGTATTTGAGCATAGCTATTTGCTTCGACCATTACTTAATATTACTCGTGAAGAGATTGAATCTTATGCTACTGAGCAAGGGCTAACATGGATTGAAGACGATAGTAATCAAGACGATAGCTATGATCGCAATTTTTTACGTTTACGAGTTATGCCATTATTAACGCAGCGATGGCCCCATTTTTCACAATCGGTAACTCGTAGTGCAGCATTGTGTGGTGAACAAGAAGCCCTATTGGATGAGCTGTTGGAGCCAGAACTTAATGCTTTAATGGATAGAGAGCACAGTTTAGACATCAAGCAACTTGCTCTTTGTAGTGTGATAAAGCGTAATGCGCTATTAAGGCGTTGGTTTGCTCAACATAATAAAATCATGCCCTCTAGACAACAAATTTTACGATTATGGCAGGAAGTTGCTTTAGCTAAAGCCGATGCTGAGCCTAAGTTACAATTTTATCAAGATGAAGTGAGGCGTTATAAACAACGCCTTTATCTTGTACCAATGATTGATGATCCTGTTAATAAAATTATTGAATGGCCACTTACTCAATCACTGTCTTTACCTAGTGGATTAGGTGTTTTATCTCTAACAACGGCAACAGGAAAAAATACCGTTAGAGCACCTTCAAAGGATGAAAAGGTCACCGTTCGTTTTGGTTTGACACAAGCGTCTTTGCGTATTGTTGGACGAGAACATGCTCGGCATAGTAAAAAAATTTGGCAAGAGCTTGACATTGCGCCTTGGCGTAGGACGCGAATTCCTTTGATTTATTATAATGATACGTTAATTGCTGCTATTAATACATTTGTGACTTTTGAGGGAAAAGCAACATCAGAATATGCGATTACTATTGAGTGGCAAGAGGCTCATTAATGAACAACCGCCTGCTGGCGGCTGTTCTTTATTCGGTTATTCCGATTTTATAACAATAGTCCCAAGTTCGGGATTAGAAAAACTGGCAATGATATCCAGTCGTAAATCTTTAGAACCTTCAGACGTCTTGATCTTTAGGTATTCAACCTTTTTGCTTAAGAAAAGATCATCAGCAATGCCTTCAATAAGCTCACCATTATGTAATTCAATATGGAGCGCTAAACCACGTTGGCATGCTAACTCCAGATACTCGTAATCATCACAGTTAATTGGTTGATATTCTGTATTTGTTGACATATTCCCTCACCACTTTTTCGTGGCGGTATAGCCGCCAGTGAATAATTCAGAATAAAATCATTATGCTGTTATTCGATGTGAGCACAATAGTTATTATAATAATTTTCTTAAATAGTTCTTTATTCGAAGTGATTTGAGAAATAACTGACAATTATGGGTGCATTTATCTTAAAGCGTATTTATTACCCCCCTTTTATTTTAAAAAATGTTAGAATCATATTGAGAATGATTTATTAAAAAGTACCCAGAATGTAGGGAGTCGATGATGGGGAAAAAAATTTTATTTGCAGCCGTTGCTGCCGGGTTATTTGTACTATCAGGTTGCCAAAATAATATTGGCTTATCACTTGATGGAAAAATTGTAGACCAAACTTACAACAGTATTCTGCCGTGTGCCGATTGTTCTGGTATCGACACCACAATTCTTGTCAATCAAGATGGCTCTTATGTAATGGAGCAAAGCTACCAAGGCTCACCTGATGATAAACGTAGTTTCTTTGAATCAGGAACTTGGGTATTAGGTAAAGATAAGCTGACACTGACTAATAGTTATGGTGAGAAAAGCTATTATTTACCTCGTGAAGATAAATTAGTTATGCTTGATATTGACGGTAACGTCATTAATTCAGAGCTAAATTATACTTTAGCTAAAGTTCAGCCTAAGCAGCTTGCTGGCGAGTTTACCTATTTTGCTGATGCTGGAACATTTAAAGATTGTCAATCAGGACGTGTTTACGCAGCAAATGGCATTGAATTAGAAAAAGGTTATTTCTCAACAGGCGTTGATGGTGGAACACCGGTTTACCTTGAAGTGAGTGGTTATTACAGTATTCGCCCTTCAATGGAAGATGGTAAATATGATAGAGCATTAGTTGTTACTGATGAAAAACCACGTTTTAATCGTCATGGCTCTTGTGGAAACCATCGCGGTAGCAGAAGCTAAGTTTTAGTTATTCTATTCCTAATAAAAAACCCGCTTTTGCGGGTTTTTTATTGCTCAATGAAGCCTCTCTTATCGTCAAGAGGCTTAATAATTAAGCTAACTGCTCTTTGATAAAGGCAACAACGTCATCAACATTAATCAGTGATTTATCATCACTACGACGTGCTTTATATTCGATTTGGTTGTTATCGAGGTTACGATCGCCAATAACGATAGTGTGTGGAATACCAATTAATTCCATATCAGCAAACATCACACCCGGACGCTCTTTACGATCATCAAAAAGAACATCAATGCCTTGGGCTCGTAATTCGTCATAAAGTCTGTCAGCAACTTCTTTAACACGATAAGAACGGTGCATGTTCATTGGTAAGATTGCAACCTGGAAAGGTGCTATCGCATCAGGCCAAATAATACCACGTGCATCGTGATTTTGTTCAATAGCCGCAGCAACAATACGAGTTACACCGATACCATAACAACCCATAGTAACGATTTGGTTATGACCTTCTTCGTTTTGTACCGTTGCTTTTAATGCTTCTGAGTATTTTGTACCAAGCTGGAAAATATGACCAACTTCAATACCTCGTTTGATAAGTAATGTGCCTTTTCCATCCGGGCTTGGGTCGCCTTCAACCACATTACGGATATCAGCAATTTCAGCAACCGGTAAATCACGTTCCCAGTTAATACCAAAATAGTGCTTACCATCAACGTTTGCACCTGCACCAAAATCACTCATCACGGAAACAGAGCGATCCATAATAACTGGAAGTGGCAGATTAACTGGGCCTAATGAACCTGGACCTGCATTTACTGCTTGGCGAATTTCAGCTTCTGTAGCAAAAGTTAAAGGTGCTGCAACAATAGCGCATTTTTCTGCTTTTACTTCATTAAGCTCGTGATCACCACGGACTAATAAAGCAACGAGTTTATGACCACTTTCTTTTGTGCCATGAACAATCAATGTTTTGACTGTTTTTTCTATTGGCAGATTGAATTGTTCCACTAACTCAGCAATGGTTTTTGCGTTTGGTGTATCCACTAAACGTAATTCTTCAGTCGCAGCTGCACGTGGTGTAGATGGCATTACGGCTTCTGCTAGCTCAATGTTTGCCGCATAGTCAGAACCTGTAGAGAAAACAATATCGTCTTCACCGCTGTCTGCTAATACTTGGAATTCGTGAGATGCATTACCACCAATCGAACCTGTATCTGCCAACACTGGACGGAAATCTAGACCAATACGTGAGAATATTTTGCTATAAGCTTCATACATTCTGTCGTAAGTCTCTTGTAAAGACTCTTGAGAGATATGGAAAGAGTACGCATCTTTCATGATAAATTCACGAGAACGCATCACGCCGAAACGAGGGCGTACTTCATCGCGGAATTTAGTTTGAATTTGATATAAATTCAGAGGAAGTTGTTTGTAAGAGGTAATTTCATTACGAACAATATCAGTGACAACTTCTTCATGAGTTGGGCCTAAAACAAATGGACGCTCGCCTCTGTCTGCGAAACGCAGTAATTCAGGACCATATTGTTCCCAACGACCACTTTCTAGCCATAAATCAGCAGGTTGAACAACGGGCATTGAAATTTCAAGTGATCCTGCATTGTCCATCTCTTCACGAACAATTTTTTCAATTTTTCTCAGAACACGAACCCCTGTCGGCATCCAATCATAAAGACCAGAAGCGAGTTTACGGATCATGCCTGCGCGAAGCATAAGTTGATGGCTGACAATTTCTGCATCAGCAGGTGTCTCTTTTAAAGTAGAGAGCAAATAGTGGCTAGTACGCATTATTAGGTTCCATTAGAACAAAAATACTTAGGCTGACTGTCACGCCAGTCTACATCAATATAATTAGAGAAAGACTTTAGTCTACCAGTGACTTAGGTCTGCCAAAAGGGGCAAAGCATTTTTTTCAATCTGATTTGTTTAAAGACAACGAGAATGACGTTCAGATTGGAGTATTCATGATACCAATATCAATGAAGATAGTAGCAAGTTACCGCGGTTCTATATCAAGAACAAGTGTCTGTTGCCCACTGACTTGCCAGCGAACATTAAATTCAAGTAAATGTACCGCATAGATCCTATTACTTTGCTCGTTTTTTTTATAAGCAGGGCGAGGATCTTGTTGTAATACTTGAGTAATAAAACGCGAAAGATGAGGATATTCGTTCGCATAATGTTGCAGCTGTTCTAAAGCGAGTTGTGAAAAGAAAACAGACATTTCATTATCTGGTGCTTCTTGTGCAAAACCAGCAATCGCATTTGGTCGAGACTCTGCAAAGGGTAAATAAGGCTTAATATCCAGAACAGGAGTTCCATCAACTAAATCAAGGCTGCTTAAGTCTAAAACAACGGACTGGTTTTGTGTGTTTACTTTTTTTAACTCGACTAAAGACATGCCGATGGGATTTGGACGAAAAGTTGAGCGAGTTGCAAAAATACCCATTTTGGTATTCCCACCAAGCCTTGGGGGGCGAACTAAAGGATGCCAACCCTGTTGTGCTGTTTGATGAAAAACAAAAATCAGCCAAAGGTGACTAAATTGTTCTAAGCCTCGAACTGCATCTGGGTGATTGTAAGGTGTATGTAGAATAAGTTGGCCGCCGCCATCCTGGATTAACCCAGGTTGGCGTGGAACGGCAAATTTTTCTTTATAAGGACTTGATATATGCCCTATAGGATTCATTTGGTAGGTATTCATTTTGTAATGAGTAATGCTGTGCCTTCACAAATGGCAGATTGGTAGCAACCTAAACCAGTGACAATTTGGCATTCATGCAATAAAACAGCATTGGCATTTTTGTAAGCTGCTTTTGTAGCCATTCTTTTTTTTGCGATAGGTAAACTTGCTGGTGGATCTTGTAATGTTTGACGGCAAGATTCACCGGCAACAATGCCGAGATCTTTAAACGGAGCACCTAAAAGGTCTTCTGTTTTCTCAACAATACGCACAGAAGGTAACGTCTGTGATTTTGGTTTTTGTGGTTGTCCTGGTTTATTTAAACGCATATCCGTAAATTTAGACTGATCAACATCAGATGATTTTTGCATTGAACAGCCTGTCATAAACAGCGCCATGATGCCAAGAAGTAGCAAGCGCATGTGCATGGGTAATATCCTCTTTATTATTATCTATACAAAAATTAAACGGCTCTAATTTAATGCAATTTAGCCAAGTAAAAAAGAGAAAGGCGAACAAATGTCCGCCTTTTTTATAATTAAGTTAAATATTAATGTATTACCAGCCTTTTACTGCACCACCGTTAAAAATTTTATTGGCAGCACTATCCACTTCATCAGTTTGATAGGCTTGAATAAATTTCTTCACATTCTCACTGTCTTTATTATCTTCACGAGCAACAATGATGTTTACGTATGGAGAGTCTTTATCTTCAACAAAGATACCGTCTTTTGCTGGTGTTAAATTGACTTGGCTTGCATAAGTAGTGTTAATTACTGCTAAGTAGATTTTTTGATCATCTAATGAGCGAGGTAACTGTGGTGCTTCTAATTCAACTAATTGTAATTTTTTAGGGTTTTCAATAATATCAAGCTTGGTAGGTAACAGACCTACGCCATCTTTTAATTTAATTAACCCAACTTTTTCTAATAACAGCAGTGAGCGGCCTAAGTTTGTTGGATCATTAGGAATAGCTACTTGTGCTTCATCAGGTAAATCGGCTAAATCAGTAATCTTTTTAGAATAACCCGCGATAGGATAAATAAAAGTATTTCCTACAGCTGTTATTTTGTAATTGCGATCTTTAATTTGTTGGTCTAAATAAGGTTTATGTTGGAATGCATTAATATCGATATCACCACGACTTAATGATTCATTAGGCATAACGAAGTCATTGAAAGTAACGAGTTCTACATCAAGACCATATTTATCTTTAGCAACTTGTTTCGCTACTTCAGCGACTTGTTGTTCAGAGCCTGAAATAACACCGACACGAATATGGTTTGGATCTTTTTCTTTTTCACCACAACCAGCTAATGCCAATGCACCAACTAAAGCACTTACAACTGCGAGTGATTTAAATTTCAATGACATACATTTACCCTTATTTGATCTGTTAATTAAAAGGTTTCCTTATTAATAATAGAAACCTTCAATCTATTTATTTATGTGTTGTCAGCTTCACTAAGCGATCGCCGAAAAACTGAATGATAAAAACAAGAATAACGAGTAGAACAATGACTGTATTCATTACTGTTGCATTATAGCCAACGTAACCATATTGGTAGCCAATTTGACCTAAACCACCGGCACCAACAGCACCTCCCATTGCGGAGTAACCGACTAATGTAATTAAAGTAATGGTTGCCGCATTAATCAAGCCAGGTAAAGATTCGGGTAATAAAATCTTCTTAATAATTTGCATTGGCGTTGCACCCATAGAGCGGGATGCTTCAATCAATCCTTGGGGGATTTCTAATAGTGTATTTTCTACCATACGAGCAATAAATGGTGCCGCTCCAACAGTTAATGGCACGATGGCTGCTTGCAAGCCAATTGAAGTCCCTACGACCATACGTGTAAAAGGGATCATCCATACTAATAAGATAATAAAAGGGATTGCCCTAAAAATATTAACGAGTGCTGAAATAATGCGGTAGGCAGGTGGATTTGCCATGATTTGTTCAGGACGCGTAACATAAAGTAAAACACCCAGAGGTAATCCGATAACAAAACCAAAGAAGCCTGAAACAAAGGTCATGACTAAGGTTTCCCAGATCCCACTAATTAATAAATAAATCATACCTTCAGACATAACCGAGAACCTCTACCTTTACATGATGCTCTTCTAAAAACGCAATCGACTTTTCAGTGTTACCATTCTTACCGTGTAGTTCAGCTAACATCACACCAAATTTCACACCACCGGCATAGTCTATTTGAGAACTTAAAATATTAATATCAGCGTCAAAACGACGTGCAACGATAGACATTAATGGTGCATCTACAGATTGGCCGTTAAATTCAAGTCTCAATAATGGGAATAAACCTTCCTTCCACTCTGGTTTCATGCGTTCTTTATAGTCTTCAGGAATATCTAATTGTAGTGTTGATTGAATAAAAGCTTGAGAAACAGGCGTTTTAGGGTGAGAGAAAACCTCACTGACGGCATCACTTTCAACTAACTCGCCACCACTAATAACCGCAACTTGGTCACAAATACGTTTTACAACGTCCATTTCATGAGTAATTAATAAAATGGTGAGGCCTAAGCGACGATTAATATCTTTCAGTAATTCTAAAATAGAACGTGTTGTTGCTGGATCTAGTGCGCTGGTGGCTTCATCACACAATAAAACATTAGGTGAATTTGCTAATGCGCGTGCAATTGCAACACGTTGTTTTTGTCCACCAGATAAGTTAGCTGGGTAGTACTCTTTCTTATCAGACAGACCAACTAATTCTAGTAATTCATTAACACGCTTATTAATTTCAGTTCGTGGCGTATTATCAAGTTCTAATGGCAATGCGACATTATCAAATACGGTACGAGAGGACAGTAAGTTGAAATGCTGGAAAATCATGCCAATACCGCGGCGTGCTTTTGTTAATTCTTTATCTGATAATTTTGTGAGATCTCGTCCATCAACCAATACTTCACCTGAAGTTGGTTTCTCTAACATATTTACGCAACGTATAAGTGTACTTTTACCCGCTCCTGACGATCCGATAACACCAAAAATCTGTCCTTGTGGCACATGCAGGTTTATATTTGATAGCGCTTGTATAGAACGCTCTCCCTGCTTAAATACTTTGTTTATATTCGTCAGTTTAATCATGTTTTTCTTTATATAAGTAGATATGGGACATAGAGACTATTCTGCCCGAGTTAAAATAGATGTTAAGGCGTCTAGACGGCTAAGTCAATAAAAAAGAGTAGAAGGCTAATAAAGAAAGAAAGCCGTGGATATCATTCTCTATATAAGAAAAAACATGCGATACTAATAAAAATATCTAAATGGAGTAATGTGCTGTGAGTAAGGGGATTTCAGCGATTTTCTTAGATCGCGATGGAACTATTAATATAGACCACGGGTATGTATCTGAAATTGATAACTTTGAGTTTATTGATGGCGTCATTGAGGCAATGGCTGAATTAAAAGCAATGGGCTATGCCTTAGTTCTTGTGACTAATCAATCCGGTATTGGCCGAGGTTACTATAGTGAAGATCAATTTTTACACTTAACTGAGTGGATGGATTGGTCTTTAGCGGATAGAGGCGTTGACTTAGACGGCATCTATTATTGTCCTCATCATCCTGACGCTAATATAGAAGAATATAGAAAAGCATGTGACTGTCGCAAACCAGCAGCAGGAATGTTTATGGATGCAAAATCACAATTAAACATCGATATGGCTTCTTCTTATATGGTTGGTGATAAAAAAGAAGATATGTTGGCAGCAAAAAATGCAGGTGTTGGTCATAAAATTCTAGTTCGTACAGGAAAAGAGATAACAGAAGAAGCACAAAAGTGTGCGGATTTTGTTCTTGATAGCCTTGCAGACTTGCCAAAATGGTTAAAAAGCCACAAAAAATAAGCACTTCGTTTAATTTACCAACAAACAATCATTTTTTTTAAAAAAACTATTGCCAGCCTCAGAAAACTCCCTATAATGCGTCCTCGTTGTCACGGAACAGGGCGCTAAGCGAACTGACTGAGAGAACAAAGAAAAAAGTGAAAAGCCTTGAAAATAAACGCTTGACACTGAATGAGGAAGATGTAGAATACGCCTCCTCGCAACAACGCAGAAGACCGGAAACGGCAGCGACTGTTGCACTGCTCTTTAACAAATTATCAGACAATCTGTGTGGGCACTCGCAGAGACGATATCTTCTAAAATATTAGATGTATCAAGTCTTGAAGAGTGAACAACAAAAGTAAATTCATTTATGAATAGCTAAGTTTTCGATTTCTTTGAGCATCAAACACTTTTAATTGAAGAGTTTGATCATGGCTCAGATTGAACGCTGGCGGCAGGCCTAACACATGCAAGTCGAGCGGTAACAGGAGAAAGCTTGCTTTCTTGCTGACGAGCGGCGGACGGGTGAGTAATGTATGGGGATCTGCCCGATAGAGGGGGATAACTACTGGAAACGGTGGCTAATACCGCATGACGTCTACGGACCAAAGCAGGGGCTCTTCGGACCTTGCGCTATCGGATGAACCCATATGGGATTAGCTAGTAGGTGAGGTAATGGCTCACCTAGGCGACGATCTCTAGCTGGTCTGAGAGGATGATCAGCCACACTGGGACTGAGACACGGCCCAGACTCCTACGGGAGGCAGCAGTGGGGAATATTGCACAATGGGCGCAAGCCTGATGCAGCCATGCCGCGTGTATGAAGAAGGCCTTAGGGTTGTAAAGTACTTTCAGCGGGGAGGAAGGTGATAAAGTTAATACCTTTATCAATTGACGTTACCCGCAGAAGAAGCACCGGCTAACTCCGTGCCAGCAGCCGCGGTAATACGGAGGGTGCAAGCGTTAATCGGAATTACTGGGCGTAAAGCGCACGCAGGCGGTCAATTAAGTCAGATGTGAAAGCCCCGAGCTTAACTTGGGAATTGCATCTGAAACTGGTTGGCTAGAGTCTTGTAGAGGGGGGTAGAATTCCACGTGTAGCGGTGAAATGCGTAGAGATGTGGAGGAATACCGGTGGCGAAGGCGGCCCCCTGGACAAAGACTGACGCTCAGGTGCGAAAGCGTGGGGAGCAAACAGGATTAGATACCCTGGTAGTCCACGCTGTAAACGATGTCGATTTAGAGGTTGTGGTCTTGAACCGTGGCTTCTGGAGCTAACGCGTTAAATCGACCGCCTGGGGAGTACGGCCGCAAGGTTAAAACTCAAATGAATTGACGGGGGCCCGCACAAGCGGTGGAGCATGTGGTTTAATTCGATGCAACGCGAAGAACCTTACCTACTCTTGACATCCAGAGAATCCTTTAGAGATAGAGGAGTGCCTTCGGGAACTCTGAGACAGGTGCTGCATGGCTGTCGTCAGCTCGTGTTGTGAAATGTTGGGTTAAGTCCCGCAACGAGCGCAACCCTTATCCTTTGTTGCCAGCGCGTGATGGCGGGAACTCAAAGGAGACTGCCGGTGATAAACCGGAGGAAGGTGGGGATGACGTCAAGTCATCATGGCCCTTACGAGTAGGGCTACACACGTGCTACAATGGCAGATACAAAGAGAAGCGACCTCGCGAGAGCAAGCGGAACTCATAAAGTCTGTCGTAGTCCGGATTGGAGTCTGCAACTCGACTCCATGAAGTCGGAATCGCTAGTAATCGTAGATCAGAATGCTACGGTGAATACGTTCCCGGGCCTTGTACACACCGCCCGTCACACCATGGGAGTGGGTTGCAAAAGAAGTAGGTAGCTTAACCTTCGGGAGGGCGCTTACCACTTTGTGATTCATGACTGGGGTGAAGTCGTAACAAGGTAACCGTAGGGGAACCTGCGGTTGGATCACCTCCTTACCTAAGAGATACGTGTTATGTGCAGTGCTCACACAGATTGTCTGATGAAGAACGAGCAAAAGCGCGTCTGCGAAGCTGACAAGAGTCCCCTTCGTCTAGAGGCCTAGGACACCGCCCTTTCACGGCGGTAACAGGGGTTCGAATCCCCTAGGGGACGCCAATTGCGCGGTATGAGTGAAAGGCGTACCACACTATAGTCTGATGTAAATCAGAGAATAGTTAAGATAATTTTAGCAAGTTATTTTAACTATTATGCTCTTTAACAATCTGGAACAAGCTGAAAAATTGAAAACAAATCAATATATCACCGAGGTATATTGATGAGTCTCTCAAAATCTCAGACCTTGAATTTGTGATACTCCAAGGCGAGTGTCATGAGCGAACAACAGCAATTCTAGGCGGACAGCGCGCAGTAAGCGGAGCATACTCAAGTATGTGAGCATTACGAGCACTGCCCAACAACGAATTGATGCTTGTGTAGCCATGACCTTTAAAGTCGTCTTCGAGAGAAACATCTTCGGGTTGTGAGGTTAAGCGAATAAGCGTACACGGTGGATGCCTAGGCAATCAGAGGCGATGAAGGACGTGCTAATCTGCGATAAGCGTCGGTAAGGTGATATGAACCGTTATACCCGACGATTTCCGAATGGGGAAACCCAATATCCAATGGATATTATCATGACGTGAATACATAGCGTCATGAAGCGAACCGGGAGAACTGAAACATCTCAGTACCCCGAGGAAAAGAAATCAACCGAGATTCCCCTAGTAGCGGCGAGCGAACGGGGAACAGCCCAGAGTCTTAATCAATAGCAGCATCAGGAGAACGGTCTGGAAAGTCCGGCAGTAAAGGGTGATAGCCCCGTATCTGAAGATGCTGTTATTGTGAACTCGACGAGTAGGGCGGGACACGTGTTATCCTGTCTGAATATGGGGGGACCATCCTCCAAGGCTAAATACTCCTGATTGACCGATAGTGAACCAGTACCGTGAGGGAAAGGCGAAAAGAACCCCGGCGAGGGGAGTGAAAAAGAACCTGAAACCGTGTACGTACAAGCAGTAGGAGCCTCTTTATGGGGTGACTGCGTACCTTTTGTATAATGGGTCAGCGACTTATATTCTGTAGCAAGGTTAACCGTATAGGGGAGCCGTAGGGAAACCGAGTCTTAACTGGGCGAATGAGTTGCAGGGTATAGACCCGAAACCCGGTGATCTATCCATGGGCAGGTTGAAGGTTGGGTAACACTAACTGGAGGACCGAACCGACTAATGTTGAAAAATTAGCGGATGACTTGTGGATGGGGGTGAAAGGCCAATCAAACCGGGAGATAGCTGGTTCTCCCCGAAAGCTATTTAGGTAGCGCCTCGTGAACTCATCTTCGGGGGTAGAGCACTGTTTCGACTAGGGGGTCATCCCGACTTACCAACTCGATGCAAACTGCGAATACCGAAGAATGTTATCACGGGAGACACACGGCGGGTGCTAACGTCCGTCGTGAAGAGGGAAACAACCCAGACCGCCAGCTAAGGTCCCAAAGTCATGGTTAAGTGGGAAACGAAGTGGGAAGGCTCAGACAGCCAGGATGTTGGCTTAGAAGCAGCCATCATTTAAAGAAAGCGTAATAGCTCACTGGTCGAGTCGGCCCGCGCGGAAGATGTAACGGGGCTAAACCATGCACCGAAGCTGCGGCAGCGACACTATGTGTTGTTGGGTAGGGGAGCGTTCTGTAAGCCTGCGAAGGTGTACTGTGAGGTATGCTGGAGGTATCAGAAGTGCGAATGCTGACATAAGTAACGATAATGCGGGTGAAAAACCCGCACGCCGGAAGACCAAGGGTTCCTGTCCAACGTTAATCGGGGCAGGGTGAGTCGACCCCTAAGGCGAGGCTGAAAAGCGTAGTCGATGGGAAACGGGTTAATATTCCCGTACTGGTGGTAACTGCGATGGGGGAACGGAGAAGGCTAGGTTGTCCGGGCGACGGTCGTCCCGGTTCAAGCATGTAGGCAGAGTGATTAGGCAAATCCGGTCACTTAATGCTGAGGTGTGATGACGAGCCACTAAGGTGGTGAAGCAATTGATGCCCTGCTTCCAGGAAAAGCCTCTAAGCTTCAGGTTACCAACAATCGTACCCCAAACCGACACAGGTGGTCAGGTAGAGAATACTCAGGCGCTTGAGAGAACTCGGGTGAAGGAACTAGGCAAAATGGTGCCGTAACTTCGGGAGAAGGCACGCTGGCGGTAAGTGAAGTCCCTCGCGGACGGAGCCGAAGCCAGTCGAAGATACCAGCTGGCTGCAACTGTTTATTAAAAACACAGCACTGTGCAAACACGAAAGTGGACGTATACGGTGTGACGCCTGCCCGGTGCTGGAAGGTTAATTGATGGGGTTATCCGTAAGGAGAAGCTCTTGATCGAAGCCCCAGTAAACGGCGGCCGTAACTATAACGGTCCTAAGGTAGCGAAATTCCTTGTCGGGTAAGTTCCGACCTGCACGAATGGCGTAATGATGGCCAGGCTGTCTCCACCCGAGACTCAGTGAAATTGAACTCGCTGTGAAGATGCAGTGTACCCGCGGCAAGACGGAAAGACCCCGTGAACCTTTACTATAGCTTGACACTGAACATTGAGCCTTGATGTGTAGGATAGGTGGGAGACTTTGAAGTGTGGACGCCAGTCTGCATGGAGTCAACCTTGAAATACCACCCTTTAACGTTTGATGTTCTAACCTAGGTCCATAATCTGGATCGGGGACCGTGTCTGGTGGGTAGTTTGACTGGGGCGGTCTCCTCCTAAAGAGTAACGGAGGAGCACGAAGGTTGGCTAAGCATGGTCGGACATCATGCGGTTAGTGCAAAGGCATAAGCCAGCTTGACTGTGAGAGTGACGGCTCGAGCAGGTACGAAAGTAGGTCTTAGTGATCCGGTGGTTCTGAATGGAAGGGCCATCGCTCAACGGATAAAAGGTACTCCGGGGATAACAGGCTGATACCGCCCAAGAGTTCATATCGACGGCGGTGTTTGGCACCTCGATGTCGGCTCATCACATCCTGGGGCTGAAGTAGGTCCCAAGGGTATGGCTGTTCGCCATTTAAAGTGGTACGCGAGCTGGGTTTAGAACGTCGTGAGACAGTTCGGTCCCTATCTGCCGTGGGCGTTGGAAGATTGAGAGGGGTTGCTCCTAGTACGAGAGGACCGGAGTGAACGCACCACTGGTGTTCGGGTTGTCATGCCAATGGCATTGCCCGGTAGCTAAGTGCGGAAGAGATAACCGCTGAAAGCATCTAAGCGGGAAACTTGCCTCGAGATGAGTCTTCCCTGTCACCTTGAGTGACCTAAAGGAACGTTTAAGACTAAGACGTTGATAGGCTGGGTGTGTAAGCGTAGCGATACGTTGAGCTAACCAGTACTAATGAACCGTGAGGCTTAACCTGACAACACCGAAGGTGTTTTGTCTGAGAGACAAAGAGTAGATGAAGTAAGCTTGTTTAAGATTGACATTACTGGCGACTGACTGAAAGGAAGGAAGCGGGTAATAAACCGAATTTGCTTGGCGGCCATAGCGCAACGGTCCCACCTGATCCCATGCCGAACTCAGAAGTGAAACGTTGTAGCGCCGATGGTAGTGTGGGGTCTCCCCATGTGAGAGTAGGGAACTGCCAGGCATTAAATTAAAGCATTAGTGTTGAAAAACATTAATCGCAAAAAAGAATACGCGGAGCGGTAGTTCAGTTGGTTAGAATACCTGCCTGTCACGCAGGGGGTCGCGGGTTCGAGTCCCGTCCGTTCCGCCAACATTAAGAAACCTAAGTCTAACGACTTAGGTTTTTTTTTGCTTAAAATTTAAGAATAAATAGATATTAAATTTCTAAAATTAAGTAAAAATAACTAATTTATATAAAAACAATCACTTTTGTTGATTATAATGTCCTTTTAAAAGATGAGGGTAGCGCTAGGCTTTGGTATACTTAAGTTATAGCAAGAAATCTTGCTGCTTATCTGAGGTTGTTAATGGCGAAGAAACCGACTTATTCAGTACGTTTTGTGGCAGGTCAACCTGTAGAAAGGATTGAACCAAGCCCGCCTTTAAGTGAAAGAAAAGATACATTACCTATTGGAATGCCTCTATATACAGAAGGCACACTAAAAATTGCGGTTTGGAATATCTATAAACAGCAACGACCCAATTGGCGTAATATGTTAGAGATTTTATCAACCGATACGCATTTACTTTTATTGCAAGAGGCTCAAACTACGCCTGAGCTTGTTCGTTTTGCAGGAACCCATCATTTAATTGCAGATCAAGTTCCCGCCTTAGCTTTTCAGCAACATCCTGCGGGTGTAATGACTTTATCAAGTTCTCATCCTATCTATTGTTGTCCTCTAAGAGAAAAAGAACCTTTTCTACGCTTATCAAAATCAGCATTAATTACGGTATATCCGTTGATCACGGGTGATCATCTAATGGTGATTAATGTACATGCAATTAATTTTAGTTTTGGTGTTGATGTGTATCAGCGTCAATTAAGTAATTTATCTGTTCATATCATGCACCATAAAGGCCCCATTATTCTTGCGGGTGATTTTAATGCATGGAGTCGCCCTAGAGTGAATGTATTAAAGCGTTTTGCGAGAAGGCTAAGACTTAAAGAGGTTATTTTTGATAATGATTGGCGTACTAAAGCATTTGGTAAACCGTTAGATTATATTTTCTATCGTGGATTATCGCTAAATAATGCAGAAGTGCTGATCACTGATGCTTCAGACCATCATCCTTTAATTGCAACATTTTATTAGTGAGTGATAATAACGATACTTAATATTAAATTTAAATATTTAAATTTGGTATGATTATATCTAGTATCAATTAGAATAATTCTTTTAATGATAGTTTATCTATCTATTTAATCTATTTGTTATATCAATACCTTTTACTATACTTTTTTTGTCTATCTAATATCACTAGATATAGGAAATAAAATGCCAACAAAAAATATAGTTATTATTGGTGGTGGTACCGGCGGAACTATTCTTGCTAATATCCTGGCTAAAAAATTAAATGAAGAAATTTTTTCAAATAAAATCAAAATAACACTTATTTCAGATAATCCTCATCATTATTACAAGCCTGCATTTATGTATATTGCATTTAATCTTTTTTTAAAAGAAGAGTTAATGCGATCAGAAAGAAGTTTATTAAGGCCTGAAATTGAATTTGTTATAGATAAAGCTGAGCACTTTGATTTTAACAATAAAATTATCTATTGCGAGTCTAAGAAAAAATATAATTATGATTTCTTAGTTTTAGCAACGGGTTGTGTTCCTAGCCCTCATAGAATTGAAGGTTTAAAAGAAGCAGGAAGTCATTTTTATCAATATGAAGCAGCAAGAGCGCTTGCTGATAAACTTGCGACAATTGAAAAAGGGCGTGTATTTATTACAGTGAGTTTCCCTGAAACGCCGAATGTGCCTCATCAATGTGGTATTGCTCCTATGGAAACAACCTTGATGCTTGATGAACTATTACGTCAACGTCGGGTAAGAAGCAATATTGAAATTGTCTATACTTATCCTACAGTTGCTCAACTTTTAAGAAACTGCTTGTTTATGCAACAAGAGGTTTGCGAAGTCCTTCCTGCAGTATTTTCAGAGCGAGATATTAAAGCTAAACGTGGATTTACATTAAGCCATGTTGATCCAGATAAAAAGATAGCTTACTCAAAAGAAGGGGAAGCAGAGCCGTTTGATATTTTGATGAGCACTCCGCCAATTACTGCGGTTGAAGCTATTCGTAACACGGGTTTAAGTGAGCATAATAATGGTGAAGGTTGGTTACCGACAGATCCTGAAACATTACAAGTTTATGGATTAAACCAAGTTTATGTTATCGGTGATACCGTTGATTTACCGATCAGTAAAGCCGGTGGTAGTTGCCATAACCAAGCAGGTGTGATTGCTAATAATATCTGTGGTGAGCTTCGCTATGGCTATCCTGCCGCCATTTATGATGGTCGAGTACAAGCCGTTGCACAAATGGGGCTATCAGCAGGAATGCCATTACAATATGACTATAAGCACGACGTAATACCGACACCGCCAACAAAATTAGGGGGATTATTGCGTAATAGTTATAACAGAGGCTTATATTGGGCAACAGTTAGAGGATTATTATAGGGGATACAATAATGAGTGAAAATAATTTAAGCCCAGAAGATATTCAACTGTTAACGGATGATGATAAATTACACCTTCAACATTTATTAGAAAAAGCAAGACCATTATTAGCATTAAAGCGATTTGATAATATCGTCGATTTATTATCTTTAATATCAGATTCAATAGATATTATGGATAATGCGACAGTTGAAAAATTGTCAGTTGCATTCGAGGAAACATTAATTCCAGTATGGGAGTTAAGTGCTGCTTATAATATGGCAAAGAAAGAATCTATTTATCAAGATAAAAAATATACTTTAGGGTCAACTTTTTCGTTATTAAGAAATCCTGATACGCTTAAAGGAATTTCTATTATTCTAAGAACAGTTCAAATTATCGGGGAAAATAACCAACGAATAGAAAATTAATTAATAATTAGGAGATGTAATGACGCAAGATAATAAACATTTTAATACTCAAGCAATACATTATGGTTATTCTCCGTTAGATTCTCAGGGGGCATTAGTGCCTCCTGTTTTTCAAACGTCTACTTTTGTTTTCCCGACGGCTCAATATGGAGCTGATTGTTTCGCAGGACGGCGAAAAGGACATTTCTATTCACGGATTTCTAATCCCACATTAAATTTATTAGAAAAACGTTTAGCACAATTAGAAGGTGGCGAAGGTGCAGTTGTTTTTTCTTCAGGAATGGGTGCAATTACGTCAACTTGCTGGTCGTTACTTCAACCTGGTGATGAATTGATTGCTGATATGACGCTTTATGGATGCACTTTTACTTTTTTTAATCATGGGCTTGCTAAGTTTGGTGTTAAAATAAAGCACGTTGATTTAACTAATCTTGAAAAGTTGAAAGAAGCGATTACTGAGAAAACAAAATTAATTTTTTTTGAAACTCCTGCTAACCCTAATATGCGCATCAGTGATATAGAAAAAATATCAGAAATAGCTCATCAGCATAATATTTCAGTGATAGTGGATAACACTTACTGTTCACCTTATTTACAACAACCTTTAAAACTTGGTGCAGATATTATAGTACATTCAATGACCAAATATTTATCAGGCCATGGCGATGTGACTGCGGGCGCGATTATTACTACACATGAATTAGCCGATAAAATACGTGTTGAGGGGTTAAAGGATATGACAGGGGCTTGTTTGTCTCCTCACGATGCCTCGTTAATATTACGAGGCATAAAAACGTTAGGTATAAGAATGGAGCAGATCTGTCAAAATACACAACGTATAGCTCAATACCTTGAAGATAATCCTAAAGTCGAAACTATTTATTATCCTGGGCTGACTTCTTTTCCTCAATATGAACTAGCCAAACGTCAAATGCGATTAGCTGGAGGTATGATAGCTATTGAGTTAAAAGGGGGCATTAAAGCCGGCAGAGAATTTCTCAATCGATTAAATCTTTTTAGTCGAGCTGTGAGCTTAGGAGACTGTGAATCTTTAGCTCAACATCCAGCAACAATGACTCATGCTACTTATAGTGCAGAAGAACGGCAAAGGCATGGTATTAGTGACGGTTTGGTTCGTTTATCAATAGGTCTGGAAGATGTGGATGATTTAATTGCAGATCTAGAACAAGCACTGGCTTAGTAATAGTAGCTATTATGTAATAAAGAAAAAGGCTGTGAAATTATCCACAGCCTTTATTGTTCAACTTATATATTGGTTAATTCAGAAATATGATTTATTTCTGGTTCATTCTTGGTTTGATACCAACATAATAGCCGATAGTTAAAATCGCTACCCATATCATACCCACAATCAATGCCATTCTAGTTGATTCAAAATAACCTAAGATTGCGATAACAAACGCCATAAAGACGATAGTCAGCGCAGGTGCAACTGGCCATAACGGTACTGGAAATTTAAGTGTTTTTACTTCTTCGGCGCTCATCTTACGGCGCATAGCGACTTGAGAAAGCAAAATCATTAACCAAACCCAAACTGTTGCAAATGTCGCAATAGAGGCAATTAAAACAAAGATTTGTTCTGGAATAAGGTAATTAAGCACGACGCCAAGTAACAGTATCACAGACATCACAAGTACCGTCATCCAAGGCACGCCATTACGGGTAAGCTTCATAAAGGATTTAGGTGCTTGTCCTTCTTGAGCCATGCCGTACATCATACGACCAGCCCCAAAGATATCACTATTAATTGCGGAAATAGCCGCTGTGATAACCACTAGGTTTAAAATATTTGCCGCTGAATTGATCCCTAGATTCGAGAAAATCTGTACAAATGGGCTACCGTTATGGCCGATTTGTTGCCAAGGGAAAATACACATTAGGATGAATATTGTTAGAACATAGAATAATAAGATACGAAACGGTACGGCATTGATAGCTTTTGGAATGGTTTTCTCAGGATCTTTAGCTTCACTGGCAGTAATACCAATTACTTCAATTCCACCAAATGCAAACATCACAATGGCAAGCGAGGCGATAACCCCTTCAATACCATTTGGCATAAAACCACCAAACTCCCATAAGTTAGAGATACCAATAGGGTGTTCAGTTTGTTGGCCAAAGCCATACATCATAATAACAACACCACCAATGATCATTGCGATAATAGCGGTGACTTTAACAATAGAAAGCCAAAATTCCATTTCACCAAATATCTTCACATGGCAAAGGTTTAAGGCACCAATAAAGCAAACTATGCCTAATACCCATATCCATTGATCGACATCTGGGAACCAAAGTTTCATATAAAAACCAAATGCTGTGACGTCAGCCAGACACACAATCAGCATTTCAAAAACATAGTTCCAGCCGGTTAAGAAGCCTGCTAAAGGCCCCATATAATGGCTAGCATATTGTGAGAAAGAGCCCGCAACAGGATGATGAACGGCCATTTCCCCTAATGCACGCATAACCATAAATACCGCAGCACCACCAATAAGGTAAGCCAATAATACTGCTGGACCTGCTTTTTCAATGGCTGCAGCTGAGCCATAAAATAGACCTGTCCCGATCGCAGAGCCTAGCGCCATGAAACGAATGTGCCGCCCTGATAATCCTCGTGAAAGTTGATTCTCTTTTTGCATCTAAAGTATTCCCATCTCTGTCCAACGGAGGAACTCTATCCTCTTTTTCAGTGTCTTCTCGCACGTTAGCTATTCAAAACAAACCATGTACCTTATCATAAAGCCTCTTACGGTGAGATAGTTATCTGTAATAATCATCAGCATTCATTGGATATCAGAGTTTCTTATGCAATACCCCATTAATGAAGTGTTTCAAACCTTACAGGGTGAAGGTGTTTTTACTGGCGTTCCTGCGCTTTTTGTTCGATTACAAGGTTGCCCAGTTGGCTGTAGTTGGTGTGATACGAAGCATACTTGGGAAAAAGAGGACGAAAAAAAAGTCCCTCTTGGAGATATCCCGATTAAAACGCAAGAAAGCGATACTTGGGGCGAAGCCAGTGTTGCTGAAATTTTATCACTTTTTCAGCAACAAGGTTATAGTGCAAAACACGTTGTTATTACGGGAGGGGAGCCTTGTTTATATGATTTGCGTCCTTTAACGCAAGGATTAGAGCAAGCCGGTTTTGCCTGCCAGATAGAAACCAGCGGTACTCATGACATTCTATGTAGTGAAAAAACATGGGTCACACTTTCACCTAAAGTGGGAATGCGAGGTGGTTTTCGTGTTTTATCAAGCGCTATCAATCGTGCTAATGAGATAAAACATCCAGTTGGACGTGAAAAAGATATTGAAGCTTTGGATACATTACTGGCATTACGCACAGAACAACCTGCACCTGTTGTTGCTTTACAACCCATTAGTTGTAAAGAAAGTGCAACGGCATTGTGTATTAAAACTTGTATTGAACGTAATTGGCGTTTCTCAATGCAAACGCATAAATATTTAAATATTGCGTGATCACATTTTTAATATAAAAAAATCAGCCAATAAAAGGCTGATTTTTTTAGATGATAACAGTTTAATGTTAATACAAAACTATTCACCGCGATAAATACATCCTGCTGTACACGTCTCTTTCACCATTACAGCAGATAATAATGGCAATACCGGTTTTACTTGCTGCCAAATCCATTTTGCGAGCACTTCGCTGGTCGGATTTTCAAGGCCTTCAATTTCGTTAAGATAGTAGTGATCAAGGCGATCAAGAGTAGGTTTAAATGCGGCTTTAACATCAGCAAAATCAATAAGCCAACCTGACTGCGTATCAACTTCACCTGTTAGCTCTAATCTAACCAAAAAGGAGTGTCCGTGCAGGCGTCCACATTTGTGACCTTCAGGAACATGAGGTAAATGGTGGGCGGCTTCAAACTGAAAATCTTTAAAGATGGTGGTTGTCATCAAAACTCTCTTGACTTAATTAGTGAAAAAAAGACACAAATAGAACGAAGTCTATCAGTGTAGCCGATTTAGCTTATCACGCCTAATCTCCATTAATCTTAATGACTTGTTATATTCCTTTTTGCTTATTAATTATATTGGTAAAGGAAACCGATAAATAAATTTAGCATTTAAGGTTATTAGATAGAGCCAACAGGTCTTTAATTCACCTTCTAGTCGTGAGATACCCTCTCAATATTAGAAATATTATCAAAGAACAATAAAGCACAGATAAGTGCTTCGCTTTTTTAAGGCAGGATAAATGAGCAATCAACCCCCATTATTATCAATGCTTCCATTAACATCGGAGCAATTGAATAAATTACAGGACGCAACAAAAGATCTCTCAACTGCGCAAATTGCATGGTTATCTGGGTATTTATGGGGGCAATTGGATCATGCTGCCGCATCCGTACCAACAGCGGTTGTTTCACCACAAGTTCCAGAACAAGAGACAATAACATTAATCTCTGCCTCTCAGACTGGTAATGCCCGCCATCTGGCAGAACAATTACGAGATAACCTAGTTGCGCATAAATTGAATGTCGAGTTGTACTCTGCCAGTGAATATAAATTTAAGCAGATCCATAAAGCGACAACTTTAATTATTATTGCATCTACACAAGGAGAGGGTGAGCCTCCAGAGGAAGCGATAGCTTTCTATAAATACCTGCACTCTAAAAAAGCATCTGAAATGAAGGAAACGTCTTATGCAGTATTCAGTTTAGGCGATACCTCTTATGAGCATTTCTGCAAAGCAGGCAAAGACTTTGATGAAAGAATTACCCAGCTTGGTGCAACGCGTTTATTACCTAGAGTTGATGCTGATGTTGAATATCAATCTGTTGCAGATGAATGGATAAAACAGCTCACAGAAATATTAAAAGCGAGAGTTCCTGTACAAAGCACACTTGTATTGCAACAAACTCAGGCTGGTACGACGGATACTATCAATGCCTCCGTTTATCATCGTGATGCGCCTTTTGCTGCCACATTACTGGCTAATCAAAAAATCACAGGTCGAAATTCAGATAGAGATATTCGTCATATCGAAATCAGCCTTGAAGGTTCTGATTTACAATATCAACCTGGTGATGCGCTGGGAGTTTGGTTTAATAACTCATCTGAAAAAGTCGATGAACTCATTGAGTTATTGTGGCTAAAAGGTGATGAACCTGTCACGTTAAAATCTCAAGCATTCACCTTAAAAGAGGCCTTATTACATCATTGTGAACTGACTCAAAATAGCGCGCCTATCGTCAAGGCTTATGCACAACTTACACGACATGAAGATTTATTGTCACTTATTGCTGATAAAACAAAGCTTCAGCAATATGCACAAAAACACCCTATCAATGAGATGGTGCGCCAATATTGTGCTCAACCAACGGCACAAGATTTTGTGGATATTTTACGCCCCTTAACACCACGCCTTTATTCTATCGCTTCATCACAACAGGAAGTAGAAGAGGAAGTTCACCTTACATTAGGTGTTGTGCGTTATGACGCAAATTCGCGTGCGTATACTGGTGGTGCCTCTGGTTTCTTAGCGGATAGCTTGAAAGAAGGCGATACCGTCAATGTTTTTGTTGAAAAAAATGAACATTTCCGTTTACCAAACAATAATGATGCCCCTGTGATTATGATTGGCCCAGGTACAGGTATTGCACCTTTTAGGGGCTTTATGCAACAGCGCGAAAATGACGGTGCAGCAGGTAAAAACTGGTTATTTTTCGGTAACCCTCATTTTGTTGAAGATTTTCTCTATCAAGTTGAATGGCAACGTTATGTCAAAAGCGGCCTGTTAACCCATATTGATTTAGCATGGTCACGAGATCAAGCACATAAAATTTATGTGCAAGATAAATTACGTGAACGTGGTAGTGAGATTTGGCAATGGTTACAACAAGGTGCTTATCTTTATGTCTGTGGTGATGCATCAAATATGGCAAAAGATGTTGAGCAAGCGTTGTTAGATATTGTGATGGAGTATGGCAATAAAAATGGTGAAGAAGCAGATGAATATTTAAGTGAGCTACGTCTAGAACGGCGTTATCAGAGGGATGTCTATTAAATGAAATTACATACTCAAGCGCCCTTAGTGGTTGAAGGGAAACTGGCTGATAGTGAACGCATGAAAAAAGAGAGTCATTTTTTACGCGGTACTATTACAGAAGATTTACAAAATGGTTTAACTGGTGGTTTTGAAGGCGATAATTTTTTATTGATCCGCTTTCATGGCATGTATCAACAAGATGACAGAGATATTCGTGCTGAACGAGCTCAGCAAATGTTAGAACCTCGTCATGCCATGATGCTACGTTGTCGTTTGCCCGGTGGCATAATTTCGCCTAAACAGTGGCTTAGCATTGATAAGTTTGCGACGGAAAATACGCTATATGGCAGTATTCGTATTACCAATCGTCAAACATTTCAATTTCATGGCATTTTAAAGGGCAATGTAAAACCCGCTCATCAAATGTTAGCCGCCACAGGATTGGATTCTCTAGCTACTGCGAATGATGTTAACCGTAATGTCCTATGTACTTCAAACCCAGTACAATCTTCATTACACCAAGAAGCGTATGAGTGGGCGAAAAAAATATCAGAACACTTATTACCTCGCACTCATGCATATGCTGAAATTTGGTTAGATAAAGAAAAAGTAGTGACGACTGATGAAGAGCCTATTTTAGGAGAAACCTATTTACCCAGAAAATTTAAAACCTCGGTGGTGATCCCTCCTCATAATGATGTTGATCTTCATGCAAATGATATGAATTTTATTGCAATTGCTGAAAATGGGCGTCTTGTCGGGTTTAATGTGCTGGTGGGTGGTGGTCTTGCGATGACTCATGGTGATAAGAATACCTTTCCTCGCTTAGCCAGTGAATTTGGTTATATCCCTATTGAAAAAACCTTAGCAATTGCTGAGGCGATTGTGACAACTCAGCGTGACTGGGGAAATCGAACTGAACGCAAAAATGCAAAAACAAAATACACATTAGAACGCGTTGGTGTAGAGACGTTTAAACAAGAGGTTGAACGCCGTTCAGGTGTCACTTTTGAGGCTATTCGACCTTATGAATTTACACATAGAGGCGATCAGATTGGTTGGTTAAAAGGTGTTGATGATAAATGGCACCTTACTTTATTTATTGAAAGTGGCCGATTAATTGATAAACCTGATGCTCAGTTAAAAACGGGGATTGCTGAAATTGCTAAAATTCATCAAGGTGATTTTCGCCTTACAGCTAATCAGAATTTAATTGTGGCGGGTGTACCTGAAAATGAGAAAGCAAATGTTGAAGCTATTGCTCGCCGATATGGATTAATTGATGACAAGGTGACCCCACTGCGCGAACATGCAATGGCCTGTGTCTCTTTTCCTACTTGCCCATTAGCAATGGCTGAAGCCGAGCGTTTTTTACCTTCATTCACTGATACACTTGATAGCTTAATGATAAAACATGGTGTGAGTGATGAGTATATTGTTGTTCGTGTAACAGGATGCCCAAATGGCTGTGGTCGAGCAATGCTTGCAGAAGTGGGGCTGGTGGGAAAAGCCCCTGATCGTTATAACCTACATTTAGGCGGTAATCGTATTGGTACACGCATACCTAGAATGTATCGTGAAAATATTACCTCACAAGAAATCATCGCAATACTTGATACGCTGATTGGTGAATGGGCGATTTCTCGCCATAACAATGAAGGATTTGGTGATTTCCTTATTCGCACTGATGTTGTTAAACCTGTACTCAACTCTGCCGTGGATTTTTATGAAGTACAGGAGGCGGTATGAAGATATTTCAGCTTGAACAATTAAGATTATTATCGATAGAAGAACAACAAAAAACGTTAGCTGAAATTAATCAACAACTTGAGCAACTCACCGCTATTGAACGTATTACTTGGGCTTTAGCTCATTTGCCTAAAGCTTATGTACTAAGCTCTAGTTTTGGTATTCAGTCCGCAGTCTGTTTGCATTTAATTACAAGGCAATATCCTGATATCCCCGTGATTTTGACAGATACAGGTTATTTGTTTCCTGAGACTTATCAGTTTATTGATACATTGACTCAACAGTTACAACTTAATTTAAAGGTGTATCGAGCTGAATTATCTTCATCTTGGCAAGAAGCCCGTTACGGTAAACTTTGGTTAAATGGCATAGACGGTATTGAGCGATATAACAATATCAATAAAGTTGAGCCGATGGAGAGAGCATTAAAAACGTTACAGGCTCAAACATGGTTTGCAGGTCTTCGCCGACAACAATCTAAAAGCCGTGAGCATTTGCCAGTGCTTTCAATCGCAAAAGGGATCTTTAAGTTTTTACCGATAGTAGATTGGGATAATAAGCAAATTCATCAATATCTTAAAGAAAATGATTTACCCTATCACCCCTTATGGGAGCAAGGTTATCTCTCTGTGGGTGATACTCATACAACCCGAAAATGGGAAGAGGGTATGAGTGAAGAAGAAACTCGTTTTTTTGGCTTAAAACGTGAGTGTGGGTTACACGAATAACGCCATTATTTATCAATAAAATAAATGGGGTAATAGTTCAATCTATTGCCCTATTTGTCGTTTTTAAAAAATTAACTCATTGAAATTATTTTATTTTTCCTTATTCCTTTCTGTTCCATCACATAGCTTTTTGTCATTTCATAAGCCCTAAAGCACCTTTTATAGTCATTACTCATAAAGTGAACAACGAAGGTGAGATACGCGTATGGATTACCTACCCTTATTTGTGGAATTAAAAGAACGCCCTGTGTTATTGGTGGGTGGTGGTCATGTCGCCGCGCGTAAAGCTTTGCTGTTATTAAGAGCAGGTGCTCGTTTAAGAGTGATTGCACCTCAGTTGTGTGATGAATTACATCTTGCTTATCAGCAAGATAAAATTGAATGGGTGTCAGCAAAATATCAATCTGAACATCTATTAGGAATGATGCTGGTTATTGTGGCTACGGATGACTGTGTGCTTAATCAGCAAGTTTATCTTGATGCACAAGCACGACATATTTTTGTCAATGTTGTGGATTCACAACCTCAATGCTCATTTATCTTTCCTGCCATTATTGACAGAAATCCTATTTTGATCGCGATTTCATCTGCGGGAAAAGCGCCTGTTTTAGTTCGTATGATACGTGAAAAGTTAGAGGCCTTATTGCCAAGTTCATTAGGCACAATGGCGACAATAGCAGGAAAATGGCGCCATAAAGTGAAACAACACTTAGATACTTTTCAAGCGCGTTGTCGTTTTTGGGAGCAAGCCTTCGGCGGTAAATTTGCCACTTTAGTGGCGAGTGATCAATTGGTTCAAGCAGAAGCCCATCTTGAACAACAACTAAAACAAAAAGAGAGCCAACAAGGTGAACTTGCATTAGTTGGAGCAGGGCCAGGTGATGCAGGTTTATTAACACTGCGCGGTTTACAGGTTATTCAACAAGCTGAAGTCGTCCTTTATGACAGTTTAGTGAGCCCAGAGGTTTTAGAGCTTGTACGACGTGATGCTGACACTATTTGTGTGGGCAAAAGAGCTGGACATCACAGTGTTTCTCAAGAGGAAACAAATGCACTGATTGTGAAATATGCGCAATTAGGTAAACGAGTTGTTCGGTTAAAAGGGGGGGATCCCTTTATTTTTGGACGTGGTGGCGAAGAAATTGAAATTGCTATCGCGCATGGGATTGCGTTTCAGGTTGTACCTGGAGTCACAGCTGCCAGCGGAGCAAGCGCTTATGCGGGGATACCATTAACTCATCGACAATACGCTCAAAGCGTTACTTTTATGACGGGTCACTGTAAAGCTGATGGTATTGAACCTGATTGGCGATCATTGGCACAAACTAATCACACCCTCGCTATTTATATGGGAACAGCAAAAGCAGAGTTGATTAGTCAGCGTTTAATTAAACTCGGACGTTCTCCATTAACGCCTATCGCTGTTATCAGTTGTGGCACACGCCGTGATCAGCAAGTTTTCACGGGTAACCTAACGCAATTAGCACAATTGGCAGAAAAAGCACCAACTCCGGCTCTCCTGATTGTAGGAGAGGTTGCTGCATTGCACCATCAACTTGCGTGGTTTGGCGATAGACACGCTTATCCGTCTTTACCTTCGCACCATTCATCTTTGGTTCATTTTGCCTAAACGAGGTTGTTATGAATGAAACACAGTTAACGCATCTTCAGCAATTAGAAGCAGAAAGTATTTATATCCTGCGTGAAGTTGTCGCTGAATTTGCAAATCCCGTCATGCTTTATTCAATAGGTAAAGATTCCTCGGTGATGTTGCATTTAGCACGCAAGGCGTTCTATCCCGCTAAATTACCTTTTCCTTTGTTACATGTTGATACTGGCTGGAAATTTCGAGAAATGTATGATTTTCGAGATAAAACAGCTAAAGAATATGGTTTTGATCTTAAGGTTTATCGCAATCCGCAAGGTGAAGAGATTGGAATTAATCCGTTTATTCATGGTAGTGCAAAACATACGGATATCATGAAAACAGAAGGGTTAAAGCAAGCCTTAGACAAATATGGTTTTGATGCAGCATTTGGTGGTGCTCGTCGTGATGAAGAAAAATCACGAGCCAAAGAACGTATTTATTCATTTAGAGATAGATCTCATCGTTGGGATCCGAAAAATCAACGACCTGAATTATGGAAAAACTATAACAGCCAAATTAATAAAGGCGAAAGTATTCGAGTATTTCCATTATCTAACTGGACTGAACTCGATATTTGGCAATATATCTATTTAGAAAATATCGATATTGTTCCTCTTTATTTTGCAAAAAATAGACCTGTTATTGAGCGTGATGGCACATTAATTATGGTTGATGACGACAGAATTGATCTTAAGCCGGGTGAAGTTATCACTCAGCAACAAGTGAGATTTAGAACTTTAGGGTGCTGGCCATTAACTGGAGCTATTCCTTCACAAGCCGAAACGCTACCTACCATTATTGAGGAAATGCTGATTTCCACCAGCAGTGAACGACAAGGACGTTTAATTGATAGTGATCAGTCCGCTTCAATGGAGCTGAAAAAACGTCAAGGTTACTTTTAATTGGAGGATATATGGGACTTGCAGCCGTGAAAACAAATCAACTTATTGCTGGTGAAATTGCACATTTTGGTGGTGTGGAAAGCTATCTTAAAATGCAACAAAACAAAGGGTTATTACGATTTTTAACCTGTGGTGATGTTGATGATGGTAAAAGCACATTAATTGGACGTTTGCTTCATGATACAAGGCAGATCTATGAAGATCAGCTTTCTACATTACAAACGGAAAGTAAAAAAATAGGTACTCAAGGTGAAAAGCTCGATCTTGCTTTGCTGGTGGATGGATTAGCGGCAGAGAGGGAGCAAGGGATCACTATTGATGTTGCTTACCGTTATTTCTCAACGGCAAAACGCAAGTTTATTATTGCTGATACACCCGGACATGCGCAATATACCCGTAATATGGCGACAGGTGCATCAACCAGTACGCTTTCTATTCTGCTGATCGATTCTCGTAAAGGTGTACAAGAGCAAACGCGACGTCACAGTTTTATCAGCACACTTTTGGGGATACGCCATCTGATTGTGGCAATTAACAAAATGGATCTAGTGGATCACCAACAAGCTATTTTTAAATCGATCCAACAAGATTATCTTAAATTTGCCGATCAACTTCCGACAGATCTAACCATTGAATTTGTACCTATCTCTGCGCTTGATGGTGATAATGTTGTTTCACCTTCCTTGAATATGCCTTGGTATCAAGGAAAAACGTTGCTTTCATTATTAGAAGATGCGCCAGTTAAATTGGGAGCATCTACACAATCGCTACGTTTTCCTGTGCAATATGTAAATCGTCCTGATCTAGATTTTAGAGGATATAGTGGCACGATTTCTTCTGGTGTTCTTTACCAAGGACAACAAATCAAAGTATTACCTTCGGGGCACCGTTCTACTATCAAACGTATTGTTACTTTTGATGGTGATTTAACACAAGCGAGTGCAGGACAAGCTATTACACTTGTTTTAACTGATGAAATTGATATTAGTCGTGGCGATATTATTGTTGATAGTAGTGATATAACTGGCAATATTAGCACTCATGCATTGATAGATGTGGTATGGATGTCAGAGCAACCCTTAGTTCAAGGGCACATACTTGATATCAAGATTGCAGGTAAAAAGAGTCGAGCAAAAATAGAGAATATTCATTATCAAGTGGATGTGAATAAGCTTACTCAACAAGTTACAGATAACTTAAGTTTAAATGCAATAGGTAATGTTGAAGTCTCATTTGAAGAGCCTTTGGTGCTTGATAACTATCAAGCCAATGCTGATATGGGGGGACTTATTTTTATTGATAGGTTAAGCAATGTCACGGTAGGGGCTGGACTTATCCGAGAAACTCGCAATACGCCTATACAAACTACGACACAATACGATGCGTTTGAAGTTGAGCTTAATCAGCTTATTCGTCGTCATTTTCCTCATTGGGGAGCAAGAGATCTTCTTGGAGGAAAATAAAGATGATGAGCGAAGATATTATCTGGCATTCGCATAAAATTGGATTAAACGAACGTGAATCACAGCAGGCACACAAAGGATGTGTGCTTTGGTTTACTGGGCTATCAGGATCGGGTAAATCCACGCTGGCTGATGCATTAGAGCAAGCACTTTATCAACACTCCGATTCGCCAATTCGTACCTATTTATTAGATGGCGATAATTTACGACATGGATTATGCCGTGATCTTGGATTTAGCGAAGAAGATCGGCATGAGAATATCCGCCGTGTGGGTGAAGTAGCTAAATTGATGGTAGATGCGGGGCTTATTGTTTTAACCGCTTTTATCTCACCTTATCGAGAAGATAGGCAACAAGTTAGGAGTCATTTTGAGCAAGGTCGATTTATTGAGATCTTTGTCGATACCCCCCTTCATATTTGTGAGGCTCGTGATCCGAAAGGGCTTTATCAAAAGGCAAGACGTGGTGAAATAAAACAATTTTCAGGAATTGATTCACCTTATGAACGCCCTGTTGACCCTGAATTACATTTAGATGGTACACTCTCTATTAATAAACTTACTCAGCAAATCCTCATTTATCTACAGCAAAATCAAATCTACCGTTAATTTTGAAGTGAAATTTAATTATCTCTACACAAATATCGCATGAAAAGGATAAATGTGTAGAGATATCAATACATTACTTTGGTGAGGCACATTTATCATCACCCCCTGTTTAAATATCATTAAGTCTTTTCATCTAAAATGGATTTATTTATCAATTAACTCTATTCTGGCTTATCTTAATAAGAAAAAATTAAGCCTTTATCTGAATATTACAAAAGAGCCTCACGTTTATAGTGAGCTGAATACAAATAATAATGTAATATATTCCAGTGCTTTTGTGGCGTCTGTGGTTGAGTTGTGGGATGATTAGCCCATTAATCTTGGGGGTGGTAATGGGGAAATTAACAGTCTTACTTCTGATTTTACTTGGTTGGCTACAATATTCATTGTGGTTAGGTAAAAATGGTATCCATGATTACAACAAAGTAAGTCAAGAAGTTGAATCTGCATTGGCGCAAAATACGCAGTTAAAAGAGCGTAATGATCGTCTATTTGCAGAGATTGATGACCTCAATGGCGGGCAAGAAGCGTTAGAAGAGCGCGCTCGTAGTGAATTAGGGATGATTAAGCCTAATGAGACCTTCTTCCGTATTGTGAATGATAAGTCTCAACCACGTCGTTAATTTATTGAATTAATAGTGTGTCCTGATACAAATACCATAATGAATATAACAAACTCTACTCTTCCTATTGTTGCCGTTATTCCAGCAGCTGGTATCGGAAGTCGAATGCAATCAATCTGCCCAAAACAATATTTGAAGATTGGTGGATTGACTATTCTTGAACATACCATTAATGCTTTATTAAAACACCCACGCATAATGAAAATTATTGTGGCAATTAGCCCAAATGATCATTATTTTCAAGCCTTGCCTTTAGCACAAGATGAAAGGATCATTACAGTTAATGGTGGAGGAGAGCGAGCGGACTCTGTATTATCGGGTTTAGAGTACGTCACTCAGCATTTTTCTGAAAAGACTTGGGCTCTTGTCCATGATGCAGCGAGGCCTTGCTTGCACTTTGGCGACCTTGATCATCTTATTAAATTAATTGATGAAAACTTCTCAGATCCACAGTTTTGCGGTGGTATTCTTGCAACTCCTGTACGTGATACGATGAAACGTAGCCATCAACAAGATAATCATATTGAACAAACAGTAGAGAGAACAACACTATGGCATGCTTTAACGCCACAGTTCTTTCCAGCCTCGTTATTAAAACAAAATATAGAAAATGCACTCTCAGAAAATGCAACTATTACTGATGAAGCATCAGCGATGGAATTTGCTGGATATGAACCTCTATTAGTGAAAGGGCGTGCAGACAATATTAAAGTAACTCAGCCAGAAGATTTGGCGCTTGCAGAGTTTTTTCTTTCACGCCAAATCACCAATATAAGGAACACACAATAAAATGAGAATTGGACACGGTTACGACGTACATAAATTTGGTGGTGAAGGTCCTATTATTATTGGCGGCGTCAGAGTTCCTTATGAACAAGGCTTATTAGCTCACTCTGATGGCGATGTTGTATTGCATGCGGTGACTGACGCTATTTTAGGCGCAGTAGCAATGGGGGATATTGGTACGTTGTTCCCTGATACTGATCCGGCATATAAAGGTGCTGATAGCCGTGTATTACTTCGAGAAGCATTTTCACGCGTAAAAGCTAAAGGTTACCGAATTGGTAACTTGGATGTCACTATTATTGCTCAAGCTCCTAAAATGTTACCTCATACACCACAAATGCGTGTCAATATTGCAGAAGATCTTCATTGTCATATTGATGATGTCAATGTAAAAGCGACAACAACTGAAAAGCTTGGATTTGTGGGTAGAAAAGAAGGTATTGCTTGTGAAGCTGTTGTTTTATTAATAAAAGAGTCATTACCTGAATGAGTGAATTACCAGAACTCCATTGGTTACATGGAAAACCACAAGCAACAGGTTTATTGAAGTCAATTCCTGAAGATTTTATTGTCCGTGAAGATCTTGGTTTCACCCTCGATGGTGAAGGTGAGCATGTCATGGTGAAAGTCAGGAAAACCGGATGTAACACCGCTTTTGTTGCTGAAAAATTGGCAAAATTTGTGGGCATTCACCCTAGAGATGCAAGCTATGCTGGACTAAAAGACAGAAATGCTGTTACCGAACAATGGTTTTGTCTGCGTATGCCGGGTAAAGAGATGCCCGACTTCAGTCAGTTTGTTTTAGAAGGTTGTGAAATTTTAGAAACAACTCGCCAACAACGTAAATTACGTATAGGAACATTAAAAGGTAATCACTTTACATTGGTGTTGAGAGAAATCTCAGACCGTGCATTTGTTGATGTGCGATTAGCTCAAATTAATGCTAAAGGTATTCCTAACTATTTTGGTGCTCAACGATTTGGGCGTAATGGTGAAAACTTACGCCAAGCGATGCGTTGGGCAACCGATGAAATTCGTGTTAAAGAGCGAGGTAAACGCAGTTTTTATCTTTCAGCAGCACGCAGTGCCATGTTCAATCATCTTGTCAGTAAAAGATTAGAGTGTGATTTATACTCAAAAGTGATACTCGGTGATGCAATGCAACTTCATGGACGAGGTAGCTGGTTTATTGTCGATGAAGCTGAACTCACTTCAACACAAACTCGCTATGAAGAACATGATGTTCATATTACTGCACCTTTACCGGGCAAGGGTGATTTAGGTACACAAGCACAAGCATTGGATTTTGAAACTGAAAATCTGGCAGAATATGAAACATTATGGTCATTGGTTCGACAAGAGCGAGTTGATAATACAAGACGTGCTATCAATGTGTTACCAGAAAATATGTCATGGAATTGGGTAGACGACACCACTGTTTCGCTGTCATTCTTTTTACCTGCAGGAAGCTTTGCAACTAGCGTTGTACGTGAATTAATTTTATTAGGGAATGATGATGCTGAAAATATTGGTGAGTAATGACGATGGTGTGATGGCGAAAGGAATACAGACCCTCGCTAAAGCATTACGCCAGCGCTATGATATACAAATTGTTGCACCTGATCGTAATCGTAGTGCCGCCTCTAACTCTTTAACAATTGACCGGCCATTACGCAAGCAAGAGCTGGAAAATGGCGATATCGCGATTGTTGAAGGAACACCAACAGATTGTGTTTATCTTGGTGTTAATCATTTAGTGCGCCCTCGTCCTGATATTGTGGTTTCCGGTATTAATCATGGCCCTAATTTAGGTGATGATGTTATTTATTCAGGTACAGTGGCAGCGGCAACGGAAGGGCGTTTTTTAGGTTTACCTGCGATTGCCGTCTCATTAGATGGTGAAACGCACTTTGAGACAGCGGCTCAAGTAACTTGTGACGTGTTGGCAATGTTACAACAAGTACCTTTAAGAGCCGGGAATATTCTCAATATTAATGTGCCAGATATTCCACTAAATGAAGTAAAAGGGTTTCGTATCACACGTTGTGGGAGTCGTCATGCTTCACAGCACGTTTATACTCACACCGATCCTAGAGGAAATAGCCTTTATTGGATTGGGCCTCCAGGCGAAAAAAACGATGTAGGCCCTGATACAGATTTTGCTGCTGTTGATGAAGGTTATGTATCGATTACACCCTTACATGTCGATTTAACAGCATACAAAGCACTAGATTTACTACAAAATTGGTTAAATAAAGCAGAGGTCAAAAAAACATGTTAAGTCGGTCAATGAAAGACTTACTGACAATGTTAAAACAGCATGGTATCAAGGATGAAAGCCTGCTGGAAGCAATGAGTAAAGTACCCAGAGAGCTCTTTATTGATGAAGCGCTTTCTCATAAGGCTTATGAAAATACAGCTTTACCTATTGGTAATGGCCAAACTATTTCACAACCTTATATTGTTGCTAAAATGACAACGCTACTAGAATTACAAAGTACGGATTCTGTTTTAGAAATTGGAACAGGATCTGGGTATCAAACGGCTGTTTTAGCAAATTTAGTCCATCATGTCAGCTCTGTTGAGCGTATAAAGATATTACAATGGCAAGCTAAACGACGTTTTAAGCATCTTGATTTACATAATATTTCTACACGCCATGGTGATGGATGGGAAGGGTGGTCATCAAAAGCGCCTTTTAATGCCATAATAGTGACAGCATGTGCAACAGAAGTACCACAACAGTTATTGATGCAATTAGCTGATGGTGGCAGGATGATAATACCTGTAGGCGAACAGCAACAAATACTGAAGTTTATCCGACGTTTAGGTAATGATTTTCACTATCAATCTATAGAAGCTGTTAGGTTTGTTCCTTTAATTTCAGGTGAGTTAGCATAACTTCCAGATAAATCTGACCGCTTTTTATTACTGCTTTTTAATAGCTTGTCGTAATCTGCACTAATAAATGAAACATTTTCAAAAAATTGCAGTCTTTTTGTTTAACTCGACAAATTGCTAGACGCTAATGCCTTTTTAAAGGGAGAAGGAAGTATGAATTCAGAAAGCCCAATTAAGCATGTCCGCTGGGCAATCATGTGTTCGGTAATTGGATTTGCATTAACAGGCTGTGCAGATACACCTTATCGTCCTGCACCCATTACCTCTGTAAATGATAGCTCTTCAAATAACACGGTCTCAACCGCGCCTGTGATGACTAACAGTAATGCGACACCGGTTGAAAGAACCACCCCTTTACAATCGTCACCTCCTCCTTCAATTAAGGTGAATAGTGCTTCATCTAATGGGGGCACATATCAGCCTCAAAACCAACCTCGTCCACAAACATCAGTAGCGACTCAAAATGTGGGTACAGATGGTTCTGGCCGTATTGTGTATAACCGCAATTATGACAGTATTCCTAAAGGGAATTACAGCGGTAATACCTATACAGTAAAACGGGGTGATACCATGTTTTATATCGCGTGGATAACAGATAGCGATGTAAAAGAGCTGGCATCAATGAATAATATTCCAGAACCTTACAGTTTAAATGTGGGACAGGTGCTGAATATTGGTAACCGTCAAGTCAATACGGGAACCAATACAAATGTGAACACATCCGTTATCAATCAACCAAGTAGTGCTGGTGTTCAAACGGCTCAAACGAAACCGACAAATAACACATCAATGGGACCATTGATCACTAAACCGGCAACAACACCGCCGAAAACAACGACTCCGCCACCAACAACTAACACGAATACCACTACGGCAGCAACACCAGCACCAACAGCGGTTTCTGGTAAGTGGATTTGGCCAGCACAAGGTAAGATAATCGAAAGTTATTCAAGTGCTCCAGGAGGCAATAAAGGTATCGATATTGGTGGTACTAAAGGTTCCCCAATAGTTGCAACAGCGGCAGGTAAAGTGGTTTATGCCGGTAGCGCATTACGTGGTTATGGTAACCTTGTTATCATTAAGCATAATGATGAATACCTTAGTGCATATGCGCATAACGACACCATCTTGGTGCGTGAGCAACAAAATGTGAATGCAGGTCAGCAAATTGCGACGATGGGTAGCTCAGGAACAAGCTCTGTCCGACTGCACTTTGAGATCCGTTATAAAGAAAAATCACTTAACCCAATGAGCTATTTACCTAAAAAATAAATCAGTGATTTTTAACTCGTATAGTGAATAATCCTAAAATTAAGCCCTCTCTTTTATAAAAAGGAGAGGGCTTTTTGTTATCTGTAATTAATTAAAATATTGAAAAAAAATACATTTTAACTAAGTAAAACTGCTTAATTAATGATAAGTAAAAATGAGAGGTCGATATAAAATTATAGATAACGTTAAATTAGACGGTTGATTCTCAACCAATGAATGCGTATGCTAAAAAATGTTATATAAAAAATGAATAAAGATTCGTTATTACTAAAGGATGAGCTATAAAATAACCTCTTGTTTAAAAGGGTATTTTCTTTATTAGATTATCTTTTTAATAATAGTAAATAATAAAAATTATTTGGTATTATTTTATTATTCTGGGTTTTTATTTATTTTTTTAGATACAAATAGTTACAGCTAGCGCATTAAGTGAAGTAATTTTACGTATAGATAAATATACGTAAATATAATAAAAAAACTGTTAATAACCAGCACTCAATAGCTAAGTTATATATTGAATAAAGAAAGATAAAATTAACAGTAAAATAGATTATGTTATCTTTTATTTTGTAATTCGTTACAAGGGAAAATCAGTAAACCCGTTGTGTCGTGACACAGCGATAAACTGGTAAACAGACTTTAATCAAACGTCGTTTACCTAAATTATCAAGGGTAGGAGCAGCTGATGAGCCAAAGTACGCTAAGAGTAGACGAGTTATATACAGATGAAATTGAAGAGAACATGGAAGAGTTCGATGAAGTTGCTGCAAAAGAGGCAGAAAATGAGTCTGATGCTCAAGACGAAATTGAACTAATTGAAGGAGTCAATCAGCGTGCGCTTGATGCAACTCAGCTTTATTTAGGAGAAATTGGTTATTCTCCGTTGCTGACCGCTGAGGAAGAAGTTTTTTTTGCCCGTAGAGCGTTACGTGGTGACATTCCTTCAAGACAACGAATGATAGAAAGTAACCTTCGTTTAGTTGTTAAGATATCTCGTCGTTATACAAACAGAGGTCTTGCCCTGCTTGATTTGATTGAAGAAGGGAATTTAGGACTGATCCGTGCAGTTGAAAAATTCGATCCTGAAAAAGGTTTTCGTTTTTCAACTTATGCGACATGGTGGATACGTCAAACCATAGAACGTGCCATTATGAATCAAACTCGTACCATTCGTCTGCCCATTCATATCGTTAAAGAGCTGAATGTTTATTTAAGAACTGCAAGAGAACTAGCACATAAGCTTGATCATGAGCCTAGTGTTGAAGAAATTGCACAAACGCTTGATAAACCAGTTGAAGATGTAAGTAAGATGTTGCGTTTAAATGAACGTATTACTTCTGTTGATACCCCAATTGGGGGCGATTCAGATAAAGCCTTACTCGATATTATCTCTGACGAAAATGAAGAAGGGCCTGAGGCGACAATTCAAAATAATAACCTCAAGGAAAATATCATAAAGTGGTTATTTGAATTAAATCCTAAGCAACGTGAAGTATTGGCGCGCCGTTTTGGATTATTAGGCTACGAGGCTGAAACTTTAGAAGATGTTGGTAGAGAAATTGGTCTGACAAGAGAAAGAGTTCGTCAAATCCAAGTTGAAGGATTACGCCGACTAAAAGACATTCTGCAAAGTCAGGGGTTATGTATTGAAGCTCTTTTCAAAGCATAACTAGCCTTTATTTCTGTCTACAGCTTCCAATATATTGTTATTACCAAAGCCGATTAGTAAGTTGCTAATCGGCTTTTCTTTATCTTGTATTATGTGATTTAACAAGATAAAACAAGAGCGTGGTGTTGCATCTCGTTAATCTGGTAAAAGAGATAAAGGAAGATATGAAAGATTATTTTTTAAACGTCAAATTAGAGAGTTGCCATTTTGACCAGAATAAAACCTCACCGAAAGGAATGGTGAGATTAATAGCATCAGGTAAAGTGTTTTATCTTAATGAAGATGATTTCACTCACTCTCAAGATTTTCTGAAACGTTTAAAACAAGGCGATGAGCTTAAAATTTGTGCTGAATTGCTTAATGACGGCAGTTTATGGGTGCAATGGATTTATCATGACAGCAAAGGAAGGCTTGAGCCAGAAAGAACCTTTACACTTACCACTAAACAGAAAAAATGGTTATTACTTGCTTTTGTTCTTACTGTAATTGGGAGTGGATGGAACTATTATTCTTTACTTTATCTAGAGACTAATTTCTTCATCATCGTTTCCATGGTTATTTCATTTGGTGCTGTAATGGTTGGAGTGAGTTATATCGGAGAAAAAGGCTATCGTTTTTTTCAACGCATTAGACCCAAGCATAAAAAGAGAATAAACGCGTTGGATAAAGTGATCGCTCATCAAGATACAACGTCATCTAATGGTGAACAATTAATTATTCCTGAAATAAAATCACCGCCATTACCTCTATTTATTCCCAGCAAGAAACCGCCTCTTCAAATAAAAAAAAGCCAAGTGCAACGTGTTCGAGGAAAAATAAAACTTCATCATGTTGATAAAATTAAAATACATTCCCGCAATGCAGAGAGTGTGGTGATGCAAATATCCTGTCAGATTGATAAACATCCATTTATATTTAGTTATAAAGAACGTTTATTTTATTCTGATCATAATTTATTTTTGACTGATGGCGATGATGTTGAATTATTCTTTTGGCAAGAAGAAGATAAAAACTCTGGGCCAGTTGTCTTAGGTATTTATAATCATACTGATAATGGTGCTTATTCAATTTCAGGGCAGATGTATCTTGGACATCAGCGAACTAAAAGATTATCGTTGTTAATTACAGGATTAATCAGCGCCTTTATTTTCTCGTTGTTCGCTATTTTTTCTATTTCAGATGTTTACGATAATGGTAATTATTGGGATAAATGGGACTGGTTTTTTGTTGGTGATACTTTTTTAGGTATGGGGATCATCTACGGTTCAATAATGACAGGATTTGCTTTTTTAATTGCCTTATTTTCGAATCTTTATATTTTACTATCACAAAAGGGTAACTGTAGTTATCAAACCTATTTTTTGCTCCAACAGCGATGTGTTGAAAATAAAAAACTGCTTTATGTTACGGAGTTAAGCCAATGAATCCTTTTTTCCGTAAACCCTTTATTATCATCACTGGTTTATTTATTTTAAGCTTGCTCCTTTTTTATGGCGTGCTTTTTCACGGTTTTGCCACTAAGTGGCAATGGAAAAATGAAAAAGACGCGGATTTATCTTCCTATCATTATTCTCGTTATGATTGGCGTAATACATTTAATGCACCAAGTGGTATCTTAATTAAAACAGAATCGGATCAAGGGTGATATGATGTTGATCTTTATGGCCGACTCTATCGCCAAGATAACCAGAGAAAATATACACTCTATTTTTCTGACAAAGAAGGTACTCGCTTTGTGTCACAGGGGCAAGGTAGCTTTTATAACGCCTATTGTATTCCTGAAAAGTGTATTCTATTTACAGAGCAGGGACGGCAAGTAATGAACTTAACTAAGTTTATGCTTGATGATTTAATTCCTTGGCAAGAGAGTAATAATGGCTATTACCGTTTTCCTTTAGCGCTTATTGGGGGAAAATTATTATATTCAGAGGCTACATCGCAATTAGTGTTAGTTGACAATAAAACAATAATGACAAGTTTAGATGAGGGAGAGAGTTGGGAATATTCCATTAATACAGAAGATCTTGTTAAGCAGTATTATGCAGAGGACTTTGGTGAATTTACACAATTCCATTATGCCTTATCGGGTGATTCTCTCGTTATTTTTTATAATCATCATTACACAACAAACACATTAGAAATCACATTAAATTTAGTTAATAAAGAAGTGACAAAAACACGTTGGCTTCCTTTGCGTGTTAAAGAAGTTGCTCAAAATGATAAAGGTGATATCTATTTTATTGCTCAACATGCTTCTCGTGAGCTCTATTCTGTTGTTCAGCGCCAAGCTGATGGAAATGTAGAAATTTTCTATGAAAGTGGTTATAAATATCTAAATGATTTGATGATAAGTAGTAACGATTTGATTTTAAATAAAGGCCGTAATGATGATAAAGTTACGCTGATTTTTTCATTAAAAACAAAAAATTATACTTCTTATGAGAAAATCACTGACGATATGATGTTTAATCCCGCGTTATCTTCATTTATTCGTTTATTTGACAACTATGGTGATGATGACACTTTATTGTTATTGGGTGAGCGACTGAAATATAGTCATGCATCAATCAATTGACGTGGGATTTATCTCTGATTATTTTAGCTTAAAAATGCAGTCTCAAAAGATAATGACAAAATAAAAAACGAGATAACAGCGAGTTGCATAAGTGAAACAGTGTAATTATCAGTGATAAAAATAGAAAACTGTTATAAAAATGGCGCAATGAAGATAAACACGGCGCCATTTTTTATCATTTATTTATTTGATTTTTTATGTCTTATTTGGACATTTCTTTTAATCGATAAAGTTGTTCTAAAGCTTGTCGTGGTGTTAGAGCATCAGGATCGATTTTATCTAAAGCTAATTCAATCGCAGAAGGTTCAGCCTCTGTTAACAACATCAGTTGTGACGTTTCAACGTGACCGGAGCCAGAGTGGCCAGATAGCATTTCAAGCTCTTTTAATTTCTGTTTAGCCCGGCGAATAACCTCTTTAGGAACACCCGCTAATGCGGCTACAGCCAAACCATAACTTTTACTTGCAGCACCTTCTTGAACGCTATGCATAAAGGCAATGGTGTCACCATGTTCGACAGCATCTAAGTGAATGTTTGCAGTACCTTCAAGTTTTTCAGGTAACGTGGTTAATTCAAAATAGTGGGTCGCAAAGAGTGTCATTGCTTTAATACGATTAGCTAAGTTTTCAGCACAAGCCCAAGCCAAAGATAATCCGTCATAAGTTGATGTACCCCGACCAATTTCATCCATTAAGACCAAGCTGTTTTCAGTCGCATTGTGCAAAATATTGGCTGTTTCGGTCATTTCCACCATAAAGGTAGAGCGGCCAGAAGCAAGGTCATCAGAAGCTCCCACACGAGTAAATATACGGTCAACAGGGCCAATTAATGCTTTTTCTGCAGGAACAAAGCTACCTATATAGGCAAGTAAAGTAATTAAAGCAGCTTGTCGCATGTAAGTACTTTTACCCCCCATATTCGGGCCTGTAATGATTAATAAGCGACGTTGAGGTGCCAATTGTAATGGGTTAGAAATAAAAGGTTCACTAAGGACTTGTTCAACAACAGGGTGGCGTCCTCCTGAGATTTGAATACCTGTTTTCTCACTTAATTCTGGGCGAGTATAATTTAATGATTCAGCGCGCTCTGCAAGGTTAGAGAGAACGTCTGTTTCTGCTAAAGCCTCTGCACTGAGTTGTAATGCAGTAAGGTGTGGCAATAATTTTTCAAAAATCTCTTCATAGAGCATTTTTTCAATCGCCAGCGCCTTACCTTTCGAGGTCAGGACTTTATCTTCATACTCTTTTAGCTCAGGAATAATATAACGTTCAGCATTTTTCAATGTTTGACGGCGAACATAGTGCATAGGTACTAAATTGCTTTGCCCGCGACTTACTTGAATGTAATAGCCATGTACACCATTAAAGCCAACTTTAAGTGTATCAATACCCCATTTTTCACGTTCACGAATTTCAAGTTTATCAAGGTAATCACTTGCTCCATCGGCTAATGCTCGCCATTCATCTAATTCAGCATTATAACCTGATGCAATAACACCTCCGTCACGTACTAATACCGGTGGTGTTTCAACAATAGCTTGTTCAAGTAGTTCACATAATTCATCGAACTGGCTAATACGCTTTTGTAATTCTTTAATGTAAGGCATATCCGCTTGTTCAAGCACTTGGTGAATATCATGATATTGCTGAAAAGCGTGACGCATACGAGATAGATCACGAGGGCGTGCTGAACGTAACGCTAAACGTGCTAATACACGTTCTAAATCGCCGATTTGGCGTAAAAAAGGCTGTAACTCAAAATAGAGAGGCTGCAATGCACTAATTGCATCTTGACGTTTAATGAGTTGTTCACGTTGGCGTAATGGTGTGTGTATCCAACGTTTTAGCATACGGCTTCCCATAGGGGTAACACAAAGGTCAAGTACAGATGCCAGTGTGTTATCAGTGCCGCCCGCAAGATTTTGTGTTAATTCAAGGTTGCGACGAGTTGCCGCATCTAAAATAATCGAATCTTGAGGGCGTTCCATGGTAATGCTACGGATATGAGGTAAAGAGGTGCGTTGCGTATCTTTCACATATTGTAATAAACAGCCAGCAGCACAGAGCGCGAGATGTGCATTCTCAACACCAAAACCTGTTAAATCACGAGTGCCAAATTGTAGATTGAGCTGTTGTTTTGCTGTCTCAGGTTCAAACTCCCAAATAGGGCGACGACGCAAGCCTTGTTGGCGCTCAATCAATGCCATTGATTCAAAGGTTTCTGGATAAAGTAATTCTGCTGGATGGGTACGTTGTAATTCAGCCATCATGCTTTCACTATCAGGCATTTCAGTAACTCGAAAACGCCCGGATGTGATATCTAATGTAGCATAACCAAATGCGCCATTTTTATCTTGCCAAATAGCGGCTAAAAGGTTGTCTTGGCGTTCTTCAAGTAAGGCCTCATCTGTGACGGTACCGGGGGTCACAATACGAATAACTTTGCGTTCAACGGGGCCTTTGCTTGTTGCAGGATCACCAATTTGCTCACAAATAGCGACAGACTCACCTAATTGTACTAATTTAGCGAGATAATTCTCAACAGCATGATGAGGAACTCCTGCCATAGGAATAGGTTGCCCCGCAGACTGACCTCGTTTTGTTAATGAAATATCTAATAAGCGAGAGGCTTTTTTAGCATCGTCAAAAAACAGTTCATAAAAATCACCCATACGGTAAAACAACAAGATTTCAGGATGCTCTGCTTTAATTTTTAGATACTGCTGCATCATTGGTGTGTGGGAGTCTAAATGTTGAATGTCAGTCATGTTGTTGTCTGTCTTAACGTATTGAATTTTGAGTTATTTGTGAAAATCTATTGTTACACTGAATGTCGCTTTATTTCACAAGCTTTGTTCGATCATATCACAAGGTTTCAGTCTGTTGTTTTAATGATACAAATATCTTTTTAGACCAAAAGCGGAATAATTTTATTCACTATAATATCGTTGATTAACCGTTAATGGCAATCTGCACTTTTCTGAAAATTCATTGTTTTTAATTTATTACATATTGATTTGAAAGATATTTAATTACATTAATAAACAAAATGGGATATCTTTTACACAATAAATACGCAAATTAAAAAGCAAGGTAAATATTTAAATATTAAACATCAGAAAATCATCTCTTTCGCGGTACAACCCGTATAAAAAGAGTTTGTTAACTATTCTTCAATTTTTAATAGATGTAAAAAACCAGAGTCTATAAGAGTAATAGGGTATCTTATGGATAATTAAACAAAAAATAAATATATGATCTTTTTTAGTCGTAGTCCTACAGTCGCTGAACTTTCTTGAAATAAATATAAAGAGTCACATTATGAGTCGTAAATTCTGATGGAAATGGTCGAATGGGACGATTATGGTGATTTGTTATTTTAAGTAAATCGCCTACAGAGTTAATTTAGTTGCCAGTTGAAACACTTATATAGGATATATATAAACCCTTAAAAAATACTTATAAAGATATAACAACGTATTTAAGTATATATACGTTGTTAATCTTTTCAAAATACTCTTATAAAGAGTGTTATTGTGATATTTGAAATAAATGTAATAAATAATAGTCATTAATTATTAAACTCATTATAGTTTATAGCGAGTAAATTACTTAATAATATAATGAGGGATTATGAAAAAGAGCATATTAGCATCGATAATAAGTATTTTATTAATATCAGCAGTAGGTTGTGATAATTCAAATGAAAATTCGAATACAGGAACATCCTCGCAAGATAAAAATAAAACAGAGCAAACAACACAATCTAAGCCTGATTCAAAAAATACTCAAACTGATGAAGTTCAGTTTAGTCAGAAAATTGAAAAAGGTAATTTGTGGTTAGCAACGTTTAACGAAGATTTTGGCACCATTATACAGAAAAAAACGGGCAGAATTTCAGGCACAATTAACGTTAATCTTTTAGATAATACGAAAACAGTTTTAACAAGTTTAAGTTCTGATAATGGTGAAAGCATTGATTTAACACCTTTCAAAGTATTTGAAACAGAAACAGACCAAATAAAAAAAATGAAAGCGAGTAGTGCGATAATGCCTGTTAGGAGTGCTTTCTCTATGCATTTGAGTGCTTCAGGAGCAGAGCGAGCTAAAGAATCTTTTGAATTTATGAAAACGCTTTCCCCTACACTTCCAGAATTAGATGCTGTAGGTAATGCTTATGGTGAAAGTTATGTTGATTTATATGAAAAATTGCTAAAGCTGGGGGATTATCTGGTTGTAAAGGAGACTTATCGTTTAGATGATTTTGCACAAGCCAGTAATTTGTATGAAGACGTGAAAAATGCTTATGCCAAACTAATCGATGAGAAAGAAAAAGCTGCTGACGCATATGAAAACTATTATCAAGCAATGCATATTGAAGAGCTTGAATTAGTGAAAAAAGAAGGTTTGGTTGTTCGCTATCAAATTATGCAATCACTGGATACAGTAACCAACACACTTGATTCAATGAACCCAGATAAAATAGATGTGGCTACACTTTCTGCGGCAATTACCAAAATTGAAGCGCAATCAATTGAATTAGAAAAAGTATTTGGTAATGAAGCATTGCTGAATAAAGAAAATATGAAAGGTACTGATTATTCAGTTAAAAAGTATTTAGAATTATATCAACAACTTGTCATTGAGTTAAAAGTATTAGAGAAAAAACTCAATGAGAAAAAAGATATATCAAGTAGCATAAACACTATTTCAAATGAGTATAAATATTTGATAGAGAATTATAATTCTTTAATAGCGAAGTAATATTTATACTGTAAAAATGTAAATCGCACTTTAATAGTGCGATTCTTCTCGCAAAATTTGTCTTTTATTCTGTGTTTTATTAAACATGAAATGATTATTAGAAAAAGATGACTCAAACTAAAGTTCAGAAGAGTCTTGAAATAGAATTGAATGCTAGGAAAAAAATATTAAGAATGTAATCTGTCTTTATAGATTTATTTATTAATAGGTATTAATGCTTATTCACTTACAGCAACCCTATTTATTTCTATTTTGACTTAATTTTTTTGATAAAAACAACATATTTTTATCAGGGCAATCTAGGACTACCTATATGGATGTATTGCGCTTTTTACTTAGTCTTCCGTTTAAACTGATCCGTTTATTTGGTTGGGTTATTGTTTTTTGTATTCGTCTTCTTGAGAAAATACTTAGCCCGTTTATAGGACAAATACAATGGAGTACACCTATATGGGTTAGTTTTGTTGCTCGGCATTTGAGAAATATTGAAAAGGGTATGGTGAACCACCCAAAAACGGTATTAGGTTCTATTATTTTTCTTCTAGTCGCGTCATTTGGTAGTTACTACGGTTATCACAGTTATCTTAATCGCCCTGTTCCTATTGATGTTGCTCCCATTGTTGTACAAAAAGTTGATATAAAACTGACTGCCCCTGCGCCAATTAATTATGCCAGCGACAATCCTCAATCACAGAGAATAACGTTATCTTTTTCACGTTCTGCTGCACCTATTACACTTATTGATAAAGAAGTCACTGAAGGCGTGACATTAACGCCGGCTATTGAAGGGAACTGGCATTGGCAAAATGGTTCGACTCTTGTTTTTACAGCGAAAAAACCATTTGCAATGGGAAGCAAGTATCAAATAGAACTTGATGAAGCTCAGTTATTAGCACCCCAGTTTTTACTTAAATTAAAAAAATATGAATTTAAAACGTCTACTTTTGATTATCGTTTAGGAAATAGTGAGTTTTATCAAGATCCTCAAAATCCTGCTCAAAAGCATGCCATTATTAAAATTTCATTTAATGCCCCTGTTGATATTCAGAGCTTTGAAAAACGGCTTTCAATGAAATATGGCGATAATGAGAAGCTAAAATACGTTATTAATTATGATAATAAAAAATTAACGGCATGGGTTCATTCTGAACAGTTAGCGCTAAAAGATATTAGTAGCAAAGTGTTCCTTAAGATTGCACCAGGTGTTGCGAGTACAGTGACCGCAAACTCAACATCAAAAGAAAAAACCTATGGTGTGGATGTTCCAAGCTTATATAGCCTTAGTGTTTCCAATATAGAAAGTGAGCTTGTTGAGACTGAAAATGGTAAAGATGCGCGTGTGCTTATTGTTTCTTTAAATGATGCGTTGAATGAGAAAGAGATAAAGAATGAAGTTAGTGCATGGTTATTACCTCAACACAATTTAGAAATACAAAATGCTGACCTTAACCAAGGTGAAGATGATTATTACGATTGGAATTTGAATGATGTTAGTAAAACTATTCTTGCTCAGTCAGAAAAATTAACACTTGAGCTAAGTGATAATGAGCAAGAAAATCAGGCTACCTTTGCTTTTAAATATAATGCGCCTGCTTATCGCTATCTATTGGTTAAAATCTCAAGTGGAATAACTTCTGTTGGAGGATACCAATTAAAAGAAGATCGTTATCAAATCGTTAGCGTTCCTGATTACCCACAAATGCTGAGTTTTGTATCTGAAGGTGCTTTACTTTCTATGACAGGAGATAAACGGATCACCGTTTCTGCTCGTAATCTTCCGGGGTTACAATTAGATATTAAGCGAGTTATTCCAAATCAGTTACAGCATATTGTTTCTTTTAAAGATAAATATTTTACTTCAACGAATTTTAACCGTCTGAATGATGAATATTTTACAGAGCATTTTACTTATCAAACAGCACTGAACAACGAAAATAAAGGTGAAACTCAATATAAGGGGATCGATTTAAGTCGCTATTTATCTGCTGATCCTAATACTAAGCGTGGCATATTTTTATTAAAACTGACTTCTTGGGATCCGAATAAAGCATCAAGAACAGATGATGAAAACGAAGAGTATTATGAAGAGGACGATGATGAAGAGGTTTCTGATGCTCGCTTTGTTGTTGTCACTGATTTAGGCATTATCGCGAAATCTTCGATTAACGGTTCAAGAGATGTTTTTGTACAATCTATTTATAGTGGTGAACCTGTTAGTAATGCGAAAGTCTCTGTCATTGCTAAAAATGGAACAACGTTACTTAGCAAAATAACTAATGCTGATGGACATGTTGCTTTTCCAACACTTAAAGACTTTAGAAATGAACAAACTGCGGTTCTCTTTTTAGTTGAAAAAGAGGGGGATATTTCATTTTTACCAACAAATGCTTATTACGATAGACAATTAAACCTTTCTCGCTTTGATGTTTATGGCGATGATACGCCCAAAGATCCCCGCACTCTTGATAGTTTTCTCTTTTCTGATAGAGGTGTTTATAGGCCTGGTGAAACTTTCAATATTGGGCTAATTACACGGACATTTGACTGGAAAACGGCTATTGATGGCGTACCTCTACGTGTTGAAATTCGTGATCCTCGTAATACATTAATGTTAAATAAGTCCATGACATTAAACGAATTTGGTTTTAATGAATTGAGTTATACCACTTCAGAAAACTCGCCTACTGGAGATTGGAATATTTATCTTTACTTGGTGGGTAAGAATAACGAAGATGCCAGTTTATTAGGCAGTACGAGTATTGTCGTTAAAGAATTTGAACCTGACTTACTTAAAGTTGCACTTAATCTGAAACCTAATAGGCAACAAGGGTGGGTTAAACCTTCTGAATTAAAAGCATCAATTGACGTACAAAATTTATTTGGTACACCTGCACAAGATAGGCGTGTTGTGTCCAAATTAACGTTACGACCAATTTATCCTAATTTCTCACGCTATTCTGATTATCGTTTTTATGAAAACCGCCGTAATCACGATAGTTTTGAAACAGAGTTAGAAGAGACGACAACAAATGATGAAGGGATAGCTGATATTGATTTAGGGCTAGAGTCTTATGATGATGCAACTTATCAATTACAACTTATCTCTGAAGCTTTTGATGCAGGAAGTGGTCGCTCAGTCACTGCGGCGGCCCGTGTAATGGTATCTCCTCATGATTATCTAGTTGGGGTAAAAGCAGATGGAACGCTTGACTATATCAATCAAAATGCACAACGTAATCTCAATTTTATCGCCATTGATCCAACATTAAAACAAGTTACTCAAGAGGCACTCACACTAGAACGTTATGAGCAAAAATACCTTTCTGTTTTAACTCGTCAAAATTCGGGTGTTTATAAATATCAGTCTAAATTAAAAGAAGTTTTTATTAATGAAGTCCCATTTTCTATTGATGAAAAAGGTAGCCACTTTTTATTAGAGACGCAAACACCAGGTAATTTTGTATTATTAGTCAAAAATAAAGCAGGTAATGTACTCAACCGCATCAATTATACGGTCGCAGGAAACGCGAATGTTACGCGATCTCTTGATCGCGAAGCTGAGCTACAACTTACTTTAAACAAAGACACATACAAAGCTGGTGAAGAAATAGAAATTGCCATTAATGCGCCTTATATCGGCAGTGGCATTATCACTATAGAAAAAGATAAGGTTTATCATTGGCAGTGGTTTACATCATCAACTACAAGTTCAGTACAAAAGATCCGTGTTCCAGATGAGTTGCAAGGTAATGGATATATCAATGTCCAATTTGTTCGAGATATTAACTCTGACGAAATATTTATGAGCCCACTTAGCTATGGTGTTATACCGTTTAAAGTGAGTCGTGAAAATTATCAAGCTAATATTGAATTGCAATCACCTGAGATTATCAAGCCAGGCGAGACTTTGCCGATCACCGTAAAAACAGAGACTCCACAACAAGTTGCTGTATTTGCAGTTGACGAAGGCATTTTACAAGTTGCACGATATAAATTAAAAGATCCATTGGATTACTTCTTCCGTAAACGATCATTAGAAGTTGAAAGCACACAAATACTCGATCTTATTTTGCCTGAGTTTAGCAAAATGATGTCACTGACTTCGGCACCGGGTGGAGATGCAGGAGAAGGAGTTGATCTCTATTTAAATCCATTCAAACGTAAAAAAGAAGAACCTGTGGCCTATTGGTCTGGTATTACGGAAGTAGAGGGTGAAGCGGTCTTTAATTATAAAGTGCCTGAATATTTTAATGGCAAGATCCGCATAATGGCAGTATCTGTTACCCCAAATCGTATAGGGAATGCACAACGTTATACTACAGTGCGTGATGATTTTGTATTAAGCCCACATATACCGACGACTGTTGCACCGAATGATGAATTTGATGTGACTTTGGGTATTGCAAATAATCTCACTGATCTTAATGGTGTTGAAACAAAACTGGATGTCATGATAACACCAGCGCCTCAATTAGAGGTGATAGGACAAAAGAGTTATCAATTGGAATTAGGTGAGAAAAAAGAAACGGTGGTTTCCTTTAGACTAAAAGCGAAATCGCAATTGGGTAATGGCGCTATCACTTTCTCAGTGAATACAGAAGGTAAAGTAACTCAACGGACGGTGGCTCTCTCTATTCGCCCTGCTTCAGCTTATCGGACTCAATCAAGCTTAGGACGCATGGATGGAAAAGAGCAGAGTGTCACGTATATTCGCCAAATGTATGATGAATATGCCAATAGAGATGCGCGTGTTTCTTACTCTCCTTTGGTGCTCAGTAGTGCATTAGCACAATACCTTGCTAATTATCCTTATAATTGTTCAGAGCAAATAACTAGTCAGGCAATACCGTTATTATTCCATCAACGTAATCCTGAAATGAAGGCTATCTATTCACAAGGTAAAATTCGTTCTCAACTTGAACAAACAATGGCGACATTACTCACTCGTCAAAATGGGCAAGGAGCAATAGGAACATGGCGTTCTACACCATCGACAGATCCCTTTGTCACCTTATATGTGGTTCAATTTTTACTAGAGGCACAAGAAGCAAATTACCCTGTATCTGATACGCTATTGCGATCATCCAATGAATATTTAACTAAGCTTGCCGTCAATGTAGGGTTAAATAATCAAGATGAACTTAGAATGCGTGCTTTTGCAGTCTATTTGTTAACGCGTCAAGGCAAAGTCACTACCAGTGAAATAGCAGCTATTCAAACGCGTATGCAAAAGAATTATCCAAAAACATGGCAGAGTGATTTAGGTGCTTTATATTTAGCTGCTTCTTACAAAATGTTGAAAATGGATAAACACGCTGACGAGTTGTTAAAACCTACATGGCAAGAGCTAAGCAAGGCTTATAGTAAGGCGTGGTGGTCGAAAAACTATTTAGATCCACTGGTTTTAGACAGTACAAGATTGTATTTGATTGTGAAACATTTCCCTGAAAAAGCAGCTGATATTCCACCGCAGCTCTTAGAGAATATGGTATTGAGCTTTAAAGAAGAGCGCTATACCACACAATCATCAGCGATGAGTATTTTGGCGTTAGAGTATTACACTAAACAGATCCAAAACATCACAGCATCAGCACAACCATTAACTGTGAGTGCTAAAAAAGGTGAAAATCCGCCAATAGTGATCTCATCGATGACAAATGCAACTGCGATTGGCCAGTTTGGTGCAGGTATTAACGAAGTTTTGTTTAATAACCCAACAAATAATCCTGCTTGGTATGTTGTCACACAGTCTGGTTTTGATAGCGAGCAACCTAAAGAAGCGCTTTCACAAGGATTAGAAATTTCTCGTGATTACGTGAATGAAAAGGGTGAGTCTGTAAATAGTGCAACATTAGGCGAAAAGCTTTATGTACATATAAAAGTCAGAGCCAATGCAAAGCAGGGCGTTGATAATGTTGTGCTGGTGGACTTACTTCCGGGAGGATTTGAGGTTGTACAACAATCAATGGATGATGTTGATAACCCTGAAGTGGAATGGTTGTCACCGACCGGATCAAAAGGAACACGCTGGTCACCAGAATACAGTGATATTCGAGAAGATAGAGTCATTATTTATGGTACAGCTAGTCAACAGGTACAAGAATTCGTTTATCAAATTAAAGCGACTAATTCTGGGGTATTTACAATACCGCCAGCATTTGCAGAAGCGATGTATGATAGAGAAATACAAGCATTAGCGGTTGGTAAAGGAGTTATGACTGTTAATAAACCGACGCAAAATAATGGCAATGTAAAATGAAATTAAATTGGATTTCAAACACTGGTTTTTGGTTATTTTAAAATGGTCAGGAGTTGGCGTATTTTACAAAATATTTTGATGGGTGGCTTCTTAGTCGCCCTCTTTTGTGTAGTGTTCCGATTATTTCCTCATCCCGCACTTTCAGAGGGTTTCTTATCTTCAACGGCTTATTATGATAGCAATGGCAACCTACTTCGCTTAACACTTGCTAATGATGAACGCTATCGATTATGGACAGATTTAGACGACATTTCGCCTTTAATGGTTGAGAGTGCCATGCGATATGAAGATCGCTGGTTTTATTATCATACAGGTTTTAACCCTTACAGTTTAATTCGTGGTTTTTTTGTCAGTTATATTTATGGTGAACGATTACAAGGTGGCTCTACTATTACAATGCAATTAGCGCGTATGCATTGGCAATTAAATACGCGAAATGTAGGGGGAAAACTGGTTCAAGTATTACGCGCTATCCAATTAGAACTCAGTTATTCAAAACATGATATTTTGGAAGCGTATTTTAACTATGCACCTTATGGGCGAAATATAGAGAGTGTTGGGGCAGCAAGCCTGATTTACTTTAATAAAAATCCTAAAGAATTAACATTACCCGAAGCGTTAACACTTGCCGTATTACCTCAATCACCCAGTTACCGGATAGAACCAAATACCGATGGTATTAGTCTCTCTTTAATGAAAACACGTAACCAGCTTTATGATTATTGGTTAAAAGAGCATCCTAAAGATGCCAATTTATCTGCACTCTTCCAATTGCCTCTTCAGTTACGTCAACCAGAAAAAATGCCTTATATTGCCCCTCATTTAGTGGAACAAATAGAAAAACAAGAAAAATTTAATCCAAGAAAACCCACAACTATAGTGACAACGCTTGATCTTTCATTACAGAGATTAGTTGAAAAGCAGGTTGATGCCTTTATTGAGCGAAATAAACATCTTGGTGTTAAAAATGCTTCGGTGATCCTCGTTGATACGCGAGATATGGGGGTTAAAGCGTTAGTCGGTTCGGCAGATTATTATAATGTGGATATTCATGGGCAAGTTAATGGAACTAATGCCAAGCGTTCACCGGGTTCAACATTAAAGCCTTTTATCTATGCATTAGGATTAGAGCAAGGCATTTTACATCCCCGAACAATTTTAAAAGATGTACCCTCTACCTTTGGCAGTTATGCGCCAGAGAACTTTGACTTACGCTTTTTAGGGCCTATTTCTGCCACTCAAGCTCTTAATTACAGCCGAAATATTCCCGCTGTAGCTATTGCTTCACAATTGAAACAGCCTACGCTTTATCAGTTTTTACAAATGTCGGGTGTCAGTAATATGGCCAGTGAAAAACATTATGGTTTATCGCTGGTGCTTGGAGGTGGCGAAATTACGGTACAAGAGTTAGCAAAGCTTTATGGAATATTAGCTAATCGGGGAGAGCTTAAACCATTAAGAATGCAAAGTACGGATACTATTGCTAAACCTATCCGATTGCTAAGTGAAGAGGCAAGCTTTATTACGCTAGATATGCTAGGGCAACATCGAAGACCCGATGATACTCTTGCTCAAAAATCTATGACTTTACCCATTTATTGGAAAACAGGCACTTCTTGGGGATTTCGTGATGCATGGAGTAGTGGGATCTTTGGCCCCTATGTTTTAGTGGTTTGGATCGGTAACTTTGATGGTAAAGGAAATAGCGCATTAATTGGTGCCGAAGCTGCTGCACCTCTATTTTTTAATATTATAGATAATATAGTTGCAGACTATCCGAAACTAAAAGTGCCTCGATTTAAACTGCCTGAAAATATTAAACAAGTCGATATTTGTTTGGCGAGTGGTAATTTACCTACACCATGGTGTCAAAGTAAGGGTAAAACATGGTTTATTCCAGGAAAATCACCGATTAAAGTGGATACTATTTATCGGCCTCTAGCAATTGATAAAATAACGGGAGAGGTTGTCTGTCCACCATATAATGAAGATCAGGTAAATATCGAAATTTTTGAATATTGGCCTTCTGATTTAGCCAAAGTATTTGCTCAAGCAGGGCTACCAAAGCGAACACCTCCTTCTACCGCTCATTGTAAAAATGGAGATATGGCCGTGACAGGGACACCTCCTCGCATATTATCGCCATTACGAAATACAACCTATACCTTAAGACGAGCATCAGTGCCAAATACGTCCATTGTATTTAATGCAACAGCAGATAATGACAGTAATATTATTTACTGGTTTGTTGATGATGCTTATTTGGGAAACAGTACCAATCAACGTTCAATAGAGTGGCAGCCAAAAGAAAGTGGCCGTTACCGCATACGTGCCGTTGATGATAAAGGTCGAGCAGACACTCGTAATATTCGAGTTGATATTATTGGTGTGATGAGAACACAAGTGGCAGAAGTAGATTAATATTAGTGTTAAAAACCACTGATTTTACTTAATGATTGTCTTGAAATTTTAATATTAATTTCTATCGTGATCTTATTCTAACTATTATAACTCGATATTGTTGCAAGATAATTATTAGGTAAAATATTAAAAAATATTTTATCTTGTCAGCAAGGAAGAAATAATCAGCATGAAAACTCGAATTCTAAAATTAGCATTATTAGGCGCATTAACGTTACCTTTAGTTGGGTGTGGTGATGGAACACCTAATTGTGATAGCACTGAAGCAAAGAACTTAGTGGTCGATATTACGAAAGATGAATTACGTGATCAAAAAATGGCCGCAGTGATAGATCAAATTAAGATAAAAGTGGAAAGCGTGCGTACTCGTGAACATGACGAAAAAAGAGATACTTATTCGTGTGCGGCTGAACTTTCTTTTGAAGGTAAAGGCGGTAAGAACTCGATTCCAATTACTTATACCATCGAAAGTACGGATGATGGCAAAGAATTTTACGTCAATGTATTTGGTTTATAATTGATTCAGATAAAAAACCATCGTTATGATGGTTTTTTATTTTAAGAGGGCATATGACTGATTTTAATAAACAGGAAGATTTTTGTGATGAATCGGTAAAAAAGAAATACTCAGCCATTATAAATTTAGCAAGAAATACAGCTCTAAAACATGATGAATTAGAAGATAATCTTTTATGCTCTACTAACTTAGTTGATGTGCTTAATATTAATGAAAATAAACATAGTATTATTTTAAAGAAAATATTAAACAATAAAAAAGGTAATGAATATAAATTTATTCCTTCTTTTTTAAAACAGGTTTTAAAGAAAGAAATTATATTTAATTATAATGAATTAAAAATTAAAACAGAAAGTAATAGAGTTGATATTAGTATTGAAGATGGATTTAATGCAATTATAATAGAAAGTAAAGTTTGTAATGCACCAGATCAAGAACGACAATTGGAAAGGTATATTGATAAATTTATCTCTAATGGATATCAAGAAGAGAAGATTTTTATTTTATATTTAACGGGGCATAAAAAAGAAAGTTACCGACCTGAGAGTCTTGGTAAGTATAAAAAAAGTAATAAGGTTTATTTTAAACTTTCTTCATTTGAAAGTGAAATATTAACATGGTTAGAAAAGGATGTTTATCCTCATATAAATAAAAACAATAAAGCTTTTGATTCTTTTGTTTATCAATATAAAGATAGTTTGAAAATTAAATTTCTAAATCAGCATGAAGAAGAAAAAAACAAAATGAATGATGAAATAAATGACTATATTCTTAATGAAATAAATATATCTGAAAATTACATTGATGACGGCATTGATGAGATAAAGAAAATCATTAATGATACAGAATCATTAAGAAAAAATTTAAATGCTCTCTTAATAAGAGAAGTAGAGAGAGTTTTTACTTTATGGGGTAATAAAATAAAAAATGATTATCCTCAGTTAGCGTTTTCAGATGATAACTGCGAAATAAATGAAAAGCATGTTGGTGTTTTAATCAATTATAACAAAAATAAATTTTCGGTTGCTATCGAAAAAGATAGCTCGAATATTTATATTGGTGTAAAAGTTCATTCTTATAAAGAACCAGGGCTTAATGAAGAAATAGCTAAATTATTAAATAACGTATTTGATACCTCTTATAAAATAGGAGTAAATTATTGGTATGGATGGAAATATATCAATAATTATGGTCAGGTTTACTCTAATTTTGAATTATTATTGGATAAGATAAATCAAGAAATAGAACTGCTATCTAAGAATAAAAAGTAGATATATAAATACTAACTCTATATATCTACTTGTAATAAATTACGCTAGATCATCCAGAAACTCGGGTGATGGAACAAAGAATAATGTACCTGTTACAGGAGTACTGAATTTAAGTAATTTATCAGTATGACCTTCAGGTGTGCCTGCAAACATATTTTCTAACATGCGACGGGTTGTTGAAAAATAACGTGCATAACCAATAAAATAAGTACCGTATTCATTTTTTGATGGATTGGAAAAAGGCATATTGGCTCTGACAATTTTTAAATCATCACCGTTTTCATCTTGAATATTGGTGACAACATTATGAGAACCGGGCTCTTTTTCTTCATCGGTTAATTCAACATCGTTGAATTTATGTCTACCAATGACTTTTTCTTGTTCGATAAGAGACTGCTTTTCCCATGCTTCCATATCGTGAATATACTTTTGTACAAAGGCGTAGCTACCTCCTGAAAACTCAGGATCTTCATCACCAATAACAGCATAAGAAGCACGCTCATCTTCATATTCAGGGTTTTCAGTTCCATCGACAAAACCAATAATAGAACGCCCATCAAAATATCTAAATCCATGCACTTCATCGACAGGTGTAACAATATTCTTTAGCTTTTGGCTGATGATAGAAGCTAATTCGTAACAGGCAGAAACTTTGAGAGCTCGAATATGGAAAAAAAGATCGCCCGAAGTAGAAACCGCAGTATAAGTATCACCTTTAATTTCTTTAAAGGTATTTAGTTCTTTGGGTTTTGCTTGATTGGGGAATAATGTAGCCCATGCATTTGCACCGAAGCCCATTACACAGCTTGTTTCCAATTCAGGAAAACGTGTTCTCATACTACGTATTAGACCAGAAAAATTATTACAAAGATCGATCAGAATTTCGCGGTTTTCAGGTGAGTGGATGAGGTTAAAAACTAAAAAATAAGCATTCTCACAGGGTGATTTCGTAACATCTTGGTATTTCATGGTGATCCCTAAATGACGAATAATAATTAAGTCATATTTACAAAATATTGTTTTTTAGTTTTACACCAAAACTCTCCCTATTACAAAGAAAGGGAGAGGTTTTTATCCTGATTTTTATAAAAAAGAATGAAAGACTGTGTTATTTTTTTATTTCGTAGCATATTAATGTGATGTGTTAATTAATACTTTCATGACTACGATAAATTAAAGATAAATGAGGATGTTGCCATAAACTTGCTGGAGTGACGGTTGTTCTTTCCCAAGGAATTTGCCCAATAAACCATAATTTCCAAAATTGTAATTTAGCATTAGGATTTTTACTTAATAATTCTTGGAAGGTTTCGATTTCACCTACACGAATAGAAAGCGCTGATTTATAAATATCGAAAACAAATTTAGAGCAAAATTGACGAGAAGAATCGTATTTGAATCCTGTATGGTAAAGCTTATTTAATCTTTCTGGGACTTGTGCGATAAGTGCATTTTTTTGTTCATTGGATAATTGTGTTGATAAACGGCGTATTGCATAGCGTTTATCAGCTGAACGATTAATAAAGCGAGTTAATGTCGTTGTTGTTGAGAGTGGAACACGGCTTTCTGCCACTAAATAATCTTTACCATTATGGCCAATAATAATGCCAACATGATTGCTCCAGCATAAAGAAGCTGAGGAAATTTGACGAAATAAAGAGGTACCAATACATGTAAATACGATATCACCAACTTCTAATTCTTGTGGATAATCAAGTTTTATCATCATTATATTACCTATTATATAGAAGTATAATTATCATTCTTTGACTCTAATAAATAGATATGGTTTCTATTTTATAACTCAATGACTTTAAAATAAAAAATAGACTATAACTTAATAAAACCTTAATTTTAAGAATAATATCATTTATTATTGATAATAAGATGCTTAATTTAGAATATTTAAAAGAATCATTGTGATTAATCCAATTGTTCATCTGGAATATCATATTTTATGACAACACTATTTTTATAAAGTAATTCAGATTTCAGTAATTTAGGGAAAGCGCCTACATTATTCTTAGTATAAATATCTCGCCAAATTTCATTGCAACGATACACATGCTCTCCTTTTTTAATAAAAGCAGAGGATTTTTCGTAGATATGATAGCGATACTCCCTCGCTTTGTTACAGAGCAATTCTCCTTCTAGTTGATGCTCTGCTACATGTAATTTAATTTGATAATCATAAGGTGTTGGATTATATAAAACTAAATCCACATAATTATAGAAAATAGCAGCGCCAGATCCAAAAGGAAGAACTCTTCCCTCATCAGGAAAAGGATCAAAACTATGATTAGCTTTTTCAATCACTTTTAGCTCAGAATGTAGTGCTAGCCAATGAATTAAATTACTTGCCTGACAAATTCCGCCACCGACACCTTTTCTAGCCTCACCGTAAGAAAGTTGCATGCCATCAATAAAGCCTCGTTTATAACTAGGTTTTCCAACTAGAGAGCAAAAAGAGAAATACTCACCAGGATGGATAATGACGCCATCAAGTGCTTTTTCAACTAATTTAAGATTTGTAATTTTATTGTATTGTAATTGAATATCACTTTCGCCACGGCGACTAATTAATTTAGATGTGTGTTTTAGATAACGGTATAAAAGTCGTTGTTCTGGTTGAACATCTCTACTGTATTTTCGGCCTGAAAATCGCCAGCTTAACGAACGAAACAAACGACGTTGCGCCACTCTCAAAGTATAAAGAATAGGGTGATAGGATGAGAGTGTTTTACGCATAAAATCCTTTTAAACGATATTAGAGAAAGGTAGAGAATAGGGAATGTATCATAACGATTTAGCAGAGATATTGATACGCGAATATCCCTAAAATAAGGTAACTAAAAGATTAGATAATCAATTTACTTATTGATATCTTTAGTTAAAATCTGAGCTTGAGATTGTAAGACTGATAAGAAGTTCTTAGTAGCAGGAGAGATATACTTTTCTTTATGATGAAAATAACGAATGCCCCGACTAAATTGAATATCATCAAAAGAAACTTCACATAAAAGGCCTGATTTTAATTCTTGTAAAATAGATAAGCGAGATAAAACGGAAATTCCTAATCCATGAATAACACCTTGCTTGATCCCCTCTAAACTATTTATTTCCATTACATTTTTGATCTCTTTATTATTTTCTTTGATCCTGTCTAATAAAAAATCACGAGTGGCAGAGTGCTCTGGCTTGATCAGAAAAACTTCAGATGCAATATCAGAAAATCTGCAATGTTTCTTTTTGGCTAACCAATGTTTTGGAGAACAAATCAGCACGAGAGGATCGATAAGAAACGTATCAAGGTGATATTCAGTCGGATCTAAATAGATATGATCTGACATGATTAAAAACTCTAATTCTTGGGTATCAAGTTTATGGATAAGTTGTGTTGAACTTGAAATATCCATGCTGAGTTTTACGTCAGGATACAGTTCTCTAAATTGAGCCATAATTTGTGGCAACAGGTAAACACCAACAAAATGACTAGCGCCAAACTTAATTTCGCCTTTAGAGGGATCATCAAATTGTCGCATATGTTCAGAAGAGGATTTTACTAAATTAATAATCTGAGTTGCATATTGTTGATATACCTTACCTTGAGGCGTTAAATAAAGCCGATTGTTGATCCTTTCAAACAATGTTGTTTGTAACTCTTCTTCCAATTTTCGAATTTTTATACTGACACTGGGCTGAGTGCAAAATAGACGCTCCGCAGTTTCAGTCACATTAAAACCGTTAGCAAGTAATAGAAAGGCATCTAATTGGCTTAAGTTCATATCAATACCATAAATTATTTTTATAGTGATAATATATTAATACAATTATCTTTATACCTCAATATTTCTATACTGGACTTCCTACCCTACATATTAAGAGGAACCGGTTATGGAAAAGACTGCGAAGCGAGATGATATCGCTAAACCAGCGCCATCATCACCAGAACAAAACGGCAAAAAAATAACATTAAAAACAATAGGAATACCTTTAGCTTTATTGGTATTACTCACTCTGTTCTTTATGCCAACACCAGATGGATTAAGCATTGAAGGACAAAAAGCGATTGCTATTTTTTGTGCGGCATTAATTTTATGGGTGTGTGGATCGTTGCCCATTTATTTAACGTCAATGTTAGTGATTGTATTACTCCCATTAACAGGCACTGTAGCAAAAGAAAAAGTTGTTTTTGGTACATTAGGCTATGACGTTATTTGGTTGATGGTGTCAGCATTTGTTTTAACCTCGGCAATGATCAAATCAAATATTGCCAGACGTTTTGCTTTGTGGATGATCACAAATTTTGGTCAGACTCCCAAAAAAGCACTCTTTGTTCTTATTCTTATTAACTTCTGTTTAGTTTTCTTTGTTCCATCAACAACTGCTCGTGCAACATTAATGGTGCCGATATGTATGATCTTATTAGAAATACATAAGGCTATTCCTGGAAAAAGCAATTACGGAAAATTAATGATGTTGCAAGGTGTGCAAGCCGATGCATTAGCAACATCAGGAGTGATGACAGGAACGGCGGCTAATATTATTGCGGTTGGGTTTATCAACTCACAAGCCGGTGGCTCTATTGGTTATATGGATTGGCTAATTGCTTCTTTCCCATTGGCAATTGTGGGAATGACTATCTCCTTTTTTATTGGATTAAAACTTTTCTCTTTTAAAGGAGAGGTCGATTTCGAAGGTTCTTTAGAGAAATTAAAAAAAGAACGCTCACAACTTGGTTTATTAACCAAGAATGAGAAAAAAGCCATGTATATCTTTTTAATGGCGGTCTTTTTATGGGCAACAGAAAGTTATCACCAAGATATGTTTGGTTTTAAAATTAGCGTCTATATGACAGCTGTCATTGCTGCCATTCTCTGTTTGATGCCACGTATTGGTTTATTAACGTGGAATGAAGCCAATATCAAATGGGATCTAATGATATTTGCAGCAGGTGCTTATGCGGCTGGTAACACCTTAGAATCTACAGAAGGTGCGCAATGGCTAATTGGTAAAATGGTTTATGGGCTCGGGTTAGAAAATATGAGCACTACAATGGTCTATATTGTGGTTGTTTTTATCTGCATGTATAGCCATTTAATTTTTACGAGTAAAACAGTAAAAACAACCATATTAATTCCAGCCATTATTGCACTTGCTAAAACATTGGGTATGGACCCGGTTACATTGGCATTAGCTGCTTCCTTTACACTGACTTATACCATTACATTACCTCCTCATTCGAAAGTAAATACTATCTATTTCTCAAGTGGCTACTTTAGTGTGTTAGAGCAAATGAAATATGGATTAATTACTTGTTTTGTTGGGGCATCAGTAATTTCTATCGCGATATTTACTTGGTTCCAAATTCTTGGGTATGGCCTATAAACCATTAAATTAAGGAATAATAATGAGACTAATTTTATTAAGACACGGTGAAACCTTATGGAATATGGAATCGCGCTTACAAGGACATGCTAATTCATGTTTATCACCAAAAGGAATTAATCAAGCAATGGCGATAAAAGAGAGTATTAAATTATTATCGCCAGCTCGGATTATCACGTCAGATTTAGGTAGAACAGTACAAACAGCAGAAATTGTTGGTCATCCAGAAGCAATAAAAGAGCCATTGTTGCGAGAACTAAATATGGGTGAATGGACAGGACAAAGAAAACCAGAACTGATAAGACACCATGCAGATAAATATAAAAATTGGCGAGCTGGAACTTATACACCACCTAAAGGCGAAAATTGGTTTGATTTTTGTGATCGCATAGGAGCTGCATTACAAGGATGGGTATGTAAGGAAGATAGTGATTTATTAGCTGTTGTGCATAGTGGGGTTATTCGAGCAGCTTGCAAAGTTTTTTTAAATCTATCTCCAGAGTTTTTATTACCTGCAACACCAGGAACAATAACAATATTAAATTTTGACTTGAATTCTGATAAAGCACCAAAATTAGAAGCTTATAATATTGGTTCCTATATGCCAGATAAGAATGTCGCTGATTAAGATTAATAAGAAGTGGTTTTCAAATTAATCGTTGTAATTTAATTTATATAATTATCTAAAAAACACTCCGATATTAAATCAGAGCAAGGGAAACCTTGCTCTTTTTTTTGCTTATGGAAATGAAAGAAAATCATATATTTTATATACAATATTTTTTTATTCTTTTTTTATTCAAATTGTAACTGATAAGTTAAATCGAATTTCGTTCAAAAATAGTACGTTAAGGATTTAATTTAATCAAAAAAGAATAAAAAGCAGATTTTATTATTAAGAGAAAATAATACTTTTCTTTATTCACACCATATGCGTTATAAAATGAAATAAAAAATACATTTATTAATAATAAATAGTATTTAACTTTTATTTTGATTTAACAATGTTGTATCAATATATGAAAATTTAAAATAATTAAAAATAAACTTCATTGATTAACTAATAAAGAGTTTACTTGGTTTTAAACTCTGATTTAAATCAAAAAAATGAATATTATACCGCTATAACCAAAACTTGTTTATTATAAAAAACAATTAGATAATACTCATATTCTGAGTTAATTAAGTATTTTTAATTAATTTGGTTTTATTAATAAAAATTAATCGGAGAAAAAATGAGAAAAAACTTACTTGCAACATTAATTGCTGCTACTACTATCTTTGTCGCTAATAATGCATTAGCTGCGGATGGTACTATTGATTTTACAGGGGAAATCATCGATAACGCGTGTGAATTAGCAGCTGGTTCAGATGCATTAAAAGTGAATCTTGGTAAAGTTTCTAAAACAGCATTACCAAGTACAGGAAGTACAGCAGCAGCAACGAAATTTACAATTAAATTAATTAATTGCCCTGCAACTATTAATAGTGCAACTGTAAAATTTGATGCTGATTCTTATTTAGGTGACGACACTGTTATTGCATTAAGAAAGGATACAGGGGTAGCGACAGGAGTTGGTATTCAAATTACAGATGATACAAATACGGTAGTTCCATTATTTACAGCATCTAAAGCGTATGCATTAAAAACAGGGGTGGAAAATAATTTAGATTTTCGTGCTCGTTATATTGCAAAATCTGACACAGTGACTGTAGGTCCTGCAAATGGTAATGCAACATTTACAATTAATTATAATTAAAATAATTAAGTAGTAACGAAAGGATTAAAGGGATTTGATCCTTTATTTTAAAATTATGGTGATACTATGAAATATATTCTGTGTGTTTTAATCTTTATTTTACCTCTGATAAATACTGCAAATGCTGGTGTCATTATCGGTGGTACTCGGGTTATTTATGACGAGGGAAAAAAAGACGTTAGTATTGGTGTTGAAAACCCTGATGCTATTCCTTATTTAATCCAATCTTGGATTGATGATATTAATGAAAATGAACAATCTTTTTTTACTATAACGCCTCCATTATTTAGGTTAAATAGTGAGAATACTAATGCGTTAAGGATATTCTTGACTGAAAATAAATTACCTAAAGATAGAGAGTCGCTTTTTTGGTTAAATATAAAAACAATTCCAGCAACAGAAAAAACGGAAAACTCATTACAAATTGCCTTTAAAACACAAATTAAATTAATCTTCCGCCCTGAAGGTTTGAAAGGTGTTAATTTTATAGAGGAACAGAAAAAACTAGAGTGGTCAAAAAATGGGAATAAAATAAATGTAAAAAATCCGACCTCTTACTTTATTAATTTTCAAATAGTCAAATTTAATGGTTTTTCTGTTAATGATGTTTCATATGTCGAACCTTATTCAACAAAATCTTTTGATATTAATAATAATGAAAATCATGGCATTATAAGTTGGGAGATTATTAATGACTATGGTGCAACCACTGAATTATCGGAAGTTAAAATATAATATCTAATAAAATTAGGTTTTAATATGAAATTAAATAAAGTATGTATTAGCCTATTTTTATATTTAGGCTATATAGCCTCATTATATGCAGAAGAGATAAACTCAAAAAATACCTACTTCGATCCGGATTTTTTAGAGTTACCCAATAAAGGCTCTATTGATCTATCTCAATTCGATAATGATGAACAGTTAGCAGGTATTTATTATGTTGATATTTATGTTAACACTAACTTAATTGGTACTAAGAAAGTCAAATTTGATAAGAAAGATAATGGTGAATTAATCCCATGTTTATCAATAAAAGATCTTGATAGTTTTGGTATTAAAACAAAAGAATACCAAGAGCAATTAAAGTCGAATGATCAATGTGTGGACTTATCGATTATTCCTAATAGTAAAAGTGAATTTGATTTTAATTCTCAACGCTTGTATTTAAGTATTCCCCAAATTGCGTTAGATAATAAACCGAGAGGATTTGTTAATTTAGATAATGTTGATAATGGGATAGCCGCATTGCTATTAAATTACAGTTACAGTGGCTCAAAAAATTATGATAGGAAGAATAATGGTTCAAATATAACATCAAATTATCTTAATTTAAGGCCCGGTATAAATCTGGGACCTTGGCGCTTGAGAAATTATACAACTTGGTCAAATAGTAGTGACAGTTCAAGCCAATGGGATACCGTTTATACGTATTTATCTCGTAGTATTAACCAAATTAAAAGCCAATTAATTCTAGGTGATGGTGTTTCTCCCTCATCTGTCTTTGATAGTGTGCCGTTTAGGGGAATACAACTCGCTACAGATGATGATATGCATCCTGAAAGCTTACGTGGATACGCTCCAGTTGTACGTGGGATTGCCCGTAGTAATGCTCAAATTACGATCAGACAGAATGGTTATACAATTTATCAAACTGAGGTTGCAGCTGGGCCTTTTGAAATCGATGATTTATATCCAACGGGAAGTAGTGGTGATTTATATGTAACAATTAAAGAGTCTAATGGCAGTGAACAACATCAAATAATTCCTTTTGCCTCTTTACCTGTTTTACAACGAGAAGGGTATTTATCTTATAGCATTACTGGGGGGGAATATCGCTCTTATGATAAAGATATTGAAAAAAAGAAATTTGGACAGGCGACTTTAATTTATGGTTTACCTTATGGAGCGACTGCTTATGGTGGTAGCCAAATAAGTAATAAATATCAATCATACTCTCTTGGTTTAGGGCAAAATTTAGGTGCTTTAGGCGCGATATCAATTGATGTCACTCAGGCTAATTCAACTTTGAATAACGGCAGCACAGAGCGTGGACAGTCTTATCGTTTTAGATATAACAAGAATTTAAATACGTTAGGAACAAATATTGCGTTAGCAGGATATCGTTATTCTACTGGTGGATATTACAGTTTATCTGAGGTTTTTGATGAATATCGTAGTGGAATGAATGCACCTGAGATTGAACGACGTCGTAATCGTGCTGAAATTACGATCAATCAAAATTTAGGTGAAAGTTATGGTTCACTTTCTGTAGGTTATGTTAGAGAAAATTATTGGAATAGTGAGAGAAAAACACAATCAGCGACAGTCGGTTATAACAATAGTTGGCAGGGGATAAGCTATGGGCTGAACTATATTTATAATAAAAATACGAATCGCTATTCTTATAAATCAGATAGTTATTCTAAGAATGAAGATGATCATCAATTAGCATTTTCGGTTAGTGTGCCATTTAGTTTCTTTGAAGATACCTTTTATTATAACTTTAATACGAATAGCAGTAGTAATAGTCCGAGCACAGGAAGTGTGGGCATCTCCGCATCTCAGTTAAATAATCGGTTAAATTGGAATCTTCAACAAGCTTTTACGAATCAAGATCAAGGATCTTCTGGAAATTTAAACGCATCTTATAAGGGAAAATACGGGGAGTTGTCAGGAGGAAGTGGGTATAGCAAGGATAATTATAATTTATATTATGGCGCAAATGGAAGTTTAGTTGTTCACTCTGGCGGGATTGTTTTAGGGCAACAGCTTGGAGAAACGGCGGCTATTGTTGATATTCCAGATGCCGCAGATGTTGCTATTTTAAATCAGGCGGGAGTTAAAACGAATGATAATGGCTATGCTTTAGTACCTTATATTACGCCATATCGTAAAAATACAATTGATGTTGATACTTCGGCATTACCAGAAGATACCGAAATGGCGCTGACAAGTCAGACCGTTTCACCAAGCCGAGGTGCTTTAGTTAAAGCAAAATTTGCAGCTAATGTCGGATATAGAGCATTAGTAAAATTAACATTTGAAAACGGTGAACCACTTCCATTTGGGGCACAGGTTATTTTTAATAATAATTTACAATTAAACAGTATTGTTGGAAAAGATGGAGAAGTATATTTATCAGGGCTTAATGAATCGGGGAAATTTATTGTTAAATATAACGATGGTCAATGTGGTGTAAATTATAATTTATCAGGAGTGTCTAATTATTTAGGACTTTATAAAATCACTGCTATTTGTCAAAAATAAACTGACATAAGTTTATATATTAATAAGATAATCTCTTTTTGGCTAATTTAAATATAGCTAAGGGTGTTCTCTGCGCGTAGGTAAATAAAATGAAAAAAAGAGTCAGTAGTTTTATATTAATAAATATATTTTTAATAAGTTTTTGGTCTAAAGCATCAGATAATATTACCTTGAACTTCTCTGGGAATATAAGAGTTTCAACTTGTAATATATCTAATGGAAGTAATATTAATGTTGATTTGAAAAATATTCCTGCGGCTAAATTTGAGAAAGCGAATACCTCATCTGAATGGAATAACTTTTATATTAATTTTACAAATTGTTCTACAGCTATTAATCAAATACACCTGACATTTTCAGGTGTTGCTGATACTGCAGATGCGAATAGCCTATATAAAAACCAAGGAAGTGCTAAAAATATCGCTGTGCAATTAGAGAATGGAACGGGTACGGTGAAGCTAGGAAATAAACAATCATTAGTTCTCACATTAAATGGGAAAACAGACGTTAATTTATGGTTACGAACACGTGCTTTTAGTCCATCAGGAAAAGGAATGCCGGGGACAATATCAGCGAAAGTAACTGCCAATATTGTTTATTTATAAAAGAGAAAAACATGAGAAATTTAATATTTTTATTGTATTTTTTTTCATTTTTTACAATGGCAAATACTGTCAATATCAATATTTATGGTTCAGTGACAGTATCACCTTGCGAAGTTGTTAGTAAAGATTATTTAATCGATTTTAAAAAGGTAAATATCAGAGAGTTAAAAAGTACGCAATATACTGATTGGATTAATTTCTCAGTAAAATTAAAAAATTGTCCTATAAGTACCCAGAAAGCAATAATGACAATAACCGGTGTTGCAGATCCTAATAATGGAAATTATTTTATTAATAATGGGACAGCAAAAAATATTTCATTAAATTTGATAGAAAACATTAATAAAACAAATGTAAAAAATGGGACTAAATTAGAAACTACGATTAATAGCGGAACAAAAACAGCAGAATATCTCTTTGCCGCTAGATTAATTAGAACAAGTAATGAAATAACTACAGGCTCATTTAAAAGTCACCTTGAATTTACATTACTTTATAATTAAAAAATATTTAATTTAGGAGATAAATGTGACAAATAAATATCCAGTATCAAAAGCAATAGGTAAAAAAATTGCATACTACAGAAAAATGTATGGGATTTCATTGGATGAATTAGCGGAAAAAATTGGTGTTAGCCAGCAACAACAATCAAGATATGAAAGAGGTATTAATAGAATTAATATAGATAGATTAAATCAATATGCAGAAATATTTGGTGTTCACTTAAAGGATTTTTTTATTCTCGATGAAAAAGATGATAGTGAAATTAAAAAAATTCTATTGAAAAAAAATGAGATGAAAAATGAAAGATATAATAACTAAGTCATTGTTATTAAGTGGTTTTTTGTTTTACTCCACTTATTCGATTGCGGCTTGCATTCAAAATCCAAACTTTAATAACATTATTGTTAATGTGCCTAATCGAGAGTTTAATATTCAATATGACGACACCACAACACGAACACTTGCTGAGCTTAAAATTACGTATAAACAAAATTTTATTAATACATTCTCAGGAAAAAATGGTAAATGCGGAAATGCCGTTATTTCAGGTGATTATATTAATGGATGGGTAACTAATTCAAATAAAATAGCGGCAACCAATATTCCGGGTATAGGGATTAGAGTTAAGATGACAGAAATTGGTTATATAAACACCACGTTTAGTCGATTCGCAGATGATTTAAAGTATGAAGTTAGAAATCCTTATTGGACTGTGGAAATAATAAAAACAGGTAGAGTAACCCAATCAAACTCTTTAACCGCAGGAAATTTAGCACGAATGGTACAAACGAATACATTACCAAATAATAGCCGATGGATTTTATCGACATTAAGAATACCTATCGGTGCGATAAAGGTAAATTCATTAAAATGCACCACTAAAGCGAATAGCTATAATATCAATTTAGGCACATGGTATGATACCCAGTTTAAAAACATTGGAGATGTTAGTCAAAATGTTAATATTCCGATCACCTTAAGTTGTGCAGCAGGAACAAATATAAAGGCAACTGTAACAAGTAGTGCTGGATATATTGACGTGAATACAGGAAAGTTAAATTTGTCGGGTTCAAACAGAGCTACGGGAATAGGGATACAACTAGTTGACCGTAATAATAATCCGATTAGGTTAAATACAAAGCTTAGTTTACAAAATAACGTCTCATCTGGAGATTATATTTTTAACTGGAAAGCACGTTATATTAAAACGGGTAGTAAGATAACAGCTGGTTCGGCTAATTCAACCGCAACAGTAAATATTTTATACGAATAAATTTATAAAAATAAGTACATATTAATTTATTTTTAAGGATATATTGTGAGCAAGAGAATATCGAAGATAGTTGGAAAAAAAATTAGATGTTTGAGAGAGCGTTATTCTATGAGTGGTGATGAGTTTGGTGCTTTACTCGGCATTAGCCAGCAGCATCAATCTCGTTATGAAAATGGAGTAACTAATATTCATGCTGATACTCTTTATAATTTATCTTACCTTTTTGATGTTGATCCAGAGTATTTTCTAAGCGATTTACAGATTGAGGATAATAAATTAGATAAGGATAGGATTGAATGTAATAAAAATCACTATATTGCTGAATCATTATTTTTAAAATGAAGTTAAATATAAATAATGCCTAAGAGCTGAATAAACATTTATAAAAATGAAATAATCGCTGATACTTAGGCATTTACGTTTAAATTAATTAAAGAGTAAAGATAAATTTCTTGTCTTTTTTACCAATACCCTAATACTTTCCACCATAAGCTTCCGAGTGTTAACCAAATAACTAAATTCACAACACTCATAACAAAACCGGCTTTCCACCACTCTCCTAAAGAGGCATAACCTGAGCCGAAAATAATCGGTGCTGTACCTGTGCCGTAATGGGTAAGAGACATCATTAATGATGAGGAAAAAGCTAAAATTAACCCTAATAACATCGGTGGCGCGCCAAGTGCTAAACCTGCGGCATAGAAAGCGGCAAACATTGCAGTAATATGCGCGGTAGTGCTGGCAAAGAAATAGTGAGAATACACATAAATTAACACCAGTAATATCATGCCACTGACCCAACTAATTCCCATACTATCAATACTTGCCCCTACGCTGAGTGATAACCACTTAATTAATCCTAATTTTCCTAAGAAGGATGCCATCATCACTAAAGCTGAGAACCAAACAACAGTATCCCACGCACCTTTATTTTTTAAAATATCATCCCAGTTTAAAACACCCGTACATAATAAAATGGATAAACCAATAAAAGCCGCAGTGGTGGCATTTACACTAAATCCATCACCAAATAATAATGCAGGCACACCTGCCCACATAATTAATAATAAGGTGAATACTGCAAGGGTTATTTTTTCAGGTAATGAAATAGGTCCTAATTGTGCTAAACGCTCTTTAGCAAAATGAGGCGCATTCGGGGTACTGGTTATTTCAGGTTTATAAAGAAGATAGATAACAATGGGCATTAATATTAATGAAACGATAGCGGGCACAAACGCAGCAATTGCCCACATAGACCAACTAAGTTCATGTGTAGGATCAGTTTCACTGATAATTAAACTCACAATAAGTGGGTTAGGCGCTGTTGCCGTAATAAACATGGCAGAAGTAATTGGATTTATATTGTAGTTCACTAAAGAGAGGTAACGACCTATTTTACCACTTGTACCATCTTCAGCTTTAGAGTTAAAACTGTCTGAAATTGAACGCATAATCGGGTGAATAATACCACCACCACGAGCAGTATTACTTGGCGTTACTGGGGCTAATATTGTTTCGGCAATGGCTAATGAATAAGCTATTCCAATCGTTTTTTTACCAAATAGTGAAATAAAATAGTAACCAATTCTCGCGCCAAGCCCCGTCTTATTTAGGCTCATGGAAACCATAATAGAAATACCAATTAACCAAATAAGATCATTAGAAAAACCACTTAATGCATCACCGATAGCGGCTTTAGTTGAGTTAGGGTTAGTGACACCAGTAACAGCCACTAAGGCAATAGCAATTATAGAAACAGCACCGATAGGAAGTGCTTTACCAATAATAGCAGCGATAGTACCAACAAAAAGAGCTAATAAATGCCAAGCATTGGGATCAACGCCTTCTGGAACGGGAATAAAAAACCAGATAATAAGGGTAATAGAAACAGCGATTAAAGTAGGTATGGGTCGTAATGGAGTTAATTTTTTCATCAGGTTATTCCATTAAGTTGCAGGTTAAATAAATAATCAGAAGTAAAAATGAAACTAATAAGTATTTTTATTGCTAGTAATCTTATTAACATATTATTAAACATTCATTGACTGATGTCATAAAAATAAAATTATTTGTTAATTCGTTTTTTTAATAAGGATTTTTATGTAACTCGATGTTGTTAAAATAAAAAGTAATTCTTTATCTTTTTGTTTTTTATATAGTTTTTTAGGTTTTTAATGATTGGTGTTAAAATTCAATAATAGGTGGAAATAAAATATAGTTGTGATAAGTGAAGTGATTTGATATCACATTTATCATATTTCATACATTTAACAAAGATAGATTGTGTTATTATTTCTAGTCGCCTTTGTTTTATTAATCTACGAAAATAAAAATGCTTTTAACAATAATTGAATAATAGAAAAGAAAAATAATATCTTTTTTTGCTATAATATTGTTGCCTGAAACAATTCAGCTCAATATTGAAAATAACCTAATAGGTGATACGCAATGAAGTATGATTTAAACGACCTCTACTATTTTGTGAAAGTTGTTGAGTTCGGCGGTTTTTCTCAAGCGGCAGAAACACTAGGAATACCTAAATCTAAACTCAGTCGTCGTATTGCAGATTTAGAAGAGAAACTCAATGTCTCTTTAATTTATCGCTCTACTCGTCAATTTCATGTCACCAAAATTGGGCAAACTTTTTATCAACAATGTAAAAATGTGGTTGCAGAAGCTGAAATTGCGGAGGAGGTTATTTGCTCAGCACAAGGGCACCCTCATGGAACAATTAAGCTCTCTTGTCCTGTTGCATTATTACAAATATATATTCAAGATATTTTGGTCGATTTTATGGAAAAATATCCGGATATTAATATTCAGATATTAGCCATTAATCGTCCAGTTGATGTGATTAGTGAAGGCCTTGATCTTGCATTACGAGTCAGAGCATTGCCACTAGATGATTCAGGTTTAACAATGAAAATTCTAGGTTACTCTCGACGTGTATTAGTTGCTAGTCCCTTGCTTTTTAAAGGACGTGAGATCCCTGAGTCACCAGAACAACTTGCAGATTATCCTATTTTGGCAAATAGCGAACACTCACAACAATATACGCTAACGCTGACACATGAAACGGGTTCTGTTTCCACTCAGCATGTTACCCCTAAATTAGCCACAACCGATGTTTTGACTCTTTATAAAGCAACATTAAAGGGATTGGGTATAACAAGATTACCCTTGAGTGTGGTTGAAAAAGAGTTACAAGATGGCAAGTTAATTGAGGTATTGCCAAGTTGGCGTTTTCCTAAAGATGTGATTCATGCCGTTTATCCATCAAGAAAAGGGCTATTACCTGCAATCCAAGTATTATTGGAATACCTTGCTGAAAATATGTCACCAATGAAAGAGTAAAATTGATATAAAAACGGCTCCAAATAGAATAAGGAGCCGTTTGATTTCTATTGTTTTTGTATGAAATAACAACGTTATTCGTTAGGTATACGGCCAAATTTACCTTGGTTAAAATCATCAATGGCTTGTCTGATTTGCGCTTCGCTATTCATTACAAAAGGGCCATAACCTACGACAGGTTCATTAATAGGCTCACCACTGAGATATAAGACAACGGCATCTTCAATTGCTTCAAGATTAGCAGAGCCTCCTTCATTATCTAAAATAACCAAATCTCCAGTTTGTAATTGGGTTTGATTATCAAGATAAACACTACCATGTAATACAACTAAGCCCACATAACGCCCTTTTTTCGTTGGCAGTGTGGCTGATTTTGCACTCTTTAATTGCAGATCCCACACATCCACAGGCGAAAAGGTTTTAGCAGCACCTTTAGTTTCATGGTAATCACCTGCGATAATACGAAGCTGTCCTGCATTATCAGGCAATGGGAGTACTGGGATCGCACTTTCTTTCAGTAATTGATAACCAGCAGGTGCTGATTTGGCATCTGATGGGAGATTAACCCATAATTGCACCATATCTAATACACCCCCTTCTTTGGTAAATGCATCTGAATGGTATTCTTGATGCAAAATACCCGATGCCGCAGTCATCCATTGCACATCACCAGGACCAATAACACCGCCTTCACCCGTTGAATCATGATGTGCAACTTCGCCTTTATAAACGATGGTCACTGTTTCAAATCCACGGTGAGGATGTTCACCTACACCTCGGTTATGGCCTTGAGAGGCAGGAAAGTCGGTTGGTCCTGCTCTATCTAACAGTAAGAATGGATTTAAATATTTACCATGATCACCATAGCTGAACAGTGAACGCACATGAAAGCCATCACCTACCCAATGTTGACGAGGTGCTTTATAAATACCAATAACTTTTTTCATAATGATATTCCTATAAAATTTCTATAGGACGCATTTTAAAGTAATTAATATATTTAAATAGTATTAAAAATAGATTTCATTATTCTAAGAATAGAACAATAACAAAATGTTTCAGTGTTCTATTTTTGGAATAGTGTTTATCATAATTGACTCTAGCGATATTTTAATTAATTGACTATTGTTTATTACAACGAGGGGAGAACGATATATAGATATCATCTTTTAATATTTCTCCTTAACTCAGTTAATAATCAATATTTATTAATTAAAAGGAATAAACAAATGAGCGCTCCAGCAAATTTTAATGGCCAACGTCCTGTTATTAATCCAGAAGATGCTGTTATGTTATTAATTGATCACCAAAGTGGTTTATTCCAAACGGTTGGTGATATGCCTATGACTGAATTACGAGCACGAGCTTCAGTATTAGCGAAAATGGCAACATTAGCTAATATGCCGGTGATTACTACAGCATCTGTTCCACAAGGCCCAAATGGCCCATTAATTCCTGAAATTCATCAAAATGCACCACATGCTAAATATGTTGCACGTAAAGGTGAAATAAATGCATGGGATAACCCTGAGTTTGTTGAGGCTGTTAAAGCGACAGGCAAAAAACAATTAATTATTGCTGGCACTATTACGAGTGTTTGTATGGCATTCCCTGCTATTAGTGCTGTTGCTGAGGGTTATCAAGTCTTTGCAGTTATTGATGCATCAGGAACTTACAGTAAAATGGCGGAAGAAATTACCTTAGCTCGTATCGTTCAAGCAGGGGTTGTGCCAATGGATACTGCTGCGGTTGCTTCTGAAATTCAGAAGACATGGAATCGTGATGATGCTGCTCAATGGGCGCAAGCATATACCCAAATTTTCCCTGCTTATCAATTATTAATTGAAAGTTATAGCAAAGCTCAAGATGTATTAAAAAATAACGAGATATTAGATTCTCAGCGTTAATTAATTCTCAACTCTCTTTGTACTTTATATTATCTGTGTTTAAAAATGCCCATAAAGTATTTTCTTTATGGGCATTATTCTATAAAAATAGATTAGGAAATTATAATGAAATTTATTTTACCGGCTGTATTATCTTCATTATTACTTGTGCCAGCAGTACAAGCCAATGAATATAAACTTGAACCAACGCATACTAAGGCAATGTTTTATATTGATCATTTTGGGACATCTACTAACAGTGGTGGTTTCTATGAAATTGAAGGTGATTTAACATACTCACCAGAAAAAAATATAGGAAAAATAAACGTTTCTATTCCAGTTAAAACTCTAAATACGGGATTAACGGCATTTGATAATCATGTGAAAAGTGCAGATATTTTAGATGCGAATAAGTACCCAACAATTCAGTTTTCTTCAACAAAATGGTATTTCTCGGATAATAAACCCACATCTATAGAAGGGTTATTAACGATGAAAGGAAAAACATTGCCAGTTAAATTAACAACAACCAAGTTTAATTGTTATGAAAGTCCTGTATTTAATGCATCAGTCTGTGGTGGTGATTTTGAAACAACTATTAAACGTTCAGATTGGGGCGTGGATTTTTTGGTCAAAGAAGGGATGGCTGATAATATGACATTAAAAATTCAAGTTGAAGCTATTAAGCAGTAAATTAAGTCATATTTTATTTTTATTTCATAGAAAAGGCCTTGTTAAATATGAGGCCTTTTCTATTTTTATATAATAAAAAATATAATTTAAGTTAGGTGTTAAATTCTAAAAATAGAGTTAAAAGAGAGTTTATTTTTAATTGTTGATAATAATGATTTATTGCTGTATGTTATCGAATTGTTGCTTTAATTTTATTTCCCATTGTTTTGTATGATTTTTGTTGCCATTTTTTTGTTTCTGATCCGTTAAATTTTGCCTTTCTATTTTTGATTTTATCTCTGAATTAATAAACTTTCCTCATCATAATTTATTTAATAAATATCATCCGATTAAATAAAAATTTTTTACAATAAATAAGTGTGACTTCAATCACTCTACATTTAGATATTTCTTCAGTATGTTTATACGCAGAGATTCAAAATTAATAAATCAGACATTTATTTATATTGCTTAACAGTTTAAGCAAATAGGCTTCTTATTATCAAAAAAACGAAATGCAAATAGATATGTGCTGTTACATATATTAAATGCATTAAGGATATCATAATGATCCATGCTTTTATTAAAAAAGGGAGCTTTCAGGATTCAGTTAGCCTGATGATTATTTCCCGAAAATTAAGTGAAGCCCCAGAGGTGGAAGAAATTTCCGTCATGATGGGAACACCAGCGAATAAATCTCTTCTTGATGTCACCGGCTTTTGGCATGACATGTTTAACGAAGCAACGCCGAATGACATTTGTGTTTCGATTAAAGCAGAATCAGATGATCCTGCCATTATCGATATGATATCGACTGCTTTAGAAGAAGCATTAGCTGAAATTGCAAGTGGTCAGAAAGGCGGTAACAAATTAACGACAGTACGTAGCTGGCGTACCGCTAAACAAAAAAGCACTAATGCCAATATGTTACTTATCTCTATTGCTGGTGAATATGCCGCGGAATTGGCTGACACAGGCTTAGAAGATGGTTGTAACGTCATGCTGTTCTCTGACAACGTTTCTATTGCAGATGAAAAAGCACTAAAAGAGAAAGCAGCCGCAAAAGGTCTGATTGTGATGGGGCCTGACTGTGGTACTGCAAATATTGCAGGCGCGCCTCTTGCTTTCGCTAACATTGCACCTAAAGGCTCTATTGGTATTGTTGGCGCATCAGGTACAGGTATTCAAGAAATTACCTCTCAAATCGTTTTACAACGCCAAGGTATTTCTCATTCAATTGGCCTAGGTGGTCGTGATTTAACAGAGCAAATTGGTGGTATCAGTGCAATCACTGCTATCAATATGCTGGCGGCAGATCCTAATACGCGTGTTATTGCTTTTGTTTCTAAGCCCCCCGCGCCTGCTGTGCGCCAAAAAATCATTGCTGAAATGAAACGCCATAATAAACCGATTGTGGCGCAATTTTTAGGGACAACACCTGAGAAATTCCAAGACGACAATATCTATTTTACTCGAACGTTAGATGAAACAGCACGTATTGCGGCTGAATTAGCGCGTGTTGAAGATATCGCGGCTGAGTTACCAAAAGTTACAGGTAAGAAAATCATTGGTCTTTATGCCGGTGGTACGCTAGCGGCTGAATGCGCCATGTTGTTATCTGAAAAACTTAATGTTGAAGTCGATAACGAGCATAAGCAAGGCACAATGCTAGATGCTGATGGTCACAAAATCATCGATATGGGTGATGATTTTTATACACAGGGTAAACCACACCCAATGATTGACCCATCAACACGTAACAAATTTATCAGTGAGCTAAGCAATAAAACAGAAGCTGGCGTGTTACTGGTTGATTTTGTTATTGGTTATGGTGCAACTCAAGATCCTGCCGGTGCGTTAATACAAGAAATCAAAAAACTGAATGAAAAACGTGGCGAAGCCAATCCATTAATCACCATCGCAACCATTACTGGTACTGAAGACGATCCACAAAACCGTAGCGAACAGCAAAAACAGCTAAAAGAAGCGGGCATTATTGTTATGGATACGTTGCCAGAAGCGGTTTTATTAGCAAAAGAATTAATCCAGCCACATCCAGCAGAAGCACATGCTGAAGTGTCACCACTGCTTAACGGGATCTCTGTGATCAACGCCGGTCTACGTAGTTTTGCAGACGATCTGCAATCGAGTGGGACACCTGTTGTGCATTATCAGTGGGCACCTGTCGCAGGTGGTAATAAAAAACTGGCTGAAATATTAAAGAAATTGAAATAAGGAATTGCAGATATGTATTCAACTATCGAACAAGCGAATGAAGCAGTTATCGAACGTATCCGTGAAGCCCGTCCTCACTGGTGTGATGTTAACTTAGCAAAAGAAGTTGTACCGGCTTTAGAAACAGGCAAAAAATTACTTCATGCTGGCCCTCCTGTAACTTGGGGGGAAATGAGTGGCCCTGTTCGTGGTGCATGTATCGGAGCTTCTTTATTTGAAGGCTGGGCAGAAACAGAAGAACAAGCATTAGCGATGTTAGAAGCGGGTGAAATTGAGTTTATCCCTTGCCATAACGTAAATGCAGTAGGCCCAATGGGCGGTATTACTTCTGCTCATATGCCAATGTTGGTGATTAAAAACCACATTCACGGTAACTACGCTTACTGCAACATGAACGAAGGTATCGGTAAAGTAATGCGTTTTGGTGCTTACGGCCCAGACGTGCAAGAGCGTCTACATTGGATGCAAAAAAGCTTAGCGCCAGTGTTAAAAGCAGCGATTGCCACTTTTGAAAATGGTATCGACCTGACTGCAATTATGGGTCAAGCAATTACTATGGGTGATGAATTCCACCAACGTAATATCGCTGCTTCAGCCCTGTTACTGCGTCAATTGGCACCAGTATTAAGCACATTAGATTTTGAAGATGCTGAAATCACAAAGGTAACAAAATTCTTGAGCATTACAGACCAGTTCTTCCTGAACTTAGCAATGGCTTACTGTAAAGCTGCGATGGATGCTGGTGCTCAAATCAAACAAGGCACCATCGTTACGGTTATGACCCGTAATGGTAGCAACTTTGGTATCAAAATCAGTGGAATGGGTGACCAATGGTTTACTGCGCCAGTAAATACACCACAAGGTCTGTTCTTCTCTGGTTTTAGTCAAGCAGATGCAAACCCAGATATCGGTGACAGTGCAATTACTGAAACTTTCGGTATTGGTGGCGCAGCAATGGTTGCAGCACCAGGTGTAACACGCTTTGTTGGTGCATCAGGTGGTATGGATGCTGCACGTGAAGTGACTGAAGAAATGGCTGAGATCTACCTTGCTCGTAACATGATGTTGCAAATTCCAACTTGGGATTTCCAAGGTGCATGTTTAGGATTAGATGCTCGTCGCGTTGTTGAAACGGGTATTACACCACTGATTAACACGGGTATTGCACATAAAGAGCCGGGTGTTGGCCAGATTGGTGCAGGTACTGTACGCGCACCTTTAGGTTGCTTTGAAAAAGCGATTGTTGCATTGGCAGAAGAGTTAGGCATCGACGCTTAATCGTGCTTTGTAACGATAAATCACAGCAATAAAGGGGGCATTATGCAAATTCAAGCACTTCAAACCAGCCAGCATATCACTGATTTTGAAGGTGAGATTAAATGTGTGGGCATTTATGACCATGCTTTGAATTTCATTTGCCCTCAACAACGCTTAATCACTTTTCATCGTGAAGGGAGAGGATTAAGCCCGATGGGATGGTTATTGAAACAAGATGATTTCGATTATTTTGCTAAACAGTGCCATCCCTCGGTCATGATGAGTCTAAAAGATCATCAAGCAATACTTGCAAATAAACTCACTCTACTCGCGGGTCAGAGTGAGAATTTACGTTTACAAGATAAAGCGGAACTAGATTTGCGTTGGTTAGAAAGTTTTTTTTCTCTGCTCTCACCCTCGATTGCAACAGGGTTGTATGGACCATTAAAAAATTATCGCCAAATCGCGCAACTCAGTGAAATTAAGTTATTAATTAAGCTATTTCATAATCAGTCAGTGGGCAATGCGGTTAACTGGGCCATTTTTACAGGGAAAGGCCCCGGATTAACACCAAGTTCAGATGATATGCTAGTGGGAATGTTATTTGCACATTATTTAGCAGAGCCAGAAAAAAAACTTAATTATTTTTTTAATAACACTCCCCCTTTATCTGAATTGACCACCGTTGTCAGTAAGCATTATTTGGAATATGCCACCCAGGGAATATTTTCTACCTATCTCATTCAACTAGGTAAAAAAATAAAGAATAAAGAGATTATTTTTAAGGATATGTTGGAAATACTTTCTATTGGCCATCATTCCGGTGCAGATACATTACTGGGATTATGGATTGGTTACCAAACTAAAAAACAACGACAGCATATTGATTAAATTTTTTTAATAAAAGAATTTATATAAACATTCGGATACGGATAATTATGAAAACAATTGTTATTGCTTTAGGCGGAAATGCATTATTACAACGCGGAGAAGTTTTGTCTGCTGAGAATCAATATAAAAATATTGAATTAATGTCAGAGACAATTAATAAATTAGCAAAAGAGTACCGTGTTGTATTAGTACACGGCAATGGGCCTCAAGTTGGACTACTTGCACTACAAAATCTGGCATATCAAGATGTTCCTGCATATCCGTTGGATATTCTAGTGGCTGAGAGCCAGGGTATGATTGGTTATATGATGATGCAAAAAATTAATCAAAATAACCCAGAACAAGCTATTACAACGGTAATGACGCGTGTTTCTGTTGATATTAATGATGAAGCATTTAACGATCCAAGTAAATTTATTGGCCCTATTTATGATGAAGCTGATAAAGAAGAATTGATTGCTAAGTATCAATGGACATTTAAACAAGATGGTAAACATTACCGCCGTGTTGTGCCATCACCAACACCGAAAAAGATTATTGATATCGAAGCGGTAAGACTTTTATTAGATAAAGGTCATATTGTTATTTGTGGTGGCGGTGGTGGTATTCCAGTCAATAATACCAATAATGAATTTATTGGTAGTGAAGCGGTTATTGATAAAGATTTAACCGCGGCTTTAATTTCTCGTGAATTAAATGCAGAGCACTTTGTTATTTTAACAGAGGCTGATGCTATTTATAAAAATTGGGGTACACCAGAACAAGCCGCAATTCGTGAAGCAACACCAGAAGAACTTGCACCAATGGCTGTCGCTGATGGCGCAATGGGACCAAAAATTATGGCGGTGAGTGATTTTGTTAATGCAACTGGGCAACAAGCCCATATTGGTGCATTACAAAATATTCAACAAGTTATTGAAGGTCAGTCTGGCACTTTAATTTATAAGTCTTAATAAAAATTCTTTCAGGAGCGTCATTATGAACGATGCACAAGTGAATGAGAAAGGCAAAGTCCCTTATTGGGTCAAACTGACCATTATCTTCTTTTTTGGTTGGATTGCACTTTATGGTAGCCGTGCCATTGTCGGCCCATTAATGGTAAATATTGGTGCTGAGTTTGATCTTACTAAAGCTCAACTTGGTTCTATTATGAGTATTTTCTTTATCGGATATACAGCACTCAATATTCCATCAGGCATGATTGGTGACTATTTAGGTAAGAAAAAAGTATTAGTAACAGGGATTGTGCTCTTTGGTGGGTTCACCATTATTGCGGGTATGATGCCAACTTACGTGACCTTTATGTTTGCATGGGTCATGGTGGGTATCTTCCAAGGCTTCTATTATGGCCCTCAGTATGGTTTATCTTCAGAAGCGATACCGAAACATCGTATTACGTTAGGTAGTGCGATTATCAATAGTGGTATGGCATTTGGTCTGTCGATTGGTTATTACATCTCAAGTATTTCTGTTGGTGAGATGGGAATGAGCTGGCGTGCGCCGTTCTATATTATTGGTGTTCCTATTATCATCATTGGTTTGGTGATGTTATGGATAATCAAAGATAAACCAAAAGCACAATCTGCGACAGAAGCTGGCGCACCAAAACAGAAAGTTAAACTGACATTTAAAGACTTATTTGGCAATCGCAATATCAACCTTGCGTATGTCACTATCTTCTGTTCAATCTATGGTTTCTTCGTGTTAGTCACTTGGTTGCCGTACTACTTAGAAACTGAACGTGGAATTACAGGGACACAAATTTCAACTATTGCATCATTAATGCCGTGGTTTGCTATTCCTGGTTCACTTATTTTTAGCTGGGTTTCAGATAAAATTGGTCGTCGTAAGCCTGTATTACTGATCATGTTACCACTGTCACTTGTCGCTATTCTTGCTGTACCAATGTCAGAATCAATGCCTGTATTAATTGGTGCTCTGATCCTTTACGGTATTGTAGGTAAAATCAGTACAAACCCAGTATTGGTTGCTGTAGTTGCTGATAATTCACCACGACATGCGTTAGGTACATCGTTTGGTGTTTATAACTGTATTGGTATGCTGGGTTCGGTTTTCGCACCAACACTAACGGGTTTCTTATCAGATAAAACAGGAAGTATGGACTCAGGTTTCTACTTTGCCGCTATTCTGATTTGTATTGGTATTGTGGCCAGCCTCTTTATTAAAGAAAGCAACAATAATAATGAAGAAGCAAAAGCATAGCTCACCATTCAGTTAGTCACTGAATAAACAGTAAAAGGGCAGACTTCGGTTTGCCCTTTTAGTTTAAAGGATCGTAAAACGATTGCACGCTAGGATGATTTTGCTTAAAAAGCTCGACTAAATAACTGACCACAGCGCCTTTTTTATCTTCACACCATGCAAAAGAAAGCGGCGAATTATGACGACGATTTTTTACTTCTTTGGCAATTAGCTGGCCACTATCAATAAGAGGTTTACACAAACTTAATGGTAAAAATCCGATACCGACGCCTTTTAAATGACAGGCTAATTTGGTGTGTAAATCAGGTACGCGAATTTCGTGCTGACCGGATAAGCGCCATGCTGTGCGTTTAGAAAGATGGCGAGACGTATCTTCTACGTTAACCGCGGAATACATTCGCATTTGATCATCACTTAATACCCCACTGATATTGGCTAAAGGATGATTAGGTGCGACAACAAATTGCCATTGAATTTCACCCATGGCGCAAATATTGATATTATTCTTAAGGGATTCATTCCCCGTAACGCCAATAGCAAAATGATAATCTTCATTAATAAGTGCATCCCAAACACCCATATAAACTTGGCGAGTAATATGAAATTGTGTGGAAGGAAAACGTTGATGGAGACAAGCCAGCATACTGGCAACCGCAGTGCGATCATAAAGAAGATTATTAATGACAATATTCACTTGATGTTCGACACCAGCATTCATTTGTTGAAGTTCAACAGGCATCGATTCTAACCATACAATCCATTGGCGGCATTTTTCTAATAAATATTCACCTGCTGGGGTTAACGTTACGGTTCTGGTTGTACGATTAAAAAGTTGAGTACCAATATTTTCTTCTAATGTTTTAATCCGATAACTAATGGCTGCGGATGTTTTATGAAGCATATCGGCAGCTTTCGTAAAACTTTGGCAATCGGCGACCTGTATAAAAGTACGGATCATTTCTTGGTCTAACATATCTTTTGTCCTGGTAATAATAGAGGCAAAATTTCAGCAGATAATGCTGAACTAAAAAAAGTAAACAAAGCAAAGCTTACCTATTTTTTCTAAGGTCTATACTGCAAAGTAAGACAACTTCTTATCGTGTTAATGAATGTTATTATTATTGGCTTGATATTGTGTGCCGTATGAAGTTTCGATTATTTATAGATAAGCGATAAAGCATACTAACAAAAATTTCATCGGATGATGGGCGTAAATAAGAATATCTATATTCCATTTGTGTGATTGCTTTCACGTTTCACTCATCCTTTTACCGATGAAGTTAAGATATCAGTAAAAGGCGGTGAAAGTCAGGATAAAAAAATTCTTTAATAAGATGAAAGAAAGGAGATCAGGCTATTTTAAATGGGTAAGTAAAAAAGAGTAGATGAGTCAAATTAAGCACAAAATGAAACGCGGTTGAAACCCAAAGCCGACCACTCCACATCCAAGCCAAACCATAAATAATCCCTGCCAACGAAGCGAAAACAACTAACAATATACCTCCAGCAATATGTGCGAGGCCAAAGATTATGGATGCAATTAATAGTGCAACATAAGGAGGAAGGTAACGTGATAAGGTTTGTTGAATAACACCTCTAAATAAAGCTTCTTCAGCAAGAGAGACAAAAAAGAGGTTTGCCAGAATAAATGCAGGTAACCAATGTGGTAAATGAAGCTCAATGGCTAATCCCCCTAATTTTACAGCAATAAGTAATAATGCGGGAATAGCAATAATCAACATTATCCATTGTAGTTTATTCGCTTTTTTTAATGGAGGACAGACAAAAAGTGTGGGAATGAAAATGAGAAAAATAAAGGGTATCAATGCTTTATCTGCATTGAAATAAAACGTAAAAGGGACGCTTTTTATTCCTATAGAGGTGTGTGAAAGGTAACGTAAATTGTTAAAGCCAGGAATAAGATGAAAGGCTAAACCACTAGCAATGATAATAAGAGCAAGAATGATAATTGCCCGAAGCAGTGGTTGTGTTTTATAACGGGAATAAGCAAACGTTAATAACAGAATACTAAAGATAATCGGCAAGACTTGCCATGTAATAATGCCAGTTATAAATGCGCTAAGTGCTGTGACTGCAAGTGTAATAAGTGCAAGTATGCGATTGAAACCTAAAAATAATAAAGAAGCAGCGAGAAGTAGCCAAGTGATCATAATTATAGATATTTTAGAATGAAAAGGGGCGTTAGGGTAAAAGATAGCTGGCATTTAGGCTATCATAATGAATAAAAAATACAGAAATCAGACCTCTTGATTAAGAATGTTATTAATTAATAAATTGATTTTATTATAAAAATAATAATATTTACTTTTAGTCTAAAATAAAAACAATTGTTTAATTATTATGTTGATAATCAATATCTGATATTAAATTTGTATGAATAATAAGATAAAAGTGAATATATAAACATGCCGATAATATGGATATCGGCATGTTTGTTTGTCTTGAGTTCGCTTATTTTTGGCTAAATAGTGTAAAAACTAAACGTAAAAATAGCGAATAACATGAAAGAAAATAGGGGCCGCAAAACAGAGTGAATCCATTCTATCCATCATGCCACCATGGCCTTCTATCATTGTGCCAAAGTCTTTTACGCCACTGTCTCTTTTTATCGCTGACATACATAAACCACCAGCAAAACCCGCCAATGTAATGACTAAAGAGAGTAAAAAGGCGGCCCACCATGAAAAAGGCGTCGCCCACCACAACATCATACCGATAAGGCTGGCGGAAATAATGCCACCAAAAAATCCTTCGATTGTTTTATTTGGGCTTAATTTAGGCACGATAGGATGTTTGCCAAATAATTTACCAAAGACATATTGGAGTACGTCAGAAACTTGTACCACAATCATTAAAAAGAGCAGTAAGTTGATATTACGGCCTTCAAAACCTTCAATAGGCAACATTAATAGTGCCGGAGCATAACTTAGGCAATAAATGGCTATCATCACACTCCATTGTACTTTTGCCATACGCTCTAAGAAATGGCGGGTATCACCTGAAAGTGCCATGCGTGTTGGGATTAATAAAAAGGCGTAAACAGGAATGAATATTGCCATTAAATTATACCACTGCACACCAACGAGAATGTACTGGATAGGTAAGATCACGAAGAAACACCAAAACAATGCCTCATGATCGCCTCGATGTGTTGGGGTTAATGTAATGAGTTCACGAAGAGCAAGCCATGAAATAATAGTAAACAGTACCACAGAGCCAATTGCGCCAATACTAATTGCAACACCCGCAATAATACACATTACCCACCAAGCATTGATCCTTGAGTTAAGGTTAGTAATTGTTGATGTAGGGCCTTTAATTGCCGCAAGAATAGCACCAATAATGCTGGCAACAATTAAGAAAGAGAAGAGTCCGATAAATATCCAGAGGACTTCATTATTAATACGTTCCATTGTGTAACTCCTCTAACGCGCTTTTGGCTCTTATCAGAAACTCTTGTTTACTTTCATTTTCATGGGTAGCTACTATGGGTGCACCAAAAATTGCACTACAAATAACGGGAACAACTAAGCGGGAGCCTTTAGGGAGTACCCGATTTAAGTTTTCAAGATAAATGGGGACTAATTGAACATTCGGATTTTTACGAGAAAGATGCCAAAGGCCAGCTTTAAAATCCTGAATAGATTCGCCATTGCCTCGTGTGCCTTCTGGGAAAATAATTAGAGATTCACCTTGGTCTAAAATATCTTGCATGATAGCCAGTGCATTCACTTTATTCGATGTTGATGATGCAGTTTCGCCCGTTGATTGTTCAAGTATCTTTTCGCATTGATTGCTTTCTTCAGCAATATTCATTTTAGCAGCATGGCGAGGAATAAGGATTGCCCTAAAAATACGGCGAGACAAATAGCGACGTAAGCGATTTTTATTCCAGTAATCTTCAGCGGCAACGGGATGTACATAAGGACGAATATCAGGCGCAAGGCAAGACCAAATTACCAAACCATCAAGATGACTAGAGTGGTTAGCGTAATAAATACAAGGTGTATCTTTCGCTATCGGAGACGTTTGTTTGGCTCGAATACCCGTTAAAAAACGACAGATAGAGACTAATACGGATGACACCACTTTTGCATCTAAAGCAAGTTTTCCATTTTTCATTAATCAGACACCTTGTGCTAAATCCCGTAAAATTCGACGGGTTCTGAAAATTGTGGTTAGCGTTGAACCTAAAATAATAATCCATAATGAGATAAAAAAGAGCCACATTCCCCAAAGGTTAGGAATAAAAGCAGCAATTACAGCAATTGAAGTGAGTAAAGCCATTCGATGTTGTTTTGCCATAGGGCCTGTAAAGTGTTGTTCTAATCCACAGCTCCCGCCTAACACACGAACATAAGCAGTCATTACCGCAAAAAAAGCACCTATCCAGCCTAAAGTAATAGCCATTGAAAAGTCGCTGGATAAACCATAACCGACACCTAAAATGATCAGCGTATCTGCAATTCTGTCTGGTAATTCATTATAAACTGCCCCTACAGGGCTTTTCATCCCGCCTTCAACCGCAACCATACCATCTAGTAAGTTACAAATAAGACGACCTTGGATCATTAATGCACCAAGGATCAATAAGAACGAGCGTAATAAGCCATGAGAATAAGAAAGGGCAAAAAAGAGCGATAGGCCAGCAAGCAATGAAAATACAATGCTAAACACAGAAATACCGTTGGGCGTAGCCCCTTTTTGCTGTAAATAGCGGCTTGATTTTGTTGCCCAGTTTGTTTGTCTTGCTTTTATAGGACGGCGATTTTTATCTTGATTATTCATTTTTCTTTGTAAAAAAGCGAGTTAGGAGGGGATAGCATAAGGCTATTTGGTCAAAGTGAGAATAAGAATAAACGTATAAGCTTATCTTATATTTTTAAAGTACATATTTATCCTATCTTCTAATACTCAAATTAAGACTATAAATAAATTATCAATAAATATTTACTTTTCTAGGGGTTAATACTTATTCGGTGATAGTCTATTATACTTACCAGTAATGATCTTTTAACGATGGTCTTTATTGGATTGATATTAAGTAGAAATGATAAATAATGTATTACATTATTTAAACTATAAAGAGAATAAATTTCTTAAGTAAAAGGGAGTGTAAAGGATAATACTTATTATTCTTTCTTGTTTTACGACCAAGATTACGATAATTTAAATGCGTTAATTAGAATATTCTTATTAATAAAATTTTGATTAAATCGAAAATGAAATCGCATAAACAATCTCTAAATGAACATAAAAAAAAGAGACCAGGATCTATATTGTATTATTTTTAATCATTAATAATTTCTATCGTAAAATAAGAATAAAGAATAATGGAAATTTTAAATGAGAATATTCATCTTTATAAAAAGTAAAAAATGATTTATATCAAATGAAATGCTTCACATATTCTTATATTTCTATTACTAATAAAAAACAGTAATTATAGTTATTAATAATAGCGATTATGAAAATAAAATATATGAGTGTTTTAAATCGAAATTAAACGAACCATAATGAAAGGGTGGCATCAAAATAAGTTGCCGCCCCTTCTATCGTAGAATGGAGTATAACGTGTTAATTATTCCCATATTAAGTACAAATCATCCAAAATAGAATGTTTTAGAAGTACAGATTTCTCTCATTAATAAAAGATAATGAAAATTAAACAGGTCATATCGTTATATCTTTAGATAATACAACCTATTGAAAAATAAAAATCACTTGATGGAATTAGTTTATTCTCAAGTCATATTTCTTAAAGAAATCATATTCTTGAACTAACTGTGGTAGTGATCTTACTTTCAATTTTGTATACATATTTGAGCGATGAACTTCAACAGTACGAGGAGATAGCGAAAGTTTTTCCGCCGCTTCTTTGCTCGTATTTCCCTCAAGGATCATTTCCATAACTTCTTTTTCTCTATTTGATAACTTACCAAATTTATCTTTTAAAGATATATATGTTCGGAATTGCTCAACTTCACTTTCATAATGAAGGAATGATTCTGAGACAATATTAAGAAGTTCATTTACATTTAAAGGGCGAGTTAAATATTCAAAAGCACCTGATTTAAATGCACTACGACAACTTTCAATGGAACTATCCCCAGAAATAATAATAACAGGAATGATATTTTTCAATTTGTTGAGTTCTTTAATCAGTGCAATTGATGGTGCTGCACTGCTTTTTGTATTAATGATGATGCATTCTTTATGTGCTCCTTTTGTTGAAGAGAAATAGTATTTCAAGAAAGCCTGTTCATTTGAATAGGTTTTCACATTAGCAGCTAAAGAAGAAAGAACAGCTTTAAGTTGAACTTTTGTACTGTCATCTTCAAATGTGATTAAGTGGATTATTGATTCCATATGTTGCTCCTGGTTTTACTCAGCTCTTTCACTAAAAGTGAATGAGTAACGAAATTTGACTAATTTATAAGTTTTTTATGTAGGGTAACATTCACGCAACGGAGCCATATTCAGAATATATCAAATTAAAAATGATTAATACTTCTGTATTATATTATAGATAAAATATCAGAACTTTGTTTTGTTTCAATATTTGTATTTTATAGATAAGAATAATTTATTTCCATAATGGATGTTCGGATAACTATTATTAATTGTAACTAAGTTTTTTACCGTAAGTGATTTTAACTATATTGAACGCACTTAATAAGTAAAAAAATAATATATTTAGGTGTCTATTAGCGAGAAAATTAATAGTTGTATTTAGTTACAATAAAATTCCCTTTGTGGCTTTTTGACTTTACTTCTTGTAAAATAGCACTTTATTTATACCTATTCCTTTTAATAAACCAATCGAGCCAATACTATGGCGTCACTGAAAGATGTAGCTCGACTTGCATCCGTTTCTTTGATGACAGTCTCAAGAGCGATTAATAACCCTGAGTTATTAAAACCAGAAACACTGAAACAAGTCCAAAGTGCTATTGATCAACTTAACTATGTTCCAGATTATTCTGCACGAAAAATTCGTGGGCAAGGAACAAAAGTTTCCTCAATTGGCGTTTTAGCAATTGATACCGCAACAACACCATTTTCTGTTGAAATGATTTTATCTATTGAGCAAACAGCAAGAGAATTTGGATGGAGTTCATTTGTGGTCAATTTGACTGCGCAAGATTGTTATGAAAATGCTATTTGGCAGCTTTTAGCCCAGCGACCAGACGGTATTATCTATACGACAATGGGATTACGTGAAATTTCTGTGCACGAAAAATTGCATGATAAGAATCTAGTGTTAGCGAACTGCTTGGATAAGGCACACTCTTTTCCAACTTATATTCCAGATGATTATCATGGGCAATATTATGCAATGAAAAAAGTCATTGAGAAGGGATATCGTCATCCTTTGTGCTTCTATATACCTGAAGAATCGGTTGCGGGGCCTATTCGCCGTAAAGCGGTTGAAGATGCTTGGCAAGAAGCAGGGCTACCATTAACACATTTACGCCAATATACGATGATGTTTGGCGATGAGCATTACCGTGATGTGATTGAAATATTGAAAAAACATTGCACTCATCAAAAAGCAGATTTTGATATTCTAATTTGTGGTAATGACCGTATTGCTTTTTTAGCTTATCAAGTCTTGTTGTCTATGGGATTGCGTATCCCAGATCAGGTTGCTGTTTTAGGATATGACAATATGATTGGTACCGGCGATCTATTTTATCCGCCATTAACAACGGTTCAGCTTCCTCATTATGAGTTAGGTAAAGAAGCAACATTACATATTATTCAAGAGCGAAATCATCAAAATACGGTACACGTACCTTGCCAATTAGTTGAACGTGAGTCGTTATAGGACTCACGTTTTATCATCATCAAAATAGAATGAATGATTTTCAAAACTAGCCGATATGATTTAATCGCCAATATTCACCTGATAACAATATTGCATCACCACTCATTGCAAAAAGGCGTAAAGAACGTGCGTCTTGTGGCGCATAATATCGACTACTTAATGTATATTCACCTTGATTAACAAAGACTTCAATTGATGAACGATCAATAAATATGCGTAAATTTAATTGACACCCTTCAGGTAGCGGAATACTGCGAGCACCACTGATATTGTATTGAGGGTAATGACGATTAAGCACTAAACGATTTGATTGATTATCTACAAAAAGCTCTAGCCCTTCACCTAGCCATAAGCCAAATTTTTCAGCTTGGCTGTCTAAAGACCATGTTAAATCAAGTTCGATAGCTGATGTGTTATCTATTAACTCTATAGATTGATGGCTTAATGTAAGAGGTTTAATGGTATTTTTTTCTTGGCGTAATGATTCAACTTCTTTGACAGGCACCATACATAAACGATTTTTACTTTTATCAAAGGTAATTTCACGAGGCAATGTGAAGCAACCAGACCAAAACTCCGCTTTTGATGGCATGGGGGAATTCCACATATCCATCCATCCCATAGAAACACGACGACCATCAGGAGTCATAAATGATTGGGGTGCATAATAATCATGGCCATTATCTAGCTCAACAAAGTGACCTTGTGGTTTAAATGGTTGGTTTGGTGACCATTGACCGATTAACGCACCCGCTTGAAAAAGGTTCCGGTATTGATAGCCTTCCGTACGTTTTCCTTGGGGTGAAAAGACAATCGCAAATTCATTGTCTTGGCTTATTGGGAAGAAATCAGGGCACTCCCACATATAGACGTTTTTATCGTCAGTTTTTCCTAAAATAATGTAATCGGTGCTCCACTGTTTCCCTTCTTCAAATAAAGTTTCACTAGAAAAGAGCAAAACTTGTCCTTGATCTTTTTCATCTCTGGCACCGACAACCATCCACCATTTTCCGTCTTGATACCATACTTTAGGATCACGAAAATGCATATAACCTTCGGGAGGCGGTAAAACGATCCCTTTTTTTTCAAAATGAATACCGTCTTCACTGATTGCAACACATTGTGCTTCATAGATTTGGCTATCATCACCTTCGGCTGCTAACCAGTTGTGCCCTGTGTAGAAAAGATAGAGTTTGCCTTCGTGGCTAATTGCTGATCCTGAGAAACAACCACTTTTGTCGTAGTCATCTCCCGGTGCTAACGCAATAGGCTGATGTTGCCAGTGGATCATATCGGTGCTTGTGGCATGTCCCCAATGCATTGGACCCCAATCTTGAGAATAAGGATGGTGCTGATAAAAAGCATGATATAAACCATCATGATAAATAAGACCATTAGGATCATTTAACCAACCTGCGGGTGCGGCTAAATGAAATTGGGGATAAAAAGTATTACCTCGCTTTTCAATCAAGGTACTTAAGGCATTTGTTGATTGTTCTAAACGGTGTTTCATATCATTATCCTTATTATATTTTCAGTGTCTTTAGCTCACGTTTTTACGTTATAAAAGAATAAAAAACAGATTAAACTATGCGTTTCCTTTCTTTGTTAACGATAACATTTCAAGGTAAAAAAACACTTTTTATAAGATTGACATTATCATAATATCTTATTATGTTAACGTTATCAGCGTGGATTTACGAGCAATATCTTCCTTTAATCGTTATGAATACTCATAAAAACAGAATATAGTGAAGAAAAATAATTGCTTATCTTCAGGAGAGATTATGAAAGTCTGGTCTTTAGGTGATGCTGTTGTTGACCTGATCCCATTGCAAAACATGCAATATGAAGCATGTGCTGGTGGTGCGCCTGTCAATGTTGCTGCGGGCGTTGCTAAACTGGGTCAACAAAGTGGTTTTATTGGGCGTGTAGGTGAAGATGCGTTCGGCCATTTTATGCAAAAAACATTGTTTGATTTGGGTGTTGATACTCTAGCAATGGAATTTGATGAGTTTCACCGTACCAGTACAGTTCTTGTCTCTTTACAAGAAAATGGTGAGCGTGATTTTACTTTCTTAGTTGCTGAATCTGCAGATCAATTTTTAACTGAAAAATCTTTACCTGCGTTCGAAAAAGATATTTTGCATTTTTGCTCTTTAGCATTAGTGAATCCCATTTGTCGCTCAACCTTGGATACCGCAATAAAGAGTATTAAAGAGACGGATTCATTGCTGAGTTTCGATATTAACTTACGCCCTCAAATGTGGCGTGATCATGAGGATATGCGCGAAGTTATCGATAATTATGCGCATAAGGCCGACATATTAAAATTATCAGAAGATGAACTTACGTGGATGACACAAGAAGTGACATTGAATAATGCGCTTAAAAAATTAGAAGATTATCCCGCACGTTTAAAAGTGATCACTCAAGGCTCTAAAGGATGTTTAGTATTAACTCCAAATACTCAAGTTGCATTTAGTGCTTTTACCGTTGAATGCATTGATACAACGGGGGCAGGGGATGCCTTTATGTCTGGTTTGTTGGCGGCACTTGCAGAATATGGTTTTGCTGAAGATGAACAATACTTATCAAAAATAGTGACGCAAGCGGCTGCTTGTGGTGCTTTGGCCACAACTCAAAAAGGGGCGATAGCAGCGGCACCAAGTCGTAAAAAATTACATGATTTTGTTCAACAACAACCTCCTTTACATGTTCGGGAGATTTTCTGATAACTCACTGATTTTTTCTGGTTGTGGTTTTTACCACGTTTTCTCTTAATGGTATTTTCTTGCCCTCCATTAATACTGGTTTTTCTCGAAGCCATTATTAGTGGAGATTTTTTTATCTTTACGATTAGACTCTTCTATTTTTTATCAATCAATCAGCGATGTTGATCATATTGTTCTATCTGTTTTAAGCGTATGATATTAAAACGTATCGACTTTTATTGATGGAATATTAAATGTGGGCTCAATCGGGCGCAGTATTAGCCATTTTTTCTTATATTCTTTGGGGGATCACACCTCTTTTTTATCGGCTTTTACCTGGTGCTCAACCATTAGAAATGTTAGCCCAGCGTTTGATTTGGTCTATTCCTTTATTATTGCTGGTGCGACTTTTTATCAAGAATAGAACTCAATGGTGCGCGGTTTTACAAGATAAACGCTCTGTTTTTATGTGTTTATTTAGTTCAATGGCAATGGCGGTTTCTTGGTGTACCTTTACCTATGCATTAACGCATCAACAAGTATTAGAAGCGAGCTTAGGATATTTTATTAATCCACTTTTCTCGATTTTATTAGGTGTGATCTTTCTGAAAGAAAAGCTTAATCCAGTAGAAAAGTGGGCGGTTACCTTAATTTGTGCGGGAGTGGGATACCAGCTGTGGATGTACGGAGAATTACCGGTACTGGCTATTATGATGGGAGGCGCATTTGCTGTATATGGATTAATTCGTAAGTTTATTCGTTTTGATGTAATAACTTCTTTATTTATGGAAACTCTGTGGCTAATGCCATTAGCAATAGGTGTGACCATTTGGTTGTTTATGACAGATAAAAGCGCGCTACCTTCAGCAGATAATCTGACTCGTTTTTATTATGTTTTAACCGCACCTGTTACCATATTACCATTATTGTTTTTTACTGCGGCTGTGAAACGAACTACGTTAACCGTTATCGGACTAGCGCAATATATAGAACCTACTATTCAATTTTTATTGGCTGTTTTCTTATTTCATGAAGCTTTTGATGAAGTTAAAGGTGTCAGTTTTTCTCTAATTTGGCTGGGGCTTTTATGCTGTATCTTGGCACTTATCCGAAAACGTCTTAATTATCTAAAAATCCAAAAAGGAAAACGCAGCCAAATTTTGTAATTGTTTTCTTTCTTCGATTGATTATTTTTGCCTGCCTATTTTTCTATCAAGTAAAATCCGTTATGCTACGCAAAGGCAATCGTTTGCGTCATTGTGTTTTTTATAAATAGTGAGGATAAAAAATGACTGTGTTGGGTACGGCTCTTACAGCTAATGCAACAAAGGTAATGCTATTAGGTGCAGGTGAACTGGGTAAAGAAGTGGCTATTGAATGCCAGCGCCTAGGTATTGAAGTGATTGCAGTTGATCGCTATCCCAATGCACCCGCGATGCATATTGCACATCGCCATCATGTGGTGAATATGCTTGATAGTAATGCATTAAAGCTCATTATTGAACAAGAGAAACCTGATTTTGTTGTTCCTGAAATTGAGGCGATAGCAACCTCGTTATTGGTTGAATTAGAACAAAAAGGGCAAAAAGTTGTTCCTTGTGCACGCGCTGTAAAACTCACAATGGATAGAGAGGGTATCCGTCGTTTAGCTTCGGAAACATTACTTTTACCAACATCAAATTATCAATTTGTTGATGATGAAGTGAGTTTTAAAAAAGCTGCTTTAGACATTGGTTTTCCTTGTATTGTCAAACCTGTTATGAGTTCGTCGGGGAAAGGGCAAAGTGTTATCCGTAGTGAAAATGATTTAGCACATGCTTGGGCCTATTCTCAAGAGGGCGGACGAGCAGGAAAAGGGCGTGTTATCGTTGAAAAAATGATCCCGTTTGATTTTGAAATTACTTTACTGACTATTCATGCTGTTGATGGTATTCATTTTTGTGCTCCCATTGGTCATCGACAAGAAAAAGGTGATTACCGTGAGTCATGGCAACCTCAAAAAATGAGTGATATAGCCCTTGCTAAAGCAGAACATATTGCGAGTAAAGTGGTGGGAAATTTAGGGGGTTATGGCTTATTTGGCGTAGAGTTGTTTGTTCAAGGCGATGATGTATTTTTTAATGAAGTATCTCCCCGTCCTCACGATACGGGATTAGTGACACTAATTTCACAGGATTTATCAGAGTTTGCACTTCATGTTCGTGCTTTTTTAGGTTATCCCATTGGGGGGATCCGTCAGCTAGGTAACTGTGCTTCAGCCGTTATTTTGCCAGAGCTACATAGCTCAAATATCGTTTATTCTGGTATTGAAAAAGCGTTGAAGGCGAACCGTCAAATTCGTCTTTTTGCGAAACCTGAAATTACAGGCTCTCGCCGCTTAGGGGTTGTACTTGCACATGCTGATACCATCAAACATGCGCTAGATGAAGTAAAAGCAGGTGTAAACGCGATAATTATTAGTGATGGTGAGCAACTATAATATTTTTTGCTGCTAAGTTTTCGCTATTGCTTAGCAGTATTTTTTATTTGTTTGGTCGATTTTTAATCGATATTAGCCTGCTAATATATTTTCTTCATGTAATTTATGACTCTACCCTTGAAACTTGCTTAACTATCCCCACTTTTTACTCATATTGATTTTTTTCGCCAAATTAGGATTAATTGAGGTAAAAATGAGTATGAAAGGTCAGGAAACAAGAGGATTTCAGTCAGAAGTTAAACAACTTCTTCAATTAATGATCCATTCTCTTTACTCCAATAAAGAAATTTTCCTTCGCGAATTGATTTCTAACGCATCAGATGCGGCTGATAAATTACGTTTTCGTGCATTATCAGATGCAGCACTTTATGAAAATAACGGTGAATTGCATGTGCGCATTTCCACTGATAAAGAGAAACGAACTCTGACTATCAGTGATAATGGTATTGGCATGACTCGTGATGAAGTCATTGATAATCTAGGTACTATCGCAAAATCAGGTACCAAATCATTCTTAGAATCTATCGGACAAGATCAAGCTAAAGATAGCCAATTAATTGGTCAGTTTGGTGTGGGCTTCTATTCAGCTTTTATCGTTGCAGATAAAGTTACTGTACGCACGCGTGCTGCGGGCGAAACCGCTGATAAAGGCGTTTTCTGGGAGTCTGAAGGTGAAGGTGATTACACCGTTGCTGATATTGAAAAAGCGGATCGCGGTACTGAAATAACGCTTCATTTGCGTGAAGGCGAAGATGAGTATTTAGATGACTGGCGTCTACGTAGCATTATTAGTAAATATTCTGACCATATTTCTTTGCCTGTTGAAATTGAAACGAAAAATGAAGAAGACGGCACAGTAACGTGGGAAAAGATTAATAAGGCACAAGCACTGTGGACTCGTAATAAAGCTGAAGTCAGTGATGATGAATATAAAGAGTTTTATAAGCATATCTCTCATGACTTTGCTGATCCATTAAGCTGGGTACACAACCGCGTTGAAGGTAAACAAGAATACACAAGTTTGTTATATGTACCTTCAAAAGCGCCTTGGGATTTATGGAATCGTGAACAGCGTCATGGCTTAAAACTGTATGTACAGCGTGTCTTTATTATGGATGAAGCTGAGCAGTTTATGCCTAATTACCTGCGTTTTATTCGTGGGTTAGTTGATTCTAATGATTTACCACTAAACGTTTCGCGTGAAATTCTACAAGACAGCTCTGTTACACGTAACTTACGTAGTGCATTAACTAAACGTGCATTACAAATGTTACAAAAACTGGCAGAGAATAAGCCTGAAGAGTATCAAACATTCTGGAAAGAGTTTGGTTTAGTCTTAAAAGAAGGCCCAGCAGAAGACTCCTCTAACATTGAAACTATTGCTAAGTTACTGCGTTTTGCATCAACACATAACGACAGTGATGCTCAAATTGTTTCACTGGAAGATTATGTTAGCCGCATGGTAGAAGGTCAGGAAAAAATTTATTACATCACTGCTGATAGCTACGCTGCTGCGAAAAATAGCCCTCATTTAGAGCTGTTCCGCAAAAAAGGTATCGAAGTATTGCTGTTATCAGATCGTATTGATGAATGGATGATGAATTATCTGACAGAATTTGATGGCAAATCATTCCAGTCTGTCAGCAAAGCAGATGAATCACTTGATAAGCTGGCGGATGAAGAAAAACAAGCTGAACAAGAAGAAACCGATAAACAGTTAGCTCCTTTTGTTGAACGCATTAAAACCTTGCTGGGTGACAAAGTTAAAGAGGTAAAATTAACACACCGCTTAACAGATACCCCTGCGATTGTGACAACCAGTGCGGATGAGATGACTACTCAAATGGCGAAATTGTTTGCGGCAGCCGGACAAGAAGTGCCAGAAGTAAAATATAACTTTGAGCTAAATCCAAATCATCCATTAGTGAAACAAACAGCAGAGTTAACAGATGACGCTTTATTTGCTGATTGGGTCAATTTATTACTGGATCAGGCATTATTTGCTGAAAGAGGCTCTTTGGAAGATCCAAACCAGTTTATTCGCTTAGTGAATCAACTTTTAGTTCAAAAAGCGTAACTGTTTTCGTTTTCAAACATTTAAACCACGCTTCTCTGAAAAGAGAGCGTGGTTTTTTCTTTTTCGACAAAAATAAAATGCAATCGCTACCGTGATTTCTTGAGCGATGACCTCACAAAATGGTATGGTAATGCGTTTTCGAGTTTAAATATAAAAAATTAAATGCAAGGGGATTTACGCGATGCGTATCATTCTGCTAGGCGCTCCAGGCGCTGGTAAAGGCACTCAGGCTCAATTCATTAAAGAAAATTATGGTATCCCGCAGATTTCAACTGGTGATATGTTACGTGCGGCAGTAAGCGCAGGTACAGAACTAGGGCTGAAAGCAAAAGCGTTGATGGATAATGGTCAATTAGTCACTGATGAATTAGTGATTGCGTTAGTTAAAGAGCGTATCAAACAAGACGATTGCCGTAATGGTTTCTTGTTGGATGGGTTCCCAAGAACAATTCCGCAAGCTGATGCAATGAAAGAAGCAGGTATCAATGTGGATTTCGTACTGGAATTCGCAGTACCAGATGACATCATTGTAGAACGTATTATTGGCCGTCGTGTTCACGCACCATCTGGTCGTGTTTATCATGTGAAATTTAATCCACCTAAAGTGGAAAATCGTGATGACGTGACAGGTGAAGAGTTAACAACACGTAAAGATGACCAAGAAGAAACCGTTCGTAAACGTTTAGTTGAGTATCATACTCAAACGGCACCGTTAGTTTCTTATTATCAAAATGAAGCTAAAGCAAGCAATGCAAAATACTTCAAAGTTGATGGTACACAAAAAGTTAGCGAAATTAATGCTGAACTGAAAAGTATCCTTGGCTAATTTGTCATCGCTATGATTAGTCCCGGTTTAGCCGGGATTTTTTTTACCTTATTTAGCCTGTATAAAATAAGTTAAATAATTCGATCCAATAAATTGACAAGCACAATTCATTATTTTCCTTTATTCTTCTACTCTTTGGTTATCCTAATAAAAATAACTCTAAGGAGTCATGGTATGAATCATGCTAAGTATGGTGTTCTTCTCGTTAATCTTGGTACACCTGATGCGCCGACAACGGGTGCTGTCCGACGTTATTTAGCACAATTTCTTAGCGATCCTCGTGTTGTTGATGTTTCTCCTTTAATTTGGAAACCAATATTACAGGGCGCGATATTGCCGTTTCGTTCCCCTAAAGTAGCAAAACTTTATCAACAAATATGGATGGCAGAGGGTTCCCCGCTGTTAGTTTATAGTCGAGCTCAACAACACGCGCTTGCTCAGCGATTACCTAATATACCTGTGGAGTTAGGGATGTGTTATGGCAATCCATCGCTAAATGAAGGGATTGAAAAACTGTTACACCAAGGTGTTGAGAACATTATTTTGTTACCACTTTATCCTCAATACTCTTGTTCTACTTCTGCTGCTGTGTTTGATGGTGTAAGCAAAATATTGAAAGGGATGCGCACTATTCCATCCTTAAATTTTATTCGTAGCTACCCTGAACACCCGCTTTATATCAAAGCACTTGTTACCTCTATTGAGAAGAGCTTTCAGCAATATGGAAAACCAGATCGCTTAATTCTCTCTTTCCATGGCATTCCTGAGCGCTTTATCAAAACAGGGGATATTTATTATGATGAATGTTGCCTTACAACGGAAAAGCTTAAAGAACAATTAGAAATACAATTAGGCTACTCTAAAGAGCAGGTCATGTTGACGTTTCAATCGCGCTTTGGTCGTGAACCTTGGCTATCACCTTATACTGATAAAACGATGGAAAAGCTGGGAAGTGAAGGTATTAAACATGTTCAGGTTGTATGTCCAGGATTTTCGTCGGATTGCTTGGAAACATTAGAAGAAATTAATGAACAAAACCGCGAGTTCTTTATTCATGGTGGTGGTAAACAGTATGAATATATTCCCGCATTAAATGATGATCCTGAGCATATTGACTTGCTAGAGGCGATGATCCGCGAGATATGCAAAAAATAATTACTGAATTCTATAAATAAAATTATCGGATTTGATGATATATTAATTTGATCATATTTCAGTTATATATAAACTTATCTTTTCTCATTTTTTAAGTGTTTTAGTGTTAATCACTAAAATGCTGATAAACGGACACTGCATTACATAAATTTAGGCAGGAAAATGAATAGTAAGCTTTCAAAACCACAATCTTCAGAAATTGATAAAGGAAATTTCGATGACTTTTATCTAAAACAGAACGATGAAATCGATCTTTTTGAATTATTTTCTGTTATTTATAAATCAAAATTTGTCATTATTGGTATTACGTTATTATTTGCTATCGTTGGCTTTACTGTTGCAAGCTTTTTACCTCAAAAATGGACAAGCCAAGCTGCAATTACCAAGCCAATGCTCGATGAAATGAAGCAGTTAAGAGCCACATTGACTGAACTAAGCCTAGTGGATGTTGATACGGGCGTTAATGGTTCTTCCGTTTATCAAAAATTTATCAATAACTATAACTCTCGTGTTTTACGTGAAGAGTATTTGGTAAGTACGGATTATTACAAAAGTTTGCTGGCTAAAATGGAAGAGCCAACGCCACTGGATAAACGTAAATTAATTGAAGAAATCGTAACGAAAGATATTAATTTAAAAGCTTCAGATGATAAAAATAGTGAAGAAGAGTTTAGTGGCGAAATTAATCTAAGCTTTACTGCACCAACCTCAGAAGAGGCTTATGATTTACTTTCAGGCTATATTCGTTTTATTTCCACTAAAGTACGTATGGAAGTGAAAGACGAAATAGATGACCAAATTGAGCGTAAATTAAGCTTTGCTCAAAAAGCGTATGAAATGGACTTAGAACGTATTGCTAATGCACGTAATGTAAATGTCCAACGCTTAAAATATGCGTTAGAGATTGCTAATGCGGCAGGTGTAAAAAAACCAATTTCAAGTGAAGGCGCACAAATTAAAGATGACCCTGATTACTCTATTGCTATGGGTTCCGATGCGTTAAGTAGTAAATTGGCTATCACAGAAGCTATCACTGATCCAACAACAGTGAGTGCTGATCTGAAAAACCGTTTATATAACATGAAGCAGTTAGAGAAAGTGAAATTAGATGAGCTTCAATTTGTACCATTCAAATATATGTTGAAGCCTTACGAACCGACTAAAAAAGATGCCCCTAAACGTGCTCTGATTTTAGTTGGTGCTGCTTTTGTTGGTTTCATCCTTTCTGTAATGGGTGTTTTACTGAGCTATATGGCGAGAAGCCGTCGTAAAGCTGCATAAAAATATCTCCAAATAAGTAGGTGTACAGACGTACACCTACTGTCTCTCCCATAATATTGTGTTAACATTGCGCATCTTTTTTAGCTGTGTAGCATCGTTCACAATGAAATTCCCTGGCAAACGAAAATCCAAACACTATTTTCCCGTTAGTTTACGAGATCCTTTATTACAACCCATCATCAATATGACGGAGAGCGAATCTTCTCGCGCCTATATTGTCGGCATTGACCAAACATTGGTGGATATCGAAGCGAAAGTTGATGAGGCATTTATTACCCGTTATAACTTGAGTCAGGGACACTCTCTAGTTATTGAAGATGATGTTGCAGAAGCGCTTTATCGTGAATTAACAGATAATAACTTAATTACTCACGAATTTGCAGGTGGCACCATTGGTAACACGTTGCATAACTACTCTGTATTGGCTGATGACCGCTCTGTGTTATTAGGTACTATGTGTAATAACATTCAGATTGGTAGCTATGCTTATCGCTATTTATGTAACACGTCTAGCCGTACTGATTTGAATTACCTTCAAGGTGTCGATGGTGCTATTGGGCGCTGTTTTACGCTGATCACGGAAAATGGTGAACGTACTTTTGCAATTAGCCCAGGCCAAATGAACCAACTTCAGCCTGAGAGTATTCCAGAAGAGGTGATTGCAGAAGCTTCAGCATTAGTTTTAACGGCTTATTTAGTACGTTGTAAACCTGGTGAGCCAATGCCTTTGGCGACCATGAAAGCAATTGAATATGCGAAAAAGTATGATGTACCCGTAGTGCTGACATTAGGTACTAAATACGTTATTGCGGATGATCCACAATGGTGGCGTGATTTCTTAAAAGAACATGTGTCTGTTGTGGCAATGAACGAAGATGAAGCATTTGAGTTAACGGGGCATTCTGATCCTCTTCTTGCCTCTGATGTGGCGTTAGAATGGGTTGACTTAGTTCTTTGTACCGCAGGCCCCGCAGGGCTTTATATGGGCGGTTATACGGAGCAAAGCTTTAAACGTCAAACAACGCACCCATTATTACCTGGTGCAATTGCTGAATTTAATCGTTATGAATTTAGTCGCGCAATGCGCTACAAAGATTGCGAAGAGCCTGAAAAAGTCTATTCCCATATCGAGCCTTATATGGGGGGCCCTGAGAAAATCATGAATACAAATGGTGCGGGTGATGCAGCATTATCAGCATTACTGCATGATATTACAGCAAATAGTTATCATCGAATTAATGTGCCGAATTCGAGTAAGCATCCTCGAACTTATTTAACCTACTCATCATTAGCACAAGTGTGTAAATATGCTAATCGAGTGAGTTATCAAGTGTTAAGTCAGCATTCGCCTCGTTTAACGCGTGGTTTACCTGAAAAAGAAGACAGCTTAGAAGAAGCCTATTGGGAACGTTAAGTTTATATTGTTTCTAAGTTTTATTTTATCTGTGTGAAATAAAAAACCTATCAAATTTGATAGGTTTTTTATTGAGTTAAATTTGTAGCGTTAACAGGCTATCTATATTTGATTATTGTGATGCACTTGGAGCAATAATTTGCTGACCATTTTCAGGTGTATCATCAATTGCACAACCAAACTCTACTTCCTTCACTAACATATCAGCCATTGCAGATGCAGTTTGATCTTCATCGATAATGACGTGATTTGCGCCTTTCTCAAGGATAAAAGAGGCTTCTTCATCATAGTTAGCCCGAACAATAATATCGTCGAAATGAGCACGAACAATGATATTTAAATTAGGGTTCATACTTCTTGCTGTTTCAGCAATATCAGCGGCTTCATAACCATTAGGGATAGTCAGTAATAACGATTTAGCACAATCGATACGCGCTAAAGCGAGTGACTCTTTAGTAGAGGCATTACCCAGTACCGTATTTAAGCTTTTCTCTTTTAATTCAGCAAATTTATTACGGCTATTTTCGATAATAACTAACGGAATAGATTTAGCTAATAATTTTTCAGAAAGCATACTTCCTGCTCGTCCATAACCGACAATGATGGCATGGCCACAAATATCGACAGGAACTGGCATTTCTTCTTCCAGCTCTTCTTGTTGTAGTTGTTCCACTTCTTCTTTTGTCTCTGTTTTTGCCAAATAACGGTCTAATAGAGAGAACAGAACAGGGTTTAGCATAATAGAAACTAAAGCACCGGCTAAAACAAGGTTACGTGCATCTGGCTCTAAAACGTTGAGCGCAACACCAAGGCCAGCAAGAATAAAGGCAAATTCACCAATTTGAGCAAGGCTTGCAGAAATAGTTAAGGCAGTTCGTCTGGAATGCCCAAACATTCGCACAAGCACTAATGCAGCCGCTGATTTACCAATAATAATGATAGCGAGTGTTGCTAAGATGCCGAGTGGGTGTTCAATTAAGACCATAGGATCAAACAGCATACCTACAGAAACAAAGAACAGTACAGCAAAGGCATCACGCAGTGGTAAAGTATCTTGAGCAGCTCTGTGGCTTAAATCAGACTCATTGAGTACCATACCGGCGAAGAATGCGCCTAATGCGAAAGAAGCATCAAATAGAGTTACAGCAGCATAAGCGATACCTAAAGCTAGTGCTAATACACATAACGTAAAGAGTTCGCGAGAGCCCGTTGCTGCGGTTTTGGCTAAAATCCAAGGAATAAGCTTACGACCAACAATCATCATGATTAAGATAAAGGCAACAACCTTACCGATGGTGATCCCTAAATTAATCATTAGTTGAGAAATACTGGTTTGGTCACTACTTTCTAGCATATTGGCAGCAGCTGGGAGTAGTACAAGGGCTAATACCATTGCTAAGTCTTCAACAATCAACCAACCAATAGCAATTTGCCCTCGCTGGCTATCAATCAGGCCTCTTTCTTCAAGTGCTCGTAAAAGAACAACGGTACTTGCTGTTGATAGACATAAACCGAATACAATGCCACTAAATAAACCCCAGCCAAAAAATGCCGATAATCCCAATCCTAATAGTGTTGCGACTGCAATTTGCGCAATAGCACCTGGAATAGCGATAGCTTTTACCGCCATAAGATCTTTTAAAGAAAAATGTAAACCCACGCCAAACATTAGCAGAATGACGCCGATTTCAGCGAGTTCAGGGGCGAGAGAAGTATCAGCGACAAAGCCTGGGGTAAATGGGCCAGCGAGTACACCCGCAGCAAGATATCCTACTAAAGGTGAGATTTTTAGCCGTTGAGCGATCATGCCTAAAATGTAAGCAAGTGCTAACCCACCAACAATGGTGGTAATGAGGGGTGTTGAATGCGGCATCAATTCTCCTTCTTTTTATAAAACTACATGTATCGGGGGCGAGTAATATAGCAGGCTGATAGTTTAACGTATTCATGCAATAAATTCGCTAAAAATTATCGATTATTTATAAAAATAGCAAGTTGATTGAATTTTATGACGCAAATGAGCTTTTTTATGTTATTTTAATAAGTCTTGTCTTTTAAGGTAAGAGTTACCCTGTTATTGGTTCATTTAAATAACAGGGGTAATTACAGCTTATTTAGTTTTATCTACCCCAATATTAGGAAGAAAAATGGTGAAAATACCTAACAGTGGGAGATAAGCGCAAATATGATAGACATATTCAATACTCTTCTGATCTGCAATATATCCTAAGACTGCAGCACCAATCCCTCCCATCCCAAAAGCAAGCCCAAAGAAAAGCCCTGAAACCATGCCTGTTTTACCCGGAATTAACTCTTGAGCGTAAACTAAGATAGCAGAAAATGCTGAAGCTAAAATCACACCAATGAATACAGTAAGTACGCCAGTCCAGTACAAGCTGGCATAAGGGAGTATCAGTGTAAAAGGCGCAACACCTAAAATAGATCCCCAAATAACGTATTTTCTGCCAATTTTATCGCCTACAGGGCCACCAATCATGGTGCCAGCAGCAACAGCAAAAAGAAAAACAAACAGATGAATTTGGGCATTTTGTACTGAAACACCAAATTTATGTATTAAATAGAAAGTATAGTAGCTACTGATGCTTGCAAGATAAAAATACTTAGAAAAAATCAGAATAAGTAAAATAGCTAAAGAACCAAGTAGGGCTTTACGTGGCAGTGTTGCTGTGTTTTGGATGGTTTTGGGTTGTTTTTTCTGTACTTCTTGCTGGATTTTATACCAGCGACTTACTTGTAATAACACAACAATAGCTAATAGGGCAGCAAGAGAAAACCAACCAACATTACCTTTACCATAAGGGGCAATAATTAAAGCAGCTAAAAGAGGACCTAAGGAGCTACCTAAATTACCACCAACTTGGAAAAGGGATTGTGCTAGGCCATGTCTTCCACCTGATGCCATTCTGGCAACACGTGATGATTCAGGGTGGAAAACAGATGAGCCAGTACCCACTAACCCAGCAGCAAGTAATAACATGGGGAATGTATCAGCAAAGGCGAGGAGAATAAGTCCTGTTAGCGTAAAGCCCATACCAATAGGTAATGAGTAGGGTTTAGGATATTTATCAGTATAGAGACCAATAAAAGGTTGCAATAAGGATGCAGTAATTTGGTACGTTAAGGTGATCATCCCTATTTGTACAAAGCTTAAAGAGAACTCTGATTGCAACATAGGGTAGATAGCTAATATCAATGATTGGATCATATCATTGAGAAGATGTGAAAAGCTGATAGCCGTTAAAATACTAAAAACCGTATTACGCTTATTGGCTTTTCGTTGTAAAGTTTCGGCTTCTTCTATAGGAAGCGTTGGATCACTATTGCTCATTTTAATTCCCTGTCACATCATTTTGTTAATAAATTGTTTCTGTTTTTATTAATCTAGTTTACATCTATTTGGAATAGAGTACTTTTGTGAGAAATAGAATTTGATTCATGTCTCAAAAAAACTATTGGATCAATGAAATAATAAAAAAATTATATAACCTACGTCATAAAATACAGCAAAAGTATTTAACTTCTGTCTTATTTTTCTACAGTAGAACCATGGCAGAACCTTCTCAATAAATAATATACATGGGGATATACCATGAGCTTATCTTTTAAATTATCGGCATGCGCATTGACCGTTTCTTTAGCTATGGCGCCAGCGTTGTCTCAGGCATGGGAAAAGGATAAAACCTACGAAATTACTATTTTGCACACCAATGATCATCATGGACATTTTTGGCATAACGATCGTGGCGAATATGGATTAGCAGCACAGAAAACTGTGGTTGATAATATCCGTGACGAGGTGGCTAAAAAAGGTGGTAGCGTACTGCTGTTATCAGGTGGTGATATCAATACCGGTGTTCCAGAATCTGACTTACAGGATGCTGAGCCTGATTTTAAAGGTATGAACCTTGTAGGTTATGATGCAATGGCTCTGGGTAACCATGAGTTTGATAATCCTTTAGAGGTTTTACGCCAACAAGAAAAATGGGCTACATTCCCATTCTTATCTGCCAATATTTATCAAAAGAGCACCGGTGAGCGTTTATTTAAGCCTTATACCATTTTTGATAAACAAGGTGTAAAAATTGCTGTATTAGGTTTAACCACAGACGATACTGTACGTATCGGTAACCCTGCAAACTTCCCAGACACTGAATTCCGTAAACCTTCAGATGAAGCAAAAAAAGTTGTTGAGGAGTTACGTACCACAGAAAAACCAGACATTATCATCGCGGCAACACATATGGGTCACTATGATGATGGTAACCATGGTTCTAACGCTCCGGGTGATGTTGAAATGGCGCGTGCGTTACCAAAAGGGTATCTTGATATGATTGTGGGTGGTCACTCACAAGATCCTGTCTGTATGTCTCAAGAGAACAAAAACTATAAACAAGCTGATTATGTACCGGGAACACCGTGCGCACCAGATAATCAAAATGGTACATGGATTGTTCAAGCCCATGAATGGGGTAAATATGTTGGACGTGCAGACTTTGAATTCCGTAATGGTGAATTCACGCTAAAACACTACCAATTAATCCCAATCAACTTAAATCAAAAAGTGAAGAAAGACGATGGCACAACAGAACTTGTCTACTACACTAAAGAAATCCCTCATAATCCTGAAATGATGAAATTGCTGACGCCTTATCAAGAAAAAGGTGGTGAACAACTCAATGTTAAAGTCGGTGAAGTGGTTGGTAAACTGGAAGGCGATCGTAGTAAAGTTCGTTTTGTTCAAACCAATATGGCGCGTTTATTGTTATCAGCACAAGCTGAGCGTGCTAATGCTGACTTTGCCATTATGAGTGGTGGTGGTGTGCGTGATTCTATCGAATCTGGCGATATCACTTATAAAGATGTATTAAAAGTTCAACCATTCGCGAATGAACTGGTTTATGTTGATTTTAAAGGTGAAGAAGTTGAACCTTACTTATCAGCAGTAGCTTGCATGAAAGTTGACTCAGGTGCTTATGCACAGTTCTACAATGTTAGTTTAACTGTTGATGCTGATTGCAAAGTTAGTGATGTTAAAATTGCGGGCAAACCATTAGATAAAACTAAGACTTACCGTATGGCGACATTAAACTTTAACGGTATTGGTGGCGATGGCTATCCTAAGATCGATGTTCACCCAGGTTATGTTAATACTGGTTTCGTGGATGCAGAAGTGTTGAAAGGTTATATTGAAGCACATTCTCCACTGAAAGCCGCAGACTTTGAACCGAAAGGTGAGATTGTTTATAAAAAATAGTTCTCATTAGGAGATATTATTTTTGTCATATTGATAAAAGCAGAAAAGGCGACATTCATGTCGCCTTTTCTTTTGCTTTAAGAATAGTAAATCGCATTAATTTCTTATTTTGAGGGTGAGCCTTAAAATAAAAAATCGACAATAATCAAGGCTCCTTGCGGATCAGTGCAAATTGAGCTCCTAATACGGTAGCGAGATCTTTAGCTGATAATTCAATATCTAAGCCACGTTTACCACCAGAAACAAAAATAGTGTTAAATTCAAGTGCTTGTTCATCAATTACAGTGGGCAGCCGTTTTTTCTGACCTAATGGGCTTATTCCACCCACTAAATAACCTGTTACTTTTTGTGCAATTTGTGGATCTGCCATATCTGCTTTTTTCGCTTTAAAGCACTTAGCGACAAGCTTTAAATCTAACTGACCGGAAACAGGAGTGACTGCAACTGCTAGATTTTTTGTATCACCATTTAAGGCGACTAAAAGTGTTTTAAAAACTTGACGATTATTCAAGCCCAGTTTTTCAACGGCTTCATCACCAAAATTATGAACATTAGCATCATGTTCATAAGGATGGAGGATAAATTTAATTTTCTGTTTTTCCAATAAGTTTACAGCGGGAGTCATAGTTATTCCTACTCAGAAGGTTTTATGCTTGATGTGTTAATAAATCAATTAAATTCTCTTCACCAAATAAATGAAGAGCACCTACAGTGACCACATAGCGTCCGGCCGGTAATTTTAATAATAGATTAGCCCATTTTTGGTTACGACTTTCCATTAAAATATCAAATACCGCTTTGCTAAAGGTGTTTGGTAAAGGAGGCTGTTTTTCTCGACTATTATAATTTAACCACCAATTAATCATGATTTGCAATGTGCGTGCATTATCGTGCCAATTTTTTAGAGTATCTTCGAGTAATTGCTGACCATCGTGAGGGAAGTTCAATAATAATGCGACCTGATTTTCAATACCTTCCAGCTCTATAATATTTTTTTTGTACTCATTAGCATGTTGAATGACTTGATAATCAATGCCATGTTGAGGTTCTAAACCCAACTGCATTGCTTGGGTAGATTGCATAATAAGGGCAATTTGCCAAAGGGGTTTATTTTCAATTTGGTAAAGAGAAAGGGAGAGCGCTTCGCAATGCTGTGTAATTTGAGAAAAGAGAGGTTCGCTTATGCGAGTTTCAAGAGGCTCTCTAAAAAGGGAAGATTGATCAAAAGGTTGTACTTCTGTTGAAATATCGGCTTCAACAATAACAGCATCTGCTTTTTTTATTTCATTTATAAGTACATTAGATAGCGGTGTCATTGTTGGAACACCCATATGGATACTACCCACAAGGTGCAAAGAGACATTATTAGGTAGCATAATATCAACAGCGGGGTAAGGGTAATGGGTCGTGTTTTTTATCCCAACCCAGTGTTTGATTTTCTGAAAAATACCCGTCATTGATATGCTCCTTAGGGATTGAATCGCAAGGTTTTAGCATAACGGATTTGAAAGGGAATGAAACAACGAAAACCAAGCTTTACTTAGTTTTCGCTGTTTTTACTTTATTTACCAACTAATACCGATACCACCAGCTGAAACAAAACTATTTGAATCATTCCATGCTGTTGAAGCTCTGACTTTAACATTTTCATTAATACGATACTGCATGCCCCAAGCAAGAGCAGTGGCATTACGATAATTACCTATGCCAATAGCGGTACTAAATGTAGCAGAATCGGTAAAAGGTAAATTACTCATTGCAGCTACAGACGCAATACCTTGGTTGGCGCGTTTTTCTACTTTATAAAAATGGTTGTTTGTTTCTGATTTAAAGTGGTTAAAATCATTTTCGAGTACATCGAGTTTGCTGTTAGTGGCAACATCTTTAGTATACAATTTTGAAAAGTGACCCGTTATATCACTGGTATAATCGGCAATATCTAAAGTGTTTAAGTATTTATCTACTTTTTCTTTATTATGAGTGATGTCAGTTTTATTTTGCTCAATATTTTCTTTGTTACTTTTTATATCGATTTTATTTTGCTCAGTAATTTCATTGTTATTTTGTATGTCAATTTTATTTTTCTCAGTAATTTCTTTGTTATTTTTTATATCAATTTGATTTTGTTCAGCAATTTCTTTATTTTCTAATATTTTATTTTTATTTTTTATTGTTTCTATTATGTTGTTTTCAGTTATTGATTTTATTTTATTATGATTTAGACTTGCTTCATATTCAATATTGCCTGACAACATAACTAAATCAAATAAAGTTGCATTCTTTTCAAGATTATCATTTATGTTATTATATTCTGATATAGTATCGTTATTCCTGTAATCTTTTGTTATTATCACATGATGCTCACTGTTTAAATTATAGTTTTTAATTATGTTGGCTATGTTAGTTGAGCGCTCTTTGATAGTAGGATTATTAGCTGTATCAGTAACGAATGTCTCTATGTTTTCAAAAAAATAAGATAAGTTAAGGCGTTCTAATTCATTTAAGTTTTTAATAATAATTTTACTCTCATTTTCTATTATTTTGCTATATAAAACAGGATCATTATGAATTAAATAGTTATCAGTTAATTCATTAAATATTTGAGTGTTTATTAATATATTACTATTATATGATTTATCATCAACAGAGTAACCAGAACCTATTGAATAAATAAATCTTTTTGAAAATATTTTTTTACTATTTTCGTAAATTTCTTTTTGGGGATAGATTGGATTGAAGTGTTTACTATATGATTTTCTAATATGATAAAAATCATCCAATTCTGATTCTGATATTTCATTATACATATCAGGATAATAATTGCCAAGAGACTCGTGTTCTACTTCTAAGTTTAAGTCAGTATTAATATAAGATAACGCACTGGTGGAATATATAAATGATAATAATATAATGAATAGATTTCTAAGTTCCATTTATAAACCTTTTTAATGTTGAAATGTAAATTTCTATTTTAAATTTAGATTTAATTATTAACAATAATATATTAATTAACAGCTTATTTTTGTTTCTTTTTTATAAGAATGTGTTTTATATATGAATTAATAAAAATGAATGAAATATTTATAATATATTGCTATTCTAGCACTAAGAGGGCGGAGTAATGACTCTCTTGTATAATGAGAAATTCCTCTTTGACTGGCCGATAGAAATATCGGCTTTTTTTTAACCTTTTGAAAATATTAATAATCATTAATGAATAGCAATAAAAAACCGCTTTTACCGAGAAGCAAAAGCGGCTTAAATATAATATTTCTTGATGATTTTAAAGGTTATTGCTTAGGCTTGAAACGCAATAGACGGTTTGCATTACTGACAACGGTGATTGAAGACAGCGCCATTGCTGCACCTGCGACCACGGGGTTAAGTAATGTCCCTGTCAGTGGATATAAAATACCCGCTGCAATAGGGATCCCTAAGCTGTTATAAACAAAGGCACCAAATAAATTTTGCTTCATATTACGCAATGTCCCTTTTGAGATCTCAACCGCATCGGCAACACCATGCAAACTGTGGCGCATTAAAGTAATTGCCGCAGTTTCTATGGCAATATCACTGCCTCCACCCATGGCAATACCAACGTCAGCTTTCGCGAGAGCAGGAGCATCATTAATACCATCACCTACCATTGCCACTCGATGACCTTGTGCTTGAAGCTCTGTAATGGCTTGCGCTTTGCCTTCAGGCATAACACCTGCAATCACTTGATCAATACCCGCTTCTTTTGCAATAGCATTTGCGGTAATCGGATTATCACCTGTTAACATTACTAAGCGATAACCTTGATTATGCAAGCGTTGTAGTGCACTGACGGTGTCTTCTCTTAACGGATCTCTAATAGAGAGAAGTGCCGCAACTTTACCTTCTTGAGCAAGTAAAACAGGAGTAACACCTTTTGCTGCTTGAGAATCGATAAGTGTATTGATTTCACTAATATCAATGCCCGATTCTCTCATCAGTTTAGGGTTACCCAATAGAACAGTTTTACCTTTGATCTCGCCTGTTAATCCCATACCCGCTAAGGTGCGGAACTGATTAATCTCAGGTAATGATATACCTTCAGCCCGTGTTAAAATTGCCTTCGCTAATGGGTGATTAGAACCGTTTTCAAGTGATCCCGCTAATGCCAATGCTTCCTCTTCACTGACTTGATTGAAGGTATGTATTTCAGTTACCTGTGGCAATCCTTCTGTTAAGGTACCTGTTTTATCAAAGACTAAAGTATCAAGTTTACTCGCTTGTTGAAGAGCATCTGCATCACGAACTAAAACACCATATTCCGCTGCTCGACCTACACCTGAAATAATTGACATTGGCGTTGCGAGACCCAGAGCGCAAGGGCAGGCGATAATTAACACAGTTGTGATGATCACGAGTGCATAAGTGATTTGAGGCGATGGGCCAAAGAAGTACCAAATAGCGCCAGCAATTAAGGCAATCGCGACAACAACAGGAACAAATACACTTGAAATTTTATCAGCCAACTGGCCAATTTCAGGTTTACTACTTTGTGCTTGGCGAACTAATTTAATGATGCGCGCCAATGTTGTTTTGCTTCCTACTGCGGCAGCTTTAAATAAAACCGAGCCATCTTGCACGGTTGTTCCTGCATGAATGAGATCGCCAATGGTTTTTTGCTGAGGGATAGGCTCTCCCGTCAGCATTGCCTCATCCATCCACACTTCACCTTGAATGATTTCACCATCAACAGGCACTTTATCACCCGTTGCTAACCGCAAAGTCATGCCTTGTTTGACATCAGCTAATGGCATATCGACTTCGCCATTTTCAGTGACAACTCTTGCTGTGTGCGGTGTTAAGTCTAATAGACGTTCTAGTGCTTTAGATGAACGTTGGCGCGCACGTTGTTCAAGCATATGACCTAAGTTGATTAAACCGATGATCATTGCACTGGCTTCATAATAGAGATGTCGAGCTTGAGCGGGGAATATTTCTGGCCATAAATTCACTGTAATAGAATAGAGCCACGCTGTTCCTGTTCCTAATGCAACAAGGGTATCCATTGTTGCACTGCGGTTTTTTAAGCTTTGCCATGCACTACGATAAAAATGTCCACCCGCAACCACCATTACAAAGAGTGTTGCAATACCAATACCCAACCAAATACTATGATTTGCTTCGGTAAGCATCATGTTATCGCCGATCATTCCCCAAATCATAACGGGAAGACCAACGACTAACGCAAGTGCAGCTTGCCAACGAAAACGCTTCATATTTGCTACCGCAACTTCTTGCTGGCGTTCTCTTCGTTTTACATCATCTTGAATAATTTCAGCGCCATAACCCGCTTTTTCGATAGCGTTAACAAGTGCATCATGATTGATGTCACCGGTTACTAATGCACTGCGTTCTGCAAGGTTTACACGCACATTCTCAACACCATCAACAGATTGTAATGCTTTGTGAACCTTGTTTACGCAACTTGCACAGGTCATGCCATCAATTAAAAGCTGAACACTGCTGTCATCGTCAGTGTCTATTTCTGGGCTAATTTCAATGTCAGAGTTTTCAACTGGAATGTCACAAATAGCCGCTGACGATGCATCCAGTTGTGCATGCGTTTGCGCCAGCGGCTCAGTTTTTGGGAAATCAGTACCTGCTAGTTGTGCTTCAAAACCAGCATCTTTAATGGCAGTTACTAATGTCTCTGCGGTGGCTGTTCCGATTACTTTTGCATGAGTTAATTCAACTTCAGCGCTATCAACGCCTGTTGTAGCTTCAAGCGCTTTTTTGACTGAACCGATACAATGGCCACAATTTAAGCCTGAAAGGGTTAAATGAATTGTGTTATCTGTGGGGGCTAAACTGGCTTGAAAACCTTCTGCTGTAATTGCTGTAATTAAGGTATCCGCAGTAGCATTGCCAAAAACTTCAGCTGACTCTTTTGTTACATTAACAGCTACTACACCTTCAATGGCTAATAATGCTTTTTCGGTTTTACCTACACACTTCATGCAGTTAAGACCACTTAAGCTTAATTTTACATCAGGCTGTGTTGCAATTTTAGCTTCATAACCCGCGTCTTCAATTGTTTTGATTAAACTTTCAGCAGTTGCATCACTGTCAATTTTAGCGTATTGAATAGTTACATTTGACTGTTCTATATCATTGCGAGCATCAAGTGCTTTTTTTACACTGTTAACACAGTGGGAGCATGAAAGCCCTTGTAATGTGAGTAGCGTAGTTTTTGCCATGTTAGTTGTCTCCGAAATAAAAAGCGTTACCTCTATTATTGCGCAATATCCGGTAACTTGCTTTCTTTAAAGGTTTTTTCTTATCAGAGATAAAGGCTAAACCTTTCCGCTAGGGGAAGGTCAAGGGGGAATTTTGAATATTAGTGAAATCGCAAATAAAACAGGATTAACAGCTAAAGCCATTCGGTTTTATGAAGAAAAAGACTTGATTACACCCCCAGGAAGAGGTGAAAACGGTTATCGCTATTATCAGGCGCAACATATTGAAGAATTAACATTATTGCGACAAGCCAGAGAGGTTGGTTTTAACCTAGAAGAGTGTCGTGCATTATTAATGTTATTAAGAAATCCATCACGACATAGTGCTGATGTGAAAGAAGCGACCTTAAAAAAGGTGGCTGAAATTGAGAAGACGATTAATGAACTTAACGCAATTCGTCAACGTCTTCTCTTGTTAGCCAGCGAATGTCCTGGCGATGATGGTGCTGATTGCCCTATCATCAACCATTTGTCAGGGTGTTGCCACCATCAGAAGTAGTTGGTTTAAGTGGAATAACGTGTAAAGTAATGCCATCAATAGCAATCACTTCTACCTGATCACCCGCTTGTAATGGCGTGTCTGAATAAACACGCCAGCTACCATCCGCTAATTTTACACGGCTAAACCCATTTTCCGTATCTGATGATAAAACAGCATGAACACCAATCAATTGATGACTTTTCTGATTTAAGTTCTCAGCTTCTTTTGATTGTTTTCTGCGTTTAAGCCAAAGGTGCCAAAGTACAGCACTAATAACTGTTAATATCGCAAATAAAACACCTTGAATAGGCCAGTTAATAGGTAGCACCCATGCGAGTAAAGAAACGCACAATGCTGCCATTCCTGACCATAAAAGGTATCCTGCCGTTCCTAGCATTTCTGCAATTAACAGCAAGCCACCAAGACAAAGCCAGAAAAGTGCGGGGTGGGCACTAATCCATTCAATCATCATTAATTACTCTTGTTACCAGAGTCATTCTTTTTGGTATTAAGGAGCTCTGAAATACCACCAATTGCGCCCATTAAATTACTGGCTTCTAGTGGCATCATTACAACCTTACTGTTGTTGGCTGAGCCAATTTGTGCGAGTGCATCCGTGTATTTTTGAGCAACAAAGTAGTTAATTGCCTGCATATCACCTTTAGCAATTGCTTCAGATACCATTTGTGTTGCTTTAGCTTCAGCTTCTGCGGCACGTTCACGGGCTTCTGCTTGTAAGAATGCAGATTGACGCTCACCTTCAGCTTTCAGAATTTGTCCTTGTTTCTCACCTTCTGCTTTTAAAATAGCGGCTTGACGAATACCTTCAGCTTCAAGAATATCGGCACGTTTAGTACGTTCAGCTTTCATCTGAGCATTCATTGCAGAAATCAATTCTTTTGGTGGACGAACATCACGAATTTCAATACGGGTGATTTTGATACCCCAAGGGTTGGTTGCATCATCCACAATGAGTAAAAGACGGCTATTGATTTGGTCACGTTGAGAAAGAATTTCATCAAGTTCCATTGAACCTAATACTGTACGGATATTCGTCAGTGTTAAGTTGATAATAGCAAGTTCTAGATTGTTAACTTCATAAGCCGCTTTAACTGGGTCGATTACTTGAATAAAGCAGACTGCATCGATGCTGACGTTGGCGTTATCACGAGAGATCACTTCTTGAGAAGGGATATCAAGGACTTGTTCCATCATATTGATACGACGACCGACACGATCGACAAATGGAATAAGAATTTGGAGGCCCGGAGTAAGAGTACGAGTATAACGACCAAAACGTTCGACAGTCCACTGATAACCCTGTGGAACGGTTTTAACACCGCTTAAAACCAAAATAATAGCGAATAAGATGATAATACCAATGACTATTTCCATATATCTGTCCTAAGTCTGCTTTTATAAGAAAATAAAACTAATAAAGTAAAGAATACACCATACGGCGATATTTAGACGCTAAATTATCATTAGTACCTAAGGCAGATAAAATATCCATCAGTGTTTTCTTAACTTGCCCATCACCTGCATTTAAGTCTTTTTTGATAAAACTAAATAGCAATTCTAATGCTTCTTCATTACGGGCGACGTCATGCAATTTTAGTGCAAGTTGAATAGCAATATCGGTATTTGCAGGTTGTTGGTTAAAATCATTTTGTAATTGCTGGATTTCTGGAGTATCAGCTGCTTGTTTTTGTAATTCAATTTGTGACAGTAAACTATGATAATAACTGTCTTGATCTTGTAATGGGATAGTGCTTAACAGTGTTTGTGCCTCTTCATTTTTATTTAAAGAAATAAGAGCACCCGCTAAAGCTAGTGTAATTTCACTGTTTTTAGGCGCGAGTTGATGTGCTTCTTTTAATAAAGGTAAAGCTTCATCCGCTTTTCCTTCTGAAAGAAGTTGCGCTGCTTGCGCCGCTTTTAGCTCTTCAGGTTTTGGTAATACATTGGCTAAAACTTGGCGGACTGCTTCTTCAGGTTGAGGGCCTTGGAAACCATCGACAGGGCGACCTTCTTGCAAAATATAAACAGTTGGGATCGCACGTAGACCAAATTGTGAGGCAATCATTTGCTCTGCATCGCAATCCAATTTAGCTAAAATAAATTGATCAGCAAATTCGGCTGCCAGTTTATCTAATGTTGCGCCAAGTTCTGCACAATGAGGGCTATGTTCTGAATAGAAATACATCATGACTGGTTTGGTCATGGACTGTTCTATAACTTGTTGAATATTTGATTCATTTACATCAACAATATGTGCAGTTGCTAACATTAACTTGTCCCTTTTTGAGAGTTTTAAATATAGATGCGATTTATAACGCTATTTCATTAATAAGTAAGGGTGAAACCAAAAAAATCAAGCCTTACCACTTTGGCGACTTAAAATTGCATCCATCAAGGTATCAGGTAGAAAACGTTTTAATATTCTGACAGCATAAGTTAATAGCGTTACGGGATAACGTATCTTAGGTTTTGGGTTTTCTAAAGCGTGGATAAGCTTTTTCACTACATCTTCAGGTGTTAATGTGAAACGACTCGCAATCCCTGGGTTTTTTACGGGTTTATCTTTTTCAGCTTGGTTCACATTTTCTGTAAAGCAGGTTCGTATCGGGCCTGGCTCAATTAAACTGACTTTAACACCCGTATGCGCGATTTCCATTCTTAGCGCATCAGACCATGCTTCTACAGCATATTTACTGGCTGCATAGGCACCCCGACCCGGCGTTGAAATAATTCCCATCACAGAGCTCGTTTGAATAATACGCCCTTCACCGTGGGGTAACATTGCAGGCAAGAGTAAGGTAGTGAGTTGGTGTAAGCCAAAAAAGTTAGTCGAGAACTGTTTCTCCATTTGTTGGCGAGTAATGGCATCTAGTGGACCATAAACACCAAACCCACCGTTATTAAATAATCCATATAAACGACCATTTGTTAGATGAATAACCTCTAGAGCAGCATTTTTAACACTTTCTGCATCATCAAGATCAAGATAAATAGGTTCTAATCCCAGTGTTTCCATGCGTTTAAGATCTTCATCTTTACGGCAAGCGGCAAGGACTCGATAGCCTCTTTTCTTAAGCGCTTTAGCTGCACAAAGCCCTATTCCACTAGAACTTCCTGTAATCAATACCGTTTTTTGCATAATTTTACAATTAATCTCGTTTAATCTACGTTAACTACTGTCAGAATAGTCTAACGTGTTAAGTAAGGGGATAATGTTTTATCCATCCATTGCGCAATAAAAGGCTGAGCATCTTCATTGGGATGTATACTGTCGTTTTGCATCCACTCAGGCTTATCTGCGATTTGCTCCATATAAAAAGGAAGCAGAGGAAGTGCATTTTCTTCAGCAAGTTTAGGATAAATCGCTGAAAAGGATTGTGTATAACGTTTACCATAATTAGGTGAAATCATTATTTGCATAAAAAGTGGGGTTGCACCCGACGCTTTAACTTGTGTAATGATGTTTTGTAACGCGTCTTTTGTTTGTGCAACAGGGTATCCCTGTAAGCCATCATTTGCACCTAATTCAATTAAAACCCAACGTGGTTGATGCTGTTTTAATAAATCAGGCAGTCTATTTTGACCCTGAAATGCAGTTTCACCACTGATACTTGCATTAATAACATTAATTTCAGGGTGAGTTGTTTTCCATTTATCAGCAAGGCGCTGTGGCCATGCACTCTCAAGAGGAAGACGATAACCTGCACTCAAGCTGTCACCAAAGATTAAAAAGGTATCAGCAGCAATCGCCTTAAAGCTAAGCATCATCATAACGATAAGGAAAAATGTATGTCGACGGAAAAGGTTCTTGAAGTTCATCAGTTAACCAAACAAGTAGGACAAGGTGATAGTCAGATCTCTATATTGCAGGGTGTTGAGTTAGTTGTCGAGCCTGCACAAACAATTGCGTTAATTGGTGAGTCAGGATCGGGTAAATCGACATTGTTAGGAATTATTGCCGGACTTGATGATGGAAGTGCTGGCAGTGTGAAATTAATGGGGCAAGATCTCACAAATATGGATGAAGAAGCGCGTGCAAAACTGCGTGCTAAACATGTTGGGTTTGTTTTTCAATCCTTTATGTTAATTCCGACATTGAATGCACTCGAAAATGTGCAATTGCCCGCATTATTAAAAGGTGAGTCCGAAAAACACAGTTATGCTCGTGCGGTAGATTTACTTAAGCTGCTAGGATTAGGGGAACGCTTGCACCATATGCCAGCACAACTATCGGGTGGTGAACAACAACGAGTGGCACTGGCTAGAGCGTTTTGTACTCAACCTGCTATTCTTTTTGCTGATGAACCAACAGGAAATTTAGATCGTAAAACGGGAGATAAAATTGCTGATTTACTGTTTTCCCTCAATCGAGATTATTCAACAACATTGATTTTAGTGACTCATGACAATGAGCTTGCAGCTCGTTGTCAGCGACGTTTACGATTAGTTGATGGACAACTTAAGGAGGAGTCATGATTTGGCGTTGGTTCTGGCGTGAATGGCGTTCTCCTGCATTATTAATTGTTTGGCTTTCTTTAGCACTTGCAGTCGCTTGTGTGCTTGCTTTAGGACGCATAGGTGATCGTATTGATAAAAGTATTTATGCCCAAAGTCGAGACTTAATCGCGGGTGATTTAGTACTACGAGCATCTTATCCCGTTGATGAAAACTGGCTTACTGAGGCGAAAAAAATGGGGTTAACTCTCAGTCGCCAAATGCAATTTACTACAATGTCTTATGCCCCAGAAGGAGATACACCACAGCTTGCATTAGTTAAAGCTACTGATAATTTATATCCACTTTATGGCGAATTAGAAACAGAACCTGCGGGCTTGAAACCAGAAAAAGGAACTGCGCTTGTTGGCGCCAGATTACTGGAGCTGTTGGATATAAAAGTTGGTGATGAAATTGATGTAGGCGACGCTACATTTACAATCAGTGGTGTATTGATTCAAGAGCCTGATAGTGGCTTCAATCCCTTCCAAATAGCGCCACGTATTTTAATTAATCTTGATGATGTTGAATCAACCGGTGCAGTACAACCGGGGAGTCGCCTAACTTATCGTTATATGTTAGCGGGTAATGAGTCAGTAATTGATAGTTATCAACAACGCTTTGATCCTCTATTAAAACCCGATCAGCGTTGGAATAGTTTAAAACAAGACAGCGGTGCGCTCTCACAATCGATGGAAAGAGCAAAGAACTTTCTTCTACTCTCAGCTCTATTAACGTTACTGCTCGCAATATCGGCAGTAGCAGTTTCAATGGCACACTATTGTCGTAGCCGTCATACCTTAATTGCGGTACTAAAAACCTTAGGTGCAGATAAACACGCATTGCGAAAATGGATAGTAGGGCAATGGAGCGTTATTCTTGTCGGAGCCGTTATTGTTGGTTCATTGGCGGGACTTCTCTTTGAAAGCATTCTGCTACAAATTTTAGCACCTGTTTTGCCTAAACGTTTGCCTGATGCGAGTTTTTTACCGTGGTTTTGGTCAGTGGGCTCTTTATTGTTAATCGCCTTATTAACAGGATTAAGGCCTTACTATCAGTTAATGGCAACCCAACCTTCTCGTGTATTAAGAAGTGATACCACAGCATCGATCTGGCCTCTGCGTTTTTATTTACCACTCGTAGCATTAATTGTTATCGGTACTTTAACGCTTTTTGCCGGAACTGGGGTTTTATTGTGGTCAATTCTATTTGGCATCGTTGTTATCGCTTTTTTACTGGGTGTTATTGGTTGGCTTGGGTTGTGGATATTAAAGCAGTTTAAATTTCGCCAACTTAGTGCTCGGTTGGCGGTAACACGCTTGTTGCGACAGCCTTTTCAAACCATGACTCAACTGGCTGCTTTTGCACTTTCATTTATGTTGTTAACGCTATTGGTGCTGATCCAAGGTGATTTATTAGATAAATGGCAAAAACAGTTACCAGAAGATAGTCCTAATTATTTTCTGATTAATATGTCCGCACCTCAAGTCCAAGAAGTTAACACCCTATTGGCACAACATAATGTCGAACCTACAGATGCCTATCCTGTAGTCTTAGCGCGCTTAACGCAGATTAATGAGAATAATGCCAAAGAGTGGGCTGATAAACGTGATGCAGGTAATAATACAGTGCGCCGTGAGCTTAATTTAACGTGGCACAGTGAATTGCCTAAAGATAATGTGATTGTAGAAGGAACATGGCCACCTGTTGGTAATGGTGTTTCTCTTGATCAAGGTGTTGCCAAGCAACTTGAGATTAAACTGGGCGATGAATTAACTTTTGTGGGAGATACTCGAGAGTTTAAGTCAGTTGTGACGAGTATTCGCCATGTCGATTGGGAAAATATGCGGCCTAACTTCTTCTTTATTTTTTCTGAAGAAGGATTAAATAATCAACCAGAAAAATGGATGAGTAGTTTTTATTATAATGGAGATGGTGCATTAATTACGGCGCTTAATCGACAATTCCCGACCGTAAGCGTGTTAGACACAGGCGCATTAATTCAGCAAGTTCAACAAATCTTACAGCAAGTCAGTCGAGCATTGGAGATAATGGTTGGGTTGGTGATGATTTGTGGCGCATTATTATTAATTGCCCAAATTCAAGTAGGAATGACACAACGGCGTATTGAGCTGGTGGTTTATCGCACATTGGGAGCTGGTAAATTATTATTACGACGTACACTTTGGGCGGAGTTTGCTTTATTGGGCTTAATGGCGGGTTTAGCCGCAGCAATTGGCGCTGAAATGGCATTAGGTCTATTGCAGAAATTCGTATTTAATTTTCCTTGGCAACCTCAATGGGGAATGTGGTTTACTGTACCTATTATCGCGGCACTTTTATTGTCGTTGTGTGGCAGTATTTTAGGTGTAAGGCTTTTGCAAGATAAAGGGCAATACCGCCGAATTCAAGGTGAGTAGTGAAAAGAAACAAGAGCTATAAATAGAGTTAAATAAAAATGCTGATATCATCAAATATCAGCATTTTTTTATGGAAAAAATAAAGAATTATTCTTTTATAACATAAGCATAAATACGCTTACTACCATCATCTTCATTATAAATATAAACACCTTGAAGCTCTGTTGAAAAACCCGGAAGTTGGTTAATGGTGACTTCAAGGGCTTGAAAATAACGTAACACAGCACCTCCCCAAATTTCACCGGGAACTGTGCATAAAACACCCGGTGGATAAGGTAAAGCACCTTCTGCAGCAATTCTGCCATCTAATTGACTTAAAGGTAAAAATTCTACATTGCCACGCACAAATTCAATATTAGCTTGTTGAGGGCTTAGCGCTCGTTTAGGGAAATGATTTTTCCTAAACATTTGTTTTTGCAGTAACTTTATATTGTATTTGATACAAATATCATGCATTTCCTGACAGAGTTGACGCAATGTATAACCCTGATAACGAGATTGATAACGACGACAAATAGAAGGTAATACCTGTTCTAATGGGAAGTCATCAATTAGCAGTTTTTCAAATCTTATAATTAATGAAATTAAGCGCTCAAATTTATCATTATGTTCTGCAGGTGTGAGCAAAAATAAAATAGAATTTAAATCACTTTTTTCAGGAATAACGCCATGTTCCCGTAAATAGTTTGCCAAAATAGATGCTGGCACACCAAAGGGTTCGTATTCTCCAGTATGAGGATCGATCCCCGGTGTTGTAAGCATTAATTTGCAAGGATCAACAAAGTATTGATTGGTGGCATAACCTTCAAATGAGTGCCAATTATCATTAGGAATAAAGTTGAAAAAGCGTTGATCGTGAGCGATTTCATCTGTGTTGTGATCTTGCCAAGCAATGCCATCAACAACTTCAGGAATAAATGGCTTAATAAATTGGCATTGTCTTAGTAAGGATTTACGAGCCTCTATACCTTGTTTAACACAATTCATCCACATTGCTTCACCGCTTTTGCCCGAATGCATCTTTGCGTTGACATCAAGAGCGGCAAAAAGTGGGTAAAAAGGGCTGGTGGATGCATGCATCATAAAGGCATTATTCATACGCTTATGATTAACATATCGAGATTGCCCTTTGATATGTGCATCTTTTTTATGGATCTGAGAGGTTTGTGAAAAGCCGGCTAGTTGCTTATGAACAGATTGAGTGACGAGAATACCGGGATCGTTCTCATTAAGCGCCAGCAACAAAGGCGAACACTGTTTCATCATTGGGATAAACTGTTCATAACCGACCCAAGCGGAATCAAATAAAATGTAATCACAAAGATGACCAATTTTATCAACAACTTGTCTTGCATTGTAAATAGTACCGTCATAAGTACCTAGTTGAATAACGGCTAAACGAAAAGGACGCTTATCGAATTGGCGTTCAGGTATAATCTCTGCAATTTGTTGGCGTAAATAGCTCTCTTCAAAGCAATGCGCATCAATACCACCGATAAAACCAAAAGGGTTGCGAGCTGTTTCTAAATAAATAGGGGTTGCACCCGCTTGAATAAGTGCACCATGGTGATTGGATTTATGATTATTTCTATCAAATAACACTAAATCATTTGGTGCCAGCAATGCATTTAAGGCAACTTTATTCGAAGAGGAAGTTCCATTTAAGACAAAATAGGTTTTATCTGCATTAAACACTTGTGCTGCAAAGGATTGTGCATCGTAGGGCGCACCTTCATGAATAAGTAAATCCCCCATTTCCACATCAGCATTACAGAGATCAGATCGAAATAGATTCTCACCAAAATATTGATAAAACTGCTCACCAGCAGGATGGCGTCGGAAAAACTCGCCGCCTTGATGTCCGGGGCAATCAAAAGCAACATTTTTTTCGGCAACATAATTGACTAAGCGTGAGAAAAACGGTGTAGTCAGATTTTCTTCATATTGATGGGCTGCTTTATTGATCAAAATACTATTTTTTTGATGTGCACTTTCATCTGTAATGACAACACCTGAAACTTGATTAAGCAAGTCAGCACCGATGGTATCGTTAAGATCAACAGCAATAAAGACAGGTAATTCAAAGCCTGTTTGTTGAATACGCGCTAATTCACCTGACTCAATATCTGGCAATGATAATATTACCGCTGATACTTGTGTTAAATTTGCATCAACAATATCAATAATAGGGCGTTCACACGAAAAATAGTGTGAAAGCGAGAGGCGACATGCCAACTTCATTTTTTTCATTACACACACTTGTGTTTAATCAATCGGAGAATTGGCGAACAATATACTTGGTTGTGAATATGATTGGAATGGATTAAAGCAATAATATTGACAATCTTATGCACAATAAATGCATAAATCACCATCATTGGCGATTGGTAAATGGATAAGTTTATAAGAGGCTAAACTTATCCATTTCTATTATTGTGGGGTAGAAGATGATTTTTCGATATAAATTGTTTGAGATGGGAATGCAAAGTCAGCGCCATGTTTATGCACAATCTCAATCATCTTCAAATAGACTTCTTGCTGAGCTTCAAGCCACTGTGCCCAGACAGTTGTTTTGGTAAAACAATACACCATGATATTGAGTGAAGAGTCTGCGAATTGATTAAAATAGACTAGCAAAGTTTGTTGCGTATCAATTTTGTCATTTTGCATTAGCATGGTGCGAATATCTTCAACGATCACACCAATTTTATCTGAATCTTCGTAACGTAAACCGAGTTCAGTTTCAATACGTCGATTAGTCATTCGTCCCGGATTTTCAACACTAATGGAGGAAAAAATTGAGTTAGGAATATAAAGAGGTCGATGGTCGAAGGTAATAATTTTAGTAATACGCCAACCAATTTCTACTACCGTACCTTCAATATTACGATCAGGTGAGCGCACCCAGTCACCAATATTAAAAGGGCGATCGAAATAGAGCATAACCCCAGAAAAAAGGTTACTGAGCACATCTTTACTTGCCATACCAATGGCAATACCACCTAATCCGCCAAAAGTCATTAAGCCAGATAAGCTCATACCAAAATGTTCACCAAACAATAAGATGATGATGACAAAAAGGCTGATTTTAAATATCCGAGAAATAATACGGGCAGAAGTGGGATCACTACCTTTTTTGATCTGTGATTGCTCTAGTCTATTAATAAGTAAGAAAAACTTACGCATTAAAACTAAGGCGATGCCAACGTAAGTAAAGAAGTTAATCATCCTAAAAGAGATAAAATGGAGATTAAAATCAACAACAGCCATTTCACAGTATTGGCTTAAGATAATCACTAAACTACAAAGGAAGATGGCTTGGCTAATATGAATAATAATATTTCTACGACGTTTTTTCTTTTTGTCATGAAAAAGAGAGACGGCGACAAAACCAACAAAACAGGCTAAAGCAATCCCTACACCTATTGAGTATTTTATTATTAATGCATCATTCATCAGCTTAACATCTCCTTAGAAAATGCGTTTGTATAATACAAAATCTATTACCATGTTTATTTAATCGCTATTTTTTGTGTTCACTAGCATGCTGAAATTTAGGGTAAGTCGGTGGTTTCATAAAGAGTGTTACCGCTAGGATCAATAGTACAGGTACGGTTAAAATTAAGAATGCAGGAGTAAAACTTCCTGATATGTCTTTTATTGCACCTGCAAAGAACGGCGCTAAACAAGCAAGAGTCGAAATTAAATTCATGACTGAAAATAGTTCAAGGTAAGGAGAGCGACCAAAGTAGTTAGCCAGTAATATACTTGATGCTAAAAAGGTCATGCCATAGCCGATACCGACACAAACCGTAAACAGGATCAGGTAAACCCAAGAGTTTGCCATACTGAGTGCTAACAGCCCAATAATGATAATACTTAAACTAGCAATAAGTAATTTTTTAGGCTCTAGCCATTCACCAATCGCACCACCGGCTAAGCGTGAGAAAGCGTTGATAAATGCCATGCTACTTAATAAGGTTGCGGCAATGGTTTCACCAAAGCCATTTTCAATAATATGAGCAACAGCAAAACTATTAACGGTAATACCGCACCATAAAAAAGCGGTATAAGTGGCAGCGATAACATAAAATTGCCATGTTCTCAAAGCATGGCGTGCCGTCCAAATTTCTTTAGTTTGATAGATGCGTTTTGTGCTTTGGAGTTGGCTAATTCTTTTAGCATGTTCTTGCTCTTTACTTCCTTCTCGTAAAAAGAGAATAGTGAAAAGAGTAATAACGGTAAGCGTAATCGCTGAAATAAGCCAATGCATACGCCATGTATGCCATAAATGTGTGGCTAAAAAGTAGATCCAAGGCCCCGCTACACCACCTAATCCGCCAATAGTAAAATAAACACCGAAGGCAAAAGATTGTTTTTCAAATAAGCGAGAAATTACATAAGTTCCGGGTACTGTTGCAAGTAAGGTAAAACCAATACCTAATAATGCTGTACCAAGGAAATATCGTGCAATGGTGTAGGTTTCATAAAGAAAATAAAAACCGCTAACGAAAATGATCAGCCCAATAAGAAGGGTAAAGCGAACACTTAATTTACGAATAAGTAAGGTGGGTAAAAAACTAGCAAGACCACAGGTTAATCCTAATAACGTAAAACCAAGGCCCGCTTGTGTCCAATTCCATTCTAGCTCACTTATCATGCTAGGAAGAACGACACCCAAAGATGTAAATGTGGTTGCGGTAGCTAAAAAATAGACCAAACCCAGTAATATCAGCATACTCCACTGATAAATGGGTCCAAAACTCTGTTGTGTGGCTTGCATCCTGACTCCATCAAACGGGTGCAGTAACCTGAATAATCAGGAGAAAATAGCGAATAACAGACCTCTTTAATCAAGGTCTGTTCATTTAAAGGCTATTATTCTCTAACTTTATGAGTCGGACTGCTAGCTTAATTTTTCTAAAGCCCATTGGATGGGTTTTTGATAGGTATCATCAAGCATAAGATTCAATGATTTAAGTGTGTCTTTCAGCGGTTGGTTATCACGATGAACAAGATTGAGATGACCCACTTTACGCACAGGGCGAACTTCTTTTTCATACCAATGTAAATGCACTAAAGGTAATGAAAGCCATTGAGGATTGATATCAGTACCAATCAAATTAACCATCACTGCGGGTTGGCAAACTTCAGGTTTTGGCATCGGTAAATCTAAGATTGCACGTAAATGTAACTCAAATTGGCTAATTGAGGCGCCATTTTGTGTCCAATGTCCACTGTTATGAACTCGTGGTGCTAATTCGTTGATGAGTAATTTATTACCGACAATAAAACACTCCATTGCCATTACACCGACATAATCGAGTTTATCAAGAATAGATGTCAGCATTTTTTCTGCTGATTGTTGTAATTCTGGGTCAGGTGTTGGTAATGCAACACTCATACGTAAAATGCCATCTTGATGAAGGTTATGTGTTAAAGGATAAAATACACAATGACCTTTTTTATCTCTGGCTCCAACTAAGGACACTTCACCAGAAAAGGGAATACCTTGCTCAACAATGCATTCACCATAAATTTCAGCGGGTAATTGTTGTTCTTCACCTGGGTGAATTCGCCATTGTCCGCGGCCATCATAACCACCAACACGACGTTTCACGATAATAAAATCACCTAACTGAGAAAAAATATCAGGCCATTGTGCTGGGGATGTTAAGGCTTGCCAAGGTGCAGTAGCTAGGCTTAGTTCATCAAGAAGTTGTTTTTGAGGCAATCTATCTGCAAGTAAAGGGAAAATATCACGGTTAACAAAGTTAGTATGACGTTCTAATTCTTTTGTTAATGCTGTTTCTGGCCAACGTTCAATTTCTGCAGTAATAATGCTCTTTTGATAGGGAACAGCTTCAGGTTCTGCATCTAATCCTACAGGGTAAACAGCAATACCTAAAGGTTCACCTGCTTGTCTTAACATTCTACCTAATTGACCATTTCCAAGGACACAAACCGGTTTCATAGTGCCTCTCTTGGGTCTGGGTTATTTAATACATCGTCGGTTTGTGCTGTGCGCCATGCAGTCAGTGCGTCTAAAATAGCAGGAGAATGTAACGCCAAAATTTGAGCCGCTAATAAAGCCGCATTGGCAGCACCCGCTTTGCCAATCGCTAAGGTTCCTACTGGAATACCTTTTGGCATTTGCACGATTGAATAGAGGCTATCAACACCGCTTAATGCTGCACTTTGAACAGGAACACCGAACACTGGCACTAACGTTTTAGCTGCAAGCATTCCAGGTAAATGGGCTGCTCCTCCGGCACCTGCAATAATGACATCAAAGCCATTACTTTTTGCGTTTTCAGCAAAACTAAATAACTTATCAGGGGTGCGGTGTGCAGAGACAATCTCAACATGGTAAGGAATGTGCAGTGCATCTAATACATCAGCAGCATGAGACATGGTTGCCCAGTCACTTTTAGATCCCATAACAATGGCGATACGAGGAAAATCGGTATTTAGACCAACGTGAGAAGACATTACTTAACTGCTCCTGTAAGTATAAACGGATATAGCCTAATAAATTGTGAATGATAGTATCACGCTAACACGCCAAGGAAAACGTTTGCGTAAAGAAAAAAAAGGCTTTTTATAGAGAAAATAAGTGGAACAACTTAAAAGGGAAAATGGATCAGTTCTATTTTTTCAGCGGTGACTTTAAACATAGAACCTTCGGTATGCCAAGCACCCAATACACCACGATAGTGCGTTTTTCCTTCAATCTGGACAGTATGAACAGCTGGTCGGTGTGTATGTCCGTGGATCATCCATTGTGTATTGAAGTGTTTAAAGGTATCAATTACAGCTTGTGGGTTAACATCCATAATTGCATCTGATTTATATTGGTTTTCGTGTTGGCTACGAGAGCGCATTTTATCGGCAATTCGTAGTCGAACAAATAGAGGCAATAATAAGAATAGGCGCTGTATAAATTTATTATGCACTTTTTTACGGTAACGTTGATAAGCCTCATCATCCGTGCAAAGTGTATCACCATGTAAAATCAAGATATGATGTTGGTAAATTTTGAGCACTTTTTCTTGAGGAAGTAGAGTGATACCACTCTCTTTTGCGAAACGAGAGCCAATTAAAAAATCACGATTTCCATGAATAAAATAACAGGGAATACCTGCATTTTTTAGTGTCATTAGCGCTTGAGCAATTTGTTGATGTAAAGGATTAGGATCATCATCACCTATCCAAAAATCAAAAAAATCGCCTAAGATATAGAGCGCTTTAGCGTGAATGGCTTGCTCTTTTAGAAAGCGAAGAAAACCGGCAGTGATTGCCGGTTCATGTTCACTTAAATGCAGGTCTGCAATAAAAAGCGTACACATAAAGAGTAATGCTTATTCGCTAACCGTTACACTTTTAATGATGATATCTTCACGAGGAACATCTTGGTGGAAACCGCTACGACCTGTAGAAACCGCTTTAATTTTGTCGACAACATCCATTCCTTCAACAACTTCAGCGAAGACACAATATCCCCAACCATTCGCATTTTCAGCACGGAAGTTTAAGAAATCGTTATCTGCAACGTTAATAAAAAATTGTGCAGTCGCGGAATGTGGATCGTTAGTACGAGCCATCGCTAATGTACCACGATTATTTGCAAGTCCATTGTTTGCTTCGTTTCTAACAGGTGCTTTGGTTGCTTTTTGGTTCATACCAGGTTCAAAACCACCACCTTGGATCATAAAGCCATTGATGACACGGTGGAAGATAGTGTTATCGTAGAATCCTTCTTTACAGTAGTCTAAAAAATTTTCTACGGTTGCAGGTGCTTTGTCTGCAAATGTATTAATCACGATATCGCCGTAATTGGTATGAAAAGTAACCATATTCAGATCCTAATATAATTTTAGCTTTACCCAGATTTGGGCATAAACAATAGTCCCGTTTTTTATATCACAGTTGCCTTATTTAGTCAGTATTCATCTTTTTTTTGCCCGGCTTTTCTAATTAAACAGGCGTACAAAATAGGGAAAACACATTTTTCGCCAAAATTTAGCTCGATAACAGAAGTTTGATTGTTCACTATCAAGGATTGAACAGTGAAAATAAGGATTAAGCAGAGTAATATATTAGCGCAGATCTTGAGTTTGCTTTGTCTCCAAGATCCAATATCCTAATTAATATCGTGCTATAGTAGTCGTTATTTTCTTTTATATAAAAACGTAATAAACACGTACAGTTGAAAACGGGAACGTCCACCGATGCTAAAGATTTTTAATACTCTCACTCGCCAAAAAGAAGAATTTAAACCTATCCATGCAGGGAAAATAGGTATGTACGTGTGTGGCATCACTATTTATGACCTGTGTCATATTGGTCATGGACGTACATTTGTGGCTTTTGATGCCATAACCCGTTATCTGCGTTATTTAGGTTATGATGTTAATTATGTGCGTAACGTAACGGATGTGGATGATAAAATCATCAAACGTGCGATCGAGAATAATGAAACATGTGAGCAATTAACAACTCGTATGTTAGCTGAAATGCATAAAGATTTTGATGCATTAAATATTGCTCGTCCTGATTCAGAGCCTCGTGCGACACACCATATTGCTGAAATTATTGAATTAACGGAAACGTTAATCAAACGTGATCATGCTTATGTTGCTGAAAACGGTGACGTTATGTTTGCGATTGACACCGATCCTGATTATGGATTGCTTTCTCGTCAAGATTTAGAACAACTGCAAGCAGGCGCTCGTGTTGAAGTGGCTAACGTGAAACGTAATCCTATGGACTTCGTTTTATGGAAAATGTCTAAGCCGGGTGAACCAAGTTGGGAGTCTCCATGGGGAGCGGGTCGTCCTGGTTGGCATATTGAATGTTCTGCAATGAACGGTAAAGAGCTAGGATGCCATTTTGATATTCATGGTGGTGGTTCTGATTTAATGTTCCCACATCATGAAAATGAGATTGCTCAATCAACTTGTGCTCATGATGGCCCATATGTAAATTATTGGATGCATTCCGGTATGGTGATGGTAGACAAAGAAAAAATGTCTAAGTCACTTAATAACTTTTTCACCATTCGTGATGTATTAGCTTATTACGATGCTGAAACGGTGCGTTATTTCTTATTATCCGGCCATTATCGTAGCCAGCTTAACTACACAGAAGAAAATCTAAAACAAGCACGTACCGCTTTAGAGCGTCTCTATACGTCATTACGTGGTACTGATGCTAATGCACAACCTACTGGTGGCGAAGCGTTTGAAGCACTGTTTATAGAAGCAATGAATGATGACTTCAATACACCAGAAGCGTATTCAGTATTATTTGATTTAGCGCGAGAAGTAAATCGCTTAAAAAGCGTGGATATGAATAAAGCTAACGGTTTAGCTGCGGTGTTACGCAAATTAGCTAAAGTATTAGGTCTGTTAGAGCAAGATCCTGAAGCTTTTTTACAAAGTAGTGCTAAAGCAGACGATGCTGGTGAAGTTGAAAAAATTGAAGCTTTAATTCAACAACGTAATGATGCACGTAAAAATAAAGATTGGGCTGCTGCTGATGTTGCGCGTGATGCATTAACTGCGATGGGAATTGTTTTAGAAGATGGCCCTCAAGGAACAACTTGGCGTCGTAATAATTAATATAATTAACGAGTAATTACATATAACACGTGTTTTTATAAAAATATCGGATATTTATTATCCGATATTTTTTTTGCTATTTATTATTTAATTTATTGGCTAATAATACGGATTTCTCTTTCATTATCTTTTTGTTTATCTTTAAAATAATTTATGACATTCTCAGAAAAAAAGAGCCTATGAGTTAAGATAACTATAATAGAAAAAGCAACAAAACTAAATTCAGACATATTGGTTAATGACATCGAAACACTTAGTATAAAAAATAGCGAAATAGATAGACATACCCATGATATTTTTAAAAAAGAGTAAGCATTTTTACTGTTTCTTGCGAGTTTTATCCATGCAATAACTTGTATTATCATTGTGATAATCAGGCACAGCATAATAAATAGGCCCAGGAGTATCGTTTGACCACCGCCCATCGCCATTGCTAATAAATAAATGGGTGCCCCAGCAACCAAGATAAACAAACTTATACCTAAAAATAGTACTGAAATAACTTGGATCCATAAAAGCACTATGGGCCTTTCCATAATTTCTCCTAAAAACAAAATAAGTTTTTATTAGCTTTAGAATATCTTTATTAACTTTTATTAAAGTGAAGTTTATCGAATAAATAGAAAAAATAAAGTTTGATTTAATAATAAATAAATATTAATCAATTTAAGAGACTCTATTTTAGAGTTTCTATAAATATGATATTAATATATTTAATTGAAGCAGTGGTAACTCTACTTAATATTATTCGATATACCACTGGTATTATTACTTATAATTTTAGAGGGGTTAATTTTACTTCTGCCATCATTTTTGCCAATTGTTCGCGGTCATGAATACCAACATTGGTCTGACTTACTGCAAGAGCAGAAACGGCAGTTGCAAGACGTAATGTATGCTCGCTAGTTTGTCTCATCATCAGTCCATAAATTAGGCCGCCAACCATAGAATCACCGGCACCTACGGTGCTGACAACATCACATTTAGGCGGTGTTGCCATCCATGCGCCAGATGCATTTACCCACATTGCACCTTGCTCACCTAATGAAATCACAACGTGAGCAATACCTTGTTGGCGTAATGCTTGTGCGGCTTGTACAACATCAGATAGTTCAGGTAAAGGCCTGCCAGCCCAAATTTCTAATTCATGATGATTAGGTTTAACAAGCCAAGGAGAGGCTTTTAACCCTGCGACAAAAGCATCTCGGCTACTGTCAAAGATCAAACACATGCATTCACTGCGTAAACGAGTCATCCATGCGGTGAAATCATTAAGATCAACGCTAGAAGGCACACTACCACTGACACAGATCATATCAAATTGACCCGCCCAGCTTAGTGTGTCATTCACGAAACGAGCCCAATCTTGTTTTGTAATTTCAAAACCAGAAAAATTAAAATCAGTAACTTTGCCATTAGGCTCAGTAAGTTTCACATTAATGCGAGTACGGCCTTCAACCATTTGAAAACGGTTTGCAATACCTGAATCACTAAACTCTTTTTGAAACCCATCTTGATTTTCTTTACCTAAAAATCCGCCAACAGTGACATCAACGCCGAGGCTTTTTAAGACTTTAGCAACGTTAATACCTTTACCTGCAGCATGAAAACCTGCTGTTTTAACACGATTAACTTCACCAAGCTCAATAGGATTACTTAAACCAACAAGATCATAAGCAGGGTTAAGTGTGATGGTCGCAACTCTGCGTTTCATGCTAGTTCCTTACCTTAAATAAAAGAATAGGCATCATTTTTTGCTGTTGTTCAGCAATGATAGAGATACCTTGAGTGGGTAGGCCGAGCATAAAATCTCCTGTTAGATGAAAGGCAAAAAAGATCTAAATATCATAAAATAACAACTAAGATTGCATCACTGGGCTGAATCGTTTCAAATTATAACGTATAATTTAGTACAAACAATGTTCTTTTACCTAATGAAAGTAGAAATAAATTAGATCTAAATCACATTTTAGTGCATTTAAACATGAATAAATGAGTAAAAAGTGTCAGCAAAAAAGTTTGTTGCTGAAGTTTTACAGTAATGGTTGAAAAGTGTTATTTTTATATAAAATAATGACTTACACGGTCTTTTTTTATCTATTTATTGATGAAATGTATAATGTGCTGAACATCTAAGAGGGATTATACCAAGAGATATGTCTAAAAATAATGATTTTAATTTAATTAAATTAAACTAAATTTATTATTTTTATTTAAATTCAATTGGTTATGATTATCATCTTTTTTAAAAGATGATTAAAGAAGGAAAAGTAGAGGAAAAAAGAAGAAAAGTGTTTAAAAGAAAAAAAGCGCCACTTATTGTAGTAGCACTTTTTAATTTTAACTGATTTGCTGATTATTTGCTGACACTGACCGAGAACTCACCAAAGGTGACAACTTTCCCATCAACGATTTTACAACGTTTACGGGTTTCAACTACGCCATCGACGCTAACTAAGCCTTCAGCAATGACACTTTTAGCGGCAGCTCCGCTTTCAGTCCAACCTTGAAGTTTTAATAAATCACAAAGCTCGACATAGTCGTGCCCATCTAATTGAAATGTTTCCATTGACTAATTATTTCCTGTTTCAGGGTCGTGATACTCTTCACATGCTTGTAAAGTGTTTTGAATAAGTGTGGCGACTGTCATTGGACCGACACCACCAGGGACTGGCGAGATCCAACCTGCGCGTTGTGAAGCGACTTCAAATTCAACATCGCCAACCACTTTACCACTTTCAAGGCGGTTAATACCGACATCAATGACAATAGCACCAGGTTTAATCCATTCACCGGGGATAAAGTTAGGTTTACCTACCGCTACAACGACGAGATCAGCGTGTTCAACATGAAAACGCAAATCTTTAGTAAAACGATGAGTAACCGTTGTTGTACAGCCCGCAAGTAAGAGCTCTAGGCTCATTGGACGACCCACAATATTTGACGCACCAATAATAACTGCGTTTAAACCATTCATAGGGATATGACAACGTTCTAGTAGTGTGACAACACCGCGAGGTGTACAAGGGCGTAATTTGGGTGCACGTTGACATAGGCGACCGACATTGTATGGATGAAAACCATCCACATCTTTATCTGGACGAATACGTTCTAGTACTTTAACGTTATCAATTCCGGCAGGTAAGGGGAGTTGAACGAGAATACCATCAATGGTGTTATCTTCATTAAGCTGGTCGATAAGGTTTAATAAATCAGCTTCACTGGTAGTATCAGGTAAATCATAAGAGCGAGAAATAAAACCAACTTCATCACAAGCTCGGCGTTTACTTCCGACATAAATCTGTGATGCTGGGTTATCACCCACTAAAATAACAGCTAAACCAGGTGCACGTTTTCCTGCATTAATACGTTGTTTTACTTTTTCGGCAACTTCGCTTCTGATGGTCTGCGCAATCGATTTCCCATCTATAATTTTTGCTGACATCTATACATCCAAATTATTCAATTACGGTATTGCTCTATTTTGTCAGATCAAGAGCAATCTGTCAGTCGAATACTTGCCATATTTTAACCATATAGTTTGATATCGTTGAAAAATCGTTGACTCTCAGAATGTTGAACGTATAATTCACACCCGTTATCAGCAGTGATTGCTGACGTCTAATCTCTTCTAGGCGCCCTTAGCTCAGTTGGATAGAGCAACGGCCTTCTAAGCCGTAGGTCACAGGTTCGAATCCTGTAGGGCGTACCATTTAAAATCAACATCTTACGCTAATTTTAATCCAACTTGGTTTTTGCTTTGTGTCGTATTTGTGTCGTTATCATTAAAAACGTCATCAATTTTACGTGCGTGCTCTGTCAAATGGTTTGGCGCCAAATGAGCATACCTTCTTACCATTTCTATACTTTCCCAGCCCCCCATTTCTTGTAATGCTGTAAGTGGCACGCCAGATTGAATTAACCAACTTGCCCAAGTATGCCTTAAATCGTGGAAACGAAAGTTTTCGATACCAGCTCTTTTTAATCCAGATCTCCAACCGCTGTTATCATCAACTCTCATTTTCCTGATTTGAGGTGTCATTGTGCCGTCAGGGCGTTTTTTTGACTCCGTGTGAACAAAGACATATCTTGAATGCTTTCCTATCTGATCTCTTAAAACTTTACATGCGGTATCATTCAGAGCTATGCCAATTGCCTTACCACCTTTGGCATCCTCTGGATTTACCCATGCTACACGTCTTTGCATATCAACCTGTTGCCATTCTAAATTTATGATATTTGATCGTCTCAACCCCGTAGCTAGTGCAAATGTAACTATTGGCTTGATACTTTCTGGCATACACTGAATTAACCTGCTTGCTTCATCCTTAGTTAGCCAGCGTATGCGCTTACTTAATGGCTTGTTGGTTTTTATTGATGGGCAAGTCTCCATCCATCGCCAATCATTAGTTGCAGCCCTTAGTAGCGATCTGATAAAAGATAGATACTGACTTCTTGTGGATAAGCTAACTTGTTTAGGCGTATATCTTGGTGGCTCTACACCTTTTTTTATAGCCGCCTCTTTTCTTGCCTCCCATATTTGACGATGCTTTCTGTTTTCCATGCAAGAAACAGATTCGTATATTTCATCAGCAGTAATGCTTGATATTGCTCTTCCTGAGAACTTTGTTAAAAAATATTCTATTTTTGTTTTATCATCATCTAAGGTTTTTTTATTCTCCTTTTCTCTGATCCATCTAATACAGCACTCTTCAAATGTGCGCTGAGGGAGTTCATCTAATTGCTCATTCCTCCATGACTCAGCCCTTAATTTGTCATACAGCTCCTGCGCTTGCTTCTTGTCTTTTGTGCCAAGAGATTTTCTAATTCTCTTCCCTGACGGTGTAAAGAAATGACAGTGCCATATTCCGTTTCGTTGTTTGATTGACATAATCTACCTCCGTTTAGATTATCCTTGTTCGCATCATGAGTTTGCTCTGGGCTATTTATATAATCAAGCACAGCAGATCTGGTGGTTCTATAACCTCGGCCAACTTTTCTACCTTTCAACTCTCCTTTAGAAATAAGATAAGCAACTGTTCTAGGTGTTGTTTTTAACTCCTTGGCGGCTTCTGATGTTTTCAATATTTCATCTTTCACTCTTCTCTTCCTTTTGCAGATTTCTGATGTATTGGCACATAACATCTTTGGTGTTGTACTTTGTGTGATTTAGAGGCTTAAACTTCGGTGTGTATTTATCGAGGATCTGAGTGGTTAGTTTGTCGTTGGGTATTCCATGGCTTCTGAGTTCGATTAAGCACTCCTTTGCTATTTGTCGCCGCGCGTTTTCCATTGCCTGTGCATTCATAGCCTCCGCCTTTTATTTCTCATTATTACTCTGAGAGAATTAGGGCAATTTTCTATTTCAACGTTATAAATTGTATTTTTAATTTTAACTCTATGATTTATTCGAAAGCCCTTCTTGCTTTTATCGTGGATATTTAAAGCCGCGTTTATTGCCATCCTTTCTATATCACTAACATCACCATGAATTCTGATTTCCATAATTCACCTATATTAATTGAATACTTTCTTCCGCCTGATCGCCATATACATCCCAATCACCGTATTTCTCACGAGCGAATAATTCTATCCGTGGAACATCTCCATATAACTCCTCTAAACGATGATGTACCTCTTTGGGCTTTTCGCTGTGCTCGCCTAGGCATGAGTAAATAATTTGTCGAACACTGGCAGACTTTCTCTCTAATCCATTACCACGAGTGGCTATTAAACACATTTCGATATTTTGACGGGTATAATTACCGCAATTAATTTTCGTCTCATTGTTTAATGTTTCCATAAAGTCAAAGAAATCTTCTGGCGGTTTTTTATTTATTCTATCTCCTGCATTTTTATTTAATTTCACCCACGCGAACCCGAACATGTTTTTAACTTTAAAATCCCATGCTTCGGCTAATTTAATTGCTTCGAGTGCAAAGTTTCCGGTGTACCACATAAACAGTACGGCATTTTTAGAGGAGTGTTTTTCTATTGGTAATCGGGAGAGAGAATATAAGTCGGTGGTGTTGTAATGATTATCTGCTGCGCCATTTGAAACTTTGTTATTGTAAGACCAAGGTGGATCGCACAATATCAAGTCATACTTTTTCATTCTCCGCATCCTTCATCATTAAGAAAACTTCCATAGCGGCGCGTAGTGGGTTTTTATTGAGAGCCCTGATATATCCAACATAGTTGCCGTACTCATCTACAAACTCCGCTTTCCATCTATCAGTTATGGTTGGGGCGCGCAATGAAATTTTATTCTCAATAATAATCGGCATTGCGTCTTCTGGATTATGGCAATAGTCAGTTCGATAAAACGAATTAAACATATCTTTGTCTTTTAGTGATTCCTCGCCATATAATTTAATAAAAACATTTTTATTAATCTCGAAATCAGATAGTTCGGTGTATTTATTCACTTTCTAATATCTCCTCTATCATGAGTTTAATATTAACTAAGTCTTGCTTTGTTATTGATATATCCCACGATGGAGATTTTAAATTAAATTTATCCTTTATTGTCGGTTCAATTTCAAAACCTTCTTCCTCGTAGCCCTGTAAGTTCACACTGTATTTATCTTTCATTCCACACCTCTCCACAAATAACCTCAACATCCCCCACTGACATTAAATATTCAGCACGTTTATTGCATTCCGATTGCGTGTATAAATCATCAGATATTGGCACTGCATGATTGTTCATAATTAACAGTAGGACGAATGGCTTCATGTTTACTTTCTCTATATGCACATTTAAATATGTGAGCAATAACATCAACAGTCCAAGCGTTGCCATAGCATTTATATGACTGTGAATTCGAGACGATATTTTCACACCAACCATCGGGGAAAGTCTGCAACCGCGCGCATTCAGTAGGAGTTAATTTGCGATATTGTAGATTGCCTGTTGATACCTTTGGCTCTCTATGCCCACCTTGACACGTTGACAGTGTCGGGGCTTTTCCAGCATCGGAGTAAATGCGTTTTATCTGTTCGTTACCTCTAATGTCAGATGCATTAGCAACATGAATTAATCCGTCTTTGGATTGTTTAATATTTTCTCTTGGTTCACATGGTCTAAATACTATTTGCCGTCTGGATTTATTTAGATATTGATTTAAATTTGTTCCTTTCGAATAATTAGCATCAATACAATATGACTTTTCTCTATCAGTAATACTGTCATCATCAATAATATCTTTCAGCAAAATACCTTTATCTGCTGGCTGGCTAATCTCAAAATTAGCCCAATAATAACGTTGTCTATTTTGTGCTGATAATAACGAGCTATTAATTAGAGTTTTATTTACATAACCTAATGCACGCTCCGTATGCAATGTTATATATTCTTCAAATTCACGTTTCATCTTCACATTTTCGAGCATGAATTTAGCATCTGGATTATTTTCTAATACATGGCCCATTATTTCTAATGTCGTCCAGAATAATTTACCACGTTCATCTTTATCGCCTAATTGCTTACCTGCCAAACTCCACGACTGACATGGAAATCCCGCTGTAACTAAACCTACACTTGACCAATCAATATCCCACTCACGCCAATTATTAACGTCACCTAACTGAATATTATCTGGATAATGAAACTCAGATACTTTATTGGCGAATTTATCTATTTCAGCGATGTAATATTTATCAAATTTAATCCCAGCACGAGACAGCGCCAATCGCCCAGCGGATATACCGTTGAACAAACTTAAATATATCATTTTGATTTCCTATAGATGTGCAGAACCCTGTATTAGCATGAGTAATACATATCCGATTATTTGCATGGTTATTTAATTTTATATGTGTGAGCTACTTTGAATTTAGAATTTAAGTTATTAGCTCTTTTTTCTGCATCTACAATTGAAATGAATCCTTTTTCAATCATATTTCCATTTAATAAAATAACTGGTTTACCGTTAATTAGTTCGGCTCTGTATTTTTCATTCATTTTTTATTTTCACTCCGTTACTGATTAGTATTTTCTCTACTTCTGAAATTGCATCATTGAAACCATCTATGAAATAATCATCCAATATAACGTCACCTAAATCTGGTAATTCAACCTCCAAACTCTCGCGTGATGCTTGCCATATATCAAACGGAGAAATATCGTATAAATCCTTTCCGTCAGACCATTCCTCAAACTGCTGTCTTGATTTGTTCATTGTCATCAACCTGCTTTTTCAATTTATTTAATTCATACGAATAACTATGAAGTAACATTCGGTTTGTTCTAATCGCGGCTTTGACGCTTTCTTCAGTGGTGTTTATTAATGATATTATTTCAGAGCCGTGAACTTCTTCCATTTTCGCTAGCAGACAATGAAACTCAGCTGCTAAATCTGGTATTGATTTATCCATCACTCCACCTTATCCCTCTGTCTTCACATACCAATCAACAAGATTATCAATTGCAGTATTGATATATTCTGATTGTTCTTTTTCGGTTAATTTACCCCATTCGTCCTCAGTAATACCCAGACCACACTCAGAGTCAGAACCAACCTTGTTTGTCCTTGCAACTAAAACCATCTGCTTACTCATATTCATTCCTCTTCATTGCATCCCTGCGAGTCAGTTACTATTTTTAGACTTTATGCTTAATGTTTCTATTTCCTCTTCGTAAGCAAGAGCCTGACAAGCCAACTCTTCAAAATGCGGATATTCTGAATAATCGCTATCAGCATATAGAATCCAATCACATTTAGTACATTCAACACCGCATCGTCCATCTGTCTGGTTTGCATTTTTAATCACACGTTTGGTTAATTTCCCGTGATTATTAATTTTAAATATTACTGTCGCATCTATATCAGCCCATGCATTTACAACTGAGCCACATTCGGGGCAATTAAATTTATTAGCCATATATCTATCTCCTGTTTGCATCCTTGCACTGAGTTCTAATTCCAATTAGATATTTCTTCTTCGATTAAGTCGTCTATTTCGTCATTAGTGGCTTCTTCGTTGAGGAATAAACGAGCTTCGGTCATATATTTTTCTCGGTTCTCGTCAAAGAACTTTGAAAATTCAGACGACCATCCGTGGCGCTCTCCATCAAAATCAAATTTAGCATTATTAAAAGCCATATCTTCAATCATTCCATCGGCAGTAGTGACGCCAGATTCGCGACAAAATCCCTTTAAATCGCGCTTTCTGAAATAGGGTGAAACCTTTGAATCGCAAACATCTTTAAATCGTAGTTTCCAGCGACGAATGCAGCGCCCGTGTAGAGTTTTCATGGTTATATCCTTTGGTTAAACGGGTAGGGGCTAGAAGGGTATAGGATCATCCCAATCTTGAGGGGGTTCATTTTGTGGCGCTTGCGGTTGATGTGCTGATTGCTGTGGCTTCTGGCTTCCTGCCTTATTTCCACTGTTACCGCCAAAATCTAATTGGTTAACGATAATTACTGGTGCTGATTTTTTCTCACCACTCTGGCTTGTCCATTCTTCCATGACGAATTCACCAGTAACTGTAACCTTTATTCCCTTGGTTAGATGCGGAGGTAGCTTTTCAGCTTTAGAGCCAAACATCTTACAGATAACCCAAGATACTTTTTCGTGTTCTCCGTAACCTTGTTTCACTGGCAAACTAAAAGATGCAACCGCTTTACCATTTGGTGTCCATCGTTGTTCGCAATCTTTACCTAAGTTTCCACTTGCCGTTATTGTGTTAATTGCCATATGCACTCCATTGATTGCCAAACTGAATGCCTAACTTGTTTAATCCATGATCCATTGCTTCGATAAACTCAGGCACTAATTCGTCGAATTCTTTCATCATTTTTTCGTCACGCTCAACAGGGAAATATGCTATTTCTTTTCCTGCCGGCATTCGTGGGTCAAAATTTGCAAAATGCCAGATATCCTTACCTGTAACCCACATGGAATATTGAACTTGAGCCACATATTCCTTTTTCATTGCATCGATTCCGTTCAATGCTAAGTCAATAAATACGTCCGTGTTGTTCGGGCATTTAAGCTCTAATCCTGAGCCATCACTGCAAATGCCGTCTGGTGAGCAAGCTATCCGTAGTTGATCATCTTTGAATATTATTGGCACTTCCTTTGCCGTTAATCCGGTGTAAAACTCGAATGTCATCCTTGCTTCTAATTCGTAGTTTTTACCCCATTCCAGCGTCCTTGCTGATACCTCCTTGTAAATTCCCGTGCAGACTTCACCAATAAGGGTGTTTAAATATGTTTTCTTTGTGTCTGTCCATTTTGTTCCTGATCTTGGCTTAGAGATAACTTTCCATGCCTCAGAGGCAGTTACTACGCCAAGCCTGATAGACATCCATTCTTCGCTTCCTTGCTCTATCTTGGTTAAATCGATGCCTGTTTTGCTTAGAATAATGTCATTACTAATCATTTTCCTTCTGCCTTTTTCCTTAGCATGTCGATAATGGTATTGGCTTCAAATGCGGTTAATTGCTCTGGATGGGATATCTGATGGTTGAATTTTTTACTAATGAATGCGAAAAATGCGTCACTCCACTCGCCATTAACTTTAAGCATCAAATCCGTGATAGCCTTTAATTGATCCTCACTTGCTGGCGTTATGTCCTTTGGTTCTTGTTGCTCGCTTCCAAAATCAATACCTTCTCCAGCCTCAGTGTTAACATAGTCAATAGCCTTATCTAGACGTTCTCTGCGTGGCCAGTATTTAGCCGCCTGCTTCACTACTGTTTTTAGAATCATCTGTTCTTCATCAGTTACCCAAGGGCAGGATTTTTTCCTTGCTATCCAAGCTTTCCATGCTGATGAACGGTCACGGATTGCGTATATATCAGCAATAGCCATGGTATGAGTTAGATAGTCTCCATCTTCTGTTTTTACTACTGTGTAAGCGCCAACAATCTCACCCCTCTGCTCTTGAGTGGCAAAGGCGTTGTATTCGTGGCGAGGTGCGGTATCTATTGATGTGAGTTGGAAATTATCATTTTGTCGAACAATGCTTGATTGACACCACTTAATAGCCTGTGATTGTTGAGCAATATGCATCAAGCCCATGTAACTGATATCGAGACATACTTTCTTGTCTCTAGGAACTAGGTAAGCCAACTTTTGCGCTGGGTTTAAACTAATTCCGATAGCTGATACATTCATGATCGCACTACGAACTGAAACAAGATTATTAACTGCAACATTTGCCAGATAATCATTGTTCGCGAATATTTGCATGGCAAATTCGGATTCCCTTTTGAATGCAATGCTTGGCTCGCTACACACTTGTTCGAACTCATTTTTAAGAGGATTTACAACCTCATATATTTTTTGAACTGCATTTGTCACGACATCCTCCTGCGTTCTTGATAGTTCTTTAACTCCTTGTAAAGACTATCAATAGTCATATCGAAAACGCTGTCACTCCATTGACTGGTAATGTCTTTTGGTAATCCATCAACCACATTAAATGCGACATTGCTTAACTCAGCGTCCTTTGCATCAATCCATGATGCTTCTTCTTGTTTGCGTTCTTCCCTTGCGTCAAGTTCATGGTAAGGATTCATCACGCCTCCTTAATAAACAACACCCAATGCGTTTTATCGTTCTTGCCGACACGCTGTACTATTGTTGGTTTTTGGTCTGTTAGTGCTAAAATTTGTTTTGTTGGAATTTGAGTTTCATTCCATTTGAACAGTAACGTCCCACCAGGCCTAAGCACTCTAAATGCTTCACTAAATCCTTTTGATAAATCGTCTTTCCATGACTCTTTATTTAATCGTCCGTACTTTTTAAACATCCATCCGTTGTGGCCAACTCTTATTAAATGAGGCGGGTCGAATATAACTTGATAAAAGGAACCGTCAGGGAAGGGGAGGTTTTTAAAATCAGCGATAATGCTTGGAGTGATATTTAGCTTCCTGCCATCACATAAAATATGCTTCTCTGTGCGGATGTCGCTGTAAATTGCTCGGTTATCTTCCTTGTCAAACCAGAACATGCGACTACCACAGCACATATCTAGAACCTGAGTCACGCAACCCTCCTTAGCTTAGAAACTCGCAATATCCTGTTAATAAAGTCTTCCTTGCCTATCGCATTGATAATCCGTTCAAGCGATTCGTCGTCACAATCGAGTACATATTCCATTGCCTCAATTGAGTCGATTTCAGTTAATTTAGCCAGCTCAGCGAAACTTCCTGTCTCAATACTGAGTTTGCTACTTTCGTCAAATTCCATGACTGTTTTGCCGTCTACTACCCGAGTTCCGTTCGAGTAGCTGAAGGATATTTTTTTCATAAACCCTCCTGATAGCTTTCTTTGAGTAATTCCATTGCTAACCACCAGATATCCTCACATTTCTGGCGAATAGCTACCTGCGCCTGAGCTTGCGCCAGACGGAAAATATCTTGGTTAATTTTCATAATTTACCTTGCGATAATTAGACTTAATGAAATGACTGCGAATAGAAGTAGGGCGCTGAATATAGTGTCTATGTTCATGCGAAATTCTCACTATTGAGATAGCGATTGTTATTTGGTTTCTCTGGTGTTGGTGCGGTGGGTTAGTAGTGAATTTTCACGTTTGATACTAGGTTTTTAGCGATAGCGATAATGCAATTCTTGGCGCACTCTTCTGGAATGCCAGCATCAATTAAATCTTGCATGGCTTTATTGTTAACTGTTTTCTGATATTCCTTATCAGCCTGACGTTTAGCCTCTTCCTGACTCTTACGTTCTTCTTCTGCTAATCGCGCTTGTTCTGCTTCCTGTGCTTTCTTACGCTCAGCTTCGATAGCTAATTGCTTCTCGCGTTCTGCTCGTTCCAGTGCTTCTTTAGCATCACGTTCAGCCTTTTCCTTAGCTTCTTTTGCCACTTGCTCTGCACGTTGAATAGCTTCTTGCTTTTCACGCTCTGCACGTTCGGCGGCTTCTTTTGCTTCACGCTCACGCTTAGCTGATGCTTCAATTTCTTGCTGTGCTTTACGTTCAGCTTCGATTCTCGCCTGTTCCGCAGCTTGTCGCTTCATTTCTTCTTCACGAGCAATGCGCTGGCGTTCTTCTTCAGCTTTGCGTAAATCAAACAGCTCGTTCATTTGCAGAGCTTCTTCATGATCAACTTCGATTTGCTTCTTAAGCGCTTCGGCTTCTTCGCGAGCTTTTTCTTGTGCTTCCCACTCTGTTAGTGGCTTGCGAATATCTGTGCTTAATGCATCTAGTTCGTCACGAAATATCTTACGGCTAGCATCAACTTTTTTAGGTAGCTCTTTTAACTTATCGACAACCGCTTTACCTTCCTTGTCGATATACGTTTTTGTTTGAGCAACTTTGTACGCCAGAGATGCAAAAGCCTTTCGGTTTTTAGCTACTGAGAAATCACTGTCGAGTTCTTTTCGTTCTTCTTCTGCAAGAGATTTAATGTGCTCTAGCATCTGATTTACTTTTTCTGGTGCTGTAAACAAATCCAGCGCCGTTGCTTGTTCAATTACGACTAATTCATTTGCCATTTCCTATATTCCTTATGTGCGTTAATCCGTGTAGGCTATAAATTTAAATTTTCCATTTCCAAAGTGCTCAAACCTACCGCCAAACGTGCCAGTGACTTCTTTCCTAACTTCTTCTTTATCCATTCCTTCTGGATAAACACCTTCTTTAATCATTGAGCAGCTTGAGTGTGGCTTGCTGTAGTAATCCAATTTTGTCGGGTCTAATTTTCTAGGCTCCCATGAGCGATAAGCTCCAGTAGCTTTGTCTGTACTGACAACATAGTCATTAATGATTTCATCTTCTGATTCTTCCCATCCGCACTCATCGCAATATCCGCTAGGTGCTGTACATGCACTGCAAGGAGCACTTAAATGGCAAGAACAATTATTCACTGGATGTAGCTCTATGGTTCCTTGGCACCCATTACGCAAACAGGTGTCTCCTTCGCAATATCCGAAGTTACCCATAATTAATTCCTTATGTGCGTATTCCTCACTATTAATAGCGATATGAATGATTAAGTGGTTGGTTACTGCTGACCGAGGGATTAAGGCTTACCTAGAGCTTTTGCGATTGCTAGTTTTGCGGTTTTGTATTCTGGAAGAAAGTCGTCCTTTTCCTTGCTATAAAATAACTCCACTTGTGCTACAAGAGTTATTAATGATTCAAGAAGTTCAGGCGCGGCAGATATTAAGTAAGCATTTGACATGGCTTCTAACACCTGCCTTTCCTCATTTACAGTATGAGTCAGCATGGCAACCATCGTTGTTCTATCACCTACAACAGGACAGCCATTAGGACCCATCGTTGCGAGCCTCCATGGCGCTGGCGTACCTTTAAATCCCATATCACCCCCTAGCCTTTAACATTGCATCTGCCATGCGGTAGTAGGTTTCAGCTTTATCCTTGAAAATGGCGTCAATATCATCCTGTGACCAATATCCGCTATCCATGCGTTCAGTTGCCCAATCACCCTGCATGCATTTAGCAGCGAAATAATCGCGCAACGTCATGCCTGTGGTAGTGCCATGTAATTCTGTTGCTGGAACTGGAAAAGCTGCTCCACCTGTTTTATCTGGCACATTTCCGTAGGTGTAAAGTTTATCTGTCATACTCCCTCCGTTATTAACTAAATACGATGCTAATCATCAAGCTTGAGTTTTTGAATTAATTCCCTCACCACGGTATCTACCACTTCCTGATCGATGGTGTCGAATAGATTGTTGCGTGCATCTTCTGCTTTATCACAACTTTCCTCATCATCCTCGTCGTAATCCACCCACAGCCCAAAATCGACCTCAAGAATTTTCTCAGGCCAACAATATTGCACCCCGACTTTTTGCTCATCTACTTCACTGACTTTCTTAACTAAAATCTGTCGTCCATGTGACTCAAATTCCTTAAACCATATTTCCATCTCTATCTCCTATCTATTAATCAACTCACCACAGCCCACTAAATAATAAGCTCTGGTTAGTTGCCCATATATCGTCATGGGCTAACGCTATTCAAGCCATGAATAGGATCGGCATAATATTTATTTTTCTCTCAGTTTAGATTTGAACACTTACATAAATCCTCCGATTCAAACGGTACTTAGTAAATATGGCGAGACCGATTTATCGCCTTTGATTTGCTGGTCTAAAAAAGTTATCTCACCACAGCCCACAGAATGGACTGTAATTAGTTAACTAGGTTTGAGTCCTGTACTTTCTTTCTAACGCTGTGACTTGAGCTTTATTGAACCTAGCGTCATCCTCAGTTGCTATCTCAGATTCGCAACTGTCGCAAATTGAATATTTAGTGTTAATTACATGCTTAACTGAGTTGATCCTAACTTCTATTTCTTCCATCTCATGGTGCAAATACCCCTCACCACATACGGGGCATAGTTCCTTTTTATCCATTAAATCCTCCTTTTGATGCCTGCTTTTAACCACATCAGGCGAGGTGGTTCCTTACTTTCCACAGTCAAGGAAAATTGATATATTGGTTATTCCACAGTCAATATAGGAATGTTTTATGTCAGAAATAATTGACCCTAAGAAAAACCCTGAGCAAGCGGCACAGCAGTTATTGGTTGAAATGATTAGAGCAGGTAAAACTGGACCTGCTTTTGGTGCTGGTCTTCAGAATAATGGAAAGGCACTTATTTACACTTTTACGGCGCTTAACGAGCACTTTAAAAAACTAGGTGATTCCTAATTACTTTCATATAAAGCAATAAATGAATTTTTTATGGAGCTGGCTAACTCTTGAGCTAGCTCTTTTGGTGGTTGATTATCTTTCAGCAACTTACTTAGTGTATTAGCTGCTATTAGTTGGATATTCTCTGGTAAATCTTCAAATTTCATCTTACTTCTCCTATTTATCTCGCCGTAATCCCGAACTCACTGCTCGGCTGTTTTATTTTAACCCCTGAAAATACTGCTACATTAGGCAAGCAACAGTTATCTCCACTTGGATAATGCTTTGTTGGTTTGAGAGATAGAACAGGGCGTTCTTTCTTCTCTTTCACTGAGTTAGCTTTAGCAATTTCTTCTTCTTTCAGTTTGATATCTCTGAAAGATGCATATCTAGCATATTGCTTAGCCTTGAATGAGTTGCTGTTAACTTTCTTGACTATAACCGGCGTTGGATTGCCTTTAAATTTCTTTGGTGGCTGATAGTAAATTTCCACATATCCTCCGTTATTCTTTTGCTTAACCTAACGACCTCGTAAAGTCGCTAGAGTAAGCTGGCACACTCACGCAGTGCCCTCGCTCATGCCCTTGAGTCCGTCGTCAGGGGTATCACCAAGAATCCCTCACCTCTAACCGGTAGCTGATTGGCGGTCAGCTTGGAGTGCCGGAGCTATTTGTGATCTAGGAACCTTAACCCGTCGCTACACAGGCTAGCCATCATGCTACTCAGGGGTTAGTCACTACCTAACCTTTAACGCTATGCGTCAGCGGTCTGTCCGCGCTACTAAACCATTTTATTTTTCTCCCGTTGATTAATATTCTTGCGCTTGCATACCTAACACCTATCAGTGCTGCCTATTCCTATCTGTAATCACTCTCGTGCAGTAGTAACATTCTCACCAACCAGATCGTGCCTAGTGATATGTCGCATTTTTGCGTAAGGGTCTAAACAGGTTAGGTATGCTGTTCCGACTTTCCAAATTGTTAAAGAACATTAGGCTGTATTTCATGTTGCTTGCCTTCGATGTGTTTTAATATAGCCAAAGTTATTATTGATGTAAATAGCCTGAGATATATAAAAGCTATATTTGGCTATATATTTTTGTTTTAAAAGGTTATTTATTTTTTATTTTTTTATTGAAATGTGATGAATGGTAATTTTTAGATATAAAAAAGCCCTCAAGAAGAGGGCTGGATTGGGTTGTTATTTTCTATATTAACATTACAGACATATTAAAAACCCTACCTACAACCTTTACGCTTTCAATGTCTGCTATTTCATCTGGATAATCTATGGAGTTATAGCTTCTTATGATGAGCTTTCCTCCTGGTTGTCTAAGCAGGACTTTTACTCTAAATAAATCATCTTGCTCAATGAAATAAACCCCGCCATCAACAATTTTCTTATCATTACAATTAACAAAAACAGTTGTTCCGTTAGGTATAATGGGCTCCATACTTTCGCCATGCACAGGGAATGCACACACACCACTTGGTGATATTCCATACCTTCTTAAGGTTGATCTTGAAAATCTCAACTTAAAGTTATCGTGATCTTCATTGTTTGTGCAACCAACACCTGCTGCAAGCTCAATGCTCTTAAAATAAGGAACCTCAACCTCATCATCATCTAAAGGTGTACCATTTCCCCACTCTGATATTTTTCTCACCGATAATTCATCTTTGCTAACTCCATCCTGCTCTTGTTGCAAGAAATCAGGGAGAGAGCCACCGCCAGTTGTTAACCATACAGGATCAACGTTTAGTGATTTAGCTATCTCAACGGCTTTTCTTGAGCTTTGTGCTTTTCCAGATGTGAGCTTCCAGACGCTGGGTTGTGCCATTCCTACTGACTCAGCTAGTTCAACTTGAGTCATTCCTCTCATCTTCATGGCTAGATTTAGCCTTTCTGCAAATGTCGTATTTTTCATAATTTCATTATATAGCCGAGGTTATTTTTCAACAAACAGCTAAAGCTATTTACTTCGTGAATAACCTTGGCTATTATTAGGTATATTCCAACAGCCGAGGTTATTTATGAGAAATAAATTAATTGACAAGGCTATTGGCATGGTTGGTAGTCAGCAAAAACTGGCTGAGATATGTAACGTAAAACAACCTTCTGTATGGGCTTGGTTACATGGAAAGAAAAAACCATCTGCCACTAGCGCAAAGCGCATTGAATTAGCAACTAATGGAGCTATTCAAGCAAACAAATTAAGACCTGATTTACACGAAATATTTGGCGAAGTTTAAACGCCACGCTCTTTAAAAATTCATGCAGTGCCTTTTGACTTCAATCGGCAAATTATTATCAACAATCCGCTCATATGGAATGAGCCACGGATCATTACTGCTGTTCCCAATATGGGAAGTAATCTAAGAAGGAATTTAACAAATGGAACTATCAAACGAACGCAAATTTCGAGAAATCGAATCAAAAATCATGAAAGGGATACTTGTTACTGGCGCTAGAGAAGTAGCGAAAAGGACGGGTATTCACGAATCACAAATATCTCGCTGGCAATCTCAACAATCTAAAACGCAATTAAGCTTCATACAACGTTGTGCAAGGCTTTTAGTCGCTATTGGGTATGAGACACCGGATGACACAGTGATATTGCAAGGTGATGAGGCTAGAGCGTTAATTCAGATGCTTGAACATGTCAAAGCACCAAAAAGAAAAGCCCCAGCGGTAACTGAGGCTTCTCAACAAATGGACTTAATTTAACAACAACCCAATGAGGTAATTATGAATCAAATAACTACTTTAGTAAACAGTGGTGAATTAACCATGAGTAGTCGTGAAATTGCAGACCTTACAGGCAAGAGACACGACAATGTGATGGCTGATATCCGTAAGATGTTGGTTGAAATTCAATCTCCTGAAAAGTTAGGAGATTACATAGACACTAAAAACAGAACACAGCAAATGCTTCTGCTCAACAAAGAAGAATGTTTGTGTCTGATTTCTGGTTACAGCATCAAGTTAAGAATGGCAATCATTAAACGCTGGCAAGAACTTGAATCTCAAAAATCATTCATTCCTCAAACTCTACCAGAAGCTTTACGCCTCGCTGCTGACTTAGCAGAACAAAAGCAAATCGCAGAACAGAAATTAGCAATTGCAGCGCCTAAAGCTGAATTTGTTGATCGCTACGTTCAATCTACTGGCTTACTGGGTTTTAGAGAGGTGAGCAAATTACTAAAAGTGAAAGAGAACTTCTTTAGAGAGTTTCTACTTTCAAAAAGAATTATGTACAAGCTGGCTGGTAAATTAACACCTTATTCAGAACACCTTGACGCAGGGCGTTTTGATGTAAAAACAGGTGAGAATCAAATCAACGGTCACGCATACACACAAGTTAAATTTACCCCTAAAGGTATTCAGTGGATAGCAGGTTTACTGGCTAGAGAGCAATTGGAGGCGGCATGACGAATACAGCGGAAGTATTCCAGTTCCCTGCGATACAGCAGGAGACAAAGAGAGTGGCAGATACTGATGATGGATATACGAGAATTGCCAATGAATTACTTGAATCACTTTCCTGCTGTAATTTAACTGTTAGGCAGCTAAGAGTGATGTTAACGATTATCAGAAAAACCTATGGGTTTGGCAAAAAAGTAGACCGTATATCCGATTCTCAATTAGCTGACGTATCTGGACTATCAAGACAGAACGTTAACAAGGCAAAGAAAGAATTGATTTCAATGAATTACCTCATTCTTGAGGGTAATAAAATTGGGGTTAATAAAGAGGTTTCAGCATGGAAAAATCAATCTAGAGACTGTGTCTCTAACTTGAAGACTAAAAAAGTCTCTAACTTAGAGACAAATGATGTCTCTGACTTGGAGACACACAAAAGAAATACTTTAAAGAAAAAAGAAATAACTAATATATCGTCCGAGAATTCTAACGAATCCTCTGACAGGCCATCTGAAAAAGTTTTAGCCGTTAAGCCTGATGCGGTTGTTAGCTCACCCAAAGGTAACAAGTGGGGAAATGCTGATGACCTGAAAGCCGCTCAATGGATTTACTCGCAAGTCCTGATAGTAAGTCCTACGGCTAAGGAGCCTAACTGGTCAACATGGGCTAACGATATTCGTCTGATGAGGCAGTTAGACGGGCATACCCACCAAGATATTTGCAGAATGTTTAAATGGGCTAATCGTGACTCGTTCTGGTGTAGCAACGTGTTATCTCCCGCAAAGTTGCGTGAGAAATGGGACACATTGACCATGCAGAGCCAACAACCCAATCGAGGTAAGCGACAGGTTGATCCTGAACCAGCACAGAGCTGGAATACTCGTGAAGCATGGGAGAATGATTTTATATGAAGACTAATCTGGCTACTGCAATCGCTAATCGTGATGCAGGCGCATTGGCTAGAATGGCTCAGAGTAGCACCCCGCAAAAAGTTGTAAATAATCATGCTGAGCAACTAGTCGATGTATTATTCCGAAATCTGAAACAAATATTTCCAGCCTCAGTAAACACCATTTTCAAAAACGAGTCAGAGGAACTTACTGCAAAACGACAATGGATCGCCGCCTTTGCAGAAAATGGAATTACTACCAGAGAGCAACTTCAAAACGGTATGCGACATGCTAGAGCAAGTGATAACCCTTTCTGGCCTGCTGTTGGTCAATTTATCAAGTGGTGCAAGGAAGAGGATTATATAGCTCTTGGTTTGCCTGACGAGGATCAGCTTTACGAGCTCTATCGAGAATACTGCAAAATGCGTGGCTGGCGTGAAATGAAATGGCCCTCAAACGCTTGCTACTGGATGGTTACCAAAATTTACTCTGAGATGCGAAGTAAAAGCCTAACTGATAGCGAGGTTAAAAAGCTTTGCGCCAAAGAGTTACGGTTCATGACGGCAAGAATCAAATCAGGTGAAACTATTCCAGCGCCAGTGCTTCAGGTCGAACACAAAGTCACACCAACAAGTCGCAATAAATCACTGTCAATAATCGCAAGTTTGAAGCAAAAGCATGGCTTCAGATAACACGCAAGAGGATTTTTAGATGAAAGGAACTAATTATAAAGATCTCTTATGGGCTTATGCCGACGAGGCTACTTTCAGGAAAAGAAAATACATAAAGAACTGCAAAGACTATAACCGCAGGTTCTTCAAAAATTACCGAAGCGAGAAAGTGCTTAAGCGACTATTTAAAATTGAATGGGAGGCATCTAATGCAGGGAGCTAATTGGGTTAAGTGCTCAGATAAATTACCGGAAGTAGGGAGGAGGGTTCTTATTGCTACTGATTACCCATCTGTTTATGAGGCGGTCAGATATTTCGGTAATAAATTTAATAGATTTGGTCAAGAGGTAACAGCAACCCACTGGATGCCTTTGCCACTCCCACCAATGCCAGAGGGTGAATGATGGAATCACCACTTGCAAGAATGATTAAGCAACAAGTGTTCGACACTAACGTTGCTCGTTTAGTTAAGCTCAACGATGAGCAATGGGATTTCATACTTAATGACCAAGACGAACGCGCATGGTCTGGCGGTCATTATTACGGTCACGATTATGACGAATGGGAAATCTACATTGCCTACGATATCAAATATGTGAAAACAGGATTACGGGAGCCGTTGTTATGAGCGAACTCAAGAAATGCCCGTTTTGTGGTGGACGTGGTGAATATCACTACTTCGAGGATTTGGGTCACTTGGTCATCTGCTCTAACACTATTTGCCCATCAAATAAGTTCGGATATGAAGATGCCGATGAGGCTAAGCAAGCATGGAACAGGAGAGCTAATGATGAATGAGCTAAAAAAGTGCCCTTTGTGTGGCAGTAAAGTTAAATGGTGTGGAGAGAGCGAGCCGAACCCAGAAGATAACCACCTTTGTGATCATATCGAATGTACTAATGCTGATTGTGGCGCTGACTTCTCTTTTTCCCATAATAACGATATTTACCCTGATAATTCTGATGACATGACACCAAAAGAATTAATGCAAATTGACCGTGATTATTCAGCGCAAAGGTTTAACAGGAGAGCTAACAGTGAGTGAACCAGTAGAAGTCATGGTCTATTACGTTAACTTCAATACGAATAGCAGATTTTGGATGTTAAAAATAAATGCAGGCTGGATTGAGGAGCACTATAAATTCCCATGCAAACCAACTAAAAGACAAATCCGCAAAAAGAAAAAAGAATGGATCCAAGAAGCTAAATATTGGATAGAGGTATACGCAGAAATGCAAGGAGGTTAACTTGGAAGTAGATTTTCTCTTCCACGAATCAACCAAAAATACCGCATGGCAACACCTCAAAGAAGTTCTAGCAACAAACCAACCACACCGAATCATCATCAAGCCTTGGAAAAACAAACGTTCATTATCTCAGAATGCCACTTTTCATATGTGGTGCACAGAGATAAGTAAATACCTATGTAAGAACAACGCCAATTACACGCCAGAAACCGTTAAGGAGATGCTTAAGCATACATTCCTCGGTTATGAGGTGGTCGATATGGTTGACGTTACTACACAGCTTACAGAGCGCGTAAGAACACTTCGGAAAACATCAAAACTTGATACGGGTGAAATGTTCCACTTCATGGAGCAGGTTGAGCGCTGGGCGGTAGGTATAGGTTGTTTCGTGACGATACCTGATAACTCTCAATATATGGAATTAAAAAGGAAACAAAATGAGTAAATACGACAGACCATGTAAAGGCGTAACAATCGATGTGTATGACGTTTTAAAAGCCTTTGAAGTCACTAACCCAGCATTACAGCATTTAATTAAAAAAGCTCTCTGCGCTGGATTGAGGGGACATAAAGACAAAGAACAAGACTTATGTGAAGTGCTGGCATCGGCAAAGCGGGCTATTGAGTTGGAGGCTGGAAGCAATGGCTAAGAGAAATAACGCATTAGAGAACATGAAAAAGTGGATGGAAGTCATTCCTCAATGTTTGCAAACAGAAAGCCAGAAAACCTTTGAAGATGAAGTCGTTAGTCTTGAGTTGGAAATGACTAAAAAGGAGTTTGTGAAAAGAGGTTTTCTACCTCCTGAATTTAAAAGTGAAAGTGAAAAGCGTAGCTGGTTAGAGGCGGTGGTTGAATTGGAACGCATCGATAAAAAATTGAATCGAGCGCAAAAAGAGGTGGAGCGCTTAGAAGAAAGTCGCCGTGAGCACATTAATCGCTACAACTTAAACAGGAGGTGATCATGACTGAAGAACAATACAGGACTTATGCGCGAGTGATAGTGGTTGGTCGTGAATTTATCTCATTTAATCACAACACTATTTCATCTGTTACGGGTTTAACACCCGCAAGAGTCGGAATTATTCTAAGAAAGTTACTTGCATTCCAGTGTGTGGTGCATGTTGAAATAAAGAGCCGTAAACGCACTCGCCCAATCAATAACTACGCGGTAACAGACGATGCTATTACTCGGTTGAGAAATCAATTTGAAAAAGAGCGACTGGCTAACCTTCCACTCTTCCCAAAAGCAAAGAAAGTTGAAGCAAAGAAGCCTAGAAAAGTGCTGGATGATTTTATGTGTGGATTGTCATTTGTCGATAAAGCCAACGTCTCAGGTATGGGTAATCCGATGTTGATGAAGTTTGATTCTTTATTGAGCGGAGTGAGAGTGTGAGTGAAGAACGCAACGGAATTTACCTCCGAATCAATGGGGATCAGTATCGGCATATTTGGGTGGTTGGCGATATTCATGGATGCTTCAATCTATTAAAAAGGAACATGCATCGAGTTGATTTTGATAAAGAAAAAGATTTATTAATCTCAGTTGGCGACCTAATTGACCGTGGGGACCAAAACGTTGAATGCCTAGACTTGATTAATGAGAAATGGTTTAGAGCTGTACGTGGCAATCATGAGCAAATGGCTATTGACGCTTTGTTTAATGGGGAGCCTTCACATAACTGGCTCTATAACGGCGGTGATTGGTTTTTCATGCAGGACTACGATAGTGAAGTTTTATCCCGAGCCTGTTTAGCTAAAGCTGAGCAACTACCGCTAATAATCGAAGTAAATACAGATGGAAAAAAGACAGTCATTGCACATGCTGATTACCCATCCGATGAATACGAGTTCGGCAAGCCAGTAGATGAGCAGTATGTCATTTGGAGTCGTGAGCGTATTGGTGACGATAACGTCCGTGAGATTAAAGGCGCTGACCTATTTCTATTTGGGCATACACCAATGATTAAAGGTATCGAAAAGCGCGCTAATCAGGAATACATCGATACTGGGGCAGCGTTTGGTTATGGGCTAACTATGAGGCAAATCAAATGAACTGCATGTCATGCAATAGACCGCTAACAGATGAAGAAATTTATGTGTGTAGCAAGTGTGCTGATGAATACGCTCATTTGGAAGTGATGGATAAAATCAAAGGAGAGGGAGATGGCGAACTTACGCAAAGAAGCTCGAGGTCGTGAATGCCAAATTAGAATACCTGGAGTGTGTAACGGCAATTCTGAAACTGTCGTCTTAGCTCATTATCGAATGTCTGGCATTTGTGGTACCGGAATAAAACCTAATGATATTTTTGGTGCTTGGGCATGTAGTGCTTGTCACGATGAATCAGATAGACGTACTCACTACGTCGATGCTGAATACGCAAAGCAATGTCATTTAGAAGGCGTTATTCGCACTCAGGATATTCTCATCAAGGAGGGTAAGATTAAGGTATGAACGAGTATCACTTAAAATTACCGTGGCCACCGAGCAATAATACGTACTGGAGGCATTGTAGAGGACGCCATTATATCTCATCCAAAGGCACTAACTATCGAAAGCAAGTAACAGATTACATCAAGCAACATAACCTAGACGTCAAAACCACTTCCCGCATCAAAATAGTCATCATAGCAAATCCCCCAGATAAACGACAAAGAGACCTTGATAACTTGCCTAAAGCAGTTTTCGATTCGTTAACTCATGCCGAATTTTGGGTGGATGATAGCCAGATTGATGATATGCGGATCCGTCGAGGTGAAAAGGTTACTCATGGCTCATTAGATATCACGATATGGGAGATAGATGATGTTCACTGACTTAATCGCAGCTATTGAAGAAGCTAGATATTTAAAATCCAAATCAGGCGGTCGAGTTAACTTCTGTGTAATCCAGATTGCTGAATGCATGGAAGTATTATGCGGGCTGATGGATGGTGTCAGGGTTTTATATACAACTGCAAATGATGACTATCACACAGTGTTACCGGAGGCGAGATGAGTTATATCGGAGAGCAGGAATTAACAGATGAACAGTTTAGCTGGCTAGATGGTTGGTTGGAGCTTTGGGGGGCTTGGGTTCAATCGGGTCGGTCTGGACGCATGATAAACATGATTTATAAGTTTATGAAAACGGTCGAGCCGAATGCAGCGCCATCAAGACCTATGTGCAATGACGATGAAGGAATGTTGATTTCTCAGGTCGTAGATTCAGTCATCGCCACTGACACACAGGCTTATGGAATATTACTAAGTTATTACGCTCATGGTTCATCTAAGCTGTCGATTGCATCTTACTATCACCGAGTTGCAAAACCACGCAAAATGCAAACCAAGGGTGGCAATAGATTTAAAAAGCCATCACTTGGAACTTGCAGAAATGATGTTGATGCAAAACTCAAGGCTGCTCAGTGGTTATTGTACGAACCTCTTCGAAATGCAATGAATAATCGAAAACGTGTAGCTAAAGTTAAGAAAATAACTGAACTTTGCTATTGACTTATAATATCAAATTAGCAATACTAATCAGGTAAGTTGCTTTACGTGACTCTTAAGTTTACTTACCTCATTCAAGACCTCGCTTCGGCGGGGTTTTTTGTTATCTGAAACCTGTAAGCAGTCGTTACAAGTTCAACTCTCCGGAATTTCCGGATAGTTCACATGTTCGGTTATTCCGAACAACTCATTTTAAAGATCGCTTAGGCGGCCTTTTTTCGTATATGCCGACCACAGAATCAATCACAACACCTCACGTTCACACAAGAGCTGTGAGTCGGCGTTCTATTAACTTTAATTACGGAACACTCCGCAGGGGTGTGAGTATGCGCATGCCTGAAAAAAATACAGAATTCTGGGTGCAAATCTGGGGCTGGATAACAATAAATGCGCCACTTATCGCTGGCGTTTTGTTAGCCGGAATGACTGCTTTTACCAGGGAGAAAAGAGAAGGTTCGGGATGGAAGGCATCTCTAGCTGAGGCGGCTATATGTGCCTTTATCAGTATTGGCATTATTACTGCTTTGGAGTATGCCAAATTACCTATCAGTTTAGCCCAGTTTTTTGGTGTGTTTATTGGCTTCTTAGGTACTAAGAAAATCGGCGCAATCGTGGAAGCGGTAATGTCGTTCTTCAAAAACAAATTCGGAGTTAACAAATGACACTCGGTGAGAAACAACGCAAGTTCACTCGTATGATTGCGGACTTAATTATCTTTGCTTATGACAACGGATATGAGCTGACATTCTCGGAAGCATACCGAACGCCAGAGCAGGCACAGTTAAATGCCAAATCAGGTGCGGGTATTAAAAACAGCGTACACACACAACGCCTAGCTGTGGATTTCAACCTATTTAAAGATGGCAAATATCTAACTGCATCAAGTGACCATAAATTGCTTGGTGAACATTGGGAATCTATCGGCGGTACATGGGGTGGTCGATTCAATGACGGTAATCACTACTCGTTAGAGCACAATGGCGTTAAGTGATATGGGGATAATAACAAAAGAGCTTTTAAAGCTGCTGGCAAAGTATTTTGTTGCATTTATCCCCCTGTTGGTGATTTTGTTTTTTGTTCATCAAAACTCAAATCTAAAGAGAGATATTGACGAGTTGGAAAAAGATAAGTCATCACTCACCGAGCAACTCTCACGCCAAAACTCAATCACAGAAAACGCCAACCGAACATTCAGGATTATCAACAATGTCTCATCACTTAATAGCGAAGAGCGGAATAGGTCAGCCGTGGATTCTGAAAAAGTTAAAACGGTTATCAAAACTGTTCTTGTCAATAATGATTGTGCCAATACCGCTATTCCTAATGATGCTCTTATCAGGATGCACGACTATTCAGAAAGAATACGTGCCAGTGGAACATATATCGATACCAGCACACCTAACCGCTGATTGTTTATTGCCATACATACCAGAACAAATGACATGGGGAGAATCCTTAATGTTAAACATCTCCCTGTTATCGGTTATTGAGCAATGTAACTCAGACAAGAAAGCAATACGGGAAATTGAACAACAACGACAGGTGATGAAATGAATCAAAAAAATGAATCTGAATTTGACGCAGTAGTTAAACCACTAATGAAGTATCTTGCAGAAAACTATCATCCTCACGTTAAGGTCGTGGTAGATAGCACTACCGCAGAACTCGTTGAGGTTCATAACTCAATTTCGACAGATGAATTTATCAAAGATTAATAACGAGCCTCGCAATAGCGGGGCTTTTTAATGGAGAAATATCATGGCAGTAGAAGGTTCAGATAATCCAGTTAAATTCCGTGAAGAACTGGATAAAAGCATTCCAAAAGAATAAAAAAAGCCCAGCATGGGGGCTGGGCAATACTAACAAGATATCAATCAAAGTATAGCGATGTTTACTTAGTATAGCTTAAGTAAGTGTATATACCAGTTTGGTTAGATAAATCGTTTATCCATTAAGGAGGTCGATCCCTATCTTGACTGCTAGGAACAGACTAGAAGTGACCAAAGTAACGTAGTGATGCGTGATGATGGTTGCGAACTCTACGCATTTCATTGCTCATTCACAGAGCAACTCTAAAACGTCGAATCCAATCACTTTGATATGAGCCTTCGAGGAAGTCAGTTATAGCTGGCGAGCTTCGACGGGCTGATTTTCTATGTGAACGAGGGTTCATTTCAAATGAAGGTAATACGTTATGCAATATCCAAGAGTAAGTATTAATGGTGTATCTGTTCGTGTTGATGACAAAGGAAGGTATAACCTAAATGATTTACATGCCTCAGCCGTGGCAAATGGCGAAGCCAGAGAGAGTCAAAAGCCAAGCCAATTTTTGAGAAGCAAACAGGTTAAGACATTTGTAGAAAAATTAAGCGCAATGCAAAAATGCACTGCGGTCAAAGTCATTAACGGTGGGCTTAATCATGGTGTATGGGCATTAGAGTTAGTTGTTATTCGATATGCAGCTTGGTTAAAGCCTGAGTTTGAAATTCTCGTATATAACACCTTTAAGGATGCTACGAGAAAAGGGTTAGATATCATGGCTAAGTTGAACAAGTTAGATCATGTAATCAATACCGAAACCAAAAATGTTAGTAGCTGCGCGAGAACGATGGCTAACTGGGGTGTTGGTGGTAGAAAACAATTACTACTATCTGCAAGGGAGCGGGTTGTGAAAGAGGCTCAAATCTATCTTCCTGGTATTGAATAATGACTAAACAAGAAAAAGACTGGTTAGATGTTCTTCATCGTCAATTACAGCAATCACTTGAATACTTACACTGTGGCAGAGTTGATGATGGCAGGATAGTTGCTGAAATCGTCGAGCGGGAGTTAGGCAAGCTAGTCAACAAACAGAAAACCAAATAGGCCCTAGTGGCCTTTTTTATTTAAGGAATGGATATGGCACTCACAGACAAGCAGGAAGCATTCTGTCGCGAGTACCTAATTGATTTGAATGCTACTCAAGCAGCAATTCGAGCAGGGTACAGCGAGAAGACTGCAAATGAGCAAGGATCGCAAAACTTAGCGAAACTTAGTATTCAAAATCGAATTCAAGAGTTAATGAATGAGCGCAATGAAAGGCTAAGCATTGATGCTGATTATGTGCTTAAGCGACTAGTTGAAATAGACCAAATGGACGTTCTGGATATCCTTCATGATAACGGAGGCATTAAACCTATTCAGGAGTGGCCAAAAGTTTGGCGCACATCTTTAAGTGGCATGGACTTAGCTGAAATGTTCGAGTCTAAAGATGGTGAGCGCGATTTGGTCGGCATCATGAAGAAAATCAAATGGCCTGACAAAGTGAAAAACCTTGAGCTACTAGGCAAGCACAAAAACGTTAGTGCCTTCGTGGATAAAGTTGACCTAACCGCTGACGTGAAAGTAGAGAATCGCTCTATCAAGGATATATTCGATGGCTAACCCTTACTTTAAACCATTTGCAGCAAGCGCCCCTTATAAGGTGGCCTATGGTGGTCGAGGTAGCGGTAAATCTTATTTCTTTGCAGAGCTAGCTATTGAAGTCGCACGCAGAATCAAAACAGTTATTCTGTGTACTCGTGAGTTTCAGGGTTCGATTAGTGACTCAGTACATAAGTTGCTTTGTGAAACCATCGACAGGTTAGGTTACACTAACGAGTTCGAGATACAAAAGAACACAATTATTCACCTTGGCACTGGCGCTTCATTCGTATTTGCTGGTATCAAAAATAACGTCACCAAGATTAAATCAATTCAAGGTGTGGGTATTTGCTGGATTGAAGAGGCTGAGGCGGTAGTCAAAGATTCATGGGAAGTGTTACTGCCTTCAATTCGCGGCGATAAAAATGCGGAAATATGGGTAAGCTTCAACCCGAAGAATATCCTTGATGACACTTACCAGAGATTTGTTGTTAAGCCGCCAGAGGGCGCAATAGTCCTCAAGGCTAATTACGACGTAAATCCCCACTTTTACGACACGCCACTTCCTAAGCAAATGGAAGAGTGCAAAGAACGTGATCCTGAGCTATACCGCCATATCTGGCTAGGCGAACCGGTTGCAGACTCCGCGTTAGCAATTATCAAGCCTGCATGGATTGAGGCGGCTGTCGATGCGCATATCAAATTAGGATTTGAGCCAAGAGGTAAGCGAATTGTCGGTTTCGACGTTGCTGATGATGGCGAAGATGCTAATGCCATAGTGCTTCGTCATGGCTCGATTGCTTTGTCTGTCGAAGAGTGGCGAGGTCAAGACGTCATATTTAGCGCTGACAAGGTCTATGCTGATGCGGTTAAGAATAACGTAGATACAGTTATCTACGACTCAATCGGCGTTGGTGCTGGCGTTAAGGCTCAATTTAATCGTAAAGATAATCGCATTGTTACTGTCGGGTTTAACGCAGGAGCTTCCGTCGAGAAGCCAGAAAGCAACTATAAGCCCGGTAAAACAAATAAAGATATGTTCTCCAATTTGAAGGCGCAGCAGTGGCAATTAGTTGCTGATCGCTTCTATAACACTTGGAGAGCTATCGAGCATGGCGACAAATTCACCGATGACCAGTTAATCAGCATATCCAGTGATATGAAAGATATCGAATACCTCAAAGCAGAGTTATCACGCCCTCAAGTCGATTATGACAGTAACGGGCGCGTAAAGGTTGAGAGTAAAAAGGATATGAAGAAACGTGGTATCCCAAGCCCAAACAAAGCCGATGCGTTCATTATGGCGTTCTCTAACGCTAAACAACCATTCCGCATTCCAGACGAGATACTCCGATGAGCAAGAGTAAAAAAACACAACAGCCTGTCGGAAAACAACCGTTCAGGATTAAAGATATTGATTTAGAAAAGGCCTCCGCATCAGGTGAGGAAAAGAAATACGCTCACTTCGAGCGATATGAGCCATTGCCTGGTGTAATTCCTGAATCTAAAAAGGAAGCAGCATTTGCAATGGATGCCACGCCATACGACATGCTTAATACGATGTCGATTGGTGATGAGTATTCAGGGTTTCGTGGATACCCACAGTTAGCGGCAATGTCTCAGCAAGTTGAATATTCTAACATGCACAGTGTATTCGCTGATGAGATGACCCGTAACTGGATTGAAGTTAAAAGTCGTAAAGAGGGCGATCCTGATATTGAACTGATGGAAAACGCACTCGTTAAATATGATGTAAAGCGATTAATTCACGATGCGGTTAAGCAAGACTCTCAGTATGGTGTTGCTCATGTTTACATTGATACTGGTGCAAAGACAGATTATGAGTTGGAAAAGCCTTTATTCTTAGACCCAAGAAAGATACCTAAAGGATCACTAAAAGGCCTTAGAGTTGTTGATCCGACTTGGATTTATCCTGCCATGTACAACACGCAGTGGCCGTTAGCTGATGATTTCTATAAACCAAGCGCGTGGTTTGTTATGGGCAAAACAGTTCATGAATCAAGGTTTATGGACATTGTTAGTCGACCAGTGCCAGATATTCTCAAGCCGTCATACAACTTTGGCGGGTTATCTCTCACTCAGTTAATGGAGGATTACGTTGTTGACTGGCGTGATGCTAAGAAAAACGTAATTAAGATACTCCGCACATTGAGAATGAGGGCGCTTAAAACTGATATGGACGCGCGGTTACAAATGCCGGGCGAGTTTGATAAGCGCATCAAGATGTTTACGCAATATCAGGATAACTTCGGTGTTTGGGTAATAGATACAGGAGAGGATTTAATTCACATGCAAACTTCGCTAAGTGAATTATCCAATCTGCTATCAAACTATCAGGATCAACTCTGCATTCCTTCGCGTATTACCAATTTAAAACTCCTAGGGAACGCTCCAGCAGGTTTAAATGCCTCGGGTGAGTCAGAGTTATCTACATGGCATGAAACTGTGTCAGGGTATCAGGACGGAAATCTAAGACGACCCTTAGAGAATATCTTCAAGATTATCCAACTTTCAGAGTTTGGAGAAATAAAAGAGGATATTTACTTTGAGTTTAGGCCTCTTGATGAGATTAGCGAAAAAGAACGCGCTGAGATCACTAAGATTCGCGTTGATGCTGTGGCAGTTGCTGCTGACAGTATGTTGGTTAACTCAGAGGAAGCTAGGGATGCTCTCAAGGGTATAGAGGGTGCTGGTTTCGAAAACTTGGATGGTGATTATGAACCAGAAGACAACGAGACTGAAGCCTATTAACTATAATGCTGGCAATATCAAGTGGTATCAAAGGCAGTTGCTAGCAGAAATTAGAGAAATGAACGATGAGGTTAGGCGCGAAATAGTTAACGCTATTCGCAGTAATCTTCTCGCTCAAGATGCTAATTTAGCCATGGATGCTAATCCTGTTACTTTTATCAAAAGGCTACTTGATTCTCTAGCAAGGAAATGGGTTGACCGATTCATTAATAAGGCACTTCCAATATCAGATGAGTTAATGGATAAAACGCAAGATGCAGTCGATAGAGGTTTATTGGCTGCAGCTAGGCGTGAATCTATGACTATCAACATGCAATGGACTGACGCCATGTTAGAGAAGCGTGAGGCGATCATTGCTGAGAATGTTTCTCTTATCCGCTCTATCCCTGAGAAATACTTTACTGAAGTAGAAGGTATGGTATATCGCGCCGTTGCTCGTGGCGGTGATAGAAAAATACTTGCTGATGAAATAGAGCGTAACTTTGGTAAGCGTCACGGTATCACGCGGCGAAGAGCTGAGTTTATCGCTCGTGACCAAACACGCAAGGCAACAAGTGCGTTATCGGCAGCAAGGCAACAAGCTGCTGGTATCGTTGAGGCTGAGTGGGTACATAGTGGCGGTGGCAATAAACCCCGTCATAGTCACGTTAAAGCAGGTCGGGAAAGAAAGCGATTTAAGCTATCTGAAGGCTGCTTGATTGATGGCGAATATATTATGCCCGGTCAATTGCCTAATTGCGGTTGCGTGTGGCGACCCGTGCTGCCGTTCTAATAACAGATCACCTCGGTGGTCTTTTTTTATGTCTGAATAAAGGTAAACCATGAAAGATGTGAAATTTGCCTTTGATAAAGCAAGCGTCAGGACTTACGACGAAGATGGGATGATGCACGTTGCATTAACACCGATCAGTAAATCCAATGTCTGCATCTACTATGGCAAGGAAATACCCAACTCCGAAGAGTTAGGTTTAGAACCAAATAAAGCCTATCGACTACTACGTGATCCAGAAGAGCTCAAGAAAGCCGTCAGTACATTCAATAATAAGCCTGTGCTCAATAAACACATCGGCGTAACCGTGATTGACCCACCAAAAGACGCGATTGTCGGCTCTACTGGAGAGCGTGCAGAGTTCGATGGTACTTATCTTAAAAACTCAATGGTTATTTGGGATCTGGACTCAATTCTCGGAGTGGAGACGGAGAAGCAAAAAGAAATTTCCTCATCTTATCGTTATCGACTTGATTTGACAGCGGGAGAGTATGAGGGAGAAACATACGATGGCGTAATGCGTGACATCGTTTGTAACCATGTGGCCATAGTGCCAAGTGGTCGGGCAGGCCCCGACGTATTTGTTTATGACTCGAAACCAATAGGAATCAAACTGATGTCAAAATTAGAAAAACTTTGGGCGTATTTGCTACCTAAATTAGCTAGCGATGCAGATCCAGATGAAGTTAAAAAAGAAGTCGGAAATGTCATTAAAGATGAAGCTACACAAGCTGAAAAAGATAATGAGTCCGAAGCAGAGCGCTTAAAGCGTGAAGAAAAAGAACTCAAGGAGCGTGAAGCGCGAGAAAACAAAGATCGCGAAAAAGACCGCAAGGCGGCGGATAACGACAATAGCAAAGATGATAAGTCCAATAAAACCGCTAATGACAACGATGACGACAAAAAAGCCAAAGACAACAAAATGGCTATGGATGCCGCCATTAGCGCCGTAGAGCGTAAATTTATGGAGTTACGTCAAGCTGAGCGTGATGTTCGTCCAGTTGTTGGAGAGCTGGCTTGTGATAGTGCAGAAGATGTTTATCGGACAGCTTTAAAGCAAATGGGATGTGAAGATCACGCATCAATTCCTGCATCAGGACTGCGTTCTGTTTTCAATGCCTACTCAAAAGTGCCTACGATGGCTCAAGACTCCGCACCTATTGCGGCATCCTCTCGCGATAATGTTCGCAAGTTCTTTGATGGAGATAAATAACTATGGCATTTCAATCAAGTGTTCGCCTTTACTCTGGCGTAGGTCAGGAAGGTCAACCAGCATCTAATAGCCCAATTATTGCAGCAGCAGGCGGTTCCGGTGCGTTCAAGGCAGGTGATGACGGCCTTAATATGTGTCGTTTCGCTTGGCGTGACGCGAAAGACCCTAAAAAATTAAACAACAAAGGCACTGGCAAACCAGTTGGTTTTGTCTACAACAATGCTAATGCCACCATTGATTACCTGAAAAGCAATAGCTTGTTAATCTCGAAAGGGCGTGAAGCATCTCCGATTGTTGGTGGTGATTTTTGGGCTAAATCAGCAACACAAGCGATTGTTGGTCAGAAAGTATTTGCGGTATTAGCAGACGGCACGATCAAAACGGGTGCCGCTGGCGAAACTGTTGATGGTGCAATCGAAACCGAGTGGTATGTAGCAAGCGCTGCCGCTGTTGGTGATTTATTCGTAATTTCTACATGGAGCAAAGCATAATGCCACAATTAACACAGGCTGATTTCTCAGCATTTAAGAAGGAAGCAGAATCTCGCGGTTTTTACCTACCGCCTTCTGTGACTAAATTCGCTATGGATGCGGAAATTCAGCCATCCATGCCAGCGAACGGTGGTATTCCTGCTATCGTTTCAACCTTCATTGATCCTGAAATTGTCCGCACTATCTTTGCTAAGCAAAAAGCAACTGACATTTTAAGTGAGAGAAAGAAAGGTTCATGGGCACAAGATACCATGATGATCCAGCGCGTTGAGCAGTCTGGTGACGTGGTCGCGTATGATGATTACAGCGAACAAGGTGCAAACCAAGTTACAAACGCATGGGAAAATCGTCAAGTGTTCCGTTATCAAACAATGGTAACTTACGGTGAGTTAGAGCAAGAGCGATATGGTTTGGCTATGTTGCCTTATGTTGCAGAAAAACAACGCGCTGCAGCTTGGACTATGAATCAGGAGCAGAATAAGTTCTACTTCTATGGTGTTGAAGGCTTGCTTAACTACGGCATTCTGAATGACCCTGCATTACCAGCACCAATCACCCCTGCTACAGTTGATGGAAAAACGCAGTGGAAAGATAAACAAATTATCGATATCTATAACGATATCCTATCGCTTTACGCAGACCTGATTGCTCGCACTAATGGTGCAGTGGGTGATGGTGTTGATATGGCATCTCCATTAGTTCTTGCAATGAGCCCTAAAGCTTCCGTTTGGTTTAAAAAATCAAATGAAATCTTTGGTAACTCCGTTGAGAAAATGGTTAAAGATACGTTCACTAATCTACGCATTGAAGTCGCGCCACAATACGACACTGATGCTGGCGAACTGATCCAGATGTTTGTTGAAACCGCTCAAGGTCAAAGCGCTGGTTACTGTGCGTTTAGTGAAAAGCTTCGCGCTCACCCAGTTATCACAATGTCCTCAAGCTGGAAGCAAAAATATTCTGGCGCAACTTACGGTGCGGTAATCACTCAGCCGTTCTTATTTGCTCAAATGCTAGGGGTGTAAAGTGGCTAAAGTTTCAAGTTATGTTATTGGTTGTAAATTACCTAATGGGATCACCTTTAAGCATGAAGGCAAAGATATCACGCTATTGGGTGCTAACTCATCCGCTCTTCTGAATGGGTTTGGTATCACTCGGGATGTTCCTGCTGATGCTTGGGAAGCCTTTGAGAAGTCATTTAAAGACCAGAAAATATTCCTTAATGGCATTGTGTTTGCTGTGACGGATTATAAATCTGCCGAAGATGCCTCAAAAGAGCGCACCAAACAGAAAACAGGCTTAGAGCAAGCCAGCACTAAATCTGCTGGGGTGGAACCACTAACCGAGGATTGATTATGGCAATCGTGGAACTGAATAAATCTACGTTCCGCGCCATGTTCCCAGAGTTTTCCAATATATCAGACGATTTATTACCTTTCCTTTTCGACCAAGCCACCGATTACCTCGATAACACTGAATTCTCATTGGTCTATCAGACTGATAAGCGAGAGAGATTGCTCTACTTGCTTATGGCTCATTTGGCATATATGAGATACGGAGATAAAGACGGCAAAGGTGGCTCGGGAATGGTTGGGCGAGTATCGTCTGCCAGTGAGGGAAGCGTGTCTGTATCTTCTGAACTTGGTGCGATTGAGTTTAGAAATGCATGGTACACGCTTAGCCCTTACGGAATGGATTACTGGCAGGCCACAAAAGTTTATCGAATGGCTAACTACTATCCGGGGAGCATTTATGGCTAATGGGCTAGAAAAATACCTAACGGATTTAGCTGCAAGACTGGATGCAACGGAGGTTAAGGCGGGGTTTATTGATGGTACTACCTATCCTGATGGTACGAGTGTAGCTGAGGTTGCTTATAAGAACGAGTATGGCGTTCCTGAAAATAATCAGCCGCCCAGACCATTCTTTAGAAATGCTATTAATAGCAACAAGGAGGAGTGGGTTAGAGGGATATCGAGAGGATTGGCTTCTGGTGTCAGTTCCAGAGATGTTCTTGAGGTAATTGGCGCAAGAATGAAAGGTGATATTCAAGCATCAATTTCTGAGTTGGTTGATCCTCCACTGTCTCCAACCACTTTAAAAATAAGAAGAATTAGAAAGGTTATGCCTAACTCATCAAATAAACCACTGGTCGATACGCGGGTAATGATTGGTGATGTTAACTACGAGGTGATTGATGATCAAAGTTAGAGCCATTGCCAACTCAGCTATTCAGGTCGTTAATAAAAACTTACCTGCGACCCTAATCGCTAACGAGGGATTTGAAATTATCCCCGGAGGTAAGCAAGTTCCTAAATTCTCCTCGTATGAAATAAGCGTTCAAATGCAAAGCTTGAGCACTCAAGACCTTGAACATTTGGGCGTTATTAATCAGCAAGGTGAATTCATCTACTGTTATGCGAGAGGGCAAATCGAAGCCATTCGCAGAGCAAAAGATAAAGGGTCTGACAAGATTAGTTTCGTTGCATACGGTGAATCCGAACCATCTGAATGGCTGGTCACCAAGGTCATAGAGTCATACCCATCATGGGTTAAGGTGCTTTTATGGCGACAATAAGCATTACTGAAGATGATCTCTTTCTTGAGTTATGGACATACTTAACTGATTTATTTGGCTGCCCTGTTGTTCGTGGTTATGAAAATAATGTACCTGTACCCAAAGACGGTATTGTCATGCACATGCTGTACGAAAGAGATTTGGATTACACGGCAGATTATTGGGAAGCGACAACGGAAGAGGTAACAGCACAGCGATCAGTAGAGGCTACTTTTCAGTTTGATTTTTACGGTGAAGAAGCCAATAACCGATCAAGAGTTGTAGCAAATCTCTGGAAGTCATCATACACAACCGACCGACTCAAAAAATGCAAACCTTTAGACAGCGGAAGTCCAAAGAAAAACGTATTGGTGAATGAAGCAAATCAATACGAAAATCGCATGATGCTAGACGTTACCCTGCAATATAACCCTGAAAGCTCTTATCACACCGATGGTGTCAATCGCGTCTCTATCACTACCACTCAAGTTTAAAAGGTAAAAATATGAATTCTATTCCAGCAAGCGATATCGTCCAGATATTGCCCGGTGTCGTTGGCACTGGTGGTAACCCTCTGGCACTTAACGCGCTGTTTATTACAAAGAAAAAAGCAGAATCAATGCTAGGTGTTCGCTCATTCGGATCTGAAGATGAAGTCGGCGAAGTGTTCGGCATTGACTCTGATGAATATCGAGCCACTCAAATCTATTTTGCTGGGTTTGTTAACTCAACCTCTCGACCTGAATCACTCTATATTGCCTATATGAATGGCGAAGCGGAGTCAGCAAAACTCATTGGTTCTAAAGTTCCTGTTCGCACAGAAAGTGATTTTAACCCACTACCTAGTGATTTAACTTTAACTATTGATGGTGAGAAAGTTTCAGTAACCATTGATGGTGAAGTAACAAGCTATTCTGCTTTAGCTCAAGCAGCGACTACTTCACTGGGTGCAAAAGGTCAGTGCGCTTATGACGCGCTATCGCAAACTTTCGTTATCTCTGGTGCTACAAAGGGAGCGAAAGGAAACATCTCGTTTGCTGTTGGCGATTTGGCTGAATTTATGGGCTTTACTGAATCATCTGGTGCACAGAAAAATGACGGCATTGATGCTGACTCTATTGAAGAGCTGATGCCTCGCATTACCAAAGAAACACGTAACTTTGTTTCGGTAATGACTTTGGGCGACTTCTCAGTAAGTGAAAAGCTCACAATTTCTCGCTGGGTTTCATTGCAGAATGATCGCTACATTCACGTACTGTACCACTCAAATGATGATGATTTAAAAGCCATCTCGGATGCGATTATTGGCGCAGAAGTTGGCGGAACAATGTTGATGTACGGTGATTATACTCACGGTGCTTTCGTGTGTGGCTATCCTGCCTGTCTTAACTTTGATGAATTGAACGGGCGCACAAACCTGTCATTCCGTTACCAAGAAGGTTTAGCACCATCAGTTGATGAGAAATCAAAAGCAGATGAACTGGAAAAGTTAGGCTTTAACTATTACGGAGCTTTCGGCACAGCCAATGACCGCTTTGTCTTTGTTTATCCTGGTTCAATCTCTGGCAAGTTCAAATTCATGGATAGCTACGTCAACCAAGTATTCTTCAATAGCCAGTTACAACTAGCACTCATGACCATGTTAGTGAGCAATAAGAGCGTTCCTTACAATGATGCAGGCCGAGCTATGCACCGTGCCGCAGTAACCGATCCTGCTAATCAAATGCTTAACTTTGGTGGTATTCAACCTGGCGTTGAATTATCAGAACAACAGAAGAAGCAGATTAACTACGAAGCTGGTTTTGATGCGGTGTCTCAACTGAAAACTGCCGGTTGGTGCATTCGTGTTGGTGAAACTCCAGCTCAAACCCGAGGATTGCGTAAATCCATGCCATTAAAACTCTGGTACGCAGACGGCGGTAGTGTCCAGAAAGTTAATTTACCGTCAATTAACGTTCAATAGGAGTAATGAATTATGGGTATGGGCCATAACGAAAGAACAATTACCTCGGCAAACTCAGTCATGATGATCCGCTGTAAAGGTATTTATGATGACTGGGTGCGCATTCAGGGTTTCCAAGCTGACAACGCATGGGAGTTCGGTGACGCAAATATTGGCGAGACTCGCATGGGTGTAGATGGTAAGCAGTCCATTGGATACACGCCTCACGAAACGCCGTGGACACTGTATCTGGAAGCTAACAGCGCATCTATTGAAGTGATGGAAACCATCCGCAAAGACTTCAACAGCAATATGGAAGTACGCCCGATTGAAATCATTATTGAAATGCCATCAATCGCTAAGCGTTACACAGGTAAAGGCGGTTTAACCACCATGAAAGGCGGTCCAAGCGGCAAGAAAATGCTTGATGGCACAACTTACAATTTCAACATGGTTACAGAAGGCGCAGAGGAAATCTAATGTCACTAAAAACAAAAACTATCACTATTGAAAAAGGTCGTGATGAAGGCAAAACATTCGTCATTACTGAAATGCCAATCACTAAAGCTGACAACTGGGCAATGCGTGCTTTATTTGCTATTGCTAATGGTGGTATCGATATCGAAGGTATTAACCCTAACATGGGCATGCTTGGAATGGCTCAGGTGGCAATTAAAGCGTTATCTGGCATCAAACCTGATGTTGGTATTCCGTTACTTGATGAGTTGTTAGAGTGCGTCCAAGTTCTTCCTAGTAGCGGTAATGCGCGAGCGTTGATTATCGACTCAGATATTAAAGATTTGAGCACGATGTTCACACTCCGCAAAGAAGTGCTAGCCATCCATATTGATTTTTTAACTCAAGGCGGTGGGTCAGACTTGAAAAGCTAAAAGCTGGCCTACCGCTAAAGGATGGCGTACTCGCTGAAACTGCTAATGTGTCTAGTGTGGTGTCTCAGGTAATTACATCTGGTCACGCCACACTGCATGAATTATCAACGGTATACAGTCTTGAGGACTGCATGAATTTGATAGAGATACATCAGGTCAGCGAGTACAACAAGCAATTAATGAAAGAACTCAGTGAGTCTGAGTAAGTGCCACAAATGTGGCTTTTTTATTGCCTGAAATTTGAGGTAACACTATGGCTACAGTTGTAGAATCACTAATTGTCTCACTTAAATTAGACAACAATGAGTTCGGGCGCGCAGTAAGAGAATCGATAGATGCTAATAATAACCTAGCTGATTCAGTAGATAGGGTTAACGATTCTTCCAATGACGCAAGTATTAATATCAAGGTTTACACAGAAGAAACCAAAAAATCATCTGATGAGACTGAACGAGCAAAAAAGCAAAACGATAATTTTGAAAAGACTATCAATAATGTGGTTAAAGCCTTATCTGGTCTATTCACAACTATCTTTGCTTCAACAGGTTTACAGAAGTTAGTTGATGAAACCAGTAAAACCAATGATCAGCTCTATTTCCTAAGCAAAAACTTAGGCATGAACGCAACCGACATTAAACGGTGGCAGAACATGGCAGAGATGACAGGTGGTAGTGCTGATGGAATGGCGGCGAGTTTATCAGGCTTGAGTCAATCCCTGTGGAACTTAGTCACCACAGGTGATGCTTCTATCTTACCTTGGTTTAATGCGCTCAATGTCGATGTGGTGAACTCTGGCGGTCAAATTAGAGACCTTAATGATATCTTGCTCGATGTATCTGACAGCTTATCGAAAATGTCACGTCCTCAGGCGTATAACATTGCCAAAAATATGGGGTTCGATGACGGCACAATAAATCTGTTGCTTGAAGGTCGTCAGGCTATGCAACAGATGCTAGAGACTCAAAGGCATATCGTTATCTCCAGCGAAGAAGAGTTAAAGCTCAGCCGTCAACTTAACCAACAAAATGCATTAGTCAGCAAGCAGTGGGAGGGTTTAAAAACACTCATTGCGAACTACTTAATGCCTTACTTCCTCCGCTTCTCTGAGAAAGTCTCAGGTTGGCTTGATTACCTCAATAAAAATAGAGAGGTAGCCAAAGACCTGTTTAAGGGCATGGCGGTTGTACTCACCTTGTTTCTGATCCCTGTATTATGGCGCGCCGCGACTGCGATGTTGGCTTTATTTGCCCCTATATTCACTGGTACAGGCTTGGTTTTAGCATTAGTTGCCGCTCTAGCTTTGCTATATAACGACTACAAAGCATGGAAACGTGGTGATAAGTCCTTATTTGATTGGGGTAAATTGGATAAGGGAATTACTTATATACTGAAAAAGCTTGATGAGTTTAAAGCATGGTTTAAAAACACCACTATAGGGAAATGGTTTACTGACGCAAAAGGTGAGGTTGATTTACTGAAAGCGGCATTCGCTGGATTAGCTTTGTATATAGGAACTAAATGGGTCGGAAAAATATTAAAAGCATTCGGAAAGATAATTAAGGGTGCTGGTAAGTTAGGAAGAGGGTTAGGCTCTAAGGCAATAATTGGGGCGTTATTATATGAACCCGTTGATGAAATAATGACCTCTATCGTTGGCGAGGAGAAGAAGAAATATCTTGATTCTCACGGGCTTTATTGGGTATCAACAGGTGATGGATTCTGGGATTTTGAATTATTCACCAGTGAAGATGATGCAAAAAAAAGGCAGGCTGAGATAGATGGATTAAATGACGGGTTGGGGGCTAGAGTAGGACAGATTATCAACAACAACAGTACCTCAAATACGTCATCGAGTAATACAAAAAATATTAACAACATAGATAACAGAAAAGGGATTTCAAGGGGAGAAAGAAATAACAACCCTCTTAATATGAACTTTGTTGGACAAAGAGGAGCTACCCTAGAGGACGACCCAGATGCGCGGTTTGCAAAATATAAAACACCCTACGAAGGACTAAGAGGAACAGTAAGGCAGTTGATGTTGTATTTTGATGGAAAATCAAGGGCGGTAGGGAACAGGAAGTTACAAACAGTGCAAGATATTATTGGAGCATGGGCGCCTAAAAAGGGAAAAGATAAGAACGACACTGACGGCTATATTAAACGCGTATCTGAAAGATTATCGGTATCACCAACAGAAGTGATAAACCTTAATGATCCAGAAATGATGTACGCACTAATGAATGCCATGAGTAAGGAGGAAATTGGGAAGCCACTTCCTTACAATAAATCACTTGTGATGTCTGCTATCAATGGAACTGGTGATCCATCTGTTAATCTTGCAAATAACATTAACTCTCTCAACAAAGCTATTAGTAAGCCAATAGTATCAAATACAGGGTTTGAAGCTCAGAGCTTTCTATCTCAAACTCATAAGATAAATAGTCAACCGAAAACGGTAAATAATAAAACCGAGGTAACTGTGAATGGAGGAATTAATGTCACAAGCACGGCGGATACCATTAAAGGAACAGTTGAGGATGGAAGAGTAGCCGCAAGGGAATCCTTGTCCCAGATTATGCCAACCATGGTCTAATTTTCTGTTGTTTGCTATTAGTTGGTGGCACAATAACTTTAAATTCATACTTGTGAGGTTGGTAATGATTAAAGGTTTCTTCACTGTTGCTGTTATAGCTTTAATATCTTTCAACTGTTTTGCTTTGCCTGAACCTCAAGATAAAGAGGTGTACAACACGTTTTCTGCCTCATTGAAAAACAGGCTTGTAGAAAGTGAAATGAATGCTCTGCATAATGGAAAAAATTCATTTGTATTGTCAGAGTATTTCCTCAATCCACTAAGTGATAGTTATATTTATAGTGAATACAAAAATAATGAAATACTTGCCAATAAGAAATATAAGAATAAAGAAATAAGGATTGTTGCTGTTGCAGAGAGTATTTCAGAAGATTTTACAGGACGAGGAATTATAAGGACTTTATCTCCAGAAGTGTTTTCTGGAAGCGCTATATTAAATATAGATAAAAATGATAAATACATCTTGTCCTTATCTTCAGGTGATCGCATAGATATGGTGTGTAAAGGTGGCGGTTTCGTAATGGGGAGCCCAGTGTTAAATGACTGTGTATCAACAAGGGATTTTGTTATAAAGCACATGGGTAAAGGTGAGATAAGAGATTCTCTAGAGAACTTAATTGATGGGGTATCTTATGTCTTATATACTCAATACTTTGATATTATAGGGAATAATTGTAAAAGTAGAGTCGAATGTGAAAGTTTCATCTCTAATATCTTTCAGAATAAGATTACAGCAAAATCACTGGGGTTGGATGATGAAGAAAAAGAAAAGAGACTGGCGTCTCTATTCGTATTTATTAATAAGCACGAGAAAGAACTTAATGATAAATACCCACATGCAAGCAAGGTGATAAGTGGGTTCATTAAAGCAAAATAAATGGTTACGAGTATGGACGACTGGCGATAAGAACCCTTCAAGACAATTGCAGGATAGGTGCTGGTGATCTGTGGGGATTGAGAGATAAAGAATGCTCTATCATCCTTAGTTATAGAGACTAAACAAGGGCATCCGTGCCCTTTGTTCGTTTTCTGAAAGCACCAATCCCAATCTTGTCCGAAGATAGCCGAACGGTAAATTTGAGTCGTTTTGTGGTAAGTGATACTGTGTTTATATACAGCTTATTCTCCTCTAAATAGAGATTTATCTCTTATAAAAGATAGTGAGATTCGTCTCAGAGGCACAAACTTTTATTGAAGTTAACTAAATGTTGTTTTAGTATGGCGCCAAGTTGATATTATCAATTTGGTAAAAATGTAGCATTGGTAGTGCTATTTAAGAGGTGTTTTATGAAAGCAATCAAGGCGATACTAACAGCTTTAGCTACTGGTGTGGCTGCTGTTCCGTCAATTGATTGTCTTGCGAGTGACAGTCACAAGCATTCAATTGTCTCTAATTATAATGGAGATGAAATTAGGAATGAAAAAATAGTGAGTGACCTACACGAGAAAATTGAATGTGTGAATAATCTTACTAGTATGGCTAGCGAATTGTACTTTAGCTTATTGTCAATGAGTACAGATGAAGCGCGTAAGATTATTGCAGAGAGTGGTGCTAATAACTATGAAAATAGTGAAATGTTTATTAGAGCTCTAGAGATTTTTGCAAAAAATACAGCTGAAGAAAATACCGGTAACGTAGCTATTTATAGTGACATAGTTGAATACTGGAAGAGCATCGCAAAAGCTAGATACGAAATATCTAGGTTAAATAACTTTGTCAAACAGTTGACCGTAATTCCTAAAACTTACGAAAGCGATATTGACTTTTCGGCTCTAAAGGAGCTTGCTCAGTACGCTACTGGAAAAGTTATTAGTGGAAAATATGATCTGGCTTAAGAGGGTGTCGTGACAATAGAAATATTCATCAACGAAGATACAAGGAAAGACTTTATTGACGATATTTTTCTTAGGCATCCAGAGCTAGAAAAATCAATAATACAAGATTTTTATCGATATAAAGTAACAGGTGAGCTTCCATCTTACTTTGGCACTGATGTTGCTTACACTGAGCCACATGCTGCGATAAAAGCTGGATTAATGCATATTCATCTTAAGTTCCCTCCAGACTGCTTCCCTGAAAACTTGCCTCAATCAGATAGAAAGTGCAAGGTGGGGGATCCAGAAAAGGATGCCTGTCTGGTGTATGTTCAGGGTGAGTTGTATGAAAATAAATACTCTATTCTTGGTATACTTAACCCAGATGCACACGGAATGGCTAGGGATAAAAATATAATGTCATACCTTAGCCGCATGGCCCAAAAATTTAGAGATGAAAACTAACCCACTCCGGTGGGTTTTTTATTGCCTAAATTTCACCACACCTCTTGACTGAGGTTTTTCACGTTGGAGATAACAATGTTCGGAATGCCAGATATACCAAACTGGAAGGGATTGCCTAACGCTGGATTAGATGCAGGTATTAGCCTTGGCGGTGCTGCGTTAATTAAATCCCTGTTCGGTAACTACTGGGGAATATTCAATGAATACGGTGTTCCGTTATTACTCGCTGATAACGTGATATCACTCCAGTATGAAAATAAAAGCCGTGTTGTAAATGCGCCTATCGAAAGAGGCACATTTGCCAGCTACAACAAAATAAGCGATCCGTGGAAAGCAACAGTACAAATGAGTAAAGGTAGCGGTGGTGCTTTAGAGCGCGGCGCTTTCTTGGCTCAACTTGAAATTCTATCTAAAAGTACATTGCGATTTATCGTTATCACGCCTGAGTTTGTCTACAAGTTTGCAAATATAGTGGGGTATGACCTAGCGCGAGAGGCTAAAGACGGCGCAACACTTATCAAAGTAAACGTACATCTTGAAGAAATTCGAGAGGTTACGGTTAGCTACGCAGAGGAAGAGGTCACCAAGCCAGATGATTCAAAGGTGAAAGATACCGGTGATCAGACTCAAAAGGTGGAATCTCAGGGGTTTAACTTTGATTGGAATAGTGGAGATAGTTATTTATATCAGGGGGCTGAATTTCTAAAAAGTGCAGGTGATGGCTTTCTAAAATCATTCGATGAAATAATGAAATTTGCACAAGGGCAAGTATCTGGAGGTTAAATGTTATTTGAAATAAAACTATCACCCACACCAAACCAGTCAACATCATTCACTATCAATAACACACTTTACGAACTCACGTTAGAAACCCGACTTGAAAACTTATTTGCCACGGTAAAACGAGATGGTGAATATCTGGTGTGTAATCGTATTTGCCGAAACCTTACTTACATTTGCCAATGGCTGATATTTGTCGATATCGAGGGGAATACAGATCCAGTGTATTCAGAGTTAGGCTCACGTTATAAATTGGTGTGGAACGATGGCATTCAATAGAAAAGTTTTGCGTATAACATTAACGCTGTCGGGTGAGAATCAATCATTCTCCACTGAGAATAAGAATAGCCTGTCTGCCATTGGATTGAGGGCGATCGCTGAAATTAACTATGGCAATGGCTCTCCTGCACCTAGTGCCAGAGTGAAGATTTACGGCTTGCCGATTGAGACAGCGGATAAGTTACTTCGCATTAAATTCAATTCGTTAAACGGACTAAGAGACACGATAGCGATAGAGGCAGGGGATCAGGATAGTGATCTAGTGCCTGTATTTAAAGGTGGTATTACATTTGCCTACCCTGATTTTGGTGACGCGCCTAATGTTGCTCTAATTATTGAATCACAAACAGCAGTGCTTGAAAGCATGGCTCCTGTTGATGCTGAGAGTTACAAAGGCTATCAGGACGTTGTCAATATTATGGGGCAGATATGCGAAAGGGTTGGCTATACGTTAGAAAGTAACGATGTGAATGCAAAGCTCAATGATGTTTATCTTTGTGATACCGATATGAAGAAAATCAGAAAGCTGGCTGATGATGCTGATCTTGACCTTTATCTTGAAAATAATCTTGTGGCCATAACCCCAAAAGGACAACCAAGGAAAATTAAAATCCCTGTCATCTCTCCTGAAACAGGGTTAATTGGCTACCCCACTCCGACCATGATTGGTGTCGATTTTAAGTGTTTCTTTGACCCTCTAATTCGCTTTGGTGGCATTGCGAGAATAAAAAATAGCACCGTTGAGCGTTGTAATGGCGATTGGTTGATTTATGGCTCACGTTCCATTTTAGAAACCGAGCAAGAGTCGGCAAGGTGGCATATGGAAATATCAGCACAGAACCTAGAGGATAGTAAGAATGTCGCAATCAAAAAATGAGACAGCTTCACTCTATGGCCCTAAAGATATGGCGGGTGGTATTGGCACTCAAGAGATGATTATTAACTCATTAATTGGGCGTGTAGCGACTACCACTGTCTGCAAGGTTGTGGCGATTAAACCAAGCGGAACTGACGCGGTTGGATTGTTAGATATTATGCCTATGGTACTTCAAGTTGATGGAGCGGGGAATACTTACAAAAACGCAGTTATCCATAACGTACCTTACTTTCGTTATCAGGGAGGCTCTAACGCGGTAATTATCGACCCTAAAGTCGGTGATTTGGGTATTTGTCTTGTTTGTTCTCGTGATATCTCAAAAGTTAAGCGTACAAAGGGTGAGGCAGCGCCAGACAGTAAGCGTCGGTATGACTGGGCTGATAGTTTGTATATTGGGGGGATCCTTAATGGATCGCCTACACAATTTATCCATTTCCTAGAAAGTGGAATAGATGTTGTATCGACTGGCGTTATTAAAATGAAAGGAACTAAGGTGGTTTTAGATGCTCCAGTAGAAACCACCTCAACATTACACTCAGCAAGCCATATTACTGACAATACTGGTCAGGGAAACACTCAAACAATGGCCTCTATGCGAACCACTTACAACGGTCATACCCATAGAGAAAACGGTCAAGGTTCTGATACGAACCAACCAAACCAGCAGGTATAAAATGAAAACATTATTTCTACTACCTGATACATGGGATCTGACCCTTGATGTATCGGGAAACCTCGCTATTGCCTCTGAACAGTATGAGACGGCTCAATCAGTTGCTAATAAGTGCCGAGTATTTATGAAAGACCTTTATTACTCACAAAATGAGGGCATTCCTTATTTGGAGGATATTTTAGGTAAGAATCGCTACTCACTTTCTCTATACCGGCAGAATTTAGAAGAGGCTGCGCTTTCTGTTCCTAATGTCGTTACGGCTACTGCTGAATTATCAACGGCAAATGACAGAGTGGTTAGAGGTAGGATTTTATTCACTGACAACAAAGGAAATAAAGGGAGTATTTCATTATGATCCCACCGGTACAAATACTTCCTCAAGGTATCGTCGCACCAACCACTCAGGAAGTGATAGATGGATTATGGCAGTTAATGAAGGGGTGTTTTGGTGAGAACATCAATACATCGATGGATACACCACAGGGCCAGTTAGTCACCACGTTATCAGCCGTTATTACTGATGAACGAAACTTTATGATTAACCTATTAAACAGCTTTGACCCACGATATGCATCAGGTCAAATGCAGGACGCTCTAGGTTACATCTACTTTATGCAACGAAAACAAGCGACACCTTCTGTGGCTGAGTTAACTTTTAACGGATTGAGTGGTGTTGTGATACCTGAAAATTATCAGGTAAGTGATGATAGAGGGTTATTCTGGTCAACATCTGAAGAGGTTGTCATTAATGAATCAGGCGTTGCAGTAGTCAAAGCCAACTGCTTAACCTCAGGTGCTATCGATGCACCAGTAGGCGTTATTAATCGACTAACTAAAAGCATTAGTGGACTGGATTCTGTATCAAACAGAACCGCAGGAATACCGGGTAGAAATGTTGAAAGTAGACAAGAGTTCGAATATCGCAGATCTGAATCTGTCGCAAAGAACGCTAAGAATACCAATTCAGCAACTTATGGCGCAGTAGCTAATCTGAAAGGCGTTATTGATTGCTATGTTGTTGATAACCCATCAGATGCAACTATTCAGGTGGGTAAAACAAAATACTCTTTAATCAGAAACTCAATCGCTGTTTCAGTGGTAGGCGGAGATAACGAAGAAATTGCACAGCAAATATTAACGAAAGCTGGCACTGGGTGCTCTTTCGTAGGTAACATAACAGTTACTTATGAAGATAAAGAAAGCTTTCCTTACATGCCACCTAAGTACACAGTGAAGTTTATTCGACCAACGGATATTGCTGTTACATTCACGATTACTGTTGAAGATAAGACTCAATTAACTCACCAAGCAAAACAAGCCATCATAAAAGCTATTACCGAAGAGTTCACAACCGGTAGAGGGAAAGGGCAGATCGGAAAGAGATTAATTGCAAGTGATTATGTATGTGGTGTGGCTCAAGTAACAACCTCACGATTAATCAATATTCAGGTTGGCAGAAAAGGCTCTGCTTTGGCTAGTTACATTGATTTTGGGATAGATGAGTTTCCAGTGTTATCGGTAGATGACATAAGGATAGAGTAATGATTGATATTAGAGAAACATTACTCAGCCAATATGCAAACTCCCCCAATATCCTCGCAATACTAAAATCAGCAAATCAATCCATCGACCCACGTAGTCATGTAGAGGAATTCTACAACATGGCGGTCAACTTACATTCTGCTGTTGGGTTTGGTCTGGATATATGGGGGAGAATAGTTGGTATTGGTAGAGGGCTTTCAATTCCAGATCCTGACGATAATTACTTTGGTTTTGAGGGAACAGAAAAATTTAGCCCATTTGGACAAGCGCCTTTTTTCGGAGGTAATCCTGGTGATGTAACTTATGAAATGTCTGATGACACTTATCGTGAAGTTATCATCATAAAAGCCTATTCAAACATCCTTTATGCAACAGCACCAAACATTAACGCTTTTCTTAAAGCCTCATTTCCAAGAGGAAAAGCCTATTACCTGATCACTGGTCACATGCAGGCAAGATATGTATTTGAGTACCGGTTATCAGAATTCGAAAAAAACTTAATATTTCATCACAATATTTTACCTCGACCATCAGGTGTTGATGTCGGAGTAAATGAGCTTCCTACAAATGAATATTTTGGATTCTACGGCAGTGGATTCCAGCCATTCAACCAAGCGCCTTTCACTAAATAGGTAAGAAATGAAAAATCCAAAATTAATATCTAAGCCTTTCGCACAGAACGGGCAGAAAAACGTCATCCCTGAAAAATACGAAACTAGCATGGAAAGCAACCAAGCGACATGGGATCAGGGGTTTGGTCAGATAACCATGCTGCCAGTTAGTGCAGGTGGCTTGCCACCTAAAGGGCAAGACTTTAACGGTATCCTAAACCAGATGTGTGAAACCATCGTTCATATCTCAAAGGGTGGTGTCTTTAAATTCTCTACTGATTATGCAACAGCTATTAATGGCTACCCAAAAGGGGCAATTCTTCAATCAGAAGATGAGAAAAAATACTACCAGAGTTTGATTGATAACAATAAAGTCAACTTCAACACTGCAAGCCAAGAACAAATAAAAACATCTTGGAAACTGGTAATGACTGATGACTTACTTGATCAACTATCAAAAAAACTAGAATCATCTGCAATAGTCCAATCCACAGGCACATCAACAACAAGCGTAATGAGCCAGAAGGCGTCTACTGATGCATTTCAGCCCAAAGGAAATTACGCTGACAAGTCATCAATTGGGTCGCAGGTGTTTTCGGGGACAGTAAGTGCAACAGACAGCATTAATGCACAATCCAATAGCGGTGATAGCGTTGGGCTATATATAAATGACGGAGACCCATTTATCTCTGCATACATAAATGGTAAATGGACAACGCAAGTCAGGCTGCCAGGAAAAAATGGGACGATGGCATTGCAGGGTGATTGTTATACAAAAATCGAAAGCGATCGTATTTTTCAGCCGAAAGGGAATTATGCTCCTGCGGGAAATTATGCATTAGCTGGAGCGTCATATACTAAATTAGAATCTGATAATAAGTACCAAAAGATAGGAGATTATGCTGATAAATCGTCGGCAGACGCGCAGCGCTTTAATGGCTCTATAATCTTAAAAAAGGAAATAATATCTACAAGCGGAGACATATCAATAGGATTAAACTCGGAAACCAAGCCAGAAATCGTATTTAATTATGGGGATTCATGGAGAAGGGTTACATTTCAAGATAAAGATGGAGTTTCTGCATTAGTTGGAGATAGTTACACTAAATCGGTCAGTGACGGCTTATATCAACCCAAAGGAAACTACCAACCAGCTGGTAATTACGCATTAAAAGGGGAGAGCTACACAAAATCTGAAAGCGATAATCGGTACCCACTTAAATCTGATGTGTACTCAAAATTAGCGTCAGATGATAAATACGGGTTAAAAAATACAGCAAATAAAGCCGAGTCAGGTTGGTGGAAATGTGGAGATACAGGATTAATTTATCAGTGGGGGAAAGTGGCTGGCTCAACATCAGAAACAGACACCAGAAACTTCCCCATTAAATTTCCCAACAAATGTTTAATTATGTTTGGATCTTACATTGGAAATGACTGGGGTGGCGGTGTTGGTTGTGTAATAAAATCAAGCTCTACTTTCCTTCAAATAAACCACACAGCTAACGCCTCCTGGTCTGGCGCAGAGTCAAATTTCTTAGCCATAGGATATTAATAATGAGTTATTTTTATAGCGCAATAGAAAATGCATTTTATCCTGAATCAATGAAGGATGATTACATAATTGCTGGCACATTCCCAAACGATGCAGTATTAGTTGATGACAGTGTTTATGAGGAATTCTCTAAAAATCCACCTGACAATAAAATTAGAATAGCAGCTAATGGATTGCCAGCATGGGGAGAAAAGCCGCCATTAACAAAAGATGAAATGGTCATAGTGGAAGAGAGAAAAAAAGCATCGCTAATTAGTGAAGCGACTAGCGTTATCGATCCGATGTCTGATGCTAAAAATGGCGGGTATATTGAAAAAGAGGATATTAAACGATTAGATGAATGGCAACGTTACAGATATGCGTTAACAAAAGTTGACATATCATTAACTCCCGATATTGAATGGCCACAAAAACCTGAGTAATCACTCTGTTTTCAAATATTGCGCTGAATTCCCATCAGGCAACTTCTTACTTCTATCACGATAAAACGCTAATCGCTCATTAAAGTACGCTCTCAAATGTGCTGGTTGTTGTCGCTCTATTTCCGAGGCAACAACTGGCATATTGAGACGTTCTTTATATGCGACACCTGAAGCCGCTAAATCGACATTGATTTTGTCTTTTTCTTCTTGAGTTAGGTTTGCGAGGTTCATGGTAGATCCGGTTGGTAGTTTTTGGAGAGTATAGCAGGGTGGGATAATTTTGGAGTGTGTCATTTTTGTGTCGTACATAACGACACATCAACGACATTATAAGGTTATTAACGACACGTAACGACACAAAACTAAATGCGAACAAGGATAAATCTAGTTATTTCATGATGTTAAATGATGCTCTACGTTCTTCTAAGCCGTAGGTCACAGGTTCGAATCCTGTAGGGCGTACCATTTAAAATCAATGAGTTACAAGATTTTAAAAAGAAACCCGCAAGAGATGCGGGTCAAGTAACGGGTCAAGTTAGCATTACAGTTTTTCACTTCTAACCCACTCTTCATAGACATGTTCTGGCCAGCCTAAAAACGTACCACCTTTTGTTCTTTCTGGTCTGGGAAACTCATTTCGTTTTGCGTACATTCTCCAAATTGTAGGTTTGCTTTTGCCAGTTAACTGGATCATTTCCTTCCACTTAATGTATCGAGTCACAGTTGTCATTTTTTATTTCCTTCCCTATACCCGTTCTCCATAATGCACTGTGCGATAGTCGCTGGTGGGTTATCCCAATGGGCATCAAAAATGATATCGTTTAAATGATATTTACTGATGTCATCTAAAGTCTTAGGTAAGGTGTCATGGGGTAATTTTAAACAAATAGAATCACCCGTCATGCTTACTGCAATATCAATGTTCTGCTCAGTGGTAAAATCTGTTTTACGATAACCGGCTTTCCAGACTGCATCAGTTATATCACCGGGATCACTACCTGCATTTTTGATGACACTAACGAGATTGAAATCTAAAGTTGTCATTAATCATCATCCTTAATTAAGCTGTAAACTTTATCAGCAATATCAAAAGCATTATCAGCCACTGCTAATACAAGTAATTTAGGATCACCAAATGATTTTTTTGTCAGAAGTGAAAAATCGAAAAGCACACTTTTGCTATCTTTTGTTTTCAGCATTCCCGTAATAACACGGCCAAATAGTAGATAAGGCAAGGCTAAATACATGGACTGCAATAAAGGTGCTTCACCTTTAATAAATTCCTGCTCAAAAAGACGATTAAATGACGGGTACTTATCTTTGATTAAAGTGAGTTTTGTTTTATAGTAGGGATAGAAATTTTCATCCTTCTCTTGCTTATAATGAATAGCGACATAAGAACCATCGTCATATGATTTAATATGTGTATATTCAGCATCGCTAGGAATTGCTTCATCAAATTGAATAACAATATCATCACTGAATTCAGAGTTGTGTTTCATGCGTAATACTACATGCCCATTAGACACTTCGATATGTTCAGCGTTGATATGTACACAGTTAGTAACAAGACGAACATCATCACTCATTTTTAATAATGTAAGTGCAGCTCTTAATTGGCTTGTCTCGATGTAAGGTAATTTAGTTGTCATTTTTTACCGTCCTTAGTGCATAGTTGGCATAGCTAGAAATCCGTTATTAGCTTCTAACTTGCGAATATAATCATCATGAAGAATACAGAGCCCTTCACGTCCTTTTTCTGATAGGCGAGGACCATGTTCAAGGGAGATGTCCAGAAAGCCGATATAGGCTTTTATGATGAAGTCAGGACAATAATCTTTATAGATACCCCCTAACTCTTCGATAAGAATGCTTTCAAAATGGCTTGCAAGACAAAGGCGCAAAGAAGCTGGGTAAATGGTTAAAGCGTTTTCTCCGTTACTGTAACTAGTGGCAAGATCAACACCGCCTTCTTCATTACGAATTTCAGTGGTGCCATTCTTTTCTTGTAGTTCACGAATAAAGCAAGTTGCTACCACCCAGCGCCAGACAGAAATTCTCTGTTCAGGTGTTAATGTTTCAGGTTCATCAGCTAACTTACCCATTAATGCAGCGGCTAAATATAAACCTTTCAATAACTCTTTATCGTATTGACCTGATTCAAGGGCTGTTACAGCTTCAGAGTAAGATATTAAAGCACCATCATCAGAAATAACGCCATTACTAGTATCAGTAAAATAAGCCATTATTTACCCTCCCAGCCAATTGCCTGAAACAATCCCATTTTAGGATGATGCCAGCGAGTGCCACGTTTTTCGGCTTCACTCATCATTGCCTTGAATGCAGATATAAAATCAGCTTCATGAATAATGGCCATAGGCCTAGGCATACCTTCGGGCGTAAGAATAGTTATTTTATTTTTGCGAACATTGAACTGTTTGGTGAGTGTTTTGCATTTATCCACCGTCATACCTGATTTAGTTCTCGCCAGAGAGTACCCAATCCAACCTACAGGGATCGTTCCTTGTTTTATTTGCTCAACGACTTCATTCACTTGTTCAACTTTTTGCTCTACATGAGATATACGGCGTTCGCTTTCTAAGTTAGCCAGCGCCATAGCAGCAATAATTTCTGCCTGTGATTTTGGTTTTGGTTGACTAAGCGACTTTAATGTTGCCAGTACCGAGCGCCTAACCGCTTTTGATTCTCGCATGCCAACTAGCATTAACTGATCCATGTTCAAATCATAAGTTTTCACTTCATTTCCGTAGCGGTAAAAACTTTTTACCGCTGGTAAATCGTCCAACTCATCTTCTATACGTTTAATGAAGTGTGTGTTTTTTACTTCTGGTTCACCGCATTCGATTCTGGCTGGGTTTATGATGTTGTTGAGAAAGTCTAAACTAGACATAACAATATCTTTTTGTGTTCCAATTAAATTATTCATATATTTCCCTTAATGAATTAGATTATTTGAGACAGTAGTGCTTAAAAACTGAGTGCCTTTGATAAATACTTCATCAATGAAGTTCTGCATCCATTTTTCACCAGTATCTTTTTCATGTTGGTCATTACTGGTATAGAACTTCCATATAGCCGAGTAGCCATCATTAGGACGCTTCTCTAAGATCATATTTTCAATTTGATGAATCAGGAGCGTTTCAATAATTTTTTCATCAATTGCAATAACGTGATTCTCATGACGAAATGCATAGGTGCTGGTGATCCCTGGTCCAAATCGTACTAGGCAAGAGGTTAAGTATTTATTTGCTACAATTGTTCTTAAATTATCTACAATGTGCTTAACAAATATCTCTTGTTCTTCTGGTGTTAATTTACGATTTGACTTCATAGCTTCTTTATCTAATAAAGAGGCTGGGAAACCTTTTTCTTTTAAATATTCGATGATTTCATCTGCTGTCATTTTTTTACTATTCACAACATACCACCCGGTATTTTAATTTTTGCTTTATCTAAACAACGCTTAGATGATTGATTACTTATTTTTTGTTGATAACTCATTGCGCCTTTAGCTGGTGGATCTGCGATAATAAAAGCTTGGTTATATTGCTCTAGTGCGCGTCTATAAAATCCTTTTCCCTCTAACTGCTTGCCTTTTTTCATGAATTCAGAATACGTCATGATATTTATATTCCTCTCCATTTAAGTAAGGCGGTAAATATTCAACAATATAATCAATCATGAATTTGCCCATTTCAGAAATAGAGCCGTTAGATTTATATAAACGTTCATAGGTGTTATAGATATCTTTATCACTCCACTTACAACGTTGACGGCAATCTTTTTCTTCATAGATATCACGGAAGAAGTTATTTAAATTTTCAAAGCTAATTTCTGTAATGACGGTTTTATTATTTACCTTTGATTTAAACTCAGCTTTCTTTCCATTTTGTTTAATGTAAATAAGCACTGAGTTGATAAAACGCTTTCTTCTTACTTCAAGTAAATTAACTTTATCCATGTTGCTTACTCCTGATTTAGAGCGCAGCAATCCCTAGCATGAACGCTATAATTAATTTTTATTTAGTGGATGATTTATTTATTGTTTAAAGCATTATTTAATTCGTAATATAGTCTATCAGCTTCTTTTTCTGCATCATCATATTTAGCGACAGCTTTAGCATATTCTTTTTGTAATTGTTCAATATTACGCTCTTGCTTTAATCGTTCTTGGAGCTCAGTTAGTTTGGCTTCTTTGCGATCCATAAAGTGTTCGGTAGGTTCGCCACGCTTGAAAGCGACTGTGCCATTTTCAAGTTCGCATTGTTCACCTTCATAGTTAGTCTCAATGCCTTCTTTGTGAAATTCACGCTCAGTGAGAATGTTTGCTAGCTTATTTAATGCTGAACGCTCACTTAAGTAAGCCCGATTAGCACCTGTAATAATATAAACAGGGCGCATAGCAATAGTAATTTGATTATCAGTTGCTTTCTCAATAGCTTCGTGTTGGTTATTCATTCTCGTGTTCCTTTTATTTTTCGATTTGATATTTCGTATTCAATTCCACCAAGTTTGTCATTTAATATTGATATCAATAATGACACTTGGCTTAAAAATAATCCCACGTCACTAAGATGATCTTTACCATCGGGATAATTTTCATTAGCATCAGCCCAAAACATAAACTCACCGAATATATTCATTCCTGTAACAAGTGAATCGATAGCTAAATCTAAATTACCTCTTAAGTTACCCAGTTCACCTTCTGTTAATTTACTTAAATCAGGAAGAGTAACTAAGTCATCAATATTCATTAAGCCTCCGTGAAACTTACTTTTTCATAAACAGTTTCTAAATTTAATTTGGCTGACTGGATTAAATTTGTAATTTGAATATCGTAATTTTTAATGTGACCGCTTTCTTCAGAGACTTTTAAATTAATTGCAGTTTCTAATGTATTTAAAATGCACCCGACAGCCGTTTCAATTGTATAGTTATCACTGATTTTAATTTCACCGATAGGCTTTGGTGATTTATCAGTATTAATATTCGATACACTTTCTTTAGCTCTTTCTATATTGGCTACTGCTGATTCAATCGCATTAAACATATTATCGCTAGGTATTACGTTATCATTGATAATGAGATTTAAAATAGAAGTTGCATAAAGTAATTCATCACAAGCGGATTCTTTTAACTTAGTGTTATTCATCATTTAAAACCTCATCGATTTCATCTTCTGCTTGAGATAATAAGCTAAGTTGAATTGCTCGCTCTTCGCTATTACGAGAAAGAAACTGAGCTGAAATTAAGAATGCTTTTACTCGATGTAATGTATCTAGCATTTTTCCGCTATCTACATTAATTATTTCTTTTGCCATGATCATTATCTCTCTGAGCATTTTCTTCAAGAATCCAGTTAACAACATCACCAGATAATTCATGCGCTAGTTCTATTAAAGTTTCAACATCAGGGCTTTCAGGAATTCGAAGATTATTTAGTTGAAATAACAGTGCATTTAATTGAGAGCTTTTTTTTGCAACAGATTCTAAGTTGAGTTCGTGAGCCATAATTAAGCCTCGCAAGGAAATTGAGCAGAGAAAACAACATTGCTACCGAGTAACTCTTTAGCTTGTTCAGCACTGGTAGCCATAACTTCTTTTTTCTCTGGATTCTCAGTTTTAGTCCAGAAACGAAACAAGAACATAGGTAATATTACGCCTGTATGTACGTCAGGTTTCGGTAAATTAAGGATTGCGGTAGAATGTATAGTGGTCATATTTACACCTTTATTTTCAATTGACACTACAGATAATAGTTTAAGTATTATTCCATTTCAATACCTAAAGTATTAAATATTATTTTTAGTATAAAAGCTATTGATATTTCGGATAATTTATTTTCAAATAAATCTCAGATTGGAATGCAGATCACTTCTTTAGAGGGGATGGGGTATAAAAAAGCCCTCGCGGAGAGGGCTGGGATGGTGTTATTCAGTTTCTTTTTCTTTTGATTTATTTAATGACATTATAGACAAGGGTAATCTAAAACTACTTATACCTATGTTATTTGCACCAACAGTCATTCTTCTTCGGAAGTCTAAATAAACTATATTTGCACAAGCCTCAGTTCTTTCATCCTCATCAACCGAAGAGAATTTTTCATAATCTTTAATCTCAAACTCATACTCTACTGTAAGTGAAAAACTAAACTCGTTATCAACCAAATCAAAATCAGGATCATCACCCTCGCCATCAGTTAATTTACCAATAACATCAGATGAAAAAGTTAGCTTACAGCTCTTGGAGTCTTTATCTTCTTCTAGCTCATTACGCAACTTAAATTTAACTGCTACTTTTGTGACATCAATCTCAGGTCTTGTGAAGTCCATTTTATTAGATGTAACAGTTACAGATCTAAGGATAATTGATGAAATAAAACTCATTGAAAACACTCCGAATACTTAGTGGATAATTGAATCTCACTATCTCTTTCAGATAAATCACCATCACTGACAAGCTTAGAGTTCCACGAAGAAGACCAGTAGCTACCAGTTTTATTAGTATTTCTATATGTATGAAAGTTTGGTTTAGATTGTGCTTTAATCCAATACTTAACTTCATCGAACTGCGTATTTATATTATTCATCATTTCATTTTGAGCAGAATAATGAACTACGCATGTTGTTAGATAGGTATTTAAACTAACCCCATCACTCTCTGCTGCTTTAATACATTTTGCATGCAGTGATTTTGGTAACCTAAGTGTCACTCTACCACTTACGTTATCAGTTTCAGTTGTGTCGATTGGTAGCGGGAATGCCATTCCATTTTCTTTGAACATTTCATATGCAGTAGTTATGGAGTCAAGAGCCATGTCTCTAGCAAAACCCGCAGAGTCTGCATATTCTTGAATATCTGGTAGCTCAGCAACGCTTGCTACATAGACTTCTTCTCCGTCATCCAGAATTTTTTTAATTGAAATAGTGTACTTTTCTGGATCAAAAATATTGTTTTTCATTTTTTCTCTATCTCCTCAAGTTCATCCTTGTACTTATTAAGCACACGCAACGTATTTGTTATGTATGCTGACTTCATCTCTCTATTTGGCTTGTGACCACAATCCACTGAATGCGTTTTGTAATCTGACATAGAGCTCAATCTTTGGTGTATGAATATACGGTGTCCTACCGTTTTACCTTCTTTATGTTCAAAACCCAAAGATTCGAGTTGTAGCAACAATCCTTTGCTTCCATTACAAGATATAGATTTCTTCCTACTGATTAGATAATTAATTACATCTTGTGTTCTAGACATATTATATGACATCACCTGTAGTGTCACTATCAATTATGTGTGGTAAATTTATCTTTCCCACACCCTAAAACGTGTCGTCACCCAAAGAAGCAGCCTTGTACATCATCTTCGACGAGCTTAATAGCGTCAGAGAAACTACCTAACATTTTTTCATCGCAGTTGTGCCAGTTACTATTTTTATCCATCCAAAGCAGAGACCATGAATTCGAATATCTATTATGTGTGATTTTTGCTATAGGTTCTTCTACTCTGCCATCACTCCATATTAGTTGCCTAATTTCAAAGATAATTACTGAGTCGTCCTCGATACGATACTGTAAATCTAATTCATCCCTTAGGTGCTCTGCTGGGCGGCGTTTTTCCATGAAAAATTCCATACACCGTCTAATATTTGCTATCTCAATATTGTTAAACGCCATATTTCCTCCTAAAACGTGTCGTCAGGCCATTTCGTTATACAAAACGCATCATCATCTGAACAACAACACCAATAATTTTACAGTTGCCATTGATCGTAATAGCCGGGTAAGCAGGATTTAGTGCTTTAAGATATTTAGCACCATCCAAGACAAGTTTTTTGAATGTTGCTTCATTTGTTTCAGTCAGTTTAGCTATCACCAAACTTCCATTTATAGGCTCTCTTCCTGTATCAACTAGAACCAATGATCCTTCAGGAATACTGATACCCGTTGGCGCTGTCATTGAATCACCTTCAACCTTAAGCCAAAAAGCAGATCCCTGAACAGCAACTTCAGACTCGTACCATTCGTCAATCTCACTCAACGTATATGGTTCACAGGCTTCAGTCCAATTCCCCGCCTGAACAAAGCTAATAACGGGGTATTTGGGAGCTGGTCGATAAGGCCTTGGGTTGCTAACATTTGCATCAAATCCTTTTGATAACTCTGTTATTTCTTTAGCTAAGGATGGGCTAAATTCAGATATTGATACTTGTAGTTTTTTAGCAAAAACAGAGGCAATTTGTAAGTTAAGAGCATTTCGCCCATTAAGATAATGGCCAACGGCTCCTTGACTAATATCTAGTTCATCAGCTATTTGCTGCTGAGTTAGATTAAGCTCTTTTTTCTTTAACTCATACAAAGCTTTCAACCTATAGCAGTCTTCAAGCTGTTCTGTCGTCAGTTTTTTCTCTAATTTCATGAATACATCCTAATACTATTAATATTAATATTCCAATACTATAGGTATTGATTATAATAATATCTATAGTATTATTCTGTTTATGGAGGCATTAAATGCAAAAAGAACTTTTATCCGAGTTTGTTAGAAAAAATGGGCAAGGAAGAACTGCAGAGCTACTTGGCGTACATCAAACTGCAATTAGCCAAGCTTTACGAAAAGGGCGAATTATTTACATTTCCACTAATGGCTTAGGAGGGTATGAAGCTGAAGAAATAAAGCCATTTCCAAACAAAATCAAGGAGCAATTAGGTGCACCAAATCAATATGCCGATGCCTGATCACTACTTTCCTGATGATGCTAAGTGGATTCAGGAACAACTTACAAAGTTAAGCCCAAGTATGAGGCAAAAGGCATTAGTTAAATATTCAGAAGTGTATCAAACGGAATGGGAACGAGAACAAGTTCCCTACCGTAAAGACAACAAAGCTCGCCATGAAGCTAACGTCAGATTAAGAGAGTTCATAAAGCGTTATCAGAGAGCAATGCAAGGTTATACAGCAAAGCCGTTATCGATTTAGCAGTAATTAGATTTAGGAGGCGTTGGAAGTCAAGACGTTTAGCCGTCTAGATTGTTTTCTGGGGAAGAGGGGAAAACTTTCTAGGGGGGAAAGAGGGGAAAACTTTCTAGGGGGGAAAGGGGGGTGATCTTTGAAAGGGGTGTTAGGGAAGGCACAGCCAAGGGAGTGAGTAGATCTTAAATATAGATCTCTATAGGAGTTAAAAAGCCAATAGCCGTTTAGACGTCCAGATAAAAATAAATCCCTTCCTTTGGCAGTGCTAATTATCAAATGAGGAAACCGATGTTAACAATCACACCAAATTTTGCACAGGAACGCGGATTGACGATGTTACGTCAGGCATGGAAGCAAAATAGAACATTCATGATTTATAGCCCAACAGGAAGCGGAAAAACGGCATTAGCTGCGTTTATTACTGATGGACATATTCAGCGTGGAATGAGAGTGATGTTTCTTGTTCCTTACACAATTTTGATTGATCAAACAGCCAGTCGTTTTATTGAGTATGGCTTGCCAGCCGAAGAGATTAGCTATGTATGGCGCGATCATCCTAATTACGATCCGACCCGTTTAATTCAAATTGCATCAGCAGATACCGTTATTCGTAGAGATTTTCCAGACAGCATCGATTTACTCATTATCGATGAGGCGCATTTACGCCGTAAGAAAATATTAGAAGTGATCAGTGAAAGTGAATTCAAGGTAATTGGTTTGTCCGGTACGCCTTTTGTACCATTCCTTGGTCATTACTACGAAACACTAATCAAGCCCACCACCATGAAAGAGTTAATCAAGCGTGGTGATTTAAGCTCATATGAGTTCTATGCACCAACTAAACCAGACTTATCAAAAGTAAAATCGTCCAGCAACGCAGAGTTCGGCAGTGATTACAAAGAAGCTGAAATTGCTGAAATTATGAGTGGTGCTGATTTGGTGGGGGATATTGTTGATAACTGGTTGGTGAATGGTCGAAACCTACCTACGATTTGCTTTTGCGTCACAGTCAGTCATGCCAATTTTGTCACCGTCGAATTTAATCGTGCAGGTGTGAATGCTGAGGTGATCACTGCAGATACGCCACATGATGAGCGTCAGATCATTATTCATCGGTTTGAGCAAGGCGCGACTAAGATACTTGTGAGCGTGGGAACATTGATTGCCGGCTTTGATAGTGATGTCCGTTGCATTATTTACGCTCGCCCAACTAAATCAGAGATTCGTTGGTGTCAGGCGATTGGTAGAGGATTGCGTACTGCGCCAGGGAAAGAGACTTGCCTTATTTTTGATCACTCCGGCTCAGTTCACCGTTTAGGTTATCCCGATGACATTGAGTATGACGAACTACCTACCAAAAATGACGGCATGAATGAATCTTCGTCTAGCCGAGAGCAAGAAAAACGAGAGAAGAAACCGAAAGAATGCTCCTCTTGTCACTACATGAAGCCAGCAGGTGTTTATGTTTGCCCTAAATGTGGGTTTAAACCTTTAGTGGGTGAAGATATCGATGTTGATACTAGCCGAAACATCAAAAAGTTGAATAAAAAAGAGCGTGCTTATACCCGTGAAGATAAGCAAAGCTGGTGGTCTCAATTGAAATACTACCAGAATCAGCGTGCGACACAGGGCAAGCCCATCAGTGATGGTTGGGTATCCAATACTTTCAAAGATAAATTTGGCGTATGGCCACAAGGTTTTCATAACACACCTCAAGAAATCACGCCCGAAGTGAGCAATTTTATTAAATATAAACAAATCGCCTTTGCGAAGTCTCGCAAGAAGGCACAAGTCAATATTCAAAATTTACGCACTCAAATTAGCCACCAGCCACAGCAAGGAGGTTTACTGTGAATACAATTGATGCCGTAAAAGGGCTATGGGCAAAAATATTTGCACATTATGGGTTACCTCCTATAACAGGGCGTAAGCACTTTAAAGGAAAGTGCCCTATCTGTGGTCAAAAAGGAAAATTTCGTATTGATGATAAAGACGGGAGAGGAACTTATATCTGTACGTGTGGTTCGGGTAATGGCTTTCAATTACTGGAAAGAACACAAGGCAAAGACTTTAAAACATTAGCAGATGAAATTGATGTGTTGATTGGTAATCAGCGAGAAAAAGAAGCTATTTTGCCAACTAAAATAAATAAGAATAATTTATTCCAACGTATTACGGGCTGTTATTCCAAACTACCCATACTTAAAAATACACCAGCCATGCAGTATTTGCAGAATCGAGGTGTTTTTGAGTTACCACTTGATAACGTCCGTTATTGTGATCATCAACCTGTTCGTAATAGTTTTGACAAATTTCAAGCTATTTGGTCACTAGCTACTGATGCTAAAGGGCAACTTTGTTATTTACATAGAACATATTTACAAGGAGACAAAAAAGCCCCTCTTGATGTTGTGAAGAAAATGACCGCGGTGCAGGAAGATAACTATTTAGAGTATGCAGAATCTGTCGCGATAAGAATGTTTCCTGTCGATACCACACTTGGCATAGCTGAAGGTATCGAGACGGCACTTTCCTGTAAGCAACTCTATGGTGTAAATACTTGGTCGGTCATCAATACTAACTTCATGAAAAAGTTCAAAGCACCAAAAGGTGTTATCCACCTTGTTATCTTTACAGATATGGATTGGAATGCGGCAGGTCATGCTGCAGCTATGGAGTGCGCACATAAAAACCTACTTTCTAATAATGATGTAGAAACGGTCAGTGTGAGATGGCCTGATAATGGTGATTTTAATGACATGCTAATAGAAGCTTGTGAGGTAAGAGAGTTAGTATTTTCAAGACAACATAAGGAAGTGGCGTAATGCGTGATATACAACAGGTATTAGAAAGATGGGGTGCATGGTCGGCAGATAATACAGAGTCGGTTCAATGGTATTCGATTGCTGCGGGATTTAGTGGATTAATACCAAGCAAGGTTAAAGCTCGTCCTCAATGCTGTGAAGACGATGCAATAATTATTTCTAGTTGTATGGCGCAATTGAATAAAAAGAATAGTGATATGCATGATCTATTGCTTGATTATTACTTATTCGGAATGACATTTATGCAACTTGCTAACAAGCACAATTGTTCTGATGGGCATATAGGTAAAAAATTACAAAAGGCAGAAGGAATAATAGAAGGTATGTTAATGATGCTAGATGTTTCCTTAGAAATGGATCGATATGTAGAAAAAATCATATAAAAACTTTACGTACGTAAAAATGATGATATTGTGATAAGACTGACATCAAGGTCAACTAGCTTATGAACCTCATTTAAAGTGAGGTTTTGTGTTTTTATTGGTTATTCTCTTTGTCTGCGCTTTTAATTTTTAAAATGAAATAGCTTCATATTAAATATGAAATAGTTTCAATATCCATTTTTTTTATTAATGCTATGTTTGGTAGCAAAATTCTTAATAAGAAAATATAGGATATATTGAATGAGCACTAACATCCCTCCATTTAAAGCTGATGTCGTTGGTAGTTACCTTCGACCTGAATATCTACATAAAGCACGTAGCGATTATGCTAATGGCACTATTTCTAGCCATGAATTAAAAAAAATAGAAGATAAAGCGATCATTGAGTTAGTAGAAAAGCAGAAAAAAGCCGGATTACATGTTATTACCGATGGTGAGTTTCGTCGTAGCTGGTGGCATTTAGACTTTATGTGGGGATTAAACGGCGTTGAAAAAGCCTTTTTATCTAAAGGATATTCATTCGATGGTATTGAAACTCGTCCAGAGACGGCTCGATTAACAGGAAAAATATCTGGAAATAACCACCCTTTTATTGAACATTTTTCATTTTTGTTGAAATTTGCTGAGGATAATATTGTTCCTCGTTTAACGATCCCTGCACCAGCTCAATTTTTCAAAGAGCTTTATCGGCCAGAGAATTTAGATAGCACTAATGTAATTTATTCTTCAAAAGATGAGTTAATTAACGATATTATTGGTGCTTATCAAGAGTTCATAAAAGAGTTATATCTTGTAGGGTGTCGTAATTTGCAATTAGATGATTGTACTTGGGGCATGATGGTTGATTCTCGATATCACAACTCAGGTATTGCTGAGAGCGAAAGTGTAAATAGTTGCTCATGCCATTCAGATCATACTGTAATAAGCAATGATATAAACTCATTAGCGGAAACGCTTGTTTATTTGAATAATGAAGCTATTAAAAACGCACCATCAGATTTAGTGTTAACAACGCATGTTTGCCGAGGTAATTATCGCTCTACATGGGCAGCTAGTGGTGGCTATGGACCGATTGCTGAGATCCTTTTTGGAAGAGAAAATGTATCAGCATATTATTTAGAGTTTGATACAGATAGAGCTGGTGATTTCTCCCCGTTATCTTATGTTTCAGGCAATAAAAAAGTTGTTCTGGGATTAATTTCTTCAAAAACTGGAGAGTTAGAGAGTAAACAAAAAGTAATAGAGCGAATCTATGAAGCTAGTAAGTTCGTACCATTAGATCGACTATGTTTAAGTACTCAATGTGGATTTGCATCAACTGAAGAAGGGAATGCATTAACTGAAGAGCAACAATGGGATAAAATTGCATTAGTAAAAGAGATTGCTCAAGAAGTCTGGAAATATTAATCCCACAGACTGAAAACGTTATTACTCATAAGACTCTATATATCGTGAGATTATTGATAGTTTTTTCAAAACCTCGTTTGGCGAGGTTTTTGTTATTTGTGTAATACTTATCTTTGTGGGTAAGTATTAATGGTGTTATCGGTTGTATCGTTATAATTCTTTTGCTAATTTTAAAAAACATAATAATGAAACTAAACATGGAATGAGCGATGGACTACTATTTAACAAACGCAATAAATGGTATAGGGTTCACATTACATAAAGACGCTTGTAAAAAAGTTCTTTTAACCGAGAGACGATTTTATCTTGGATACTATTTTGGAGAATATAATGCTATCCAAGAAGCAAAAAGAGTCACTTCTGGTATGGTGGTTCTTTGCTCTGAATGCATGAAAAAACCACAATAAAACCACTATGAACTCGAATGGCTCAGTAGTATGTGATCTAATAGTAAGTATAATTTAACTAATTAACATATTATCTCTTTGTGTACACAAAAACAGGAGGTATTTATGTATCGTTATTATGTTCACACATCCACTGACAACCATGGAGATTATGAAGTGCATAAAGAAGGTTGTAGTCATTTACCTACTATATTAAATAGAGAGTATTTAGGATTATTTTCTAATTGCACACAGGCTGTTGCTCAAGCAAAGGCTAAAGGTTATAAAACTGCGGATGGTTGTTATTGGTGCTGTCAGGCATGCCATAGATCATAAATAAAAGTGTGTGAGTTAATTAAAGATCGCCTAGGCGGTCTTTTTTATTATCTAAAATAAGGAACGAAATTATGTACGCACTTAAATTAATTACTGAACGTGAAGGTCGTAAAGTGGAAGAAGTCCACTGCTTAGGAGAAATGTACCGCCTAGAGTTTTACCCAGAATCAGAAAATAAAGATATCGTGGCGCGGGTTGAACACACAAAGAAAGATGCTATCCCTTCATTTGATATTAAGCGTACAGATCATGCTTACATTACGACAGTAACAGGTGATACTGTTCGGGTTATTTCCAGAGGCAGAAAAGCTTGCCAGTAAGGTCATTTCGGTGGCTTTTTTTATTTCTACCATTTTGTTGATATCACCGAAATGGTTTCGTATATGCTCCTTTAGTTTCAATATGGTAGAACGGCTATCTTCGGATGGACGGCTTGGGTTCGAATCCCGAAAGGAGCCTCACTTATGCCGACCACAGAATCAATCACAACACCTCACGTTCACACAAGAGCTGTGCGTGGCATCCTATTAACTAATTCCTCCAAATAGGGGGTGAGTATGAGTCATATGAAAGAAACCCCTGAGTTTTGGGATCAAGTATTCCAAGTTATCGACGCCCATAAGGAACAAGGCATTAGCGCAGCGCTAGCAACTAGCATGGCTATTCTACGTGGTAAATACAACGGAGGTGGCTGGAGGAAAACGTTATTTGATGGTGCCATGTGTGCGTTGTTTGCATGGTTTGTAAAGGACCTCTTAACGCTACTTGGACTTAATCATGAATTGGCATATCTGGCTAGTGTATTCATTGGGTATGTCGGTGTGGATGGATTAAGTAAACTCATTAAGGGTAAGGCAGGGCTGAAAAATGACTAAACCAGCACGCGGTGAGCGAAACAATAACCCCGGCAACATTGACTATAACCCACGTAATAAATGGAAAGGTTTGGTCGGTATTGAAACTGGAGTGCCTAACCCTCGATTCTGTGTCTTTGAGTCGCCAGAGTATGGCATCAGAGCAATTTATAAACTAACTCAAACATATCAACGTAAATATGGTTTGAACTCAGTATCAGCAATTATTAATAAGTATGCACCGCCAGTTGAGAACAACACGAATGGTTATGTTAGCCGTGCATCAAAAGAGATTGGTGTTGGTATTAATGACAAGATAGATACTCAATCAAAGTCAGTTGCTATCTCTTTAGCAAAAGCAATCGTGGGCGTTGAGTTGGGCTATCAACCGTATTCACAAAAAGTCTTTGAAGATGCTTGGTTGTTACTTTAACTCAATAATTAATCCTATCTCATAGCCTCGCATTTGCGGGGCTTTTTTGTATCCACGTTTTACGCACACCGAAAGTGCAAATCACATCGAGCCAATATTTAGGTAATGAGCCTTTGAGGGGATCAGTTAAAGCTGGTGTCGCTTCGATGGGCTGATTTCCTATTTCGGCAAAGGTTCATTACTAAATAAGGTAGACACTATGACTAATACAATTACTGTTCCATTTTATGATAACGAGCTTTATGTTGTTGAGCATAACAATGAGCCGTATGTTCCCATGAAGCCAATAATTGAAGGTATGGGATTAAATTGGGCATCACAGTTTACTAAGTTAAAAAAACGCTTTAGTAAAGGTATTGTGGAAATCGCAATACCTTCTAAGGGTGGTGAGCAATCAATGATTTGCCTACAACTTAGAAAACTTTCAGCTTGGATGCTGACTATTTACCCTAACAAAGTTAAACCTGAAATTAGAGGTAACGTTATTCGATTTCAGGATGAATGCGATGATGTCCTTTATCAATATTGGACAGAAGGGGTGGTTGTTAACCCTCGCAAGTTAAGCGTGATGGAACAACTCAATGAAGCTTGTGCTGATTTTAAAAGAGATGAAGCGATTGCGAGTAAGTTTGGCAAAGGGTTAAACGCTTGGAAGGATGTTAAGCCTCAACATGAAAATAAAATTCAGAGCCTAAAAGAAAAAGCAGGGGAAATGGTACTTGATTTTATTTTGATGGAAACGGGTAAAGGTAAAATAACGAGGGGTAGTTGTGAATAAGTTAAAGCCCTGGTTTCCCATTTTATTATGGGGAGCTTTGTGTGTTGCTCTATTCTTTTCAACCAAAGAAATGATTGAGCTTGGTAAAGAGAATAAAGAGCTAAAGAAAACAAACGACTCTCTTGTGGTTGAAATGGCCGATTACGAAAAGCGCATTAACTCACTTCATGAACTTGATACAACACACACGATGGAACTCACAAATGCAAAAGCTGAAATTGATAGGTTGCGCGTTAGTGCTGGGCGTAATCCTGACAGGGTGTACATCAAAGCCGAATGTCCAAAGAGCGCTACCACTTCCACCTCCGGCGTGGCTAATGCAACCACCGCCCGACCTACTGACACCGCTATCAGAAATTATTGGTTACTCCGAGAGCGAATTGCAGAATCAGAGCAAGTGATATTGGGATTACAGGATTATATTAGGACGGAGTGTGTGAACTAAAAAAAGCCCTACGTAGGGTACGAGGGCAAACTAACAAGATATCAATTAAAGTATAGCGATGTTTACTTAGTATAGCTTAGGTAAATATATATACCAGATTGATTATTCTTATCTATCTCCTACCTAAATAAACAGCGCAATATAAAAATAACCCTGTGAGTTTGGGCTCCCACAGGGCTTTCACTAGTATGTGTGAAAACAATAGATTACCAATATCCACTAAGCCAATCTGTTAATAATCAACGTAAGTTTTTAGAAAACAATCGCCTCGCAATAGCGGGGCTTTTTAATGGAGAAATATCATGGCAGTAGAAGGTTCAGATAATCCAGTTAAATTCCGTGAAGAACTGGATAAAAGCATTCCAAAAGAATAAAAAAAGCCCAGCATGGGAGGCTGGGCAATACTATCAAGATGTAATTAGATACAAACATAGTGAATTTTTTATTATTACTTAAGTAGGTATATTCACTAGTAGATTATTCTTAGTTATCTAATTTTGATTGGTGTAATGGATACAAAATAAAAATAACCCTGTGGGTATGGGATCCACAGGGTGGCTGAAATAAAGCAAATATATAACAGTGATAATCATACTATTATTTTACCATTACGTAATAAGAAGCGCCGCATTGTCGCTGTTTCCTATGTTAGCCATGACCTGTTTTATTCTCGACAGATAGCGCATAGTGAGAGTCAAAAACAATGAATACCACCGCCTTAGCTATTTTCGGTCATTATCAGCAACGTCAGCTGTAGGTAGAAGAAACGGCGTGACTATGGAGAGACATAACACATTTAATTCTACAAACGTCATTCATTGAGTGGCGTTGATAGAGTTTATTTAGATAGCCATCAGTTAATCGCTGATGGCTTTTTTATTGGAGAACACAATGTCAGATAACACTATTCAATTAAAAGTCTCAGTAGATACCACTGAGTTAGATAAGTTAGAGGAGCAACTCACTCGCATTAAACAACTGATGCAAGATGTAGGTATGAAACCTAAATCAATTCCACCTTTCTTCATTCAATCCTCAGGTGAGTTTTTTATTAAAGATGCCCTTATTAATTCGGCTGTGTTCAATGGTGTGCTTGTCAGTAATAAGCTAGAGCAGGACGCTAAGGCTGAGTTGGCAGATTTACGCATGCGAGCCAATAGTCAAGATATTGCTATCACTGAGCTTAAGAAAGCAATGGAAACTCAGCATCAAGCGTGGGCACAAGCTGTGAGTGAACTAAATAACAGAACGTGGTGCAGTCAGAAGTAAAGGGGATAACATGCCAATGCCTAAATATAGAAACACAGAGACTGGTTTGACTGGGCGCTTTAGAGTTAGACGACAGGCTTTTTCTGGGTTATCGATATTGCAAGTTGAGGTTAGTGTGAAGCGTTCACGATATCCTCTAGATAGTTCAAATGATGATATCAAAACCATGACTGATTGGCGGAATGCAACTTATGAAGAGGCTATACGAATACAGATAGATTACGGTGGTTAACAATCAAAAGGAAATAACTATGGCTAGTCAAGGCTTTAAGAACCCCAATCAATTCAGAAAACAATTAGATGAACAATTACAGGATAAGAGTTTAAACCCTAGTGGGTATCAGCCCAAGCATAAGATTAAGAATCCTATCCCACCACCAAAGAAACCTTAATCATAATAAATTGATTTTGTTATACATAATTCAAAAGGTACTCCCGGCAGGGTACCCTCTCCACGGGGCGACGCGCACGCGGGAAACGGCTAGTTTTCTGATTTTCATGGTGTCAGCAACAGGTCTCATAATTGATTGATATATATAGATATAAACAGTATTGAGGTGACAATATTATTTAATTGTTGTCAGCTCAATGCTATTTATCATATTGATTTTTATTACAAAATAAGAAAATCACCTGACCAAGTGAGGTGTCGATGTCTAATGTCAGCAATCTGGGAGACGCCTATAACTGGAGTGTTGCAAAGATTGCTGAGGCATTCGGGCTAAACCGAGGCACAGTTAAAAAGAGATTATTAGAAGCTAATGTTCCCATTGCTAATACAGTCAGAGGAAACCCTGTTTATGCATTGCGAGATGTTGGGCCAATAATTTTTGCAGATGACAGTAAGGGTGGGGAAGGAATTCAAGATCCAGACCTCATGTTTCCTAAAGATAGAAAAGACTGGTATCAGTCTGAAAATGAAAGAATCAAATTTGAAACTACATTAAAACAACTTATTCCAGCATCAGAAGTTCATCGAGAAATGGCGGTTATTATCAAGGCTATTGCTCAGGTTCTGGAAACATGGCCAGACCGGTTAGAACGAGATCATGGATGGACTGCAGAACAATTAGTGCAGGTTCAAATTGTTATTGATGAAATGAGAGAGCTGCTATCCAGTGAAGTGAATAATGCAGAAGCGATGGAGGAATAATGATAGTAAGATTTGCTTCCGCTTCATCCATCCGGCGTGATGTATCCACACTATTAAAACCACCCAATAGATTACCTGTTGCCGAAGCTGTTAAGAAATATATGCGTGTTCCTCTTGATGGTGGTAGTTCATTACCATGGGATGATACTTTAACACCTTATATTATTGAGCCTATGAATTGTTTAACATCAAGGCGATATGATGCTGTTATTTTTGTAGGCCCAGCTCGAACAGGTAAATCCTTAGCGCTAATTGATGGATGGATTGTTTACACCATTGTCTGTGATCCTGCTGATTTTTTATTAATTCAAATGACAGAGGATAAAGCCAGAGAGCACTCTAAAAAACGGTTGGATAGAACATTTAGAGTTAGTAAAGAGGTATCAAAGCGGTTAAGTCCTCGCACCAATGATAATAACGTTCACGATAAAACATTCAGAGCGGGGAATTATCTAAAAATAGGATGGCCAACTGTCAATATTATGTCGTCATCAGATTATCGCTTTGTTGCTTTAACTGATTATGACCGCTTTCCTGAGAATATTGACGGTGAAGGTGATGCATTTTCGCTAGCATCAAAACGGACAACCACTTTTATGTCGGCTGGTATGACGCTGGTGGAGAGCTCTCCTGGTCGTGAAATAACAAATACAAAGTGGAGTCGAACGTTACCTCATGAAGCCCCGCCAACAACAGGTATTTTATCACTTTATAACCGTGGTGATCGCCGTCGTTGGTATTGGCCTTGCCCTCATTGCGGTGAATATTTTCAACCTATAAAAGATAACATGGTTGGATTTTCATTAACGGACGATCCCTTTGAAGCAGGTAAAAATGCTTATCTTCAATGCCCTCACTGTTTATCAAAGATAGAACATGACCAAAAAAGAACATTAAACAATAAAGGCGTATGGCTGATAGAGGGGCAATCAATTGATAAAACAGGGAAAATAACGGGTAAGCCTCGCTACTCAAGATTTGCATCATTTTGGATGGAAGGGCCAGCTGCCGCTTATCAAACATGGGCTCAATTAGTAAATAAGTTTGTGGGTGCAGAGCAAGAATATGAATTAACGGGCAGTGAAGAAACATTAAAGTCAGTGACTAATACAGACTGGGGTTTGCCTTATTTACCAAAAGTTGCACAAGAACAGCGTCGGAGTGATGAGCTCATTAATCGTGTAGAAAACTGGGAAGAGTCAATTGTGCCAGATGGTGTGCGATTTTTGGTTGCCACGGTTGACGTGCAAGGCGGTAAAAAACGACGCTTTGTGATGCAAGTGGTCGGTTACGGTGAAAAAGGCGAACGCTGGGTGATTGACCGCTTTGAAATCACACAATCTCTACGTTATGACAATAACGGCGAATGCCGTCGAATTGATCCGGGTTCGTATCCCGAAGATTGGCAGGTATTAATTACCGATGTATTAGAGAAAACCTATCCATTGCAACATTATCCTCACCATGAAATGGGGATCATGATGTTGGGGGTGGACTCCGGCGGTGAAGATGGTGTCACTGATAATGCCTATAAATTTTGGCGTCGTTGTCGAAAAGAAGGGCTGCATCGTAAAGTTTATCTCTTTAAAGGAGATGGACATAAACGCAGTAAGTTAATCACTAAATCATTCCCTGATAACACCAGTCGTTCTGAACGGCGCGCCCAAGCCAAAGGGGATGTGCCTCTTTATTTACTGCAAACAGACCAACTTAAAGACCGGATCAGTTCCGCGTTATCGCGAGATACAGTGGGGCCTAATTATATTCATTTTCCTGACTGGCTGGATGAATCGTTCTATGACGAGTTGACGTATGAAGAGCGTGATGAAAAAGGGCATTGGGAAAAGCCGGGTCGAGGCGCTAATGAGGCATTTGACCTGATGGTTTACGCTCATGCCTTGGTGATATTAAAAGGATACGAGAATATTAATTGGGAAAAACCGCCTAAATGGGCGAGATTGCCTGATGTAATGCTTTCCTCATCCCCGTCAATTGCCGATATCGCCACAGAGCCTGAAATAAAACCCTCACCCGAAACCCAAAAACAGGAAACGCCTGCCGTATCAGCATGGGCACCGGTATCAAACAGCGGAGGCTGGATATGACGAAAGAAGAAATTGAACACATGATTGAGCAATACCGTTTAGCGGAAGAGGCGGTATTAAAAGGCAAATCCATCACTTTTAATGGGCAAGCCATGACAATGGAAAATCTCAACGAGATCATTAAGGGGCGGGAGCGTTGGGAAGCCCGTTTATCGGCGTTGATATCACGAAAACGAGGTAATCCAATGTATAAATTAGCGAGGTTTAGATGACATTATTAGACAGCGCCATTGGTTATTTCGCCCCAAACTGGCAAGCCTCACGTCTCCGTTCTCGCTTACAAATTAAAGCCTATGAAGCTGTTTTACCCACTCGCACTCATCCCGCTAAACGTGAAAATCGCAATGGTAACCAGCTGACTCAATTTGGTGGTACATCATTACGGGAGCAAGCGCGATGGCTAGATAACAATCACGATATCTCTATTGGTATTCTCGACAAGATGGAAGAGCGCATTGTCGGGGCAAAAGGCATTATTGTTGAGCCACAACCCTTAGATGGCGCAGGGCAAATCCATGAGGATTTAGCGTCGCAAATTCGTCAAGCCTGGGCGGAATGGTCCGTGTTACCCGAAGTGACAGGGCAATTTAGTCGCCCTGTATTAGAACGTTTATTGGTGAGAACGTGGCTACGTGATGGTGAAGTGTTTGCTCAACTGGTCAAAGGTAAAGCCAAAGGGCTAGACCCTCAAGCCAATATCTATTTTTGGCTCGAAGCCTTAGAGCCTGACTTTGTGCCGATCCACATGAATATGCCTGAAAGTAAAATTATCCAAGGCATTAAATTCAATGAGTGGGGGCGACCTACGGGGTATCAGGTGTATAAAAACCTCCCTCAATTCAGTGCCAATTTAGGGGATATTAAAACTATTGATGCTGAAAATATGTTACACCTGAAATTCACTCGTCGGCTTCATCAAGCGCGAGGTGTCAGTTTGTTTTCGGGGATCTTAATACGCTTAAGTGCGTTAAAAGATTACGAAGATGCGGAATTAACTTCTGCACGTATTGCAGCTTCATTGGGTATGTACATCAAAAAAGGGGATGCCGGCTCTTTCCCTGATGGTGAATACGACGAAGATGAACAACGTAACATCGATATTCAGCCGGGCATGATTTACGACGGCTTAAAGCCGGGCGAAGAAGTGGGCATGATCAAATCAGACCGCCCCAACCCTAATCTACAAACCTTTCGCAATGGGCAACTACGTGCGGTTTCTGCAGGCAGTCGGGGCAGTTATTCCAGTATCGCTCGTGACTATAACGGTACTTATAGTGCTCAGCGACAAGAGCTGGTGGAGTCATTTGAAGGTTATAACATTTTTCAAGATACCTTTGTGGCAGGCATTAGCCGTCCGATGTATCGAAATTGGTTAAAAATGGCGATAGCCAGTGGTGTGGTTGCTGTGCCTCCTGATGTTGATGCTAAATCCCTGTTTAATGCGGTTTACAGTGGCCCTGTGATGCCGTGGATTGATCCGAAGAAAGAATCTGAGGCATGGAAAACCTTATTACGTGGTGGTGCGTCAACAGAAAGTGACTGGATACGTGCAAAAGGGGGTAACCCTGCGGATGTGAAACGACGTCGTAAAGCCGAAATTGACGAAAATGAACGATTGGGACTGGTATTTGATACTGATCCTGCTAATGACAAAGGGGCACAAGATGCTAAGCAACAAGAACCTGATAACGATGCCTAAAATGTCGGGGCCAGTAACTGAAAAAAACTGGTTTCGCATGCAGGCCAAAGAAGACCAAACTGCGGATATCTATATTTATGATGAAATCGGCGGGTGGGGAATTAGCGCAAGACGCTTTACAGAAGATTTACTCTCGCTGGGTAATCTTAGTCATATCAATCTGCATATTCACTCACCGGGTGGTGAGGTATTTGATGGTATTGCCATTTATAACCAACTTAAAAACCATTCTGCAACAATCACGGTTTATATCGATGGATTAGCTGCTTCAATGGCCTCAGTCATTGCGATGGTGGGTGATACAGTCATTATGCCGAAAAATGCCATGATGATGATCCACAAACCGTGGGGCGTTTCATGGGGGGATGCGAATGATATGCGTGAATATGCTGACTTACTCGACAAGTTAGAAAACGTACTCATTCCTGCTTATGTGGCTAAAACAGGAAAAACAACCGAAGAAATTACCGCCATGTTGGAGCAGGAAACATGGCTTGACGGTGACGAGTGTGTTGAACATGGTTTCGCCGATAAAGTGATTGAGCCAGTGAAAGCAATGGCAAGTCTTACATCTAAACGAATTGAGGAATTTTCATCTATGCCAAGTGCAATTAAAAATCAAATTACCCCTAAAAACACGACCACACCTATTCAACAACCTATTACAGCCCCAGCACCAGAGCCACTGCCTAGCGCCACCTATGCGAATGAGCAAACGCGCTTAAATGGGATTAAAGATTTATTTGCCATGTTCGGAGGTCGTCACAATGATTTGATGATCACTTGTTTAGCGGATGCGAATTGTTCTGTTGAGAAAGCGCGTGAGCAATTACTTAACACGGTTGCACAACAACAAAATCCTGAGCCATCAAATAAAGGTAATGCGCATATTTACGCAGGAAACGGTAATATTGTGGGTGACTGTGTTCGTGCTTCTGTGATGGCGCGTGCGGGTTATCAAGATTATGAAAAAGATAATGCCTTTAATAGCATGACACTGCGTGAATTAGCGCGCGCATCACTGACAGAACGTGGTGTTGGTGTGGCCACGTATAATCCGATGCAAATGATTGGGATGGCCTTTACGCATAGTACTTCTGATTTCGGTAATATCCTGCTGGATGTCGCGAATAAAGCGATTTTGCTTGGTTGGGAAGAAAACGACGAAACCTTTGAAAAATGGACGAAAAAAGGTCAACTCAGTGACTTTAAAACTGCACATCGTGTGGGATTAGGGGCATTTCCTTCCTTACGTCAAGTGCGTGAGGGGGCTGAGTATAAGTACGTTACGCTGGATGATAAAGGCGAAACCATCGCGCTGGCGACCTACGGCGAGTTATTTAGCATTACCCGTCAAGCCATCATCAATGATGATATGAACATGCTGACAGATGTGCCAATGAAGTTCGGTCGTGCAGCTAAAGCGACAGTCGGTGATTTAGTGTATGCGGTGCTTATCGACAATGAAAAAATGAGCGATAAAAAAGCGCTGTTTAGTGCCGATCATAAAAACATGATCACGGGCGGGATGGATGTAGAAACCATCAGTGCCGGGCGTACCGCCATGCGTCAACAAAAAGAAGGTGAACGTACGCTCAATATTCGCCCTGCGTTTATGTTGGTACCGACCACGCTGGAAACGCAAGCTATCCAAGTGGTTAAATCAGGTAGCGTGAAAGGCGCGGATGTTAATTCTAATATTATTAACCCAGTGCGCGATTTAGCGGAAATTATTGCCGAACCTCGTTTAGATGATGCAAGCGAAAAAGATTGGTATATGGCCTCCCGTCAAGGTAGCGACACCATTGAAGTGGCGTACTTAAATGGGATTGATGTGCCGTATATTGATCAGCTTGAAGGTTTTACCTCTGATGGTGTCACCACCAAGGTACGTATTGATGCAGGTGTGGCACCGGTTGATTATCGCGGTCTGCTAAAAGTTTCTGGTAAATAAGACGTCTTTTTTCTTCGTTTTACCCTGATGCCCTGATGGGCTTTTTTTATATCTAAAATCCGGTGCTTTGGCATCGGAAGGAGTTTTTATGGCTAAAAATTATGTACAACAGGGTGGCACAATTGCTCTGGTTAATAGCACAAAAGAGATCATTAAAAGTGGTCAACTGGTGCACGTTGGCGCCATTGCTTGTGTTGTGATTACTGATATTCAACCTAGTGAAAAAGGTGATGGTTTCTCAGAAGGTGTTTTCTTGCTGAACAAGAAAGCCGGTATTGCCTTAAAAGCCGGTGCAATGGCTTTAGTTAAAGACAATGTCGTGGTGGATACAGGTGGTACACCTACTGGTGTGGTTTGGGATGATGCGGATGCATCGAGTGAAAATGTCACGGTTAAACTCAATGTGTTCGCACCAGCGGGTACGCCATAGGATAGAAAACGATGAATCCATTTGAACGGTTGGTAAAAAGAATGGATAACGTGACCGAAGAACGGATGGGGGTTCCCATCCGTATCAATGGTGTTATTTATCAAGCACTCGAATCTCACTTTATCCCTGAATTGGGGCCGATGAGTGGTGATGGGGTAAGTTATGTTATTTTTTCGTCAACCTATCAACCTGACCGTAAGGATCATGTTGAAATTGATGGCAAAACTTACCAAATCACTCGGCATCAAAAGTTTAATGGTAAACCACATATTTGGATTAAATAGGTGTGTGATATGAAAGGGTTAGAGCAAGCCATTAAAAACTTGAATAGCATTAATGATGAAATGGTACCGAAAGCCACAGCAATGGCGATCAACCGTGTTGCTCGGCGTGTTATTAGTCATAGTGTTAAACGGGTTTCATCTGAAACCAAAGTACCTCAACGCCTTATCCGTCAACGTGTTCGACTTAGTCGAGCGAGCAGTCGCTATAAAACGCCACGTGCTAGATTAGTGATAAACCGGGGTAATTTACCCGCCATCGCTTTGGGTAGTGCGTGCGTTCAACTATCAAGAAAACGAGGTAATCAGAAAGGAGCAGGAAGTGTATTGAAAGTAGGAAAATTTTCTTTTCCTAATGCCTTTATTCAACAGCTCGATAATGGGCGCTGGCACATTCTTCAGCGAGTTGGGAAAAGTCGTTATCCCATCGAAGTAGTTAAAATACCACTCGTCACACCGTTAACAACAGCTTACACCGAAGAGTCAGAAAAGTTGGTTCAATCTGATATGCCAAAAGAAATGGCATCGGCATTAAAGCAACAATTACGGCTTTATATAAAAGGGAGGGTTTGGTGATCAAACACACGCAGATCCGACACGCAATTAAAGAGGCGATTGAGCCTCATGCCAATGGGGCGACAGTATTTGATGGTCGCCCTTTTTTTGTGGATGAAAACGACTTCCCAGCGGTTGCCGTGTATATCACGGATGCTGTCTCAACGGGTGAAAACCTTGATGAAGACAGCTGGCAAGCGATCGTTCACATAGAAGTTTTTCTCAGTGCAAATAACCCAGATGCTGAGTTAGATAAATGGGTTGAAGCCGTGATTTATCCCGCACTGACGGCTATTCCCGCACTGTCCGATCTTATCGAAAACATGACTCCCAATGGCTACGACTACCATCGTGATGAAGAAATGGGGTTGTGGGGTTCTGTCGATCTCAATTATCAAATTAATTATTCAATGTAAAAGGAATCATTATGCCTACACCAAACCCATTGGCACCCGTAAAAGGTGCTGGTACCACGCTTTGGATTTATAGCGGTACCGAAGACCCATTAAAAGCGCCATTTGATGATACGGATTGGACGCGACTGGCAAAAATTAAAGAGTTACAGCCGGGTGAAATTACCGCAGACAGTTATGACGATACCTATCTTGACGATGAAGATGCAGATTGGAAAGCGACTGCTCAGGGGGAAAAATCAGCAGGTGAAGCCAATATTACGCTGGCATGGAAACCGGGTGAGCAAGGGCAAAAAGATCTGGTTGATTGGTTTCAACTGGGTGATGTTCGTCACTATCGCATTAGTTATCCGAATGGGGCAGTCGATATTTATCGTGGCTGGGTCAGTTCGCTTGGGAAGTCAGTACCCGCAAAAGAAGTGATCACCCGCACCATCAAGATCACCAATAGCGGTCGCCCAGCGCTGGCTGAAGAAATCAAACCTGCTTCAGAGCAGGGTAAAAGTGGCGCAACCATTAAAAAAGATACTGAGTAAGGATTAACAACATGTTTTTAAAGAAAAAAGAGTTTACTTACGGTGGTGAGTCTATTGCGTTATATGAATTATCAGCACTTCAACGCATTGAATACTTTGATTTTTTAGTCGAGCAATCAGAAAAAAACGACGATATTGAAAAAGTGGAAGGTGTTAAAAAAACAGCCCTGATTATTCGTGCAAACACAGAATCGAACACCTGGTTAGTGTCTCGTTCATTAGCGCACGGTTGTTCAGATGATGTTGAGCAAATTTACAATGATGTTCTTTCAACGTGGAATCCTGAAGCACTCGGTCTTGCAGCTAAAGAAGTGCTGGTGATTAGCGGGATGGCACAAGTTGAAGGCGCGGAAAATGAAAATATTCAAAGTGATGCACAGGAAGAGTCACTGGAAAAGTAGTTGCCCGTGAACATCAATTTATCCTGCGTTTGTCACACGAATTTAAACGCGCGGATTGGCGCAGGATGCTCAGCGAAATGACAGCGACCGAGCTCGCTGATTGGTTACACTTCTTTAATGAAACTCCCTTCACCCTCCAACTCATTGATCATGCTTTTTCTGGACTTAACTTCACTGTCGCCAGTGTTTTTGGTGGCAGTGATAATTTATCGCCAGAGGATTTTAGCGTGTTGTTACGAAAACCCGCTGTTGATATGGACGATGAAACCATGATGGCGGTAAGTGAAGGGATAGCGGGCGGAGTACGATATGAGCCAACAAATAGCGGATCTCACGATTAATTTATGTGCTGAAACAGCAGATTTTAAAGAACAAATGGGGCGTGTTGAACGTCAACTGCAAGAAACCGCAGAAAAAGCCGAAACCAGCCAACGACGCATGGCTCAACTGGTTGAACAGCAAGCGCAATCTGCTCGCAGTTCTGCAGAGAGTACTGCGCAATCTCTTCAAGAGCTCAATAATCAGCAAGAAATATCTCAAGAAAAGAGAGCAGAATACGCTCAACGTATTGCTCGTGATGAAGCTGTCGCTAAAAAATTATCAGCGGAACTCGCTAATAATTTTCTAATTCAAGCTGAAAATGCATTAAAAGCCAGTAATCCTTTAGAAGGCTTAATAGAGGTGACTAAAGATCTCTCCAAAAGCTTTAATAAAGGAAAAATGTCGATGGAGCATTTTTCTAACGCAGAAGAGCAGTTAAAAGCAAAAGTAAGGTCGATGCGTAATGAATACAGCGCAGTTGCAGAAAGCTATTATCAGCAATTAGATGGTATATCCAAATTAAGCAATCAAACTGCTGAATTCACGAAAATCAAAGCACGCTTAGCTGAAGAGTTTAAAAAGGGAAAGCTTCATCAACAGGATTATAATAACCTTCTTATTGAAATAGCAGAAAAAACACAAAGAGTAAGTCGTGAAGAAAAATCACAAACACAGCAAAAAACACGGTTTATTCAGCGACTAAAAGAACAGGTTGCCACTCAAAATTTAAGTCGTGAACAGATGTTACGTTATCAAGCCTCTCAACTTGGTGTCAGTTCTTCAGCCGAGATCTATATTCGTCGATTAGCTGAATCTAACAAAGAAACTAAAGAGTTTGATAAAAACAGTAAGTCATTATCTGGTCGTCTTCAAGGTATTGCCAACTCCTTTAATATGGGCTCGCTGGTTCGTGGTGGTATCTGGGGAGGGATCACTGCAGGTTTAACTGGCGTTGCAAAGCTAGCCTATGATGCGGAAAGAGAGTTTTTTCAATTTAATAAACAACTGATATTAACCGGTAACTACGCCAATAAATCTGCCAGCCAATTAAATGAAATGGCACGGACACTGGCTGGTGGCGGTATTACACGTGGTGAAATGGCATCATCTATTTCGAGTGTTGTCGGTACAGGTGTGTTTTCCAATAATGAGATTTCCCGTGTTTCAAAAGCGGCCGCACAGATGAATTACATCACAGGGCAGGCGATTGATACCACGATTGATCAGTTTAAACGCTTACAAGATGAACCGCTTCAAATATCGCTTGAATTAGAAAAAGCGAACCACCACCTCACGGCATCCCAATTAGAGCAAATAAGAACGCTCGAATTGCAAGGTAATAAAACAGAAGCAGCTAAATTGGCAATCGATGCTTATGCGCAATCTATCAATGATGGTGCTAATGATATTGTTGAAAATCTTGGTTTTTTAGAGTCTGCATGGAAGGGGGTTCAGGACGCAGCCAAAAAAAGCTGGGATGCGATGCTTAATATTGGGCGAACAAAAGACCTAAAGCAACAGATTAACGAATATGAGCAAATGTTAGTTGAGTTCCAAATAAACCCCGCATCGAAAGGTATTTTCTTTGCTGAAACAAATATGACACCGGATGAGTTAAAAACCAAGGTGGCTGAACTCAAAGAGAAGTTGGCTGATATTGATCTTAAAAAGGCTCAGGATCAAGCTGAAAAAGTAGCTAGCCAATCAGAGGTAAATAAATTCCGAATTAAACAAGAATTCTATAATAAGTATGCAAGCTGGGAAACAAAGAGGAATGCAGAACTTACAAAGTTAAACGCTAATAAACATGCATTATCTGAAGAAGAGTATAAAGAATATGAAAAAATGATTAATTATCGACTAAGAGACCGTCAAATGCCGGGCTCTGGTCGAAGTAAACCTTATAAAGTTTCTGCAGGCGATCGTGAAGAAGAAAAAGCGTCTCGTGATTTATTAGCATTGAAAGCTCAATTGAAAATCCTTGAAGATCACAAAGGTGCTAATGATGTTATTAGTCAGCAACGTAAAGACTTTCAAAAAGAGCAGGCGCAATTTGCAATCTTAGAACAAGCACAGTTGACTCGTCGATTAGATAATGCTGAAAAATCGCTATTAGCCAATAAGGAAAGTATCCTAATTCAAAAGGAAGCATTAGCGATAGAAGGCGATAAAGTTGCTTTGCAAGAGCGTTTAAATAAGATGCAAGATCAGGCTGATAAATATATTGCTCAACAATCGGAAAAACGTAAAGCGATTGAAGAAAGCATGGGTAAATCAGCAAGAGAGCAACAACGTTACTTAGAACGAGCTCAACTTCTTGCGGGACAAAAAGAGAACCCACAGCTAAATAATATGTTAGCCGAGCAACAAAAAACCTATGAGGTTGAAGATCAGAAACGGGCTGATTGGTTAGCGGGCGCCCAAACGGCATGGGGTAACTATAAAGACACCGCGCTTGATGTTAACTCTCAAGTGCAAAATGCCACATCTATGGCCCTTAATGGGTTTAGTAGCCAATTAACTAATGTACTGGTTGATGGTGAAGCAAACTTCAAAGACTTTACAAAATCGATCCTCAAAATGCTGACGGATATCTTTATTAAAATGTCTTTGGTTAAAGGAATAGAGGCGATGGGATTTGGTTTTGGTGCCCCCGTTGCGAATGCGAACGGCGGGGTTTACAACTCAGCCAGCTTAAGTGCTTACAGTGGACAGATCGTGCATAAGCCCACCATGTTTGCTTTTGCAAAAGGTGCGGGCTTGATGGGAGAAGCTGGGCCAGAAGGTATTTTCCCTTTGCGCCGTGGTGCTGATGGGAAGCTGGGTGTTATTGCGAAAATGCCCAATCAGGGAGGAGGCGTTACCCAGCATTATCACATTACCATACAAAATGATGGTAGCAATGGTCAGATAGGGCCTGAAGCATTGAAAAAGGTTTATGAAATCAGTAAGCGAGGTGCTCAGGACTATATAATGAGCCAGCGTCGTGATGGTGGGGCTATGTAGATGGAAATATTTAAGTGGAAAGTTAAACCTGATATGAAAAAGGAGTTTGAGCCTCGAGTAAAATCAGTGAAGTTTGGCGACGGCTATGAACAGCGTCGCACTGATGGTATTAATAATAATCTAAAAAAATACAATGTAACGCTGATCTATATAAATAATGAAAGCTTGCAGATTGAATCATTTTTAGAAAAACATGCTGGTGTTACTGCATTTTTATGGAAGCCACCTCATCAATCAGAATTAATTAAGGTACTATGTCGAAAATGGTCGTCTTCAGCAGGGATGATTAGAACTGAAATAACGGCTGAATTCGAACAAGTTGCATCTTAAATATTGTTAATTGAGGACATATGAAAAAACTTATATTGATAGTTTTATTATTTCCATTTTTTACACAAGCTGAAGTTTCAGAAAAAGATTTTATTATTGATACGATTAATATAACTTGTGCGGAACATAAAGATCCTGAGTTTTGCCGTTGGCAGGTAGAAAATATAAGTGCTGTATCAAGTATAAATACATTAACTTATTACAGATGTAAGCTTGATAATAAAAAAGACAAAGAGTGTCTAAGAGCAGTAGAGATGTTTGATTATATACAAGGACAGTATGATAAAAATATGAACGATATGAAGAAACAATAATATTAACTTAAAGACCCGCTTCGGCGGGTTTTTTATTGGAGCTAATATGCAACATATTCCTCCTGAAATGCGAATTAGTGTTACCGAACTCTCCTCTACTGATGCCTTGCTTGAACTTTACGAATTTGATTTAACTAAAATAGGCGGTATTCGGTACCGCTTTTTTGATGGACTCAATCAGCGTAAAGAGCCGTTAATCTGGCAAGGAAACGCCTATGAGCCTTACCCCGTGAAAGGCGAAGGATTTACCTTTAATGGCAAAGGCCCCTCAGGGCGACCCACTATTACATTGTCGAATTTATTCGGGCTGATTACAGGGATTGCCAGTCAGTTAGATAGTGCAATTGGTGGGCTGGTGGTACGCCGCATTGTCAGTGCTCAATTTTTAGATGCTGTCAATTTTCCTCATGGCAATCCTAATGCCGATCCGTCACAAGAGATTGTGACACGTTGGATCATCGAACAGATAACCAGTTTAAACTCAGTGACTGCTACCTTTATGTTGGCGACACCCAGTGAAACCGACGGATTGATGCTTCCTGGTCGCGTGATTTTGTCAGATATCTGCCCTTGGGGATATCGTTCAGAAGAATGCGGATACAAAGGGCCTCCTGTTGCTGATGAATGGGGAAAACCAACCACCGATCCGTTAAAAGATAAATGCGGTAAGCGTTTGAGTGACTGTAAGTTACGAAAAAACGAATCCCGTATAGGGGCATTTGTTTCTACTTCCCGCATTGGTAATAATTAATTCCCTCCTAAGGTGTTTCTTATGATTGAACAAGCAATTTTAGCGCAGGCAAAAGAGCAAGCGCCCTTAGAGGCGTGTGGCTTATTGATAAGTACCGCGCAGGGTGAACAGTATTTACCTTGCGTTAATCAGCATGCCGATCCGAAAAACCACTTCACGATTTCTTTTGATGATTTTATTCGCGCCGAACAGCAGGGCGAGGTGATCGCGGTTGTACATAGTCACCCTGATGGTCAGCCTTATCTCAGCTCCTTAGATCGACAACTGCAGGTGAACAGTGCGTTGCCGTGGTGGGTGGTCTGTGATGAAAAAATTCACCGCTATCAGCCAGTGCCTCATCTCTTAGGTCGCCAATTTATTCATGGCTCAACAGATTGTTATGGGTTGTTTCGTGATGCTTACCATTTGGCAGGACATGAATTGCCTGACTTTGAGCGACATGATAATTGGTGGCGCCAAGGCAAAGAACTGTACCTCGATAATATGGTGAGCAGTGGCTTTCGGCAGGTCAAAAAAGAAGCCCAGCCGGGCGATATTATTTTGTGTTGCTATGCCAGCTCTCGCGCTAATCACGCGGGGATCTATTTAGGCAATCAAACGATTTTGCATCACATTCCAAACCAACTTAGCAAACGCGAGGAGTATAACGAACGATGGCAACGAATGACGCACTCAATCTGGCGTTACCGAGATTGGCAACCTTCCGACTTTACGGGAATTTGCAACGATTTGGACGTCGCTTTGATTTAAATGTGAATACCGCCTCTGAAGGGCTTCATGCGCTTTTTATTCAAATTCCAGCATTACGTCTCGCCATTCGTGATGGTTGGTATCAAGTCCGCATTGCCGGTACCGATATTTCCCCGCAAGAAGTTCACCAAAAATTCAATGAAGCCTTGCCTGATAATGCGGTCGTCCATATTGTGCCGAAATTATCAGGGGCTAAAAACGTCGGTGTTTTTCAGTTTGTTGCAGGTGCTGCCTTATTTTCATTGGGATGGTGGGGGCCTGCGTGGATCTCTGCAACGGTAGCCACATCTTTGATGGCGGGTGGTGCAGCTATGATGATTGGTGGGGTCGCACAAATGCTGATCCCCGCGCCTAAACCCCCTAATTTATCTCGTGGTGATGAAGAAAAAGGCAATACCTATTTTAGTAATCTTGATAACGCGGTTGCACAAGGGATGCCGGTGCCCATTGCGTATGGCGAAATTATGTGTGGTTCACGTGTCATTTCACAATCCGTTGAAATTATGGATGACAGTGACGGCGAAGATATCGATGCCGGTAAACACGGTGGATAAGAGGAGCTCGTATCATGGGTAAAGGTGGTGGCGGTCAAAGAACACCGTATGAGGCACCGAACGATTTAACATCACGCCAAAAAGCCTCATTAATTGATTTAATCAGTGAGGGGCCAATTGAAGGCCCTATTCATATTCAAGGCTCTATGGACGATTTAGGGTGTATTTATTTGGATGATACGCCAGTGATAGATGGCTCTGGCAATAGCACCATTAATGGGATGTATGCACAATGGCGGGCAGGGACATTAGAGCAACCGGCAATGAGTGGCTTTACCGCGTCTGCGAATGAAGTGCCGGTGGGTATCGAAGTTAAATATAATTCCCCCGTCACTCGTACTATTACCTCACCCAATATTGACCGTTTACGTCTAACCTTTGGTACACAAGCTCTGGTTGAAACCAAAGATAATGGTGATCGCGTACCGACTTCTGTTCAATTACAAATCCAAATCCAGCGCAATGGGACATGGATAACAGAGAAAAACGTCACGATTAATGGCAAACGCTCTAATTCGCCTTATTTAATGGCTGTTGTGTTGGATGATTTACCGCCCGTTCCGTTTAGTGTGCGTATGATCCGCATCACTCAAGACAGCACCTCTGACAAAATCCAAAATAATACAGTCTGGTCGAGTTATTCTGAGTTAGTGGATATTTCACAAACCTATCCGGGTTCTGCAGTTGCGGGATTGATGTTTGATAGTGAGCAGTTTGGCAATAAGTTTCCACGCCGTAATTATCTTATCAAAGGTCGTATTATTCAGGTACCGAGTAATTATGATCCAGATGAACGGATTTACTCGGGAATTTGGGATGGCACCTTTAAACCGTCATTTACCAATAATCCTGCATGGATATTATGGGATTTATTAACCCATCCGCGTTATGGCATGGGGAAACGTCTTAATATCAGTGAGGTCGATAAATTCGCCCTATATGCCATTGGTCGTTATTGTGATGAGCAGGTTGATGATGGGTTCGGTGGAAAAGAGCCCCGCATGGTGTGCAATGCCTACATTACGGACATGCGCAAAGCCTATGATGTCATGGGGGATATGTGTGCCATGATGCGCATTATGCCCGTCTGGAATGGACGAACATTAACCTTTATCCAAGATAGACCGTCTGATGTGGTGTGGCCATATACCAATGCTAATGTGATTGATGGTAACTTTCAGTATAGTTTTAGTGCATTAAAATCGCGTCATACCGCTGTCGAGGTTCGTTTTATTGATCCCGATAATGGCTGGAAAACCAGTGTTGAGCTGGTTGAAGATGATGCCAGTATTGCACGTTTTGGACGTAATGTGATGCGCGTCGATGCCTTTGGTTGTACTAGCAGAGGACAGGCTCATCGTCATGGTCTTTGGTTATTAACGACGGAAAAATTAGAGACGCAGACGGTTGAGTTTACTGTTGGCAGTGAAGGCCTACGTCATATGCCGGGTGATATTATCGAAATTGCCGATAACTATTACGCGGACAATCAAATTGGTGGGCGTCTGACACACATTGATTATGCCTCTCAAACATTAACCTTAGATCGCAATATCGACACACCCCAAAGCGGCAAATCAAGCGTCACGCTCATCAATGCACAAGGTGATCCACAATCGTATGAAGTGTTGAGCTATCCCGCATCCAATCAAATAAAGCTGGATACCTTGCCGTTAGGGTTACGAGAGGGCGGAATTTGGACGTTGACGCTTCCGTCTTTACGTCGCCGATTATTTCGCGCTATCAGCTTGGCTGATAACGGAGATGGCAGTTTTACGGTTATTGCAGTGCAACACACGCCCGAAAAAGAGGCGATTGTTGATAAGGGTGCTAAATTTGAGCCAAAGCCCGATACGCCATTAGGGGGATTTATTCCACCGGTTGAAAATCTTTCTGTGGATATTGAATTGGATGCAAGCGCATGGCAAGTGGAAGCCAGTTGGAATACACCTTATTCCAGCCGAGGAGTCGACTTTTTATTAAAACTCACTACGGGTGATCGTATTGTTGGTACCGCTTCAACCACAGACACAATGTATCGTTTTGGTGGTTTACCTCAGGGGAATTACGTTTTATCCGTCGTTCCTCAAAATGATCGGAAACAAAAAGGCGAGGTGGCCACAACTTCATTCGCGATTAATCCACCATTACCACCGAGTTATATTGAAGTGGAATCCGGTTATTTTAGCTTGGGTATTATTCCGCGTTCTGGCGGTCAAAATAGCTTACGAGCACAGTATGAGTTTTGGTTTTCAGAAAAGCAGATCACGGATATTCGCGAAGTAGAAAGTCGCGCTGAATATTTAGGTGTTAGTTCTATGTGGGTTATTCAAGGACGCAACCTAAAAGCAGGGCATACTTATTATATTTATGTTCGCAGTATAAACGCTGTTGGAAAGTCAGCGTTTGTTGAAGCCAAAGGGGAGCCTAATAGTAATACCAAAGAAATACTCGATGAGCTAGACGGTCAGTTCATGACAGCAGATGCCGGCAAACAACTCAGTGATAAATTAGATTGGAATGCTGAGACAGCAATTATTCTTAGTAATGCTGACTCTCAACTATCACGCAGTTTGTTAGTGAAACACGGTCAGTCACAAGCGGGTATTCGCGAGTTATGGCAAGTCCGTGCTACTGATAATGAAGCATGGGCCCAAACAGTCACCCAGCTCTATTCTTCAATTAATGATGCAGAGAACACGTTTAACTCTGAAATCAAAGAAGTTAAAACATCTATTTCTAAACTCGATCAGGCGTTTGGGCAAACAACTACTGAAATTAGAACGGAGATAACAACAACTAACAGTGTAACTAATCAGCGCATTGATAGCACGAATAACAATTTAGCCGGTACCAACAAAAACCTCGGAATTACTAACCAGAATTTAGATAAAACCAATCAAAACCTCGATAAAACTAACCGCTCATTGCAAATGACTGATGAGGAGGTTGTACGCATTGCTGCAGACGTAGTGACAAACAAAGAGGCGATATCTAAAACAGATAAGGCACTAGCGAAATCTGAAGAACAAATTCAGGTTAAATTTGGTGAGCAAGAGGGATTGATTAAGCAGAAAATGCAGGCTGAATTTAGTCAGACAGGCGACGGTGTTGTCACTCACTCAATTAATATCACGATTGTTCATGACAAGGTTAAATATAACGCAGCAGGGCAAGTGATTAGCGCCCAGGTTAAGAATGGAAAGCTCGAAAGTTTCATAGGCTATAATGCTAATAATTTTGCGTGGTATAACCCTGCAAATGGCAAGATGGAATTATTCATGTATGCCAAAAATGGGCAATTGTTTATTCGAGATTTATTTATTGAAGATGGTTCTATTACAAACGCAAAAATAGGGAATGTTATTCAATCAAATAATTATGTGATGGGAAAATCAGGTTGGATAATTAATAAAAATGGGTTTGCTGAGTTTCAGAATATAAAAGCAAGAGGAGAAATAGAGGCAACTTCTGGACGTTTAAACAATGTTGTTATTGAGAAGAGTTGTGAAATACTCGGAACGTTAAATGTTGAAAACTTAGAAGGGAATATAGTTACAGTTACTCAAGATGTTTATCGTAGTCTCTCTTTCCCTCATAGTGAAATTGTTGAATTATTTAAAGTTAAACGAAGAACTCAAAAGTGTTTTATATGGGTGCAAGGCGCATTAAATCCATACGAAAGAATACCAAATAACGGTGTCAGGGTAGAGAACAGAGCGGCATTTGCATACCGCGCACCCGGCTACGGTTATAATGGAGGAGAAGCCGATATCTATATTGATGGGATCATTCAGCCCAAACCTAACACCTACAACATGGAGGGGCTAGCATCGCCTGATTTTTATGCTGTAAATGAGTTTGTGCTGGAATTAGGTCCGGGTGAAGGTGTTGCCAGTATAGGCATAAAAATCCCTCGACTCGACAATCAAACGACACGTTTTATTATGCGAGCCAGAATAATCGTATTTCCAGATAATCAAGATGTTATTTTTTAATTAAACCATGGAATAAATCAATTATGATATACACAACAGGCACTGTTAACACAGTGTCAGGGTCTGTTATTGTCAAAGGCACTGGCACTAAATTTAAAAATAATAACCCCGCCATTAATATTGGAATGACGATTTTAATTAAATCGGGAAATACGAATATTCCGTATATGATTAAATCCGTTAATTCCGACACCGAATTAGTATTAGCGCAACCTGCATTAGCCACAGCAACTAACACCACATTCTCAATTCATATTACTGAGCCCGATAATAATAGTGATGCAGCTCGAACAATGGTCGCTATTAATAGTTACGTTGAGTATTTCCTCGATGCAATGAATACGTGGATGACTCAAACGGGCCAAACAAAAATTGAGATACCGAACGGGGAAGTTGTCACGCTAGATAGCATTAAGAAGATGCAGGGGGATATCAAGAATAAGGCTGAGTTAACTAAAGTTGAACTTCAAACATTTTTAGGCCCCATAGAATCAATTAATAGCGTTTGGGCTAAAAAATCCATAAATAATAGAGTTGGTTTGGTTGCTGAAGATAATCGTCGCTTCATATCAACAAGAGCGGAAAATAGCTCTGGATACAACAGTATTGATATCCCAAATAAAAGCGGAACAATGATGCTTATTGGTGATTGCGGTATAGGTGATAACAATTCCGTAATTAATTATCTGCCGGATATTGATTCTGTAGATTATAAAAATGGCACTATTAGTTTTTTTAACACCAATACAAAAGGCACCTTGCCGTTTAGTTACGGTTATATACATGCATTTAATGCGCGGGTAGGAACGGGAATTGTACAAATCGCATACGAAATCAGCACAGGGAGAAAAATAAATATCGCTGTTCGTGATAATTTAAATAACTCCTGGGGTAAGTGGGTTAGATTTTACAATACTGACAATACAATAGTTGATACCCAAGGATTTATTAAAAAAGCTTCTCCAGTTGTTAACATTAACCCCGACGGCACATTTATAACTAACGACGAATCCGAAGGCGCTACGGTTACTCGAGTAGCTCAGGGGGAATATCTCATCGAAGGTGTGTTAGGTTTTAACTCAGATGCAGGTTGGGGCGGTGTCGATGGTGGTATTGAAATTCCACTCGATGTAAATAAACAACCACTTATTTGGGTAGACTCTATTGTTAATGAAGACGGCTCTATTCTCGTTAAAACGTATCACCGTACTCACCCTAATGCGCCTAAATTCGCCCGTAATGATATTGACGGTTACAGCGACGGCGACCCAATTGATATCCCTGATGGTCGTTTTATTTCCGTACGTGTACAGATGCCAGAGCAATCAATCTATAACGTGAGAATGCGAGAGATGGAAGAGGCACAGAAAGCGGAAGAGGAACGTAGACAAAAAGAAGAGGAGATGAAAGCACAATTCGGGTTAGGTGAAAATGATGCACTACTATAGTGGGGCATTATAATGTAATGAATTTCATATTTTCACTATTGCATTATTGTTCATTTTTTTTATACTTTAATAGTAAGATTATTCATGTAAATATCATTAATAAATTGCCTTACCTTTCCCACTCCAAGAGTGGGATTTTTTTATTATCAATAAATTCTATCAAAGTCTTCATCATTACTATCAAAAAAACAATCGATACGTTCCGATTTGTTTAGAATTCTTTGACATTTTTTCAATACATTTGCATTCCTATCATGTATATTTTGGTATTGAATTTTTTCTTGGGGGGATAATTCTGAATAAATAACTCGTTCTTGACATCCAATTAAAAATAATGATGTTATTAATAATAAATAATACTTCATATGCTTTTTATTTTATAACTGTAAAGAAATATACTATTCTATTTAACTCTTATTTTTCAAGTGTTAATTATTGGATTTTTTGTTTTTTCTTAGTAGATGACTAAAAGCAAACAGGCTAGTTTATTTAATTACCCGTTTGCTTAAAATAACACCTTATACGTTAAATTTATTATATTTAGTTTAATTTAAATTTTTCTACAGCATATTGCAATTGTTCTGATTGCGTTTTTAACTCTAGTGCCTCAGTTGTTGATTTTTGTACAAGCGTTGCATTTTGATGAGTAACTTGGTCTATTTGGGTGATGGCTACACTTATTTGCTCAATACCTTGGCTTTGCTCATCAGAAGCAGAGGAGATTTCATTTATAAGATGACATACATTAGTGATAGCACTTATAATTTCATCAATTGTCTCTCCGGCTTCATTAATTAAATTAGAACCAGTGTTTACTTTATTTTCTGAGTTTTCTACCAGAACCTTAATTTCTTTTGATGCTTGGGCACTGCGACTAGCTAAATTACGTACTTCATCTGCCACAACAGCAAAACCGCGTCCTTGTTCTCCTGCTCTAGCTGCTTCGACCGCTGCATTAAGTGCCAGAATATTGGTTTGAAATGCAATACTATTTATTACATTTGTTATTTGTGAGATTTGTTGTGAACTATGAGTTATTTCCGTCATTGTATTAATGATTTTATTCATTATATGACCCCCTTTTGTCGCGATATCGGTAGTGCTTTCAGCCAATCTCGTGGCTTCTTTTGCATTTTGGGAGTTTTGTTTTACTGTTGTCGTTAACTCTTCCATGCTTGCTGCTGTTTCTTCTAATGAGGCAGCCTGTTGTTCGGTACGAGATGCCAGATCGGTGCTTCCTTTAGTTATTTCATCTATACTGAAATGAACCGCGCTAGTATTAGCATGTACTGCATTTACAGTGTTTACTAATGATGCTTGCATTTCGTGTAAGCTAGTAGCTAGTTGTCCCATCTCATTACGGCCCGAAATGGTTATATTATTAGTAAGATCTCCATTCGCTATATTATGAATATGATACATAATAGATTTTAAAGGCTTTAATAAGAGGTGTTGTAAGCCAAACCAAACAATTATTAGGACTGTAATAATAACGATAGTAATTACACCAAGAATCCATTGCATTTGAATGAAGCTTTTATGATTTTCATCTTCAGCAATTTCTTGTAAAAGATTATTTTCATCTCTCCAGTTATTAAATGCCACCTCCATTTCATTTTGTATTTGTTGTGCTTCTAAATTACTATATGATTGGTAGTCATTTGAGCTTAGATATTCAATAGATAAATTCATGGTCTCATACATATTTTTCCACGTTTTTTTGATGTTATCGATCAATTCTGTTTGTTTTTTATTAATATCAGAAGATTGTAACCAAGATATATAATGAGATTCAGCTTCATTTAATGTGGTACGAGCAACGCCTAACATATCATTGATATCTATTATATGATTTGAGTCTTGTTGACTTTTGAGATACCTAATAGCAACTCTTGCTATAGTTAAACGTGTTTTTATTAGGGCATTAACACCGTCACTTAATTTTTGTTGTTGTTTATTTAAGTTTTCAAAATTTTGAAAGTTATGGAGACCTTTATTTATAATGGAATAAGAAAAACCAGCTGTGATTAGTTGTAATGCACAGAATATAGTTAAGGCAAAAATAGTACTCTTAGTAATATTTAAATTATTTAACATTTTGATTACCCTGTTATAATTTCATGATGATACAATTATAACGGCTTATCTCAAATAACCTTTAATTTTAATACTCAATAAAACTATAACATTTTGATTTTTATAATGAAATAAAATTAATAAGTTTTTTAACACTTTTGAATTATTGTTTCTTATTTTTCTATTTAAATCGAGTAGTTACCTATATGCGTATAAAATATTTTATTAACTCATCATCTAAGATGAAAAATTCTTTATAATTAGTAACGTCTATTATATATGCTCATTATCTAGATATAAAAATTAAGAATATCTTTATCTAATTTTTAACTAATTAGTAGAATTGTTTTTAAATCTAATTAATACTTTTCTATTACTCAAGTTTTGTATATGGATAATATATTACTCTTTTTTTAGAGATAATAGCTTTTCACACCATGTATCAAGTGTTTCCCGTTTTTCTCTTAAATAATCATATCGGTCATAGTGCTTTTGAGAAACGCCTGGTCTTTTGTGGTTTTGTACCATATCCCTTAACTCAGAACTTATTCCCATTTCTCCAGCTAATGTTTTGAATGTTCTTCTCACATCTCTAGGCGTAAATTTCTCAAATTCATTTTTCTTACAAAATTTATTTAATTGTTTAGCGTATTCAGATGTTAACAGGTGCCCTTCTTTAGTTTCAGCAGGGAAAATATAATTAGATGTTGGATATAATAGTTCTTGGATATTCAGAATATTAATGGCAGGCTGAACCAAAGGGATCACATGATAATCGCCTGTTTTTGAAATGTGAGGAGGAACTGTTAATGTGTTGTTCTTTTTATCCCAATTGTCGCGAGTATTAGCCAGAATTTCCCATGGCCTTTGTCCTGCGGAATAAACGCAAAATAGAAATAGACGCGCATAATCTGAGTTAATAGGGCATTCTATGGTGGGCTTATTGAATAATTCTAATAATAGCTTCAACTCATCCCATGATAAAAACCTATCTAACGCTTTATCTGCACCTTTTTGTCTAGGAACCACAGTGACAGGATTTCGCTCCAACCCATAAATAACGCGCTCGTTTATTTTTGCTGGATCATTATCGGCAAATAAACCGAAATTGAATACCGCATGTAGGTTTGCTCTTACCTTGTTTGAGCCAGCTAAAGCACCTCGGGAGATAAACTCAGAAAGTATTCTTTTTATATGATCTGGAGTCACATCTTTTGCAGGCATAGACGCATCAATGTGTTTACTATCTAGAACCTGATTTAGTCTGTTTTGAGTTTTATCATATGAGCGCTTGCCTTGTCGTTTCTGATCTTCAATGTAATCATCAAAGAGCTGTTTTACAGTGGCGTGTTCATATTTAATTTTCTCAGGGGATGATGATTCTGTAGCTGCAGCTACGGATTTTACTGCTGCATCTGCTAGTGATAAATTAGGGTAATCACCAAGCGATATAAATTTCTCTTTTCCATCTTTGAAGTAGCGGTAGACGAAAACTTTTCTTCCAGATGGATATGTTTTTACACCAAGGCGTCCGGTTCCTCTAGTCGCTGATGCTTGCCAAGTATAATACGCAGATTTCTTTGGTTTCAGTCCTCGTATTTTACTATCAGTCAGTAATACGCTAGCCATAACTAATTTCCATTTACGGGTTGTTTGCGGGTCAAGTAACGGGTCAAGTAACGAAGAAATGATATGAAACTAGCTGAAATCATGCAAGGTATATAAATCCTTATAAATCAAAAAGATGAAATCTTATGAAATTATATAAAACTCAATGAAATCAGTATGTAACGCCCTTCTAAGCCGTAGGTCACAGGTTCGAATCCTGTAGGGCGTACCATTTCGAAGTCAATGGGCATCAACCGATGTCTTTTTTTATGCCTAAAATTCAGTGAATTAGCTGATTTTAACCTTTCTTCGTTCAACTGACGTCTACCTATATCAACCTACATCAAGTAATATTTGTTGGTATATGCGTTGGTACATACAGGTTCAATGAATTCTTATACCAACACAAACTCATGGGAGTTCCTATATGGCACTAACAGATGTGAAGGTAAGAGCGGCAAAGCCTGCCGATAAAGGATACAAACTCACTGACGGTGAAGGAATGCACCTTTACGTGCATTCTAATGGTTCTAAATACTGGCGGTTACAATATCGATTTGACGGAAAACAAAAAACATTAGCACTTGGCGTCTACCCTGAAATTTCTTTAGCGGATGCAAGACAGCGTAGAGATGAAGCAAAACGTCAAATAGCTAACAACATTGATCCTTCGGAACAGAAAAAGCTTGAGAAGATAGAACGTAAATCAGCGGTTAATAATACATTTCAAGCTATAACCCTTGAATGGCACGAGTATAAAAAGCCAAACTGGTCGAAAGGTTATGCTGAAGATCTGATGGAGTCATTTGAGAATGACATTTTTCCTGATCTAGGTAAAAGGCCAATTGCTGAAATTAAGCCACTAGAAGTACTCAGTACGCTGCGCAAACTTGAAAAAAGAGGAGTGTTAGACAAGTTACGTAAGATCCGCCAAGCATGTAACCAAGTCTTCAGATATGCGATTGTAACGGGCAAAGCGGAATACAACCCTGCCTCTGAACTCGCTAGCGCATTAACACCTCCCAAAGCGCAACACTATCCACATTTGCTTGCAAACGAATTACCTGAATTTCTTAATGCATTAAATCATTATTCAGGTAGCCCAATCACTCGGCTAGCAACTAAAATTCTGATGTTAACAGGCGTGAGAACTATTGAGCTACGTTTAGCTGAATGGGGTGAGTTTGATTTCGAACGCTGTATTTGGGAGATCCCCAAAGAAAGAATGAAAATGCGCCGCCCACATCTTGTTCCATTATCGACTCAAGTCATCACGGCATTACGTGAAGTTCAAGCCATTACAGGACGCTATAAGTTGGTATTCCCCGGTAGAAATGATATTACCAAGCCAATGAGCGAAGCGAGTGTTAATCAGGTCCTTAAACGTATTGGTTATCATGGAAAAGCAACTGGACATGGTTTTAGGCACACAATGAGCACTATCTTGCATGAGAAGGGATTCAATACGGCATGGATTGAGCTTCAACTTGCTCACGTTGATAAGAATACGATCCGTGGTACGTATAACCATGCTCAGTACCTTGAAAACAGAAGAGAGATGATCCAGTGGTATGCGGACTATATTGATGAGTTGGAGTGTGGGGTAGGGAATGTGGTGAGTGTGAATTTTAAGTGATAAATAGCCATCTTTACATCTAAAGATAAAGATGGCTATTTTAATGGGTGTAATTATTGTTTTATATCTATTGTTTGGAATTCTGGGGTTGTATGAGAGCTAAGTCAGAAAAATATAATTAGTAATAAGTTATCATCAAAATTAATTGCTATTGTTTTAGAATTATAAATTAACTTATTAATATTATTTAATTTATTACAATTATTAGGGTGTGGATTTTAATATCTAGGTAACCTGCTTTGAGGAGATAGAATGAAGCTTAAAATAATTAGGCTATCAGGATTTCAATCTTTTGGTCAGGAGCCAACAGAATTGAATTTGGAAGACATTACTTATTTGATTGGTCCAAATGGATCAGGAAAAACTGCGGTGCTTCAGGCATTATGCCGTCTTTTTGCGTTTGATCCTGGATTACGTAGAGTTCAACGTTCAGACTTCTATATTCCATTTGATGAGGAAGAAACTCCTCGTGAACGCCAGTTATGGATAGAAGCTGACTTTATATTTCCCGAACTTGCAAGAGATGAGGATAATAGTACTGTAGCGCCTCATTTTGGTCATATGCGATTAGATGAGCTAGACGGTGTACCACGTGTACGTTTTCGTCTCTCGGCAACAATGGGATTGGATGGAGATATCGATGAAAGCTTAGTTTATGTTCTGGATATAAATGAAGATGGCTCTCCTGATAATACATCTAAGGTTCCACGGGCAGAACGTAATAACATCCAAGTTCACTATTTACCCGCTCGACGAGATCCAGCTGATCATATTACTTATGGTACAAACGCTTTACTAGGGCGTTTACTTCGTGCCGTACGCTGGGATGCTGAACGTAATACAATTAAGGAATTAACCGATCAAATCAGCGGTAGCCTTGCAGCAAACCCTTCCGTAAATGCATTTAGTGAAACTTTAAAAACGACTTGGGCTTCGTTACATAAAGGAACATTTTTCGCTGATCCAAAAGTAACATTTGTTGCATCGGAAATTGAGGCTTTATTACGGCATTTATCGATTTCTTTCACTCCTAGTCACGACGGGTCACTTGTTGACTTCTCACGGTTGAGCGATGGACAAAAGTCAATGCTTTATCTTTCTCTTGTATTATCGTCTCAAGCAATCGGCAGAGCTGTACTTACGGAAGATGATATATCTTTTGATCCTGATAAATTACGTCCCCCTGTCTTTACATTGATAGCTCTTGAGGAGCCAGAAAATAGCCTCTCTCCTCACTATTTAGGTCGTATTGTAAGTGTTTTGAATGAGATGACAAAAAATGAAGATGCTCAAGCACTTATAGCTACGCATGCTCCTACTATGTTGCGTCGAGTTTCTCCTGAGTTAATACGTTATTTACGGTTAACGGAATCACGTAAAACACGGATCACTTGCATCGAGTTACCAGCAAAAACTGATGATGCGCACAAGTTTGTCCGAGAGGCCGTTCAGGCATTTCCTGAGATCTATTTCTCTCGTCTGGTAGTGTTGGGTGAAGGTGATAGTGAAGAGATTGTATTACCTCGTTTGTTTCAGGCTAAAGGAGCGCCTATTGATGAATCAGCAATTACAATTGCGCCGTTGGGAGGTAGACATGTGAATCATTTTTGGCGATTACTTTCAGCGTTACAAATCCCTTATTTTACATTGCTCGATCTTGATATAGGCCGCTATGCCGCAGGATGGGGGCGTATAAAATATGTCAATGACCAATTTTCTCTACATGAACCACATAAAAAACTACCCGATGGTTACGGTATTCCAATATGGAATAGCACAAAGCATAAAATTAGGAACTATAACCATTATTTAGAAAAGCTCGAAGAACGTGGTGTTTTTTTTTCTTACCCAATGGATTTGGATTTTTCAATGCTGCAGGCTTACCCTGAAGCTTATGATGTTGAAGACAAGGAACCTGATGACTCGACAATTAAGGCTGTACTTGGACAAAACCATTACGATTCATGTCAATATAGAGAAGATGAATTAGAATTATTTAGTACCTATCAGCAGCGTTTTAAACTTGGTAGTAAACCAGCCGCACATATTGAGGCGTTAGCTCAGTTAACGGATACTGAACTACTTGCAAGAATGCCAGCATCATTAAGTCGATTAGCTGATGCAGTTATTATCAAATTGGCGGAGTTACCTGAATGATTACTGTTGAAGAATGGCAACCAGCAGATGAGTTGATTCTTGAGCCAAATGCGTTACGTGCAGCAAAGGAACATGAGTATTGTCTGGCATTGACCGCCGGACCAGGTGCCGGTAAGACAGAAATGCTAGCACAACGAGCTGACTTTCTTTTGCGTACAGGAACATGCCGATACCCTAAGAGAATTCTAGCGATTTCTTTTAAGGTTGATGCCTGCAAAAACTTGAAAGAGCGAGTAGAACGACGATGTGGCTTCGATCTTGCGTCGCGTTTTGATAGCTATACCTTTCATGCATTTGCTAAACGTATTATTGATCGTTTTAGACCTGTACTTGTAAATGAGTATACCTTGGATTTTGGTTATTCTATTGTTGATAAAAAAAATGGTCCTTCTCGAACAGAAATAGAGTTTGGTGATTTAGTTCCGTTTGCTATTCAAATACTGCAAAGCTCAGAAATTGCCCGTAATGCAATTCGACAAACTTACAGTGATATTTTTTTGGATGAGTTTCAAGATTGCACTAATTTGCAATATGAATTGGTCAAACTTGCTTTCCAAGGAACTAGGCTCCGTCTCACCGCAGTAGGTGATACAAAACAAAAAATTATGGCATGGGCTGGAGCACTGGATGGTATTTTCCAAACATTTGTTAATGATTTTAATGCAGTGCCACTTAACTTGTATCGCAATTTCCGTTCTAAACCCAGATTATTACGTGTTCAGAATGAAATTATTCGTACGTTAGATCCTGCTTCTGTTATGTCTGATGAACAATTAAGGGGAGATGAGGGGGAAGTTTATGTTCATAGTTTTGAAGATAGTCGGCAAGAAGCTATTTATTTAGTTGATTTGATTGATAAGTGGATACATATAGAACAAATACCACCAGCGGAAATATCTGTTTTGGTTTCTAAACAATTAGATCTTTATGCTAACCACCTTATGGTTGAGTTGGAAAATCGTGGTATTCCATATCGTAATGAGCAACAAATGCAGGATATTACGGTGGAACCTGTAGCACGCTTGATCGTGGACTATTTGTCTTGTCTTTATAGCGAACGTGAACCTAAGGCTTGGATTCGATTGATGAATCAGCTTATTCCTTTTGCTGATGAAGGAATTCAGTCTAGTGCACGTAAGGATCTTGATCAGCTGATTAGAAAACAAAGAAAAATTGTATTTAATGCAAGGAGTACAGAGCTGCCATTTTCAGACTGGTGGCAATTAGCGATAGATTTTTTAAAGTACACTAGCATCGAAACTTTGGTGGCTTTATCCCCTGAATACGAAAATCGTAAGCGTTTAAAGGAAGTTATTCGAGAAACTTCTATTCGGATTCAAGACTTACTAAGGTTGGAACCAGATTTGCTTAAAGCATTGGGACGCTTTACTGATGATCAAGCTGTAAGAATTCTGACTATTCATAAAAGCAAGGGATTAGAGTTTGATTCCGTTATAATCATGGCGGTTGAAAATGAGATTTTTTTTGGCAGTAAAAATGAAAATCGTTGTGCATTTTTTGTCGGTGTTTCTAGAGCTAAACGAAGGTTAGTATTAACCCATGCACAACAACGAGAGCGCCCATTAGATGCTAAACGATGGGATGTAAAGAGAAGTGCCCAAGAAGAATATTTCAACTACGTAAAACCATTTGTAAATGGTTAGAGTACACTACTATCGTATTTAATATAAATTTCATTTTATTCAAGAGGTTGTAGGCATTCATTGCAGAGTAAACTCTTTCGAATCTTTTTTTTCTTAACTAATTTCTTACAATGAGGACATCTTACTGCGTCACCAAATGATTTATGAGAATAAGAAGATGAAAGATTTAGATTGGCTTTGTTTCTTTTGCTTGGGTAAGTGATTATATCTCGATTAGATGTTGTTCTTTTTTGTTGCTCGTCTTCAGAAGAAACTTCACTATAGGAACGCCTTTTCCATAGGTCTCCACGCATTGCTGCGGCTCTTTTTTCTCGTTCTATCTTATCTTTTTCTATTTTTTGTTTCTCAGCAATAATTTCATCATTGATCTGATTTATCATAAAAACTGGGTCAGAAAAATATATTTTTTTATTAATAAAATCAAAGGATAATTCATCAAAATTAACTAATTGATGTTCCCATGTGTAATCAATAGATAAATTTTTAGTCATGTAAGGCTTACGGTAATAGCATTTCATAATGACTTTTTTGTTTTTTATTGAGAGGTTTCTGGCTTCTTCATCAAATACAAATGCATTTGATTTATTTGCATATGAAATATCAAGTTGCGTGAACTGCTCACAGTCAAATTCTAGAAATATCCACATAATGTATGTATTATTTTCTTTATAAAAATTTTCTCTATCGACTATAACCTGAATAAAAGTTGTAGATACTTGCAGTTCAAAAACGATTGATTGCTCTCTATTTTCACTATAAATAGATGTAGTGATATCTGGTCGTCGCCAACGTTTGGCAATTCCATAAGGATTAGTTTCCCTGAACGTCGATTCAACATATACCTTATCAGAAAAAAAAGGATCAAATTTTAATAAATTTGCTAATAATTTTTTATTCTCTTTATGTTTTTTTCCCTCTTTCTGACCGTTGTATTTTAATGCTAATATTTCATCACTAGTGAGATTTGTAGTGGTTTTTACAGGGCAATCCTCTGATTTATTAGTATGAGAAAAAAATATTGTTCTATAAATATTAGCTCTTAAAACAACGGGTTGAAAGCATTCACTGCATAATGCTATAGGGTTTGACGTTCGGTTTTCTTCAAGTTTTCTCCGAAACAGAAAGATAGTTTCCTGATCTGCGTTATCTAAAAATTCATTTGCATCAATATGCCGACTTTCTTCAGTTAAAAAGACTGATGTCATATTTCTTTTCAAATTACCTCCTTAATAAATGGTAAGTGCATTTCGGTATTGCTTGTCTTAGATTGATTCATCTTTCCATTCATAAGGAACTAAAGCTTTCCCTCTCCATTCTTCTACTAAGTGAACATTATCTAAATCATACCAAACGTCTTCATTGGCATGGTCTAATACAATAATTTGAAATTCTTTTTTAGTAGCGGATATGAACATATCCAATGTGTTAAATACTTTTCTTACGGCTACTATATCTTCATCCTGCCAGTGAGGATCATTACTGTCTATTGCTGATTTTTCTGCTTTTCTAACAGGAAAATATACTTGGCTTGGTTGGTCGTAAATTAACAATCCTGGTACAGGATGGTGCTTTAGTTGTGAAAAAATCCATTGCAATGCGAGAGTGGTTGCAATGTGATAAGCTAACCAGTTTGCTCCGCTGCCAGTTTCCCAAAGGTAGTCATCTCGTCCCCCTCTATTAACTTTTACCGTTAGATCAGGAATAATTAAACTAACCGGGGAGTCAGGCCACTCACCATCTAGATAAGGTAGTATTCTCCCAATATTTCGCTGTACTTTATTCAGGACACTATCGAGTTTTTTTGCTATATCCTTTTCAGAAACAATTTTAAACAATCTTTTTTGTTCTTTCTTTAGCTCTTTAATTTCATTATTTAGTGGAGTTAATGTATCGGTAGTTTGATATAGTCGCATAGCTTCTTCCAAGCGACCAAGAAAGTGTGCTACTAGCTCATTTTGCCTATTGGACCTACCTGCCTGCTCTGAAGCTAATTCTAGTAATTTTATTTCTTCTCGTACGAGTGATAGCTTATGTGTTAATTCACTAAGTTGAGTACGAAGATATAAAGTTTCTTTTCCCAGTGATTGATTAATTTGTGGGTATGAGCGCAAACGCAATTCAATACCTTCTAGAGCTTGGCATAGCTGTTGAATTTTATCAGAACTGTATGTTCCATTTAATGATTCAGTTACATCAGCACTATGGTATTTATCTCTGATCCAGGTAGATAAACTAAGGCGTTCTCTTTTTATATTTAATGCTTTCTTATATAAATCACTACTTTCATTCAATTTTTCAATTTCAATCAGTTGATTACGTAATATATTAAACTCCGTTACTATGTTGGTTTCTCTTTCTCGAAGATTTTTTAATTCGTTGACTATATTTTGTATAGAATCAACAGATGGTTGCGCAAGATTAGGATCTTTTTTTTGAATGGTTTGTAATAATTTAAGTATAGACGACCATTCCAGTGGAATGTTGGTTTCTGTTGGAAGTAACCCATACTCAATAGCTTGAAAGAGCCAAACTCTACCTTCTGATTGCCAAGTATCACTAGAAACTTGACGCATTTTTAATTCAGTTTCTTTACGGTGTAACTTTCGAGTTACCTTATCTAATTCATGCCTTGCCTGTAGAACCAAAGGACTGATAGCACCTAATATATAAGGAAATATTGTTTTTAACTTTTCCCGGTGTTCTGTTGTATCTGCCTTGAAAAATAAAACATCAGGATTAGCTATAATATTCTGAGGCTGGAATAAAAAAGCCATTAAATCACGAAATGCTGGGCGGCTACGAAAATTATCAGTAGTTGAAGCTTCAAAAGCTAAGTTTGATAATCCTGATAAACGATCAAGAACTGTTTTAACATAAGATGCATTTGTGTTTTTCTTGGGAGATTTCTCTGGGATTATAATTTCATCGCCCTCTAGAAAATACATTTCTTTTGTGCTCTGTTGAGTTCCTGGTTCTTTACGAGCTAGTAGCTTAGGCCCTTCTGTAGTTTCAATTAAAATACCAAACCAAGAGCACGACTCTCGAATTACGCCAACAGGGATTGCGCACTTATCAGCACATAAACAGTAATCAATTATTGGTATAACAGCGGATTTGCCTGTTTTTGATGCTCCGCTAATGATGTTTACCTTTCCCAGTTCAAACTCAACAATGCGAGGCTTTTTGTTTTTCTTAGGCCATAGAATTAATTTTTTTATTTGAAAAAACATTAGAAATCCACCATTAATGTTCTCATTATTTGTTGTTCTGATTCTTCAGAAAACCAATATGCTAATTTATCACAACAGGTTTTAAGCTTATTTAAATCATCAGATAGTAAAGGTAAAGAAAGTTTGTTCTTTTTGTTTTGTGCGATTAGGCTAGTTGTTTCTATCTCAATTTTTAATAATCCAGAAAGTTCAGCTATCCCTATAGACTCTAAAGTAAGGGAACGAAGTTGAAAGGCTCTGGTATGAATCGATAGTAATATTTCTCTTTGCTTCCCCAATTTCCCTGCTAATAAATGAATTCCTGATGATTTGTTTGTTGTACAAATTATTTTTACTGTGGATTTATGCAGAATAAGTGGGAGAACCAAAAAGGCTAAGATTATGGACGGTGATTCTTGTTTATATTTTTGGTACTGGAAACAAAAATGCCATATAAAAAAAGCCCCCATGGCACTATTCTGTACTAAAGTAGCATCATTGATCTCAATATTATTATGATTATTTTTCATTATTTATTTTCCCAATGAGCTCAATGTAATCTGGATGCCAGCCTAATTTAAGTTCATCAGCTAAAATATTGAAACCTCCATTCGTGAAGTAATCAGGTATAATGTAATGGTCAAGGGATATATTTTTTGTGGAACAACGGCTGTATATAATTTTACCTTTATCAATGCTAGGGGTATCACTGAAACATACATCTACTTCATCACATGTTGCATCATAATGTCTTATTAATGAATCATGCCAATCATAAATATTTTGCTCAAATATTAACCCATGCTCAGCCCAAATTGTAAGATCAGAGTTTGTCCTTAGAAGGTCACTGATTGCATGTAGTTGTTGACTTTCACGAGAATCAACTAACTGTAGCTGTTTTATAAATACGGGCCTTTGCTGAAGAACTTCCTCAGCATCTGATTTACTAATGTGTGAGTTTAATCTTGGAAGATAACCAGGAATATTATTTTTTTGTACAAATGTTAAAAATTCATTTCTGAATTCTCTAACAGAGATCATAGCATTTCGTTTGTTTCGAATCAGGTTATCTGCTTTTTCTTTTGCCATTCCGATGGCGAATTGGATAGTTAATTCAATTAGATTATCAGGAATTGCTGGTTTTAAGAGCTCACGGATTAAGCCTATAGGCTCTGCTTTATTGATAATAGTCATTTTTGTTGCTATCGCTTCTTGTTCTTGCTGAGTAGCATTGAGAAAACGATTGATATAACTCATACATCTGGGAGGTGACTTCAATTTCTCCAGGCTTTCTTTTAATTTGACAATTAGCGCTGCTGTGTCAATTTGGTTTTTAGCTTCATTAAATAATGTACATATTGTACCAATTTGTTTGAAAGGAGTTACGTAGTAGCGGAAGGTCGCTGCATTGTGGCAAATATCATGCTCTATGAGTATATCGAGCCAGTTAGATACTGTTTTCCAAAAATCTTCCGACCAATCGGTTAAAGGGTTATGCGCTAAGGCGCTTTTCGTTTGCTCTAGTAGTACGTCATTGTTTGCATAGTGTACTGCTACATCATCGTAGTATTCGAGTGAAACACGTGCATCATCAGGAGCACTCAGTAAGTAGTAGCATAACCGAACTGGCTGGAGAGCAAACCCTAAATATTGGCCTGCGGCACTTGATTTTGATTGGGATGTTTTTCCTTCATGCATGTGTACATCCTTGTTTTTATCGAAACGAAAAGCTTATAAATATTAACAATATTGATGACTGAATGAAAATTATGCAAGTGGTATTACATACAGTATCTATTATTGGGTATCACGTTGTGATGGGAGTTAGTAGTTATCATCATTGATTCTTATCTTCTCTATTGACTAGTACAAAAAGGAATTAATTGTTCAAATTAAAAAACATATTCGATTTGACGTATGTGTTTTTTGGGTATAACTTAAAGAAAAGACTGAAGAGGTACACATGGAACCATTACAGCTGTTTAAAATTTTAGGTGATCAAACAAGGCTCGATATCGTGTTGCTTTTGAAAGCATCTGGTGAGCTATGTGTCTGTGATATCTATACGGCCTTGAATTTATCGCAACCAAAGACTTCTCGACACCTAGCAATGCTAAGAGAATCAGGTCTTTTGCTCGATTCAAAACAGGGTAAATGGGTTCATTATCGATTATCTCCGGCATTACTACCGTGGGTGAAAAGTATCATTGATGTCACCTATGTCACAGAGAAAAATAGAGTTGCAGATTTGCTTAAGAGTCTAGAGACAAAAGAGTCTGCGAGTAGTTGTTCCGCATAAAATTTTTTAAATTAACATATATGAAAAAACATATGTAAGGTTGAGGTATGAAAAAACTAGAAGTCTTTGACCCAGCGTTATGTTGTAGCACTGGTGTTTGTGGAACCGAAGTCGATCAAGCATTGGTAGACTTCGCAACAGATGTGGATTGGTTAAAAAAACAAGGGGCAAGTATAAGGCGTTTTAATTTAGCGCAAGAGCCTATGGAGTTCGTTAACAATACAAAAGCAAAAATATTTTTGGAAACCGCAGGTGCCGAGTCACTTCCACTATTGATTCTGGATGGTGAGATTGTGCTGACTGGTCGATACCCAAAACGACATGAGTTAGCCAGATGGTTTGGTATTCGCCTGAATATTGAAAAAGCCGAAATAGTTAAATCGTGTTGCGGTAATGACAAAACGTGTTGTTAACAGGAGCAATAAAATGAAATTTTTAGATAACACACCTAATTATTTATTTTTTACTGGAAAAGGTGGTGTGGGTAAAACCTCAATTTCCTGTGCGACAGCAATCAAGCTGGCAGAGGATGGAAAAAAAGTCCTGCTAGTGAGTACAGATCCTGCATCTAACGTCGGACAGGTATTTTCTCAATCAATAGGAAATCAGATTAAGCCAATAACATTGGTTCCAAATCTATTTGCAATTGAAATAGACCCTCAAGCCGCAGCCGAAGAATATCGAAACAAAATTATTAATCCAATCAAAGAAAGTTTACCTGAAGCGGTAATTCAAAGTATTACGGAACAACTATCAGGTGCCTGTACAACAGAGATTGCAGCTTTCGATGAATTTACTGGGTTGTTAACCAATACCGAAATTACAGAGCAATTTGACCATATCATTTTTGATACCGCACCAACGGGGCATACCATCCGTTTATTACAACTCCCGAGTGCGTGGAGTGATTTTATTAGTGACAATCCTGATGGTGCGTCATGTCTAGGGCCAATGTCTGGCCTTGATAAACAACGTGAGCAGTACAGCATGGCGGTGAAAGCGTTGAGTGATAAATCACTAACAAGGCTAGTCTTGGTTGCACGACCTCAGTTTGCCGCATTGAGGGAAGTCTCAAGAACCTATAGCGAGTTGTCATCTCTGGGTATCAAAAATCAGCAATTGATTGTCAATGGTGTTTTCCCTGAAACGGCGGTGACTGAAAATGATAAGTTATCCCATGCGCTCTACTCTCGTGAACAAGCGGCATTAGAGTCTATGCCTGAAGCACTACGCTCGTTACCTGTCGATATTCTTTATTTACAAAAGATCAATATGGTGGGTGTCGATGCACTGAAGCAGTTGTTATCTAATGACATGCCACAAATTCCAACTATTACCCCGACAAAACAACCTATTTCTTTACCTACCTTGTCAGAACTGGTTGGCGAAATATCTCAGCAACAGCATGGGCTAATTATGTTAATGGGCAAAGGTGGTGTAGGGAAAACAACGATTGCGGCATCAATCGCAGTTAAATTGGCAGAAAAAGGGCTTGATGTACATCTGACCACATCTGATCCAGCCGCGCATATTGAATCAACCCTCGATGGTGTTTTACCCAACCTTCAAGTTAGCCGAATTGATCCTATCGCTGAAACTGAGCGTTATCGTCATTATGTCTTAGAAACAAAAGGGAAAGGTTTAGATGAAGAGGGGCGTGCATTACTTGAGGAAGATTTACGCTCTCCATGCACAGAAGAAATTGCGGTATTTCAGGCTTTTTCTCGCATCATTAGAGATGCGGGTAAACGTTTTGTCGTCATGGATACTGCGCCGACTGGGCATACATTATTACTTCTGGATGCAACAGGGGCATACCATAAAGAAATTGCTAAAAAAATGGGCGAGAAAGGTCATTATTTAACGCCGATGATGCAATTACAAGATCCTGAACGCACCAAAGTTATTATTACGACACTCGCTGAAACTACGCCTGTGCTTGAGGCGGAGAACTTGCAAAATGATTTAATACGGGCAGATATACATCCGTGGGCGTGGGTAATCAATAACAGTCTATCTATCACAGAAACAACATCACCATTGTTACTTTCAAGAGCTGAACAGGAAGTCGCTCAGATTAAAAAAGTGACATCAACATTGGCAAAACGTGTTGCTATTGTTCCTTTGCTTGAAACAGAGCCTGTGGGGATATCTGCATTAAGTCAGCTTGCAGAGTAAGTTTTATTTTCTAAAAATAAAAGGTGCGGAAAAGCACCTTTTAAATGAGGTTGTTATGTTTATTGCCGCATTGATTTTTATTTTAACGATCACCTTTGTTATTTGGCAACCCAAAGGACTGGGTATTGGCTGGAGTGCCACAGTAGGGGCTGTATTGGCACTGATCTTTGGTGTGATCAGTTTTCAAGATATTCCGATTGTTTGGAACATTGTTTGGAATGCCACGGCGACATTTGTTGCCGTAATTATCATTAGCCTACTTTTAGATGAAAGTGGTTTCTTTGAATGGGCTGCATTACATGTTGCCAAATGGGGTGGGGGTAAAGGAAAACTGTTATTCAGTTATATCGTGTTACTTGGTGCAACGGTTGCGGCCTTGTTTGCCAATGATGGCGCAGCATTGATATTAACGCCGATTGTGATTGCGATGTTATTGGCACTTGGTTTCAACAAAGGCACGACATTAGCATTTGTCATGGCAGCGGGTTTTATTGCAGATACAGCGAGCTTACCGCTGATTGTTTCGAACCTCGTGAATATCGTTTCTGCGGACTTCTTTAATATTGGATTTACTGAATATGCATCGATTATGGTGCCTGTGGATATCGCTGCAATTATTGCAACACTCGTGATGCTGCATTGGTTTTTCCGCAAAGATATTCCTAAACAATATGATGTTACCAAACTGAGTGAACCGACTTTAGCCATTAAGGATATGACAACGTTTAGAGCAGGTTGGCTGGTATTGGTGTTGTTGCTCATCGGTTTTTTTGTCTTAGAACCATTAGGTATTCCTGTTAGCGCTATTGCAGCAATTGGCGCTTTAACTCTTTGGGTGATAGCAGCCAGAGGCCATACGATTAATACCCAAAAAGTGTTACGTGGTGCACCGTGGCAAATCGTCATTTTCTCTTTAGGTATGTACTTGGTGGTTTATGGTTTAAGAAATGCAGGGTTAACCGATTATCTTTCTGAAACGCTCAATTACCTTGCCAATAAAGGGTTATGGGTAGCAACTCTGGGTACTGGGTTTATTACCGCATTTTTATCATCAATTATGAACAATATGCCAACGGTATTAATTGGTGCTTTATCCATTGAAGGAAGTGAAGCGACAGAGTTAATTCAGCAAGCGATGGTGTATGCCAATGTGATTGGTGCCGATTTAGGTCCAAAAATCACACCAATAGGTAGCTTGGCGACATTGTTGTGGCTGCATGTTTTATCGCAAAAAAACATGACCATTACATGGGGATATTATTTCAAAACCGGGATTATCATGACTATCCCTGTGCTCATTGTCACACTCGTTGCTTTAGTACTTCGACTTTCACTGTTAAATTAAAGGTAACCCCATGAATGAGATCACTATCTACCATAACCCCAATTGTGGCACTTCGCGTAATACCCTTGCCATGATCCGCAATAGTGGTGTTGAGCCAACGATTATTTATTACCTAGAAACACCTCCGACTAAGGATGTGCTAGTGCAACTTATCGCCGATATGAAAATCACAGTCAGCGAATTACTCCGCAAAAATGTTGAGCCCTATGAGCAATTAAATTTAGAAAATAACCTTTATTCCGATGAGCAATTGATCGATTTTATGTTGCAGTACCCAATACTGATCAATAGGCCGATTGTTGTCACGCCGCTAGGCGTAAAGTTGTGTCGGCCATCAGAGGTCGTATTAGATATATTGCCTAATCAGCAACAAAGTGAATTTATCAAGGAAGATGGTCAAATAGTGATTGGTAGTACACGATGTAAAAATGCAAATGAAGAGGCCAGTTAAGTACAAACCCTAAGAAAGTGAATGGGATTGAGTGTTGTTGGCAACTTCAACACTCTGTATGTGTTTATGCTGTTAACTAAATAAAATATGTTGTTGTGAATAATACATAATCATTCATTATTATCTCCAGTCCCTGGTTCTCCATCTGCTTGCCAATGATCCTCTCCACCAGCTGGTAACTATTCTTGATATAGGGATGAAGCATTCCGTGAGCGACAGTAAGTTTGGTAAGTCCATTCAGTCAGAGTTGGTAAAGGCGTAGCAATGTCTCATAAAGAGCATGATACTTTCTCATTGTTGAGTTTTCAGTGTGACTTAAATGTTGGTGTTACTAACGCAGAATAGGGGAGTGATGTGATGGTTAGACTCTGGATTCGGCAATACGTGCTTGTAACCAATTTTCAACTTCGCTCTTTAACCAACGAGAACTACGCCCCAGTTTTATCGGCTTTGGAAACTCCCCATCTTGGATCAATTTATAAAACCATTTATCTGTTAGTCCGGTTAAGCGGGTTATAAATTTCATATCAACGAATTGGTCATCTAATAAGGGAATCGCTTGAGTGCTCATTATTGAACTCCTGTCTTTAAAGTTAAAAGGCAGAAGGGATATCGATGAATATTTAGGGATATCTCTCTTCCAAAAGATATCCCCCTCATGTTTTTTATTGGTAGATTAACGGCTGCACCCAAAAGAACGCTCGCCATCACCATAATATTTTGTATGCTCTTTGGCTAAGTAACGACAACGCTGGTTTAATTTGAATATCGTACTTTCATTGTGGGTTTCATTATTATCTAGCCAAGTAACGGCGTTCTCCGGGATATGAACTAAATAACGCTTATCAGGATGGTTTACACCAATAGCACTACACCATGCTTGTTGTACTAATGCATAGAGCGTCCCTTTGGTTTTAATAAAATCACCTAGGTTCCAATAAACATCTTTATTTAATAGCAAAAGTACATGGTAGTGTTTTTTGTTTTTTATCTCACCAAACTCTCTGACCCATACATAAAACAAAGGGCATGAATGGTTACGCTTCCATATTTTATTTTTACGTTTTAGGTCAGCATTTATTTTTGCTTTTAACGATTCAAAAAATCGGGTGATGGCATTGGAGTCACTTAAGTGAAGTATATCCGATGAAGGAAAGCGCAAGTCCACTCGAATAGCAGTAACTCGATTATAGGTTAAGAGTGATTTACGGATGGTGTGGTTTATCTTTTGAATGTAATGCTCGTTGTAGGTGTTTCTAGACATGATTGATACCTTTGGTTGGTTTTATTTTCATATCTAGAATGGATGTTGTTAAAAATAAGAATTCATCACTTTAGAAAAATGATGAGCATATGAATTAGTGAGTCAGTGACAGGGTAATGATTAATGTTCTAGGTGTAGTTATGGGATAGGTTTTCTTTATTAAGATAATACTATACCAACACGGCTTGGCTCTTCTCTATCTCATCACCGATGACCGCGATAGAGCGCTTTTGAACAAAGGTGAACTGATGCTTTTTCAAGTAGATCAACTCTGATATTAATTTATCTAAAGATTATCCTTCATTCTAACTATAATTTTACTATTATAGTGATATTTAGCACGTAAATCCTGTTTCTCACATGATACAAGGTAACTATAAATGCTACGTAAAATACTACGTTAATTGCTAGGTAAGGATAAAATTTCATGATAAAAATTGACGATGATTACTTAGGTTACAGGCAGATATATGCAATAGAGTTTTATTTGTTAAAAAATAAAATTGTAATAGATCAAAACTTTAATATTGGTCATTTCACTGATAATAGAAAAGGAAAGTCTAATCGTGATCTGTTAGATGAAATAAAATTGTATATGTCAGAAAGAAATACTTTTTTAAATTTTGAAAATTGTTTGGCTTGTTATAAAGAAAATTTAATTGAAATTGGAAAAATAAAATCTTTAAAGAGTGAGCGAATTTTACTTATAGTAATGAACTATTTAATGATATTTTATAATAAAAAACTAAAAGAGAATGAAAGTAATCACCAAATAATGACAATGAGTAGTTATTCTCCATTTGACCTTGATGAGATGATAGGGAGCGATTCTTTATTGAAATATGTAATTTGTTTTATTGACTATATTTGTATTATGGTGAGTAAAAGCAATTTTGAATTTTTGTTTTTGGATTTTTTAAATAAAAGTATGTCATATGTTGATAAATATAAAGATGTATTTTCATTTATTAATAAAACCGATGATTCATTAAATTGGTTGATTAAGAGAATGGTGAAAGAAGATGTGGAGGTTTCTCGCGATATAGCTCTTTTGATAAGGAATGAAAAATGGAAGGTAATTAACTCTTGCTTTGATTACTGGGCAATCACTTCAAATCCTAAACACGTGGATTATTTTCTTTCCAGAACAAGAAAAGCATGGAGTCAAAAGAAATTCCGTGATGGCGTTAAAGGTAAAGAGGTATTGAATACCTATATATCTAAAGAATCAAAGTTAAAATTAAAAAAAATAGCAAAGCTTCATAATAAAAATATTAATGAAATTATTGAAGCTATGATTGATCAAATTGACTTACCAGAGGAACCATTAAAAAAGCTAATATTGACAGCTAAAAAGGCAAATTAAAAAAACTACAGATATATATTATTACCTTGAATGATGATGAATTTATTTTCAAGGAAGCAATATGAACGAATATCCTGAATTAGGAAGGGTTATTTCTGCCTTTCCTGCTTCATTTAAAAATCTGTTTTTCAACCAACTCAATCACCTTATCAACTACTCTCCTACCATCGGCCTGATGGGTAAAACAGGGGCTGGAAAATCCAGCTTAATCAACGCCCTATTCCAATCTGTCCTATCGCCCGTCAGTAATGTCTCTGGCTGTACACGGCAAGCTCAGCGCTTCAGTATGTCGATGAACAACCATACGCTCGCCTTTATAGATTTACCCGGCGTGGGGGAAAGTATCGAACGAGATAAAGAGTACCACCCACTATATCGTAATCTATTACCAGAACTGGATTTAATCATTTGGGTATTGAAAGCGGATGATCGTGCATGGTCTTCCGATGAACAGTGCTATCGCTTTTTCACTGAGCAATGTGGTTATCAACCAAACCGCTTTCTTTTTGTGTTGAACCAAGCCGACAAAATAGAACCCTGCCGCCAGTGGAATGAACTGAGCCACCAGCCATCCCCTGAGCAAGCGGCTAGCTTAGAATTGAAGCAACAAGCCGTGATAACCGCATTTAAGCCGCATCATCCTGTGATGACAGTTTCTGCGGTCGAAAACTATCAACTCACTGAATTAGCAGAGCAATTAATACAGGCGTTACCGGCTAAAGCCAGTAGCGGTGTCACTAGGCAACTGAACAGCACTTACCGGACTCATTCCGTGGAAAATTCAGCACGTAACGATTTTGGGCAATGTGTCAGTGATATCGTCGATACCATAATCGATATTATTCCATTACCCACATTGATAAAACATACGATCAGCACTGTCAAAAACAGCATCGTCTCCGTCGCTAAATCCCTGTGGAGCCTGTTCTTTTAACTTCTTAAATTAACACAACATTGATGACATCAAGCGCCACTACTTAACGGGATTGGCGCTTTTTTATTTCTTTTTATTGGAGTATCAACTTATGAGTAACACAACTGAATCTGCTATCACAATGAAATTAGTCCCTGATGAACAACGCCTTGATTTTTTGTTCAACCATTTTGGTGCAGTCAAAGGCTGGGCTACTTTTGAGATAGTGACCTTCACTACGATGGGGCAGTTTTGTGAGGCCTATAACGGCGGCTATTGGGAATATTGCACCCTCTCCAATGGTGGGGCGTTTATTTATCCGGATATATCAGAAGAGGCACTGACCTTATTCAACATGCATAACGGCAATGAAGCGCAGGTCAGTTGTGAAGCCGCAGGTATTGTCGTGTGCCTGATTTTATACAGCATCTGGTCATTTCAAACCAAAAGTGAATTGATGTGTGACCGCTTTTATCAACTGCGTGACTATGCCCTACAACATTCTGAATCCGCTGCCATTTTCCATTTAATTGATTAATTAGGAGTCTATCATGAGTTTATTAGCTTCGCGTTTTGGCTCTGCCAACAGTATTCGCCGTGACCGTCCACTCACCATCGAAGAGTTATTCCGTACTGTACCGAGTGTGTTTTCTGAAGAAAAACACGATTCACGCAGTGAACGATATACTTATATTCCCACCATTACCTTACTCGATAGCCTGCAAAAAGAAGGCTTTTATCCGTTCTTTGCTTGCCAGACCCGTGTACGGGATATCAGTCGTCGAGAGCACACCAAGCATATGTTAAGGCTTCGACGCCATGACCAAATTACGGGAATACAAGTCCCTGAAATTATTTTGCTCAATAGCCATGATGGCTCAAGTAGCTATCAAATGTTACCGGGACTCTTTAGAGCCGTGTGCTCTAACGGTTTGGTGTGCGGTGATGTATTGGGTGAAGTGCGTGTACCCCATAAAGGGGATGTGGTGGGTAAAGTGATTGAAGGGGCGTATGAGGTACTCGATACGTTTGAGCAAGTGGCTGAAAAACGCGAAAGTATGCAGTCGTTATTGTTACCTCCACCAGCCCAGCAAGCCTTTGCTGAAGCGGCTTTGACCTATCGCTTTGGTGAAGAGCATCAGCCAGTGACACGGGAGCAAGTTCTTCAGCCTCGACGCTTTGAAGATAAAAAAGAAGACCTCTGGACAGTGTACCAACGTCTACAAGAAAACCTGATTAAAGGAGGATTATCAGGCAGAACCGCAAAAGGTAAACGCGCTCGTACTCGTTCGGTGAATGGGATTGATGGCGATATCAAGCTCAATAAAGCCCTGTGGGTGATGGCGGATACCTTATTTAACCAACTCGCTCACCGCCAGCCCAACTAATTTTCCCGCCCTGACAGGTTGTGTCGTTACGCCTTACATTCTTATCGTTCAAATAAAAAGCATAACGTTATTTATCAAATAATTAGATATAGCTATTTTTCACTAAAAAGCCCAATGAGAATTTTTCCCAACAGACATAACCTGTCAATCCCCTAAGTTAAACTCCCTCACTTCTTAATTTCCTAACGTCTGTTATTGAGAGCAATACGTTATGTTTCAGATTAACCGAAAATATGACCGCATGGCTGTGCGACTCTCTGCGCTGATTGCCCGATTAATGGCAGGAGAAAGCCTTGTGCTCTCATGTTTAGCCCAAGAGTTCAATGTTTCTGAACGCACGTTACAGCGGGATTTACGTGAACGCTTGGCTTATCTGGGGGTAGAAGGTCGGCAAGGTTGTTATCGCTTGCCTATCAATACGCTAAAAGCTTATCGAGACAAGGATGTTCTTACCTTTGTGAAACAAATTGGAATGACTCGGTTGTTTCCGGGTCTAGACAGTCGCTTACTCGGATTACTGTTAACCCAACAACCCCATGCACCTTGTTTGATTTGGCATCACGCCCATAAGATTTCGGCTTTGCATGCCGACCATTTCTATCAATTGGTGTATGCCATTACCAGTAAGCAATCTATTAGCTTACTTACGCCTGAACGTCGTTTTAATCCACTACAACCTTATCAACTCATTTACCGTGAAGGCCAGTGGTATTTATTGGCGGAATATCATCAGCAAGTGCATGTTTTGCTGTTAGAGGATATCCAGCAAGTTCAACCACTCAATACCCCCTTCACACCGAAACACACAGTGATGCAACTGTCACAACAAAACAGTTTTATCGCAGCCTTACCACATTTTCGATTGATATCACAAGTACTTACCTCTCTTCCATCACACAAAGAAAGGAGCCGACCATGACGCTATTAACTCCACCAACATCGCATCCCACACATTGCCCTCACTGTTCTTCTGAGCAAGACATCATTGCATGGGGTACGGGCTGGATGTGCCGCGATTGCGGTCACGAATGGATCATGCCTATTCAAAATAAACCTCACACCGTGAATTCATCATCACATAAGGAAGCTTAAAAATATGAACACCGTTTCACACTTACAACTGGGTTTAGAACGGATCGCTATCGTTATCAGTATGTTGTTATGCCTTTGGATCACGGGCGTATTGCTAACACATTTCCAGCTTATCGCCCTCATCATGAACCCATATGGGATCACATTGATGTACTTCGTTTTATATCTCTTGGTTTTAGTTATCCCACAACTCTTGGCGCAATTAGGCTTATGGGTTTTGAGCGCCTTTAAGGGGATTGATTATAAAATCCATTTCAACCCCAAATTAGTTGCCATTATCTCGTCCTTCATTATCGGATTAGCCCTCTCTAGTCTACTGATTATCATGTCATCCGGTTGGCTATACGGTTTTACTGAAGGTATCGCCACCACGATATTGCTGGTTGATTTGCTTATCGCCACTGGTATTGCTTTTTATCTTCATCGACGAATTCGTCACTGGGTTTCAATGCGACTTAACCGTCAGTCATCACATTAAACATGATCAGCAATTTTTGTTGTGGATACCTTATTCACCATTCACCAGATAACCATCGAATACGCCATATCAGGGAAAGCCAAGCACCCATTAGACGGTGCTCATCAAGCGTCAATCTGACGTTTCTATTTATTTTGATAGGAATTTATAATGAAAAGATATTTAGTTGTAATTGTATTAGCCTCACTGTGGTTGATGACATCACCCGCCTCTGCCACCAGCCAGCCCCCTAAAAATACCATTTGGGAATATAAAGGGGATGGTGGTAAAACCTTATGGCAAGTGTGTGGAAGCCAAAACAGTACCTGTAGGATTGTAGGCTCAACCAAGCATTATGTTGCTGTACTGAATCATAAATCCGCGTCAGGTTGTGCATTTGGTGATTTTTATATCGTGGCAAGAACTGACGGAAACTGGCAACAACGCGATACGGGCACTTGTAGCCCTAACGCCTATGTCCAAAAAGGGACGATTAATAATGGTCAGTACTCTTCGGTCGATATTGGTGTTGGCGGGACGATTGTAGCTCGTTATCCCATTGGGTATTGGAGTATGCAAAAAGAGTTCTCAGGTAAGAACCGACCGCGCTGGAAAGAAAGAGACCGTACTAAAGGCGGATTGCAAACCTACCAACAATAAATCTATATTCTCGCTGCCGTCAATGGCGGTAGCGAGGACGATACAAGATAACTAAAGGTAACGTAATGAATAAGATAAAGAGCATTTTTGCGATGAGTTTATTGGCAGTCAGTACATTTAGCTTGGCTGAAGAACAACAGCGTTATGCGAGCATCACACATACCAGCTCAAACTTTATTAACCAAGGTTACTGTGGTTACTCATTTACCCTCGATAATGGCGGTAACCATATGGTTCTAGCCCATGCGGAGTTTGGTGCGCTTGAGTTAACGCTACGAATGAAAGATGGACAAGGAAAAGTATTAGGGGATACAGTACTTGAAGTTGAACCTTTTGGCGATTCTAGCGCTACTCGTGTTACGTTTGCAGGATTGGAAATTCCGTGTGAGGATGTTGCTGAATTTGAAGTGGTTAAAGCGGTGGAAGATCAAAACGGCCGTAAGGTTGAATTACCACTATCCATCTTTGAGGCCAATAATCCAGAGTTGGCGAAGATGTCGATTTCAGGGAAGTAGAAAAGCTTAGGCATTATGATAGAAAAATAATTGTTGGTATATTTGTTGGTATAAAATTTATCGAACACGATATTTTCATTATAAAACAATGTGAATTTACTCGTGTTCGAATCCTGTAGGGATCATTTAAAATCAATAGAGTAAATTGTAAAAAATTAATTAGATCTATATTGCGTAATTAATACATCTGTTTTTTTTACTTTTATTTATTACTGTTTTTGATGATTAAGATAAAGGGGATGATGTAAAAAACTATTAATTGTTACTGTGCTATTTTTATTTCTAGTTGGCTGGATGAGTATTTTAATATTGAAGAATTTGATAATTTATCATCAAAAGAAATAGCGGCTTATTTGGTGGGAGATTCCAATAAAAAATTATCTTTTATACCAGAAATTTTATTAAAACATTCAACTCCTAAAAAAATTAACAATTTATTCTTTATTTTAACAATAAATCAATCGATTGATTATGTAAGTGGATAATATTTTATTTAATAGAACGAAAGTAAAAATTAAGGCTTTTTATTTGTTAAAATAGCTTAGATGTTAAATCAGCTAATATTAGACAAATTTCTTTATGTTTTATTTAAGACTACGACGCTTTCTATTTCTTGATACAACAATATCACTTGATGATAAGGCCGTTTGAGCCCATGTATTTATCATGGGAGACATTACTTCAGAATGGAGCAATAAGCTTTGTGGAGAAACTCCTAATATTAGGGCTATGGTAATTAATTGATCTACCGTTATTTTTATGTGGCCATTTTCTAAACGTGAATAGTGTTGCTGGCTTATTCCAATTTTTCGGCCCATTTCAACACCACTTATTTTTAATTGTTTTCTTTTCTGCTTAATTCGTTGACCTACCACAATACTAATTGTGTTCATATTTATTTCTCCTTTTTAAAAGATAGTATCGTAAAAATACTTAAAGATCGATATTAACGATCAAAAATCAGCTATCAATAGTTAATAACTATTAATATTTGCTTATTAAAAGATTTAAACCGTTTTACCTAAATCAACTATTTAGATAAATTATGTCAGCATTTAATGGTTTTTTTGTTTGTTAATGGCGAAATAAGAGTGTTAAATAAGAATAATATGATTTAAGAAAATTTGGTATGAGAAGTGAAACTACTCCTTTATGGAGTTGTAGTGATGAGGTAGATCAAAAAATATACGTATTTTGTGCCTATGCCTAATGAACCCGTTTTCAATGATTCGGATTTTTATTATCAAATTATATTTTTGATATTTTTTATGTCCAATTATAAATTCTGTCAATTGGTTTTTTAAAAACATATTTATATTGAAGTAATAATATTTTTATAACATCATCGTTGAAATAAAGAGATGTATTAGTTTTAATAAAAAATAGACCTGATAATTTATTATATTTTTTGTTTGTATGGAAAATAAGATTAAAAAGAGCCCTATTGAAGGCTCTTTTTAATCACAATAACGACTTATAACCCTTTAATGGGAATGGTGATAAAAACCATTTTATTTTATCATCGTTTTTAAATTTAATCTTCATTTCTAATAACATATTCTCTGACAAACAAAATGGAAAAAAATGATAAAGATGCGAAACGAAAATAAATGCATCTCCTTCATTTTCAAAACAGTCAATATCAATGGTTAAGGTTAAAGATAGGCAACGGTGTGGCTTACCTTTTAAAATGTAATCATAAGTGTAACTATTTAAATCAATACATCCTTCTAATGATTTTTTTATTTTTCTTGTAATTTGTTTATCTAGTTCTGCATAAATTAAATAGTCACTAAGCATATTTTTTATTGTTAAAATAGACATTAGCATAAATGCATTAGCACTATAATGTGATAATAAATGCCAATAACATTTATCATCAACAATAGGAGGGAAACATTCTGATAATGGTGTGATGTTTTTAAGTAATAAATTATCAGGCATATTTTCACTATGTGCATTTAATACACCAATGCGGTTATCCTTATATTTTTCAAAGCCAATATAGGTACAAGAAAAATGTAAACTAGGTGGCGAGATAAGTGCTTTACCTTTGTTATCATAAAAATGAATAATGTAAAATGTGCGTCCAGTAATATCTTTATCTATGGTTAATGAGTAAAAAAGAGAATTTTGATATTGAGGTAGTAGACGAGATGCTGAGGTTAACTCTGTTATTGAATAAAAATGACAATAAATACCTCGTTCTTTTTCATGAGGTTCAAGTGATAGCATGATTTCAGATAAATTTGAAAGATAGTGGTTATCAGGGATTGGCAATAAATAAGATGACTTATTCTCTTGGAAATCAAGAATAGCGGTATGTTCTTTCTCTTTATCAACGGTAGGAACGCAATTAAGTAAAAAACAGTTTTGACATTGTTCTTCTGTTAATGAAATTTGCTTATTTAAATATATATTAATCGTAAATTTAGTGCTTTTTTCCCAATCTAATTCCTTGAGAATATTTAGAATATCTAAGCTAATAAAGTGGTGAACATGAGGAAGATACAATCCTTCAAGTAATTGTTGTGGTGCTTTTGGGGTATTTTCTGATTGCGAAAAAATAGGATAGTTTTTACCTATTTGAGTATTAAAGCAAAATGTTGCGTTATCACCATGATAATTTTTATCTGCGTGTTTTAATTCAATATAGTCAAAATGTTGAGTTAGTCCAAGCAATAAAATATCAGCAATATTTTTGATGGGACTAAGAAATAAATTAAGTGAGCAAGATTGTGTATGCTCAATATTACCAAGATATTTAAAAGTCAAAGAGATACAGCTTTTATTGGGTTGATGTGTCACTTTCTTCTTAATAAGAGAATAAGGCTCAATATATAAATCACGACAAGTTGAAAAACATGTATTATTATCACCTAATACACTACTATTTTTAGGAATAAAATAACTGTAATTAATCTCTTTTTCACAACTAATTTGAATAATTGATGTTGATGGTACACCTTTAATTGCTTGAGAGCCTAATCGTTGTAATAAAGGAAGTGTAATTTCAGGAAATGCATCATCAATTTTTTCTTGTAAATGAGCAGAAAGAAAAGCAAATCCTTCCATTAAATAACCTGTTTGTGGATCGTCTGGTTCTAAGACTTCTGCTAAGTGTGGTTTTTTTTGTGCGTAGGATTTTGCCAGTTTTTGTAGGTATTGTCTTTCTTTTAAGTATTTAATTTCACTCATGTTAATGTAATATCTGCCTTTTAATAATAAATAATATCTATTGTGATTTTTTGTTATTTTTAATAAGAGTAAGGTTTTAATCCTAATTCTTCCGCTTCTTTTTGAAGGAAATAATATCGTGCTAATAACCCATTAACGTCTGCATCAAGATTATTAATTAATGCGGGTGAAATAATCTGCTCTTTATTTATTGTCTGTGAAAACTCATACAGCTTATTTTCAATTGGAATAGCTTTGTTATGACTTTTTTGTATTTCATAAATAGCTGTTTTTAAATAAGAAAGAGTGAAGCTACCTCGATTACGCTCTTGTTGAACAATTCTGTCAGAAAGTTGTTGGATTAATTTATTGGTATCAGACCAACTGCTGTCAATGGGGGTATTTTCTAATCGCGTAGTGAGGGTATTTTGCCATTGTCGTGTTGCGTAAGATTGATCAGCATTATTAGGCCAAAGCTTTTTAGCCACATCCAGCATATGCTCCGATTTTCTTAGTGCAAATAGAGGAGACTGTTTTTCCATTAAAATAAGATTATTTGCGTATGAACTGATATTAGGTTGATATAACCACTGTGTAATAGCACCTTCAGGTTGAGCAGTAATTGCGGAGAGTTCTTTTTGCATTGGTAGATAAATAGCCACACTAATAGCAACAAAAATAGCACTGCTACTTAATAATCCAATAAAAAAGCCTTTTTTTGCACTCATGGTTTTTTTCTCAATAGGCGGATCGTCATATAAAACAACTTCGGCGATAGGATTAGGTTTAGAAACGTTATTTTCTTTCAGTTCATCAGATGGGCTGATATAGACAATAGGGGGGATCTTAACCGTGGCATTATTATTTTTTTGTGTTGTACTTTTTGTTGTTTGCTCTAAGGTTTTTGCTGCATTTTGGAAAAACCAGAGTAAATTTTCTAGCTTTGGTAATTTCGACCAATCTGTATGAGTAATTTGATCAATAATTAATTGTAGCGCTCTTTCTGAACGATAAATTAAACGTAAATCAGAAGGAGAAAAGGTTAATTGACGTAATAAAGTCCCCGCTTTGGTATTAAACCAATTTAATACATCACATCGATGATTTGATTGGAAAGGCCAAAGATTATCCCATTGACTCACCACAATATTGGCGAGCAATTCACATCCTTCTGTAAAACCATTTAGGCCATTAAGATGAAGGCGAGCAAGCGTATAATAAACACCACTTTGCAAGTCGATACCGTGAGTTTTAAATAACGTTAATGAGAGAGACTCAATAAGTGTCCAACTGATCTCAGGCTGAGAAGGATGATTGAGTTTATTAAATTCCGCTTTTAATGCGATAAATTCAGGGGTATCTAAAGGAGAGCCTGCAATTTTTATCACAAATTTTTCTTTTGGCGTATTCATGAAATATCCTATCCCCTCATAAATATGAGGGGAAATCAGTTAATAAAGGGTTTCTGGTAATTTGAAGCGCGTAAATAATCCACCAAAGAAAGGATTATTAGATTCATCGATTGTGATCCGATATGTCATATCACCACCATCAAGAGTGAATTTCACATCGAAAGAATGTGGTTTTATGTTGGTAAGTCTGCCACCATTAATCAGTCGCATTTGTGCCCAAGGACCGCTAAATAAAATAGCGCGCGGTGATTTATCGCCAGAAATGGGTACTAAGGTGAGTTTGCTTTCAACATTTGAACGCATTGAATTGGGCCAAACCATATGTACGGTATGGCTTCTGCCGTGTGAATAATCAAGTAATTGACCATCAAGATTTAAAATACTACGACGCTTATTGCCTGCTAGTGATAGTGCTTCAATGGCAAATTGCGCTTCTAAATTGCCTTGTGCATTGAAGAATGTATTTCTAATTCGATTTGCTATTTCAAGTTGTTCTAATACATCCGGACGAATAAGTGACTGACCATCGCTATTTTCAATTAAGTTATTTTCAACAAAAAGGCGTAGATTTTGCTGGTAGAAGCTATCTAATGTACCGTTAGGTTTAAAAAAGCGTTCAAACTCACTTAAAGGTACATCTTGTGTAGTAGCTGTGTTAAACGGATAACGACCTATAATGTAGGTATGATATTGCTTAACGACGGTTTCATTCCACTCAACTTCCATATAGCGGATTGCTTCTTTTTGCACAACATTCCAAGCTTGATCCGCTAATTGACCTACCCAACGATTCATTGGTTCAGGCAATGTTTTAGCCGATTGAGATAATTCAAAGATAATGTCACGATTATTATCGTCAAGACGGGATGTCACCGCTTTTAATGCGGCTTTACCTGGCACAGGTGAATTATAAATACCTAATAAATAGCGATGTAATTCATTTAATTTTTGATTAAGATTTTGCAGGTTTTCACCATTATTACTGACTAAAATTTCAGTTTGAGGTGCAAATTCTTTATCTAACCGTATGAGTAATTTGTATTTTAATTCATCCATTAATGCTTTTTGGTCAGCAATAGGCAGTGAGCTATCTATTTTTGGTAATGTTGTGTTATCTCTTAATACTTGTAATGCTCGCCGTATTGGTTGCTCACCACTAATAATTTGTTCTAATGCATTAATCTCATCTTGTAGTGATTCAAACTCTCTTATTTCAAGGTTACTGATAGCGGCACGCCATTGAGCTGTATAATCATTAAGATATTGTTCCGTGATTTGGCGTTGGATCTCTTTTCGATCATTTTCACTATATTGAGTATTTGTACTTAAGTTTAAGACCCATGCATCTAAAAAGGTCAGATCCACTAGCTCATCATTATGTTGAGTAAAGTAATTTGTTAACCCATACAGAGTAAGAAGCTGAGGCATTTGAAGTTTATCTTCATTTATGGCAGCAAAAATATTGTCAAAACTAGGGCCAACTTGATGACGTATATTTAATGGTGATGAAAGCATTTGGTTCGCTTTAAGGCGTAATGTTTGGTAAACACGTTGATAAAGAGGTAGACGGCTCAACTCTTTTTGCGCTGTATTAATAGATTGAGTAAAGGGCGCAAAAGCATTAATTGCCGTTGTTTCTCCAGCTTTACGTTGAGCTTGCCAATCGGTATGTTTTAATGCGTATTGCAAATGTGACATTAATTGAAATTGGATATCACGCTGGCCCGTAAATAAGTGACTCCAATAATTAGCCATAAAGTTTTCAACAATCTCATTATTGCGTCCACTTTTGTCTTCAAGCATGCGCATAATGCGCAATATCTCTAGTTTTTCTTCGCTTCCAGCTTTGGCTTTATTTAACTCAATAAGTAAAGAATTCATTATTGAAGGCAAATAATGTTCTGTTATTAATTGAAGATAAACATTTTCGACGTAAGGGCCGACATTCTTTCCTTGATATAACCCAAGATCAGAAAATAGGTTATTTTTCTCACGATAATTACCGTAAGCTAATGTGGCATCTAATAATGGATTTAATACAGCAAGTTGCTCTTTTCCTGCGGTATTTGTCGTTATTGTGGTATCCGACGCGCGAAAGGCTTTAACTTCATTAAGTACATTTTCACCAGATTGATAGTTCTTGCTGTAATAGTGGCTCCAGCCATTCCACAAAGCGATAATACCAACAAAACTGATAGCAGAAGCTAATAGAACTCTTCTACGATGCTTTTTAAGCCAAAATTGACTTTCAGCAGCCAGATTGGGCTCTGATAGCAAAACATCTTGAAAAAGTGATTGTGTAAAATAGCTGTGAGTTTCGGCAATTGGCCAAGTCGCTAAAGGCGCTGTTGGTAAATGATATTGCACAGATGCTGTTTGGCTAAAGATATTATCAACTTGCCCGACTTGTGTTGCAGATGTGAGATACACACCACGTAATTGAATATCCTGTTGCTTATCACTAGATGTTAGCGCATCAATTAGATTGATTACGTTACTTTTCAACCCTTGAATTTGTCTAATAAAGCTAAATAATTTAGTGTGTTGGCTTTCATCTACACGATTAATCATCATCTCAGGAAGGGCGCTATTCATTTGGCTTACCCATTGGTCCCAAAATGTATTCAGCTCTTTTTCCCAGTTATTTTTGTTATTTAATTGAAATGTCACACCCAAAATTTCATCACGTTGTTTCGTTTCTAATGATTGGAACATCGCATCAAATCCCTGTAATAAATCGAGTTTTGTAAATACGATATAAATAGGTAATTGACTATTAAATGTGATGCGAATTTCTTGTAACCGCATATGCAATGAGGCAATAAATTGGCTATTTTTCTCTTTGTCGTTTGTCAGCAGTTGTAATAAATCGATAGTAAGAATAATGCCATTCATTGGTTGACGCGTACGATGTTCATTTAACCAACCTAGTAACTCATTCCATAGTCGGTGATAAAGTTTTGGTTTTTCTAAAATGAGATTAGGCTGTGTAATTAACTTCCCTTCAGGTATTAATAATATCGCTTGATCGGCGAGTCGCATTTTTATATGTAAAGACAGTTTTTGCTGTTCGTTAACAATATTTTCAATAGGCGCAATATCTAAGGTATTTAGGCTATTTTTTAATAAGGTATTTTTGCCACTTTCGTCAGTACCTAAAACAAAATACCAAGGCTTTTGATAAAGCGCATTAGTGTGCCCATTTTGATGTTTAATAAACTGCGATTTCCAGTAATTTAAATAACGAGTTTGGTGTTCAATATCATTACGGACAGGATCAACAATGGCTAATTCTACTTCTAATTTCAGTCCTTCAAGTTTTTTTACCCGAAGCCATGTTGCAATTCCAATCCAGCTGACAACCACTAAAATAGTGATAACAGTAGCTAACCAACGTGCGCTAAGTGAGCGTAATGGATAGTCTCCTTTAAATTCATAGTTTGCTCCCCACCACCAGATCCAAATAACAAACAACGCAGGAATTAAAGCAACTAAAAGTAAAAATAGGGATTTAATTTTTGATTTATCAGAAAAGAAAATTTTTTTTATAAAATCTGCTATTTTTTTTCCAGAAAGAAATGACCAATTCATTATTATTCCCTATGAGAAAACGAGTTCTGTTGATGTTCCATTTTTGATGCCAATTGATTTAATAAATTGGGTTCCCACTCTGATAATGAATACCGAAGCGCATCATGATAAAGCTGATTAAAATAAACATTTGCAATAGAACTCATTTTTGATGCTTCAAAAAGTTGTGCAGAAAGTAACTGTAGATAAAACCGTTGACGGGGTTCAGTCGTTACTGAAATAGCGTTATCAATCATTAATAATGCGGCATTAAGACCTTCTTGTTCAAAGCAATCCATAATTTCTTGTTGCTCATTGTGTAGTGATAATGAAGGGCTTACTTTATTGTTAGCTTGATTTTCTAAACTCCCCAGCCATTGATGAGTTTCTTCTGAAATAAAAGGAGTCATATCAGCGAAATAGAGATGATTAAGCTGAGGTAATCTTATTAAAAACAGTGAAAGCTCTTGAGCAATTGCTGATGAAACATCAATTAGCCCTAATAATTGTGCGGTTTGAGCAGCCATAAAATGCCCATCTAACCAATAAGGCGCTAGCGTTAAGCTTTGCTCAATATCATTGAGTAGTGAGATAGACGGCTGTGAGAGTTGCGCTTTGTAATCGGTCACTCTATCAATTGCTACCGCTGCTAACGGGGTTTTGCCTTGTTTATCACTTATCGGAAGTGTTTGAATGTTGTGCCAGATAGCATATCGGCGTAAACGATAACCCACAGCGTCACTTTGCGCTTGTTCACAGAGAATGCCTGCAACTTTTAATAATGTCTGTTTCCATTGGCGATCATCATGTTGATTAATATCAACATGATGTTGCTGTATTACAGGAGCAGGAGTCATGTTCGCTGATGTTTCTGGTGATGTTTTTATTTTATTTGCAGTTTCTACTTTGACACTTTCTATAACTGCAAGGGCGGGTTTTTGCGTATTGTCTATACGTTGAAATGCTCGGATTAATTCATCCACTTGTGTAGATAAATTAGGCTGACTGGAATGCCAAAATTGTGCTAAATAAGCAAATTCACCTAAGATCTCATCGCGTTGTTCGGGCGTGGCTTGCTGGCAAAAATTATTTTTTACGGTTTCAAAACGTTTAAGAATTTGTTGTGCTAAACGAAGTTTTAACCGAGAGTGACTAGGATAGCTGGTATCCCAATAATGTTGCATATAGGTACTTGCAATTGTTGATGCAATCACAAGTTCTTCGGGAATACCTGCGTGTTGTAGCGTTCTTAATAAATGTACAAGTAAGCGAAAATCTTTAGTTTGTGTAGCAAAGAGTTGTAATGCTCGACGCTGAATATCATCAATATCTAAAGTGCTGTGGCTTAGTGAGCCAAATTTTATCATTTCACTTTCGATATATTCCCAATCAGGGCTATTTTCATCAAGTTGGCTACTCACTTTGGCTTCATCCAAAGGTGCTAAAAGTTGTTCTCTCCATGTACAGAGCGTTTTTGTTGTCATTATTATCACCAATGACAGGCTGAACGCAGAGGTTTTATCTCTTCGTTAATGCCTGAAATATTAAAGGTTAGTTGCTCATCATTTGCTAATTTGATAGTTAATTTTGTGCTAGAGAGCAGTTGCTTGATTTCATCTATACCAGAAAGCCCGCGACTCGCCTCAAGCAGATAACCATCTTCCCGTAGAAACCATTCACTACTTAATTGGGCCTTGTCTGTTATTAGTAGGACATTTCCTGCTGTTTGTTTTTTTGCTAGTGCAATTTGCATACGGGTGATGTTATCGATACAACTCAACATAAGAATGGGGCGAGGAGGCAAATACCCCATTGCTGGAATAGTCATAATAACGGGATAAGTGCCTTTATTATGAACAGTGACCATAAACCCAGCAGTGTGATTTTCACGTTTCATTTCATGTTCTACCGCTAAACGCCAAATATTGCCCATCGCACTTACATCAACAATAGAAACTGGTTTGTTCCCAATGTTAATTTGGTCATAGCAAGATAAACGAATAAGTTGAGATGCCTCTTCACGACACTCAAAGAGAGCTAGTTCAGTATGGTTGGTTTTATTTCCTTGCTCTTGTGCAAAAACGTGACTTATTGAAAAGAGAGCGAGAAAAATGAAATAAACTGGTCGTGAATAAATCATTTAAGACACCCATATTTTTTTAATTTATATAAAAGTGATCGCTTTGAAATATTTAAGTTTTCAGCGATTAAATTGAGATCGTCATTGTTGTTTTCTTGTTGGTAACGCAGAATCGAGGCTTCATAACGTTCTGTGGCTAAAGTAAGATCGTTCACCTCAGCAAAAGAATGAATTGGAATTTGTATTGGAGTTAAATTTGATACGGATAATGAAAGTAAGGTTTTATTTATTTTCTCTTCTTTTTCTTGTTGTAATTTCAATAAATATTGCAGATCGGCAATTTTCTGTTGTGATTGAGAAAATGCTAAAATACTTTTTAATTGATGATGAAATACATTGCAGTAAATAGAAAAAATACCTTGCTCATAAACCGTTTCATCGAGATTTTCCCCTAACATAATAATTAGCCCATAAGGTTTATTATTAAGATCAACAAAGGGAATACTAAACAGTCCGCAATGCACAGGTTGTTTGGCGATAAATTGCTGTAAAGCATGATCGCTAATATAACTGCCTTGTTTTAAATCATTCCAGAGAATAGGTTGTGGTTGTGATAGAAGCTGGATCAACGGGTGATCTGCTTCTGTAATATCGACATCCAAATGTTTTTTCTCTACTTTTTCACTAAGATCAATACTCCAGCTCTCTAAGCGGTTCTCTGATTTATTAATCATTGAAACAATGAGTGCGCTGAATGGACTACGAGGCATACTCAGCTCAAGAAATTGGCTGGTCAGTGAGTCCACATCTAAACAAGTTAAGAGAGAGAGCGCATTTTTCAGTCTGTGCTTCATAGTTCTACATTGACCTCAGCAATGAATTGGTTATCTTGTGTTGATAACCGTATCGTCCTGATGTCTTCATTTTTCGCACTGTGTTGCAATAGAAGAAGTGAAAGAGGGGGTAATAACGCACCATCAATAATGGATTCTAAAATTCTTGCACCATTTTCTGCTCGTGAAGCACGTTGTAATATTTCATCGGAAACGGTCTCTTCCAGCTTGATCTCTGCGTGAAAACGTTGTGTAAGCAATTGGGTCAAACGAGTTAGTTTGTGAGTAATAATTTCTTTGAGAATAACCTGCGTTAACGGTAAGAATGGGATCACTTCCATCCGCGCTAAAAGTGCGGGTTTAAAGAAGGTAGTTAATTCGGGATAGAGCGCATCATGTAATTCATCTGGTTTGTCAGCATTAGCCATAATGACGTGATCACCTAAATTAGATGTCAGGAAAAATGCAACGTTTTTACAGTCAATAACACGACCTTCACCGTCGGCTAATTCTCCTTTATCAAAGGCTTGATAAAAAAGATTTAAAACATCGGGGTGTGCTTTTTCTACTTCGTCCAGCAGGACAACGGAATAAGGCTTTTTGCGAATAGCTTCGGTTAATACTCCGCCTTCACCATAACCCACATAACCTGGTGGTGAACCAATAAGGCGAGAAACAGTATGTTTTTCTTGAAACTCTGACATGTTGATCGTGGTGAGATATTGTGTTCCACCAAACATCAACTGAGCAATTTGAATGACGGTTTCTGTTTTACCAACGCCACTTGGTCCTGCTAATAAGAATGCCCCCAATGGACGGCCTGAACGGCGTAAATCGGCACGAGCTGTTAATAAATGCTTATGAAGATGTTTGATTGCAACTGATTGACCTTTAATGCTTTGCTCAAGGTAGGTTGGTAGCTCTGTCACTACTTGTAATGCATCTTGTGATAAGCGATTAAGAGGTACGCCTGTCCATTCCGCAATCACTGCAGCAATTTGTTTTTTATCTACATGAGGAGAGACTAATAGAGAGTGTTGATGTAATTCATTTAACTCTTCATTTAGCGCGTTTAATCGAGATTTCAGCCCATCATTATTATTTTCAGTGCTGTCACTGTTTGCTTCTTCTTCAAATGGTTCAGCTAATGTTGATAGTAATGTTGAACGTAATTCGATAATTTCACGAACAATATTTTTCTGTTTTTCCAACGCTTGTTGCAATATATCTATTTGTGAATCTATATCAACAGATTGTGTTTCTAATATCACTAAACGTTCTGAGTGATCTTTTAAACCTAATTGCTGTTCACGCATTAATACGTCAAATTCCATCTTGGTTTGGTGACGTTGTGTTTTTAAGGCTGATAATTGTTTAGGGGGTGTCGAAAGATTGATCGCTGCGCGAGCACAAGCAGTATCAAGTACATCAATGGCTTTATCAGGAAGTTGGCGTCCTGAAAGATAGCGTTCACTTAATTGTGCTGATGCACAAAGTGCTTCATCATCAATAAAGACGTGATGTGCTTTTTCATAAATAGAGCGCAATCCACGCATAATAATAATGGCTTCGTCTGCGGTGGGTTCTTTGACTTGAACAAGTTGGAAACGGCGCGCTAATGCCGCATCTTTTTCAAAGTATTTTTTATACTCACTCCATGTTGTTGCGGCAATGGTACTTAATTCACCACGGGCTAATGCAGGTTTTAGCAAATTGGAGATATCTAAGCCTCCTTGCTGATTTCCAGCACCAATCAAGGTATGGGCTTCATCAATAAATAAGATAATAGGAGTAGGTGATTGTGCCACTTCTTGCATAATGCCTTTAAAGCGTTTTTCAAACTCTCCTTTAACAGCAGCGCCTGCTTGTAATGCACCTAAATCCAGTGTTAATAACTCACATTCTTTGAGTTTTTCGGGAATTTCACCCGCAATAATACGTAAAGCTAACCCTTCAATTAAGGCACTTTTACCCACACCAGCTTCACCGACCACCACGGGGTTATTTTTCCGACGACGACAGAGAATATCAATCATTAAATCAATTTCATGATCGCGACATAAAACAGGGTCGAGTTGGTTATCTCTTGCTTGTTGCGTCATATTTTGTGTAAAACGTGACAAAATAGGATCAGACTGAACATTTTTGTGTGCTGATTTATTCGCTTTTGTTATTGGTGCTTCAGCAGATGTTAGTGTCCATTCATTAAAATTGAGTTTGAGTTGTTCTCGATTAATTTGCGATAGTAATTCCGCCGCCGCTTTTGAGAGATAACGATGGGGTATTTGCAATAAAGTGAGCAACAAAGCACCTGAGCGTAATTCATTATGGCTAAGTTCTGCCGAAGCCAGTAGCCAGCTATCTTTTAGCCATTCTACTAACAGAGGTGAAAAGTTAGGATAACTTTGTGTCACGCTCTGTTGTTGTACTGTGTGGATATTTAAAAGCTCAGTTAATTCAGTGGGATTGATATCAACCTTATTAAAGATAGTGCGGATATCCGTTAGTGGAGTCTCCAGCAGTTGTTGTAATAATTGGTCTACTGTAATTTCGAGTTGCTGGTGGCTTACACAAAACGCAGCTGCATTTTCTAAAGCATGTTTAGCAATAGGGTGAAGTCTATTTACTAATGTTGAGAGATCAATCTGGATCATAAGGGCGTCCTAGCTAAGAAGAGTATTAAGCTGTTCCAAAATATTGAGAGTTTGATGTCTCAATCTAGAAGCATAAACAGTGTAAATAATGGTGGCGAAGATCAATGAGCCAATGGCGATATAACGAACGCCAAAGCGTTGTCCTAAGCGGTATTGATGTGATTTATTTCCATTTTCTTTATATAAAATAACAGACTGAGGATCGTCTTTAAGTTGTTGGATTTGTTTTTGAAGTTGACGAAGTAATTTATTAAAGTCATCCCCATAGCCATTGCTGACTTTATAGCGACCGCGATAACCAAGGCATAAGCACAGATAAATAAACTCTAATAAATCGAGGTAGCGTTTTGGCTCACCTAATAAGCGCTCAATTAATACGAAAACTTTTTCGCCACCCCAAGATTCATTGTGGAAATGAACGAGTAAGGATTGTTTTACCCAATCGTTATCTTGATCCCAACCTAACTCTAATGCCGCCTCATCAATAAATGTGCATAACACATAACGAAATGAAACAATCGCGCCCGGTTCATAGCCGTGAGTTTGAAGTTGTTGCTCAATGGCTTGAATATCAGTCACAACTTGCTGAAAAAGTTTGTCTGATAGTGGCGTTGCAGACATTGATTTCATTCTAATTACCATGCCCAATAATGGCGTTGCGGCATCAATCATTGGGTTAATGTTGTTACCGCGTAATGGCAATTGATATGATTTATGACCTACTTTTTTTTCAGCGATCTCTTGGATTAATGATTGATCACTCATATTGCGTTCCACTTCTTATTGCCCAAAGTTGAATATCAAGTTCAGGGAATTGCCCTGATACGTGAAATGCAATATTTCCGTATTTTTGTATATCAGCCCAAGACTCGCCTTGCGGATCTAAGCGGAAATAGGTATAGCCTGAGTGATAAGGCAATTGACGAGGTGCAGTTGATAAAGCAATAAAACCAACACCAGGCATCTGAACACTGACTAAATCACGGATTTGATTCACTGAAGTCACTTTAGCCTGTTGTGCAAATTGTCGGCGTAGTTGCTCTTGAGGTAACTGAGCGCGCACTGCAATAATAAATTCAGCACTTTGTAGAAGTTGCTTATCATGAATTGTCGCAACTCGAATACCATGCTCTTGTTTTTGTAATGGGATCGGTACTGCTCTTGGTGTTAGAACAACACTTAATGCTTGTCGAATGGATTTAATCAGGGGCAAAAAGGCTGATGCTAAATCATAGTGACGATAAATCGGCAATTTATCAGGCAAACGAGAGCCATTAGTAAATGTTTGAATTTCGCCACTAAATTGTAATAGTTCCCTGAAAAGCTGTTCTGGATGGACCACTGTCTGTTTAGATAAATGTGAAAATTGAGGATAAGCGCGATTAAGGAGCTGTAACATCATAAATTCAGCCACATCGGCAATTCCTTGCTGACCTGGAGAGCCTATTCGTTCGGCTATTTGACGGCCTCGTTCAAATAATGCACCTTCAACTTCAGCTAAAAATTCCGATAAAATAGGGCAAATTCTTGAATTTAAGCAGGTAGGAATGAAGTTTTTATCTAGAATTAAACTTCCATCAGCACTGATTTCTCTTATTTTGCAAATCGGAAGCATTACATAAGCGTCTAACTCTGTTTTTCCTAATTTCAAGATAGGATTGAGTTTCGCAATATTAAGCTGGCTAATGTCTCCATTTTCAGTATGTAAATCACGTACTTGTGTTAACACATCGCTATAACGGGCTAACAAATGATTGCCGCCATTATGGGAATGAGAAATTTCACTAACTGTGCTGTTTTGTAATGGCAATGCTAAATAGACAACATTGTCACTGCCTTCATGAAGTTGTGAAATATCAATAGGTGAAGGAAGATTATCTTGTTGTGGAATAGAAAATAGCGTGCCATCAGGCATAATGCCGGCGGCTTCTTTCAGTCCAATACGACCAAGACTTAATAATTCAGTATTTAGCGTTAGTTGGCCTAGGCCATAGTAATGAGCGTGATAGGTTTTTATCAGCGTTTCAATAATATAATCTTGATAACGTTGCTGTTGCTGAAAATGTTGAGGTTTAATAAACAACCCTTCATGCCATATCACTTTATTTTTTGTTGACACTGTTATTGTTCCTCTTCTTTTCTAAATTCAATTTCATTTTCTTTGATATGGACTAGTAGATTGTAATGACGACCAATTCCATTGATTTTCAGTACTTTTTTCCATTGAGTAATATTGACATCAGAGTAATAAGCAATGATCCCGATATATTTATTTTTTTTATCTAATTCAATGAGATCGAGAGGCTTATATTGATCAGGCAAAAGAGTGTAATCTTGATGATCGATATAATTTCTTTTTAATAGCTTTTTCAGATCACAATCTTCTTCAATAATTTGGTCTTGATCTAAAGAGGCAAAGATCGAATCTTCATTCATATAAACAATTTGTAATTGAACAGGGGTTGCCTCTCCTTGATCGTTAGGATTAATTTCTGGCTCTGCTAATAATGTGAATGCAACGACTGACGGTTGTTCTTTTTCGGCTCCTACAGGCGTTGAAGGGTCCCACATGACTTTGCCTATTTTTGATATTGCTTCAATCGGGCCACTACACCCACTAAGTTGAGTGCTTGCAAAAATAAGAAAGAGATAAGCCATGAGTGTTTTTATCGACATATCACACCTCATCAAGCCCTTTTCTTAAGGCTCGGTCATAAGCGTGGGTATAAACCTCGTAAAACAGCTTCTCAAAACCTTTTTGGCGGGATGAGGCTAACTCATTGTAATAATTGGTATACATATCCCAAGCCCAAGCACTATCATTTGGATTGTTATCGTAACTACGGCGATAATGAGAAAAGCGTTTTAATAAATGCTCTGGAGAAAATGCATCTAAAAGGGTAGCTAATGCAGCTGAAATCGCCTCTTGATTGGCATGATAATGTAGTTGCACATTATGTAGGCTTTCTGCCACGGCTGAAGGTGCAGATAAATGCACTGGACTACGTTCATCCGTAAACATTAAGCGCATTACATTGTCATATTGGTTATTTAAACGAAGAGGATTATCTTCGATTGGCCGCAGTTGTTTATCTTGTAAATTACCTTGCTGCTGTAATGCCAATAAGCCTTTAATTGCTGATTGTGTTGTTTTTCCTAATTCAATGAGAAAATCATTCGCTTGCTGAGAGTTTTGCAAGTTAAGGTGTACACCTAACCCCTTCATTAATGGATTAATCGCAACATAATCAACGTCTGCATTTATCTCATTATCCTGAGATGTCATTTCGGGTAAATCCATAAATTCCTGAACCATAAAAGCTCCCTGATTATCTGAATGAGGCGAAGAAAGCGAGTGGTGGTGTGAGTTAGAATAAGATGACTGAATAAGCTCAAGGCTTTCTCTTTCAAGGGCTTTTAATGGATCATGCGTCATTGCACCTGAAACTGTTGGGGCTAAAGGCATATAATTTTCTGCTTTATGAGCAGAGGACGTGTTTTTTTGTAGTAAGGGATCTAACGGATTATCATCAGTCACAATCAAAGATTGTGGTGTCATTGCCATAAGATCCGATTTATCGTTTTGCGTTAAATTAATATTAACAGACAAGACTAATTGGCCAATCTTGACTTGATCGCTTTGAGATAAACAAACAGCGCCAATATCTATGGGGATCAGAGCATTATTAATATAAATAGGTTCTGAAAGCGTTTTTAAACAAAACTGCTTATCTTGCCAAACAATAGCGCATTGTGTGGCTGCAATAGAAGATTGAGTATCTTGTATTACCCAGTGAGATTGTTGACTACTACCAATTGTGCCACCAAGTTGAGTAAATTGACTATTCGGTACATAGCCACTTTCAAGCAGCTCACTATTGATTAAGCGAAAAGAGATTGTGGGTAAATAATTATCCATAAATATTATTCCAAAATAGTCATTGTCATACTGGGATTGGCTTCAGGTTTTCCTAGAAAGCTTTGCCAACCTAATTGGTTGTGTTGTGCTCTGCCTAGGCAAATTCCATTCGTTTGTTTGTCCGCAATACGTAGGCGTAAATCCCACGCAAGTTGCTCGTGCATGATGTAAGAAACAAAAGTAATGAGTGACAAAAAATCTTTGCCATTGGGAAGAAACGACATATAGCGTTCAATGGATAATTCACTGATTTCAATAGTGCATTTTCCATTGCAATCATAGATATGAGAGCCAATATTAAAATTCTCACCTAAAACCATTTTAGGTCGAGATTTCTGTCCTGAATGACGAGTAACAATGCCCAAACGATTTTGTTGATCTTCTGGAATAGGTACTTTGCGTATTTCCCATCCGATTAATTCAACTTTCTCTAAATCAAAACAGTGAGAAATTAAGCTACAAATAACATCAGGAGAACGACTTGGGCTAGCAAGTAATCCGGCATAAGCAAGCATTTTGCTGTGGTTGATATTCATCATGCCACGATTGGTTTCACTTCCTAACCCCACAAGTGAAAACATATAACGAGAAAATGCATCATGGCCACCATCTTCAAAGCAAATGTAATAGCGATATTTACGCCATATACGATGAAGTAATGTGACTAAGCGATGATTAAATAAATTAAGATAATCCGTTAATTGATTTGCTTGCTGTGCTTCCTCCCATGCGAAATGATCAAGGTAATAACCTGGTAATGGTGATTGGCTACCATGTAATCCTAAAAAGGAAACTTCTAAATCAAACAGACCTTGTTCATCTTGGCGCAAGGAAACAACATCTCGAGTTGGAAATGCCGTATTAGCGCTTGATCTAAACTGAATAAAGCTTTCATTATTGAATGCTGTTTTTTGAGCATGAAATTTATTAAGCAACTCAACTAATTGATAAAAACTGTATTCAGTAACAGATTTGCCCGCTTTTTTATTTAGCCAGCTTTGTATTTTATCAATATCTGTTATTTGAGTATTTGCTGATTTATTTTCGCTGGCCAAAGATAAATTTCCTTATTATCTAAATTAATCACTTCCAACTCATGAAACATATTAACGCTGGTATAAAGAGTAAAAAATTGTGCTAATACAGAACAAAATAGATACATGGCGCCTTCTGAAATAAACGCATTTTGGTGTATTGATAATGTTGTTTTTACGCCTCGGACAGGCAAACCTTTATATAAGTATTCGATAGATTCTGTTTTTAAATCAGTGATTGCATCAAGACACTTTTGGGACTGACGTGCAGATTGTTGATAAAAAGTCGCTTTAAAATCATATAACTGTAAAATTTGTTTAAGTGCCGTCAAACTTAATAAAGATTGATAATTAATGGATAAATTAGTCAATTCAGACCAATACAGCGTATTTCCTAATAAAGGATAAAGCGCTTTTGTTGGTTTAATAATATTACTGGTAGATAAAATGCCAGAAATAGCGGTATGCTCATCAAACCTTATTGAATGGGACGACAATGAAGAGGCTAAAGTACGATTAGTACAGTTCATTGAGACAGAAATACTCTCTTCACAGTCGAGTAAATTTTCTTCATTATTTCGTACAAAAGACAAGGTATGTTGATAACCATAATTAGATTTATGGTGTGCGATTTTTAAGCGATAATAGCCCGTTCTTTCTGGGTTCTCTTGATTATTTTGATGATGAAAGCTTTCAAAAGCAGTGTAACGAGTAATATAGGACTTCTGATTAGGAATATAGCGCCAACCTTGAATGGTATTTATTGAAAAAATATCATAGCAATCTTGTTTTTTATGGCTTTTATTCAGAACATATTCCGTTTCTTTTCCCGTTAAATTAATCGCCTCACTCTCAGATTTAAATAGGTTAACGGCAGGTACGCAATTAATTTTGATGTTTTCTTCAGTGATAAGCATTGCTTCTGGAATATCATATTCAAATTGAATTGATAATGTAAAAGCATCTGATTTTAGGGCTGAAGGGAGATTGTCTAATCCTTTTATAGCTAGAGACAAAAATGCTTCAGGAAAACAAAAATACTCTTGTAATAAGCGATATCCTTCATAGCTATTTTTAGGATAAGGCAAAAGGGAGTCTTCAGCATGAAAGCCAATAGGCTCAACAGAAAAATGTTCTAATGTAATTTGATGTTTAACTGTGGTTATTTTTGCTTTTTTGATTTTGCTATTTAATAAATAAAATAATTGGGTCGTTGTATAAGAGAACCCATTAAGGTAAATACACAGTTTCTCTAAGCCAACTGCTGCTAGCGACTGTAATTGGTTTAGAGAAAAATGAATATCCAGCGTATCTTTATTTTGAGTAATATGCGTTATTTGTATTGGTAGAACCCATAAATTGCGACATTGTGTAAATTGGCATTGATGCCAATTATCATCATCATTTTGAGCCAAGTCATTTTGAACATATAATGGGTGGCTTATAAACGGTTGCCCTTTGGTTATTTTAATAGCGTATTCTTGAGATGGCTCTGTGCGATATTCCATAACCGTCATACTAGGAAATGGGCGAGCGTAAGCAGGCCATAACATATTCACTAAACTGTTTGTTAGTTCAGGAAATTGTCTATCTATTTGTTCTCGCAAATTGCCTGATAAATAAGCAATACCATCTAAAAGGCGTGCTGCATCAGGATCACGCACTTTTTCAGATATTTGATTAATAAGTTGTGGTTTTTCAGTTGCAACATATAGTTCAAGCTTATCGAGATAGCTTAATTCATTATCAAAATAGTGATTTGAATACATATTAAAATTGCGTCAATTGGTATCTACGGTTACTGTCTAATTGCACGTTAAATTCAATAAGTTGCTTTTGATTTTCTAATAAAATAAAAGCAGTAATACTAAATTGCAGTGACAATGGTTCTGCTTCATTTTCTATAAAATGAACAGTGACATTAGTTATTCTTGGTTCATAAGTGGTAATGCAATCTGCAATAATATTGGATAAATGAACCTTGAAATCGACTCCTGTTAATGTCGCATCATTTAAATCAGGAACTCCTAAAGCGGGAGTACTTTGGCAACCCAAAGGTCTACTATTTAAAACCTGATTCAAATTTTGCTTAATTGACATGAGTAACGCTTGGATTTTTGCGCGTTGGGAAGAGCCTACGCTCTTCCCTTGTATGCGCTCAAATAAACTGGAAGTGGGATTATCTTCCAAGTTATACAGAGCTGTCATCGCACTTATTCCTTATCTAAGCGACCAACAAGAGATAATTCAAAGTTTGCACCCATATATTTAAAATGAGGGCGAACTTGAATAGCCACTTGATACCAACCCGGATCACCATCAACATCCAAAACTTGGATTTGTGCTGAGCGAAGAGGGCGTCTACTACGAACGTCTGCTGGTGGATTTTCCTGATCTGCAATATATTGTTTTAGCCAGATATTAAGCTCTCGCTCAAGATCTTGACGCTCTTTCCATGAGCCAATTTGTTCACGTTGTAGTACTTTAATATAGTGTGCTAATCGATTGATAATAAACATGTAAGGAAGCTGAGTTCCTAACTTATAGTTAGTTTCCGCTAATTTTCCTTCACGCGTATTAGGGTAGTTTTTCGGTTTTTGTACCGAGTTTGCAGAGAAAAATGCAGCATTATCACTACCTTTACGCATTGTTAAAGTGATAAAACCTTCTTCGGCTAATTCAAATTCGCGTCTGTCAGTAACTAAAACTTCTGTTGGAATTTTAGTTTGTAATTCACCCATTGCTTCAAAATTATGCACAGGCAAATCACCAACAGTACCGCCACTTTGAGGGCCAATAATATTTGGGCACCAGCGATATTTGGCAAAACTATCATTAATGCAACTTGCTAATAAGAATGCAGTATTACCCCATAAATAATGCTCATGATCTTGCTTCACATCTTCAGAGTAATTAAATAATTTAATGGGATTCTCTGTCGGCGAATAAGGTAAGCGCACTAAAAAACGAGGTGCTGTTAAACCTAAATAACGAGCATCTTCAGACTCGCGTAATGAACGCCATTTCGTATGAGCAGGGCCTTCAAAAACAGATTTAAGATCTTTAATAGCAGGCAGTTCAGCATAGCTATTAATACCTAAGAAATTAGGTGAAACGGATGAAATAAAGGGAGCATGAGCCATCGCACCCACTGCACTAACATATTGCATTAATTTTAAGTCAGGTGTGGTGTTATTAAATGCATAGTTACCAATGACTGTCGCGACAGGTTCACCACCAAATTGGCCATAGCCAGAAGAGTAAACATGTTGATAAAAACCGGATTGAACAATTTCTGGTGAGAATTCAAAATCTTCTAATAGTTCTTCTTTCGTTGCATGTAAAATATTGATTTTAATGTTTTCACGGAAGTCAGTACGATCAACGAGTAATTTTAATGAACGCCATGATGACTCAATTTCTTGAAATTTTGGTGCATGTAAAATTTGGTCAACTTGGGCACTTAATTGAGAGTCCAGCTCAACGAGCATTTTATCAATTAAAAGCTTATTAATAGACTCTTCTTCTGACGGATTAGCAAAAATATTACTAATAAAAGCAGCAACGCCTTGTTTAGCAATATCATAGGCTTCCGTTTCTGGCGACATTCTTGATTGCGCCATAATTTCGTCAAGTAAAGAACCGCCAGATATTGCCACTTGTTCTTGTTGAGCGTCATTAACTAAAGACATAGGGTCATCCTCTGTAAACATTATTTTTGGCTAGCAATATCAAGTTCTTTCAGTAATTGTTCGCGCGTCGCTTCATTTTCCAGAAGTTCTTGCAGACGTTTTCTAAAAGCGGGGATATTGCCAAGAGGGCCTTTTAACGCAACGAGCGCTTCTCTTAGTTCTAATAGTTTTTTTAGCTCAGGAACTTGGCGTGCAATATTATCAGGAGAAAAATCTTGTAGTGATTTAATCTCTAAATTGACGTTAAGATCAGATTCACTTTTTTCATCTAAGGTATTTGGAACCGCAATATTTAGATTAATACCTGCGCTTTCCATAACTGAATTAAAGTTGTTCTGATTAATAGAAACAGTTTTACGATCTTCAATAGGGTTTTCTTCCGCCTTTCCCTTCATATCGCCCACAATAAGCATATTTAAAGGCAATTCGACTTCAGATTGAACACCACCATCATTTGGGATGTATTTGATATTAATACGTTCTTTGGGGGCAACACTACCAAGAGTATTTTTACTCATTTAAACTAAGCTCCTTATTTAGCTTAAGTTCTTAATTAAATACTCAGCGTCTTGATGAATAATTTAAATTAAGAAATACCTATCCTAGGCAATAATATAATTACCTTATATGAGTTTAATTTTCCTGGTAGAAATAAAATAATAACTAAAAATAAAATAATAAGTAATTTTTTCTAATATATACATTTAGTTTTATATAAAACCGTCCTTGAGTCAATAAGAAATATTTAATGTTTTTTACTTTTCATTACATTTAATTAGTATCGTATTTAATTTAAATATAATGATTTAACTTTATAAGTAAGTTTTTTCATCTATTTTACTCATATTATGCAACTTGATAGGAATAAATTAATTTATATTTAATTTAAATTGTAAATATGGAAAATAGAAATTTCACTATGAATTATTTATTCCGAACCTCTATAACTATAAGAAATTTAACGTTAATTTTACTTTAATTTCTGGTTGGTTATTTATTTTATTTTTTTATATTTAATGTTTGTTTTGATGAAAAATAGAACTGTGATATAAGTGAAAATAATGTAACCTGTCGTTATTGTTGTGATTGAAAGTTAAATTTGATATAAGAGAATAATATTAAGTGAAATTATTTGATAAAAACAAGAAAGAATTCTTAAGTCATTTCGAATATGATTGTTAAGATTTTAAATGATATATTACTTATCTCTGATTTATAGATAATATGATATTTAACTTAAATAAAGGTAATTTACTCGCTACCATTATCCTTTATTTTGTTTATGGAATATTTTCCATTCGATATCATTATTGAAGTTTGAGCAATAGTGGTAGGCAATGGCGCTTGAGCAATTCCACGGATCGTAAGAGACATTGATATATATTTTTTGACTTGCTTCTTTATCTTCATATTGTCCGGCAAAAAGAAAATGGCATTCAGTGTATTCTGGGTCGTTATCGGCATAATTATCATGGGATTGCCAAAACGCCATTTGCCCCCAGGTATTTAACCGTCCCGCCCAACTGACAATGCCTTTTTCGCTAAAGATTTCTCGTGGGGTGCCTTGATGGTCAGTGACGACATAATGCAGTTTTCCACGTTGATAACGGGCTGTGGGAGTGATTTCATTGGGTTGATAGAGCCACTGAATTTGTGAATCATAAGCGGGTGTGCCATCGGTATCTTATGAAGAGAAAAGAACTATAGCTAAAATAAGTAAATTTAGATATGAGCTATATTGTTGTAATTAAGACATCCAAACCATTGGGCAATAAAGCCACCAACAGCAAACGCAATTGAGTGAAATAAAAAATTCTATGTGTGAGCTGATGGTTGAGTATGTAAACGGCTAAAGACTAAATTGGGTAAGCGAGGAGATAAGAGGAATAACTCGCTTACTAAAAAGAATCTTCCCATTTGAAAGTGATATTAAGAGGATCAATCTCTAATGATCTTTTAATGCCATTAAAGTCAGTTTCTCCATATATTTTATCATTATCAATTCTGAGTAGCTTTAGTCCATATCCAAAACAAAAAACAGTCAAAGTATTGTTTACATACAATGAAGTAGATATTGTCTTATCCATGGAGTAAACCAAGTCTAGTTTTATACTTTTTTTAATGAAGGTATAAGTCCATTGCAAAAAGTCGACATCGAAGTTTTCGGGTTTCAAACCAAACACTTCTAACATTTGTGTATCAAATTGTTCAATCATAGCTTAGGTATCATTGTTGTTAATCTTAAGGTTCCATCAACTGAAACTTCCCAAGTTGACTCAAAATGAGCAAATTTTCCGCTAGGTCCAGCAAAAAGAGAATCTTTGGTTACAAAAGTTAAAGTTTCACCTTTAACCGTTTTGGTAAATTGATTGGCAATATTAGATGGTGTGTTAGCTGATTGGACTAAATGATCCGATAATATTTTATGCCCTGCGGGGTTATCAGGTACCCCTAATTGTTTCATCACCATAGCCATTTGTTCAGACCGAGCCTTATTGTGGGGATTAGAATTAACTCTACCAAAGAAATAATCAAACTTACCTGACTCAATGATGGGACATCCTTCCAACCCAAACGGATCTACCCACCCAGTCGGACAATGCACATACCCATACGGATTAAAGCCACCTAATAATCCTATTGGGTCTGGTGAAATATATTGCCCTGTGTCCTTATCATAGTAGCGAAAGCGATTGTAATACAAGCCACTTTCTTTATCTTCATATTTCCCCGCAAAATGAAAATGGCATTCGGTATATTCGGGGTCGTTATCGGCATGATCTTCATGAGATTGCCAAAACGCCATTTGTCCCCAGGTATTTAACCGTCCAGCCCAGCTAACAATGCCTTTTTCGCTAAAGATTTCGCGTGGTGTGCCTTGGTGGTCAGTGACGACATAATGCAGTTTTCCACGTTGATAACGGGCTGTGGGAGTGATTTCATTGGGTTGATAGAGCCACTGAATTTGAGCGTCATAAGCCAGTGTACCATCAGCATAAATCGGGGTTTCTTGCACCATCTGGTCGCCCGACCACAGGTAATCGATACGCTGAATGCGTTTATCTTTAAAGGAATAGTTTAAAGATGAAATAGAGGAGTATTGAAAACCTAATATAGAATGAAATAATATTCTTTAACAAGAATGACTAAATTAGATTAAATTTCAAATGGGGGTAAGTTAGAATTGTATAAAAAAGAGCTAATTCATTAAAATAAAATCATGCCAATCTGCTAGCACTGGCATGAGCTATTTTTTTGATATTAATGTGGTATTTTCATTCAAGAATTAAATTACAATGTTCTTCAATAGTCATGACCATATCATGGTAAATTGTTTTATATAAATCTTCTGGAGTTGTATTTGCGATAGCTTTAAAAGAGAGTTCACTATCCTTCCATATTACATTAATGGTTTTACCTTTTCGTCCAATCTCGATTAAACAATCATTGAAAGCATCAAGATTATTTCCCATATAGCCAAATTTACCAAAGAAAGCATATCCAAATTCGCAATAAAATGCGTAATAGTCATGAATGTATTTTCCTTCAATAACTATAGTCTCTTTATTACATTCCTTTTTAACCCCATTAATTAAATAACTTGCCGATATATATATTTTTTTTGATTCTTTTATCATGTCTAGCCAGATTCTTTCTTTATTATTGTTATTTTGAGATCTTAATAATGATATAGCACCTACCTTATACATATCTAACAGAATATTAGCATAAATATACCATGTGTTATTAAATTTTATAACATCTGAAACGATAAAGAAAAAATCAAATTCTTTATTAAATTCTTTTATTTTTCCTTTTAAAGCATACATTTTACCTTTGGATAAAATAGTATCAACTTTATCAGTTGATACCCCAGTCAGTGCGAATAGATATTTAGATTCGGAATTTGAAAAATCATGGCACTCAATGTAATCATCACAAGAAAGTAATAGCTTTTCTTTTTCATCAAAAATAAAATACATAATTTTACCTTATCATATTTATAACGGTATTTTTTAAGTAGCTGTATTAATTGCTTTGAATGTCTATTCTTTTATAATTACAGCAAATATTCTATGGTAGTGGTCAGGAGTAAATCTAATTTGGATTTTCCCATTTCCTAAATCTTTTGTTAAGATTCTGAAATCATTATTTCCTTCATATACTGCCCATTCTTTTGAACCGGCCCATTTTTTCTGGGCAATCTTTCCTGCACCAGTAAAAATTGTCTGTTGTTCTGTTTTAGGATCAATACGAGGGATCCCTTTTCCATTTAAAACGTCATTCACCCCGTGTGGAAGTGCTTTTTCTTGATGAGGTTTCAGTCCCCCTACAGGTGGTTTTTTAAGAGTAGCAACTAGCTTATCACAATCTTCACCCGCCAACCCAAACGGATCTACCCATCCCGTTGGACAATGCACATACCCATACGGATTAAAGCCACCTAATAATCCTATTGGGTCTGGTGAAATATATTGCCCTGTGTCCTTATCATAGTAGCGAAAGCGATTGTAATACAAGCCACTTTCTTTATCTTCATATTGCCCCGCAAAACGAAAATGACATTCGGTATATTCAGAGTTGTTATCAGTATAAATTGACGTTTCTTACATCATTTGGTTGTCAGACCAAAGGCAATGGATAGAGCTACAAGATATATTTTAATGAAAATACTTATAAATTTATTTATTCTTGATAATTCTATTTATATTTTAGTCAGAATTTAATATGTGTAAATGTAAATTATTTAGACTAATAAATATTAGTTAAAATAACTCCAAGTCGTGTTATTTGGAGCTATTATGAAATATTGTTTTTATAGGTTTATTATTCGAGTGTTAAATTACAATACTCTTGTAGAATTGAAACTAAGTCATATGCGGATCTATCTATATATCCATCAGGCATAGTATTATCAATATTTTTTAATGATAATTCGCTATCTCTCCATATTACATTTACTTTTTTTTGTTGAGAAAGATAATCCTCAAGTGCATAGAGGTTATCACCTATGTAACCAAATTGACCAATAAAAGAGTACCCTAGTTCACAGTAAAAAGAATAATAATCATTTATATATTTACCTTCTATAATTATATTATCTTTTTTTACAGGATGATTATCTCCACTTATGAGGTAACTAGCAGAAAGATATATTTTTTTCTTATCACCTTTCATATCTAACCAAACTCTTCCAATATCATTTTCTCTAGACTTTAAAAAAGACATTGTTCCTATTTTATATATGCCAGAACTTAAATTGTCTATGTATAAGTACAATATTTTATTGTATGAAATTACTTTTTTTATTGAAAATGAAATATCTAGTCTTTCATTAAATAATTTACTTTTTAAAGTAAATGTCGTTTTATCATATAAGTGATTTTTATTTTTAATTGATACCTCAGTGAATAAGAATAAATATGTATAACCAATATCTGAGAAATCATGGCATTCGATAAAATCATTACTAGTAAAAATAGTATTTCCTATATCATCATACAAATAGTATAAATTATTCATTATTTTATTACCACATCAAAAATTCTCGCCCAGTGAGGATAACCAAACCCAACCATAATTTTACCATCACCTAAATCTTTTGTTACTAACCTTAATCTATTATTACCAGGGATCACTTCCCATTCGAGACCTCCTTTCCATTTATCTACTTTTTGCCCATTTTCTAGCATTCCGCCGAAAATTTTTTGTTTCCCTGTTTTAGGATCAACGCGAGGGATCCCTTTACCATTAAAAATATCATTGATAGCATTATTTAAAGCTTGAAGTTCATTAGGTTTAGGGGGATCTTTCTTTGGTGTATTTTTAAGAGTAGCAACTAGCTTATCACAATTCTCACCCGCTAACCCAAACGGATCTACCCATCCCGTTGGACAATGCACATACCCATACGGATTAAAGCCACCTAATAATCCTATTGGGTCTGGTGAAATATATTGCCCTGTGTCCTTATCATAGTAGCGAAAGCGATTGTAATACAAGCCACTTTCTTTATCTTCATATTGCCCCGCAAAACGAAAATGGCATTCGGTATATTCGGGGTCGTTATCGGCATGATCCTCATGAGACTGCCAAAACGCCATTTGTCCCCAGGTATTTAACCGTCCCGCCCAGCTGACAATCCCTTTTTCACTAAAGATTTCGCGTGGGGTGCCTTGATGGTCAGTGACCACATAATGCAATTTTCCGCATTGATAACGAGCTGTTGGGGTAATTTCATTGGGTTGATAGAGCCACTGAATTTGAGCGTCATAAGCGGGTGTACCATCGGCATAAATTGGCGTCTCTTGCACCATCTGGTTGCCCGACCACAGGTAATCGACACGTTGAATGCGTTTATCTTTAAAGGGCGAGTTTAACGATGGCGCAGGGCGATTATCGACCACTTTGTGCTTACTGAGTCGTCGCCCAAAAGCATCATAGATATAACGCCAACATTCACCCTCAGGATTAAAACAGGCGATAAGTTGGTTCAGCGTATTCCATTGGTAATACCACGTTTTTGCCCGAAAACCATGTTGATGAACGACTTTTTGGGTTAATCGACCATTAATGTCGTAGTGATAATCTTGATAACCTTTGGCGGTGATACGGCGTGTGACTCGCCCTTTTTGTTGCTGTTGTGCCAGTTGTAAAAAGGCACCGTGTGCATCCGATGGAATATACTGGTGTTCCGTGATGTTCAGGTTGTTATCGTACTGAAACTTCTCACTTTGGCGTTCAAACTGGTTGCTGTATTGCGTTTCAACAATTTGGTCGTTGGTGTTATAGCGATATTGTGTACGGTTCCAGCGAGCATCATCGATATTGACCAGATTAAAGGCTTTATCGTATTGATAACCTCGGTGAACATCGGTTGATATTGGCGGTTGAAGCGGATTATCGTGTAATGATTGTAAAAAGGACTCCGTTCCCTGTCCTGCACGTTGATGGGCTAATAACCCGGTGGCGGTGTAATGGCTCGAATTGGCAAAACCGGCTTGGCTTTGGCGTAAAAACTCTTGTCCCAGCGCGTTATAACTAAACTGTAATGGCGCATGTTGATTGACTTGCAGTGACGTCAGTTCATGAAGTTGACCAAAGGCATAATTAAGTTCACGCTCACCAAAGCGGGTTTGGGTGAGGATATCGTGCTTTTCATCCCATTGATGCTGTATCTCTTGTCCGTTTATCCGTTCACAACATAAATGCCCTTGGTCGTTGTATTCAAATTCCACCACCGAATCAGGATTAGTTGCTTGAATAAGCTGCAAGCGTTCATTGTATTGATAAGTGGTGGTAGAAAGGCACTTATGCTCAATATCATTGGCAAGCCAAATACTTTGTGCGGTGATTAAGCCGTTATCATCATAATGATAACGTAGCTCATGATTATCAGGATAACGAGTTGCAATACGCCGCCCTAGGCGGTCGTAACGGTATTGAATTTCACGTCCTGCAAAATCCACTTCACGAATGATTTGACCCGCTTTATCACGCTCATAGGAATAAACATCGCCAGTGGCGTTGATGACTTTTTTCAGTCGCGTGAGTGAGTCATATTCAAAGCAAATTTCCATGCCATCAGGGCGTATTGTGGCGAGTAATAAATCAAAGGGACCATAGCGATAGCGCGTGGTTTTACCTTCGCCATCGGTGACAGCAACAACACGACGTTCGCTGTCATATTCAATATGTTGATGAATATCATCAGGCAGTAAAATATCGCTGAGACTGCCGTTAATACCATCATGCTCTTTGCTGTATTGATAGCGAGTGGTGTGGTTTAGCGCATTGGTGACTTGCAGTAAGCGACCTAACTCATCACTTTGGTATTCCGAGCTATGTTGATAAGGGTTGGTGCTTTTTATTAATTGATTTGCTTGGTTATATTCATACTGCCACTGTGCGCCATTCGGTTGAATAGCTTTAAGCAGTTCGCCATGTTGGCTGTATTCATAGGCTTGTTGGCGACCTTGCGGATCGGTAACTGTGGTTAAATTACCTTTGTTATCGTAGGTCAGTTGCCATTTATCACCAAAGGGGGAGACATATTCTATCAACTGACCTTGAGTATTATATTGATACTCAATGGATCGCTCATCAGGAAAGGTAATTTGTGCAATATTGCCATCATAATGATAGAGATAAGAAGTCGTTTGCCCTAATGCATTGGTTTCACTTATTTTTTGATTATTATGCCACTGTGTTTTGGTTTCACGCCCTAATGCATCAATTGCATGTGTAACGAGGCCTGCATCATTATAATAATAGTAAGCTTGCTCACCTTCATTGTTGAAATAAGTGGTCATCTTATGAACATCATCATAAATAAAACCACCACACCAGTAACCGGAGGGTGAGCTGTTTTTTATCGCTCTGCCATATTTGTCATATTCAAGGTAATAATCTGTTTGGTCTGTATCATGCCAACGAGACATAAACCCTTCGGCCGTGTATTCATGCCATAAGTGATTTTGTTGATAAGCATTACATTCATTTAAATAACCTTGTTTATCATACTGACAAGTGACTAATGGCTGAGAGATAACGTTATTGGCTAAGGTAATATGACTTAATTGATGAGAATGGTAATCCAAGTAAAGCGCAGTAATACCATTACGCGACACAGAAATTAATTGATGTTGCTCGTTGTAAATAAAATCAATGCGTTGATGATTATTATCTGTAATAGCAGATAGGCGTCGATGAGATCCCTCGATATGGTTGAAATGATGCGTCAACTGGGTGCGATTATCGAATAAACTAATATTAGCTTCTGTATCACCAGAGAGTAGAACATGGGGATAATAAGTATTACGGATATTGAGGTGATTATCCGTATAAGAATAGGTGATTTGTGCCCCTTCCTCATTGTGATAAATAATATTCTCTGATTGAATTTCTAAGAATACCGACCAGTTATCTGTCCATTTGGGGCCAAATAGGCCAGATGCGGTGCCTGTTGAACGATAGGTTCGTTGTAATGAAAGGGGCAAAAGCCCTGAAAGGGATAACACATCCCAAACTTGAATAAAATCGCCTGTGGCAACGTTCACAGGATCGGATTCACAGACTGCTTTATTGTTGCAGGATTTATTGGGTTTTATATTGGCACTGTTTTCGCCTTGCGGTTTTGTTATTACCGTGACTTCTTTCGGCGGCGGTGGATCTTTTCTAATGAGTCGAGGTAATGCTTTAATGCCATTTTGCAATAAGGTCGCCGCCGCTTTGGTGAGAAAAACGTATTCACCCACTTCTTCTATTAAGGCACCTGATCCTTGTGCTTGGTTGTCGTACTTAAGGCGTTCAAATTGGGGTAAGTTTTCCTCTTTACGCATTTCATGAGCAAGTGATGTCATTGTTTCAGCGTATTGCTGTTTCCCTTCTTCTGACATAAACCCTGTTGCAGGGCCATAGGCTTGAGATCCTATTTGATAGGACGCACTGACGGCATTGGCTTTGGCAACGGTTTCAACCAAACCAATTAAACCATTTAAAAACCCTTTTCCTGCACCTATGGTGGTATCTGGTAAGTTTTTTCCTCCGATTAATTCTGCTTCACGGTCTGTATCGTCTATCAAGTGCTTCAGTTCTCGATAGGTCATCTGGTCTGGACGTTTTTTTTCTGGTGGTGCTTCAGCAGAAATTTCCGTGGCTTCATTGGCTTTTTGCAGGGCTTTTTTTTCAGAATAGAGGCGACCTGGTACATTATTGTTGTTCATCATGACATCAGAGCCATGAAAAGCCGCCGATTGTCCACAAAAGCGCACTGTTGGCGAGCCACTAGTAATAACGCAGTTCCCACGCCCTAAACTGGTGCCCGAAATAATGCCAGACCCCGTATTTCCCTGTGTTCCTTTAATCACACTGCCTACTGTTAATGTCGGTACGCCATTCACGCGTACCGTGGAAACATAGGTTTCTTCTGCACTGAGTTGTTGAAAACTATCAAAGGGAACAACAGCATTGCCCACTTGGCAAACATCAGGGCCTGTGGCGATAACGCAGTAATCGGCATTTTTATTCCCGACGATTTTTTTTGTCATGAGTAATATCCTTATTACAACTTATAAGCCTGAAGTTGCAGTGTGCTTTCCATCGTCGAGATCAATTGGCGATAACGCCATGTGAGGTATAACTTTTGTTCATCAAGTGACACACATATTGTGTCTAGCGCTAATAACTCATAGGGCGCTTTTGAATGAGATAAATGAGGAATGGCGACAAAACCAATATTAGGCAAAACAAGATCTACACGAGGCGTTTGTGCAAAGAAACCACGTAATGAGAGTGTTTCATTACCCACAAAAAAACCTTGTTGATGCTGATCTGCTGGCGTACTCATAAAGAAATCAGACTTAAAATCATCAGGATAATAAGGTTTTATTTGATTGAGCCATTTGTCTTTATAGGTACCCGCAAATTGGGAGCGTTGTTGCCACCAACGACTATATTGCCCATAGCCTGCAACCTCCCACGGTTTATTAAGGTGGAATGCCTGTTCTGAAAAGGGAGAGTGAATTTGAGGAGCCGGGTATTGAAGCGCTTTATCAAGAGAGCGACTCTCATACCAACCTAAACCAACAGGGTTTTTCTCATAAGCTTCTTGAAGGCTATTCTTGCCACCATAAGTATTCTCATAAATAAGTGGTAAGGCAGAAATAGGTTGTGGAGAGCTTAATTGCCAATCATGGTGATGTTCCCAATAACGAGGGCCACTGAGGGTCAATTTTTTGTGTAGTTGGCCTATCGAAAGTTCGGTTTCCCACTGAGCCAAAGGTGTTTCATCTAATGTTCGAGCAGTACCCACAAGATAAATTTCAGCATTGGGTTTATAAGACACAAGATCTGTTTCGTGCAATAAGCTGCTATTTTCTGATGTTGTTCGGTAAATATCCGCCATAATGAGCGGTTTTTGCTCATCAGCAATGTCACATAGACCCGTGAGAGGATCAAAATCACAAGTAACTTTTACTGTAATAGTTTGCCAATGCTCATCTTTATACCCTAATTTTTCAAAGGAAAAATGAGGAAAAGGAGTCTGGTTAATAACGTGTGCTAGCATCCCAAACTCCTAGTTGATATCGACATCTTTGCCCGAGATCTGCACTGGACCTGAGGCTTCAAAACTAAATTCTGTACCATTAATAGTGATATGGCCGGCGCTATCCATTCTTAACACGCTGGCACCGCAACGCAGTTCAAGGGCATCCCCTGCATCAATCGCTAACGTATTACCCACACTGATTTTTTTATGTTGACCGACGGTTTCGGTGTTATTTTCATTGATGGTTTCAGTGCGATTACCTTTCACCACTATTTCTTGATTTTTATCGATGATCTCTGCATGGTTATTGAGTACATGCGTGGTGCGATTGTTGAGTACCACCGTATTCATATCCTTCTGCGCATGAATAAAAATCTCCTGCTTGCCACCGGCATCTTCAAAACGCAGTTCATTAAAGCCGTCACCCTTATGGGTTTTGGTTTTGATTGTGGTGCGAGTCATATTTTCAGGGAATTTTAGCGGTGGTGCGTTACGCCCGTTATAGGTGCAACCGGTGATAATCGGTCTATCAATATCGCCATTAAGATAAGAGACAATCACCTCTTGCCCGATACGCGGTACGGCAGAAAAACCATAACCATTGCCATTCCAACCCATCGCCACGCGCACCCAACACGAGGCACTGTGATCGGGCTTACCATAGCGATCCCAATGAAAATAGACTTTTACGGCACCCACTTCGTTGACGTAAATTTCTTCACCGGGAGGGCCAACCACAGTGGCAACTTCATCGCCATCAGCAGTGGGTTTGTAATGATGTGGGGGACGCCACTCTTGTGTGCCGGGAATAAATTCGACGCTATTAGACAGTTGAGTCCCTTCGCCTCCGCTGTTATCTGCCAAGGGTTGCACGCCATGATGCGAAACTTGAATAACTTGCCAGTTATCATTCATCATTAAACTAGGGTGGTTGCTTAACGAGAAAATTTTACCCGGCATTAAGGCGAAGCAGTTGGTGCTGGCGCGTCCCACTCGACTGCCGTTGCGCAGTTGTTCAAAACGAATGGCAGTGAGTGGGGCTGCTTGAGCATCTTCTTGAAAGCGTCCATAGCTTTCGAACACGCTATGCTGACCGCCTTTCTCTAATTTGGCTTGATGGGCTAATGGGTAAGAAGGGCGGATAAAGTTATTGTCTTTTTGAATGGTTTCATCGACACAGAGATATTCGCCGTATTGCCATGTGGTTGCCGTGCTATCGGTAATATCGCTTTCCGCTTGTGGGTTATAAGTTAGGTGAATGCCCGCCGTCATCCCCATATGTTCATCGCTATAAAACAGTTGGTTCTCTTCAAACCAAAAGTTAATGCCTTCTTCAAAGGCTAAACGACACCAAAACGCATAGGCAGATTCCCGTTTTTGCGTGGTATAAGGACGTTTTTGGTGTAAATCATCACGATAGAATTTGCTGTCTGCTTTGATATGTGCTTCTTCTAACAGCATTTTTAAAATCTCAGGTACTTTTTTATGCTGAAAAATACGGCTGTCTTGATTAAGGGTCATCACCCACATTTCAGGGCGAATATCAAAGTGATACCACGTTTTTACACCGTCAGTATTACCTTGCACAGCACCCGCTAATATTCCGCGCACGGTGCGGACTTCTTTACCGTTACGTTTAACGGTTAACGAGGACGCGACACCTAACAGCGACTGAAAATCGATAAAAGGCAAGGTAGTGACCGCGCTAATGGATAGCGAAAATAAACGTGATAACCCTTCGTTTAAATTAAATTCAGTGACTTGAAAAGTGCTTTCCGGTAAGCCAGCAATTTGGCAGGTGAAGACCAAACCCGAAGGCGATACGGTGCCTAATAGCGAATCTAACAGTTGTGCATACGCTTTATTTTTCGCTAATCCTTCAGAGAAGGTGAGCCCTGGTACATCGTCGCTTTTTACTCCTCCCGTAAAACCACCGCCAGGAATAAGCGCTGAGGTTTGAGAGGCCATTGATGTGGCTTGCAAAAGCCCTTGTTGTGCGGTTTTTGCTGTGGCGAGGGCTTGCTGAGTGGAGGCCGAAAGGGCTGAGGTTGCTTTAGAAATCGCTAATTCTTGCGCTTTATTGAGCGCTTTCTTCTTTAATCCACCAAGTTGAGAGGTTGAATTATTTTTTTTATCTTTTGCAAACATCATTCGCTCCAATATCCACTGAGCAAGCTACCGCTTGTTTTGTCCATTAAGAAAACGCAAAGAAACACCCACACACCAACGTGTGCAGGTGAAAAAAAGGATTAACCTTCGAGAGGAGCGCGCCAGTCGTCAGAGCCAGACGTGCCTGCAACCGTGTGTTCCCAATCAATTTTGCGATAAGAAAGAGACACTTCGATCAGTTGTGTAAAGTCAGATTTTGCCGGATCTTGGCAGTGAGGCATTTGGCAATCGATGTTGACGATAGTCGCATCGGTTAATGTGGTGGTGAAGAAATGCTCTTGTTTCCCTTCAACCGAAGTGCGATACCATTTTAACGTGGTTTTTGGCAGCATTTCGCCCGACGCTAAGGCGTTATACAGCAGAGGAACCGCTTTGTTTAACGCAACGGTAAAACGGAAAGGTTTATGGGCGCGTTGACCAGAAGGCTGACCGGATTGTGGATCAGTCGGCACTGTCACTACGTGAGAGAATGCTTGCACCAGCATTTCATCTTCGTGGCCTTGAACATAAATATTTCCGACGGATTCCGCAGTAAATGCGCCCGCAGTGATGTTACCTTGAGTTTTCCCTTCGATAGAGATATAGCATGGAGTTGGCATGGCAAATCCTTAATTTACAGTGAATAATCGTTTTTCAACAAAATCATTTTGTTGAAGTCCTTTCGATAAAAATCAGCCAGTGCGCACCGCGATTTGATAAGAGTAGCTTAAGTAATTTTAAAAGGAAGTAAAGGAAGGGGCGGGGAGAAAGGGCGCTGTATCCTCGTAGGATAAGTGACTTCGCGTAAAATAATTGTTCACACAATATTTACTACTTTCGTTTCTTACGATAAGTGTATTTACCTATATGATTCACTTTCGCAAATGTCCGAAATCTCGCTAAAGCCAGTCTGTTCTAATGTACATAGATTTTTAATATGTAACAAAATGTGTATTTTGTTTCAAATTGTAACGGTGTTGATTTATAAGGAAAAAAATAAGCTTATTTTATAAAGGTAATCAAAGGAAGACTAATTTTGTTATTGATTTAAAAATGAACACTTAAAATTTGGTTATACAAAGAGATAAATACAATCTTAACTATGCTCATTTCAGCTACCTCTTTATTTTCTTCTGAATCACTATCAAATAACCAGCCTATTGTTATATTTCTCATCATTATCTCCTTTTTATATATTCAACTTATCATCTCATTAACATTAGTTATTTTGTGGATTATTTGTTAATCAATTTATTTAACCCAGCTTATTTATTTGTAATTTGAATGTGTAATAACGTGATGTTTAATAGGCGGCTTATAGAGCTTTAGTAGTGGAAAATTTTATATTTTGATGAAAAAACCAAGAAAATAACTAGTTGAGTATGCTCTGATTTTACTTGAATGACTTAAATAATCGATAAAAAACAAAATGATAATTAATCCCCTTCTTTGTATAAGTAAATTAAATAGTACGGATTTTCAAGAAAAAAACAGATGAAAAAGTTTACAAATACTTTACTAATAGTTTACAAATGAAATAAGATAACGTTATTGTTTTAATGCTAATAATTCATTGAGTAAAAGGAACGAGTAAAATGGCGATATCTAGAAGAAAATTTATCATTGGTGGAACAGTCGTAGCTGTAGCGGCTGGTGCGGGTATTTTAACACCAATGTTAACTCGCGAAGGGCGCTTTGTTCCGGGTACACCAAGACATGGTTTTGTTGAAGGTACGGAAGGGGCTTTACCAAAACAAGCTGATGTTGTTGTTATTGGTGCGGGTATTCTCGGTATTATGACCGCCATTAATCTTGTAGAACGTGGTTTATCTGTTGTGATTGTAGAAAAAGGCAATATCGCCGGTGAGCAATCTTCACGATTCTACGGTCAAGCAATTAGCTATAAAATGCCTGATGAAACATTCTTATTACACCATTTAGGCAAGCATCGCTGGCGTGAAATGAATGCGAAAGTCGGTGTTGACACGACTTATCGTACACAAGGCCGTGTAGAAGTTCCTCTTGATGAAGAAGATTTAGTAAACGTAAGAAAATGGATTGATGAAAGAAGCAAGAATGTAGGTTCAGATATTCCATTTAAAACCAAAATTATTGAAGGCGCTGAATTAAAACAGCGTCTTCGTGGTGCGACAACCGATTGGAAAATTGCAGGATTTGAAGAAGATTCAGGAAGTTTCGATCCTGAAGTGGCAACATTCGTTATGGCAGAATACGCCAAAAAAATGGGTGTCCGAATTTACACCCAATGTGCTGCTCGTGGCTTAGAAACACAAGCAGGTGTGATTTCTGACGTTGTAACAGAGAAAGGTGCAATCAAAACTTCTCAAGTTGTTGTTGCTGGTGGTGTTTGGTCTCGTCTATTTATGCAAAATCTTAATGTTGATGTTCCAACATTACCTGCATATCAGTCTCAACAGTTAATTAGTGGTTCACCAACGGCACCGGGTGGTAACGTCGCTTTACCGGGCGGTATTTTCTTCCGTGAGCAAGCTGATGGTACTTATGCAACTTCTCCTCGTGTTATTGTGGCACCAGTAGTGAAAGAATCTTTCACTTATGGTTATAAATATTTGCCATTATTAGCACTGCCTGATTTCCCAGTGCATATTTCTTTAAATGAACAATTAATCAATTCATTTATGCAATCAACGCATTGGAACTTAGATGAAGTTTCTCCGTTTGAGCAATTTAGAAATATGACAGCACTGCCGGATTTACCTGAGCTAAATGCATCATTAGAAAAATTAAAAGCAGAATTCCCAGCCTTTAAAGAATCGAAATTAATTGATCAATGGAGTGGTGCAATGGCTATCGCACCAGATGAGAACCCAATTATCTCAGAAGTTAAAGAATACCCTGGTTTAGTGATTAATACAGCAACAGGTTGGGGTATGACAGAAAGCCCTGTATCAGCAGAATTAACGGCTGATTTATTACTTGGTAAAAAACCTGTTTTAGATCCAAAACCATTTAGTCTTTACAGATTTTAATTAAATAGAAATAAAAGAAAGCCCTCATTATAGAGGGCTTATATTAGCTGGTTTTTTTTCTAAAATTATCATCATTTTTTACATATTCAAATGAATCTAAAATAATTCCTGTTATTCTTAATATATCTTCTGGCTCATTAATATTTATTCTATTATTAACCAATGACAATCCAGCTCTAGATATTTCATTTTCTAAAATATTAGTAATTTCAATTGGAACTATAATATAAGGATTGTTTTTATCATAAAACCTAACAATCCATCTATTTGTTTTGCCTTGATATAATATACCAAAATATGATTCGGTATCTTTATACTGAATATCATCATTACCAATAATCAGTTTTATTTTTTCAAATAACATTAATTCATTTTTTGTTGTAATAATATTAGGGTTGTTTGGATCGATGATATCTACAATTTCAGTCGTTTTAATATTGGCAATATTATCTTCTTTAACTTCAGTTGGATCATCAAAAGTCATTGCTTTATTGGATAACCCAGATACAACCATCGCACTAACAGAGCGTTCGACTGCTTGCTTTACCAATGGTGTTATGGAGTCTATGAATCTTTGATTTAATTGTCTTTCAACATTAGAGCGGCTAGCAACATATCTTACAAATTCATTATCTACATCTCGTAAACTTGAGCTAATTGTTTTTGTAAAAGCCGATAAATAAACACTTTCTTCAGCTAAGGTTCTTAGTGCTTCAGGTTTAAATTTATCATGTCTAAATCTAAATAATTGACTGGCATCTGAATCACTTACTTCATCCATTCTTATTCTTAAGAAAGGGGTTGGGTCCATTACATTTTTTTGTTTTAAATCAGTAAAAAAGCGCCATTCAAGTCCATTAGTTATCGCTGATATTGTCACTTCTGGTGTAGAGTTAAAATATCGTGACAACTGAGGACAATGGTTATCAAGTTTTTCTGAATATCCTTTTGCTTCAATAAACATGACGGGAACATCTTGGCAGAATAAGGCATAGTCAACTCGCTCATTCGCTTTAACTCCTGGAAAATCAGCACCATATTCTGCTTTAACTTTTTGAGGATCATAAGGATTAAAACCAAGGATATCTAAGAATGGCAATATTAGTGCTTGTTTAGTCGTTTCTTCTGTTGAGCAGTGTTGTCCTACATTCTTAACATGATCCATGTGATTTTTTAGCTTCAATTTAAAACTTTCCATTACCCTCACCCTTAATAATTAATGACTAAATTTCCAAACATAAAACTAAACACATCAACGGCTTTCATTACTATATGTGTGTAAATAATGTGTGTAAATATATTCAAAATATGCCCTATTAACATTTACTTTAAAAATTTTAATCTATAATTGAAAAGATCAATAGCGATGTGCTCACATTTACAGTAAATCAGAAGGGAAGTTTTATTGCGAATTTTAATTTGTTGATATATATAGATATTTTTTTAGTTTTTAATAATGTGTATGGTAGTTTAAAAATAATAAACACAATATATAATTTTGATTTAGACTAAATAATAATAGTGTTTTTTTATTTTCATAATATATTTTTTATAATCTATATAAGACTATAAATATTATTTATCTTTTTAAATAGAATAAAACTAATTTTTTTATTCAGCATTATATTAATATTAGGATAAAACTTGTGTTTTTTAATGATTAATTAGGATATATATTGATTCATTTGCTTTCGAGAACTTTGATCTCAACTTTATTTGGTAAAGGATAAAATAATGAAAAAAACGCTCTTAGCTAGCATGGTGTTGTTGGTTTCTTCCAGTGTGTTTGCGACTGAATCACAAGATACAAGCATGATTAAAGATGGTGTAAAAGGATTAACCTCCAGTATTACGACTATGAGTAAAGACGCTTTATCTGGCTTGAAAGATGGTGTTGATGAAGGCCGTAAATCAGGTAGTAGTATTGATGGTGCTATCATCATTTATGATAAAGAAAACTTAAATAAGTATACGACGATCAGATCACTTTCAGTAGGATCTACAGGTGAAAACAGCTACCTAGTTACGCTTGCGGTTAAAAATAATTCTGACTCTCTCATTCGCTTAACTAACTTAAGTGAGAAAAAAAATATTTATGCGATAGATGCTGACGACTTTGTTGCTTATTTAGATGGTATTCAAGAAGATGTCAATATCCCAAGTAAAACAGCAGTTAAATTACGTTTGGTATTTAAAGATACAGAAGGTGAACTTGTAAAAATACGTTTATATGAAAATGAAGTTGAATTAAATAAAAAATAACATTGTAGGCGATTTTATTTTAGAATCGCCTATTAAATAAAATAAGCTAGTGTAATATTTTAAATCTTTCTAAGTTTCTTTCGTTAGTTAAATTACTAATCTTATATCTCTCGCTTGTATATTATATAAATTAATTATTGTTTAATAATAAAATAGCAGATAGCTTCAATCACAACTATTGTGCCTTTCTTTAGGTTACTCTGTATTAAGTGTTTAATACTATAGTATTAATCTAAATTTGATTTATTTTAAAATAACATATAGAAATGTAAATTATTTTAAAGTTAAAATATCGGAATAACCTTATTAACAGAGTTCGTGAAAGTAAGTAATGTTACGAGTGTTCAATAACAAATGGTTAAGTATTTTCAGTTTATGATTTGATCGTTTTTAAACTGTAATTCGGTGTTTTGTCGATATGATCATCTAATAAAAGAAGGAGAACAATGGGATGATTAACACCAAAGTTGGAAATAGAATAAAAATGATAAGAAGACAATTGAAAATAACAGAGAATGAAATGTCTGAAAGGTTGGGAATAAGCATATTACATTATTCTCAATTAGAAGGTGGGCATTTAAAAATAACGGTAGATCAATTAATTACTATTTCTTTTATACTAGGTGTTACACCTCAAAGCCTTATTTTAGAGGCTAAAAAAACAGATTTTATGATTTTTGAAGATAGAGAATCGATAACTCAACCTAGTGAGATCGTAATATTTAGAAAGAAAAAAGTAGTTTAGAGAAATAGTATTATCATATTTTTATTGATATAAAATTAAGATGAATATATAAAACTGTATTTTTGGTTTTTTTTATTAAATTTATACTTCTTAACATTTTATAAATAATAATATAAATGCCATCTTATAATGAGATGGCATTTATGTATTTAATGGCAGGACGTTGTACTTGTTCTATGATTAATAGCGCCGTTTTTAATCAGTAGCCTCTGCATATCTTTAAGATCATTCTGGCAAGCATAGCTCAATGCACTTTGATCGTAAGAAAATAATGACTTATCCTGTGTTGTTGTGACAAGGTTAACATCAGCACCTTTAGAAAGAAGATATTTAACCGTATCAATGCGATTATTGCTTGCAGCAATCATAATAAAGGTTTCACCATCACTTTCTACTCTTTGATTATTGATCTCAATATCACTTCTCATTAAGGCGTGAATTTTTTTAACGACATTAACATTATTGCCTAATACGGCAGATTTAAAGACATTATAGACATCTCCTTTATCTGTAGCCCAAAGGTTAGCACCTTGAGAAATAAGATAATCCACCATTTCTTCATCACCAATAAATGCAGCCCAGCCTAGTGCTGTTTGGTTTAAGCTTCCTGTATCTTTTGCTTCAATATCTTGACCATTGGCAAGCATCTTTTTTACTTCATTTAAATCACCGTGTTTAACAGCATCAAACCATAGCGCATTTCTACCTGTACTTGGCGAAGTATAAAATACCCGATGTGGTAACCGTGATTTATTAGCTAATTCAACCATATCAGAATAATTTGATTTAAAAGATTGATATTCTGGTGGGTTATTTTCATTAATAATCAATGCTTGTGCACTAAAAGAAACTAATGCTAATGAAATAACAAACATTTTCATATTCATTTAAACACCTTAAAATATAAATAATTAACAAAACTGATTGCAATTAGTTTATTAAAAATTAATATTTATTAGTGTTGTGATTTGAAACAAAATGTAAGTAAGGTGAGCTTTGTTAATACGTATTTGTAATGAAGATAAATCTTATTAATTGATTTCTTATTGTATTGATTAAATATACGTGATTTTACTTGTTTTTTTGAATATATTGAGAGTTATTCTTTTTTTATCTTTATATGATGGTTTTATTATGTCATACATTTATCGTTTAATAGCGTAATTCTATTATTTTTTCCTTTTTTTATTTTTAATTTAAAGACTGTTTTGTAATAACTCGTTACTTTTTAATGGATATTGCTATCATTATAAAAAACAGTGTGATTATGATATTATTAATTCTTAAATTAATAATAGGTGGCTTTGTCAATTTTATAATCTTTTTCATCTATTATTATTTTTGATTTCAATATTGAGTTTTCGTTTTCAATTATTATGTCTTCATTTTGGCTGTGGTTTGTTTCTGATTGAGAGTTAATAAGGGTTATTTTTAGTTTAAAAGTGTTTTTTTTGCTAAAAATATAAAGATCAACATAGGATAATTTATAATCAGGATAGCGAATATCTCTTTTACTATAATCAATTAATGGTAATTTATTTTCTCTATTGTTCATAAATAAATTTATTTTCGATTCTAGTACCTGATATTTGTCATTTTGATAATTAAGCTCTAATATAATCTTATATTCATCTTCATCAGGAAATATAAAGTCTATTGAGCCAATATTATTTTTAGATGAGAATATATCTTCTTGATTTAATGTGATATCTGCAACCGTTACTGTTCTTGGCTTATTATTATAATAAATAACAGGGTTTGATTGAGTATTTTGAGATGGAATTTTTCTTTCATCTTTGGATTCTAAGGTTATTTTAATTAAATCTATTGGGCCAACAAAGATAAGTCCGCCATAAGGTGAACCCATAATGCAGCCATTTAATAAACTAACAATGACAATAAGTATTAAATTCCTTATAACATGCATATTGTTTCCTTATTTAGACTGTAATAACGAATATCGATTTAATAGTTGTTTAAAATGATTGTCTATTTGTTGATACTCATAGTCTGGAATTGAATTTGGTGTTGGTTTTTTTTCAAGTAAGCGTAACTCTTCTTCTAAAGGTTTAGCTTGATTGAAATGCTGGCGAGCTTTAAAAATAATAGATTTTAATTCAGAGCCTGTAATATAGTTTTTAGGATTACCATCGAAGCTATCTAATTTTTTACTTAATTCATCCAGTTCGGTTATACCTTTAGACCATTGATTGAGTTGTTCATCTGTAGTGGCATTTATTTTTAGATTATTTTTCCAAAGCTGTGTAAATGATAAAAGTTCTGGATTATCTTGATATTGCTCATTCAAATAACTGATAACTTCAAGCCCATAACTCTGGGCCCATGTGGGAGAAAGTAATGCGAGCTCATTTAAACGCTGTTGTATCACATTAATCTGCTCTGAATTGAGTGTCTGTGTTATATTTCTGCCACTTGCAGGTTGTTGTTCAATAAGAGAGCCTGCATGTGCATTAATGGTTGGAATATAAGGAAAAGCATCTGCTAGATTGTTACTTTTTAATTCAGATAACCAAAAATAAAATAAGATAATAAAAAATAAACTACTGGTTAATGTACCAATTAAAATACCTTTCCATAATTCTCGGTGGTTGTTTTTTTTTGCTGACGTCTGTAATGCAATCGATGGGGAGATGTAGGTTTTAGGTGGTATGGTATTTTTAGTTAAATGAGGGAGGGGTGATAATACTGATTTAGTACTTTGAGATTGATTGTTTTCCTCTGCATTAATAACAGGCGATAAATCAGGAGAATAAAAATTATTATCTAATGTATCTGCATTTTCTAGTTGTCTCGCTTGGGTGATAATTAAATTTTGTAAGTAATCAAACTGGACAAGATGTTTAATTTCTAATGTTTGAAGGTGATGATTAATGTTTTTTAATAATTCTTCAATTTGATAAAGAACAGGTAAGTCGGTATAAACAAATGTTGTTCCTCGAATACCTGAAATTAATTGTTGGTTTAATACAGAAAGAATATTAACACGAGTATGTGTTTGTACAGGCCATACTGTTTGCCAATGTTGAGTTAATATCTTATGGGTTAGATAAAGGCCTTCATTTAAACCATCTAATCCAGACTGGTGCTGCCGAGACAAAACAAACCAAGCAACTGTTTGAAGATCAACCCCATTTTGATTAAATAAAGAAACACACAATTCATGGACATATTGCCAGTTAATATCAGGGCGTGCTGGATGAAAACGTTTATCAAGTTCTTCTTTAATATTAAGAAATTGATTAAATACACGAGGATCACCTCCAATAGGAAGTGAGTCTAAATAAGAGTTCATAGAAGCCTCAAGTTAATTTAAGGTCTAAATGTTATAAAATAAAGTAAAACAAAGAAAAATAGGCTAAGAATAAAATGAATAGAAATACGTTTATGATAAGTTAAATTGTTTTTTTAAATGATGGAGAAATATTCGTCCATCAGGAGAAAACTCTGTACCATAACGTATAAGTCCTCTTTCATGTAATTCAATATCTAAAGAATAACATAATTTTCCAAATTCATTCTCAGGTAATATACCTAGTGTTACTGATTTTATTCTAGGTTCATATTTGAGTAATGTTTTTGATAATATTGCCATTACTTTATGTGAGCTTCCTGGTAATCCTTGAATAAGTTTGCTCATATCAGGTAAGCCATAATCAGGCAAATGTTTTAATGTTCCTGCTCGTGAGTTTAATATTCGACGAATATTATCCATAACAGACAGAATAACTTGGTTTTCTTCGGAGATGGTATCAACTGGCAATCCGCCAGAAAAATACCCCGTTAGCATTTCATAAAGAGAGGGTTGTGGCATCGTTATTTTTTATCCAAAGGTTGTAATGTCAGTGTATTTTCAGCAAGCTCAATTTTTCGTGCTTTATCTGGATCGAGCTCATTTTTAGGAATAACAATTCGCCAGTTATTTTTAGTTTCATCAGGTGTGTGAAACATTACCGCTATTGCAACAAATTCTGTTTCTTTTTCCATTGGCATATCTAAAGAAATAGATTCTCCAGGACGAATACGTAAGTCTTTTTGTGCTAGCAATGAAGATTTTAAAATATCGTTATTTTGATTAAACAGTGATAGATAATCACTATCATTAAAGGTGTCAGCAGATTTTAGTTGGAATACTCTAACAATGACGGAAAGCGAAGAACCGTTATCGTCAGTATTAAGTGCTTCTCGTGCAGTAAAATCTAAATGCAGTACTTTAATTTGCTTATAGAAAATAGATTTAGTTAGAGAGACAGTACCATCGCTAATAGTTTGTGTTAGACCACATCCGGCAAGAGCAAAAACACCAATAAGTAATAGCGCTAGTCGGTAAGTATGGGGGAGAAATATTTGTGGTTTAGAATTGATAATTGCCATATTCATCACTTTTATAATGTTGAGTGCGGAGTGTTAGATATTGATAAAAACCAAGGCCGATGGTGATAAAAGAGTTAATTGGCGGTTTTTCAATAATGTTATGAGGTCGCATTACTGCTGTTCTACCCAGTTGCACACCTTGGCTTTTAGAGGTGCTCAGTGTTGCATCAGGTAATAAATCTCTTGGTAGTGTTAAACGCAACCGTGCATTAACGCGTGAACCTAAATAAACACGAAGCAATGCCATAAAATCTTGATAAATACTACCATCAGGTAGCCAGCCTTTTGCTTCATTTTTATTTTCAGTATGTAACTTTATTAATACCTGGCTATTTACGTCTATCGCATAACTGCCTAAAACGGGTTTATTTTCTAATGTAATAGGAGATAAACACGACATTGCAGTGGGAGCCTCTAGTGCTATTCTTCGTGGATCATGAGGAATAATATTGACCTTTGTTGATGGCGCTAATAATTTTACTAATGCACTAATTCCTTCCGCTGTACGTGTAGGTAGGCGTAATATTCCTAATAGCGCTAAAAAGCGAGATAGGGGGGATTGCACCTGATTAGCACAACCTGGAATACCTAAACCAATTAAACCATAGAGGTATTGTGATGTATTATCACAGCCTCCTTCATCGAAAGTCGCAGGATAAGAATATTTACGCCAAATTCGATAAAATTGTGTAGTCAGTCGATGGTTAAAAATATCTAAAAAATCAGTTAGTGGATCTGTGCCATCTCGATATTGTGCAATATCATCGAGATAAGAAGTAGGAAGCGGTGAGGTAATACCATAAAGCCCCAGAAAGGTAGTACGTAAGCTTGGTACTGTACTTTTACGGTATCTATCAAGGGAGTCAATTCCTTTGATTTCAGTCACTGGAAAACCCATACCGCGATGAGGACGAAAACGAATAGGGTCGTCTTTAGGATCGTGAGAACGTCCTAGTTCATAGAACTTAGCATTAGATTTTTCAAGTAATTGGCAAAAGCGATAGAAATTTATATAAGGTAATTTTTCGCCTAAAGCTTCAATTAACGGGGTAGCTGTGGATTGTGGATCTCTTTCCATTGAATACGTTTTCCTGTTGGTAAGATAATCAGTGTTAATTGATTAAACAGATGAACATCGGCATAAAGTGCAAAAAAGCGATTAAGCATTTCACCAAATAAATGCATATCCCCTTCACCATTAAAACCATTACTGTCTAATGTCACTTCAATATCAATGCCTCGTTGTAAAAAGCCTTTCTCAAAACGCTCAATTAAATGATGTTCAACATGAATAATGGCATCGAGTTTTCGATGATTCATATCATCATCTCGCCAGTCATAGAGTGCGAGCGTACCCCGAAGCACTTCGGCATTGTCCATCATATTAAGAAAACTTGAACCAAGGTGGCTGAGCACTCGCCAATGAAAGCGATCTTCTGAAGGTGGATAAAGTGGTAAAGTGGGTTTACATAAATTACGTACAGTTAATGGAATTTGTAAGGTTTGTTCTGTTCTATCAAGCAATGTGCTTTGTAGTGCTTTACGAGGTAATTGCCCATTAGTTCCAGTGAGTTGTAATGAAAGTGTTTCTGTTTTGGTAGCCAAATCAAGATTTTGTTTTTCACCACCTAAAATAAGCCAAGTATCATGAAGTCCCGCTACACCACGTTTAACTCGCGTATGGTAATAACGTTCAGGGGCATTATGGCGTAACATGCCACCACGATGACGAAAGCTAGTAAATGGCACATAAATAGATTCATTTGTCCGTTGAGAACCATGTACGCTATCAACACTATAAATTTCAGTATGCCCATCTTGAATACGACGTGGGCGTAATAAATATTCACTTTCTAATCCATTAACAGTGAGGGGGTCGGCTTCTATATTGAAAAGGTTAATGACAGGAACACAATGTAAACGGATATTTTCATCACTTAATGTGAGTGAGTTATCCCATAAAGTATTTAGAACAATATCTAACTCAAATTTTGATGTTTCTTCAGGAAAATGGATATCACCTAATCCATTAAGTGACACAAACATAAACTTTTCACGAAAAGAAAAATATTCCAACAGCAATTGATAGCCACTAAATGTGGTATCACCTTTGGGCCAAAGAGTGTCCGTCTCCTTAAATCCTCCCGGTGAAAAATAGAGAGGCACAGCTATTCTGTCTTTTGATTGAGGGAGTTTTAAATAGGTTTTTGAGACTTGTTTGGTTAATGCTAAATGCTAAATGCAGTGCATTAGTTGTTGGAATATCACCCGATAAATAAAACGAAAGCTTATGAAGGTTAACTTCAGACCAGTTAATCATTTCACTACATGTAAATTTCAACCGAATAACTGAACGTCCATCTGGCTCGGTTGTTAAATTAACGGCTTTTATTCTTATTGGATTAAGTGTTAAATCTTGCGTTGTTCGATAGTGACAAATTGTTTTTTTCGGACCAACAGGACGAGAAAGTACCTCAAATTGAGCCGATATTTTATCTGTCATTTTCATTTTTTGAATATCTGGTGTTAATTCAATGATTGATAATGAAGGAATTGTTTGTAAATAATGAGGCCACAATAAACTAACAAGGCCTTCTGTTAATTCAGGTAAATCATCATCAATTTTTTGTCTTAATTGCCCCATTGAAAAAGCAAAGCCTTCAAATAAGCGTTCAACAAAAGGATCGGGTGTACCTGCTTTATCTAAATCGAGCATTGCAGCTCTATCAGGATGTGCTTGTGCAAACTCTTTTGCAGCTTCTTTAAGATAGCGCATTTCCGCATCAAAATAGCGAAGGGTTAAATCATCCATTAAGTTGATACCTTGATTTGTTGAGTAAAATATTAAGAATATAAAATTGAAGAGCGTACAGGATCGATAGCCGTTAATTCACTGAGTAACAGTTCCATTTGTTGTTCAATGCGGTTTTTATCTGAAGTATTACGTTGAATTTTGGCTCTATAAAGGTGAAGTTGTCGTGCTTTTATTTCAAAAATATAGTAAGGCTCCCATTGTGTTAATGGCATCGAAAGCGCTTTTTTATCGAGTTCTCGTAATAAATTTAATGCCAGATCCTGGCGAGCAAATTGTTCTGCTACTCTTGCCATAACGAGGCTTAATAGCCATTTTTGTCTTGGAGTGTTGATATCAGGACGATGTTGTAGCCATTTTAAGGCAACCTCAATGCCTTCATTGTCTGCTTGAGTCATGGCTTCAGGCTCTAGTGCCAATATAGGCTCGTCTTCGGATTGGTGAGATGATGAACACGATAATCCCTGTATGGCATCAAAATTCTCTTCCATAACATGTTGTTTTATCCAACTTAAGGTTACTTCATCAGCAAAGGGAGTACCATCTTCCCATGACAGTTTTTCTAAATCAGGAAGGCGGGTAAGAAATTGTTTTAAATCGTTTTTTATAACATCAGACCATGCATTCCAAGGGGCTGAAGATTTGCTGAGTGCCTGATATAAATACCATTGCACATCTAACCAAAAATGGTTAACTCCTTCAGCAAAAAGCTTGTCAGCTTGTTCTGCAAGTTCTCCCCAACTTTGTTGTAAATAGAGGCGTTTAAGTTGGGCTCTTGCATCCGTTCTTGGAGGGGAAAGGCGAGTACACCCTTGTTGATCTTGTGGTGGAAGTTGATGAAGCGTATCCCATCTCACTACTTTCATTAATCTATGTCCTGCTAACCAGCCACTAGGTTGATTTCGTAAGTAGTTAGCAAGCACTTTGGATTGATCTAATAATTCGCGACCAGATTGTATTGTCTCGATTGGTGTACTTTGTGAAATTAAAGGAGCAGATGAATTGTTGTAAGTCGATTCAGTTCGGCTAATATTTTGAGGTACAACGCTGTTTGTACCACCTGATTGAGCAAGACGTTTTTCGAGTGCTTGATGTAATCCAGCAAGTTGAGGTCGTTCAGCTTCATTCCATGTTGTAAGTTCTGTTTCAATTATCGCTAATAGCGCGATAATACGAGAAAATTCATTATGATCGACTTCGGGATAAAGCGATAAGCTATCTAAAACACGTTGTCCTGATAACCACTCTAAGGCTGATTTTCTACTGGTGGCTCGGCTAGGTAATAACGTGTCGTGATAGCGAGTGAGCAATCCAGCCAAAAGTCCCAACGAATCCGCAAATCCATGTTCACCTTCTTTGTGCAAGCGAGCCCAAATATAATAAGTTACAACGCGCACATCTTTACAGGCGTTGAGCAGTAAATTTTCAGCAAGTAAGCAAATTAGTTCAGTATCGGCACCAGAGAGTTTATTGACTTCTTCTTTCATGCGTTCAAAGTCATCTTCATAGCAGGGATCATCACCTACAGGTTGATTAGGCGTAATGGGTAATAGCCAACGATCCCATAAAGCGATTTGTTGTTGAGCAAGTTGTTGCACTTTGTTTGTATCATCAGCAAAGCATGATGAAATTAAGGTATCCAATAAGGACATAGTGAGCGTATTTCCTTTTAAGATAGTAGGGAATGTGATTTTTATTTAATCCAAAAAGATCTTTTCAGGTAAAACAAAATTGCGTAGTTGCAAGAGTGCGATGGGACCATCGCCCATTTCTGTCCTTAAAGTGTAATTGAGGGATTGTCCATTTAAGGTTTTCCAATTAACAGAATAACTGCTGGTGCTGCCGGCATAAGGGGCTATGTTGGCATCTTCCAATAAACGAATAATGCCCCAGACGCCACGATAATCGCCATAAATACGTGTACCGGTATTGGTGGTGATCCAACTGAGTGATGCACCAGAGGCGACAGTATCCGCTGGCCAAACAAAGCGTTGCCATTGCGGTTGTTGGTTTTCATAGATAAGGGACTGTTTATCTATCATTAAGTGGGTTTGCATAATGTTGGGTGATGTACCCGGACGTAATTCAAAATAAAGGCGTGCTTCACCATTCGCAAAAACCACATCCCCTAAGTAGCTTAATTTATCTAAGGCTTTTAAGAACTCAGGGTTAAAGGTTAAGCCTTGGGCATTGGTGGTATCGGGTACCCAGTGTGTACCTTCTTTATGTAAAACACCGTTAAGGTGGGTTTCAAGGAAGCGTTGGATACGGCCATTATCAGGGCGTAGATATTGCGCCATTAAAGGTAATGAGATTTCACTTTGTGTATTTTTGAGGGGATAACGCCCCCCAAATGCCCTATTCCAATCATTCACAACGGCATTTCGCCATTGGGTATTGATACCTTGTGAGGTCGGCGCTAATAACTGTTGCCATGCTTGAGACATCGGCTGCACAAGCAGTGTTTGTCCAAAGCCACTCCATTCTTGCCCAAAGCTTGCTGCGATTAAGCTGCCATAATCTTGTGTTTCGGATAAATCGACCGTTTTCCCTTCAAAAACACTTCGGGCTAAGGCTTGAGACATCGCTTGGGGATCGGGCGCATTCACTACTTGCTGGAGTTTTAAGCGCACTCGCGTTACACGTGTGAGATAGGCTTGTAAGCTCAATGTATCGCTGTTTTGTGCGGAAGATTGCGGATCAGTAAAAGCCAGTATTGGTGCAAAAACAGGCTCAAGTGGTCCTGTGAATTCCGCCTTTTGACTAATAACCGGTTGCTGTTCTTTGTTTAATAGATCTTTGGCAGAATTCACAAAAGAGTCTGCTAGCTTTTCTTGCTGACGACCAGTTTTACCTTGATAAGAGAGTGTATTCATCAATGCAATAATGGGGGATTGTCTGACATCACTCATTAATGTGAGTTGATCAATCGTATCGGAGAGGCTTTGTGTTTCTCGCCACTGTAATCCATTGAGAAAGCTTAACCAACTGCCTGAAAAATCATTAAAATAGCGTTCAGTCAGGTTTTGTTGCAATTTTTCCGGTGAGATATCAATATCAGCCTCTTTTTGTGTGTCACTTAATACCCAATCTATTTCTTCTCGTCTTTCATAAACGGCTTTTTTAATCGCCGGCTCAATAGAGTCTTCCCAGGCTTTACGAGTAAAAATACCGGGTATCGTTTCTGTTGAGCTTAATAAGAAACTGACATCGGTATCCCCCGTCATATCATCCAAGGTCATATCCGCAAAGTTGTGCTGTGCTTGTTGTAAGATGTTTTGGTAAAGCGCAGACTCGCCATTACGTTGACCAATTTGACGAATAAGAATAGTACGGCTTCCGGCAACTAAAGTGCGATTAGGCTTGATTTTCCACTCATCGTGATACGGTAACTGAGAAGCATAGAAAGTGAATAGTTCTGTGCCTAATGTTTGCCATTCACCGCCTTTTAATCCGTGATATTCAGGCCAGATATTCAATGCCCTTTCAGTGAAGAAAGCCGGATCAATACGGGACGGATCACTCATCATCAAATAGGCTTTCAGTGTTTGATAAGCAGATTGAGCGCCTTCAATTCGTTCAGCGCTTTCAGGGGGATACTGTATAAATGCGTGAAGATGATTTTCGAGACGTTGTTGGGTCGAATCACGTAATAATGGCAACATCGCTTGGCTATAAACCGGCCATAAATGACTGAGCAATTGAGTGTTGTTACTTAAGCCAAAGCGTAACCAAAATGGCACCGCAGTCTGTTCTCGATAACTCAATAACCCCAAGGTTTGTTGTAAGCCATATTGTGCCTGCAAACGGGCAAATTCAGATTGATGATTGTCTGTTGCCAACTGCGCTTGTTGTTGGCTTTGGGTAATTAATTGGCGATTCATAAAGTAAGAGACCACCATACCAATGCCCCACAGCGTCATGGCGGTTGCAACCGTATATTGCAAAATACGTTTTGAATTTAAACCTAACGGTGAGGCTTTTAATGGATAGGGTAGCTGTGAATTTGCCGTGAGGAGTGCTTTCCAATGGTGATTTAAAATCCATTGATTATTTTGTGATGAAGTTGCAGACACGTTATTGTAAGTGGGTGTACTAAAGAGCATGCCAGCAAACGGTAGCGGGCGATAACCCGATAGAAGTGGTGCTAAGTTATTGGCGAGTTTTTCACCGCCTTCATGCTGTAAAAAGCGGGCTAAAGCCAATAAATAAGTGTGTGCTTGATTGTGTAATACAGCGTGTGTGCCTTGCTCAATAAGAGCAGGTAACAGCTTATTCATATCGTTTGAGAGTATTTCTGAAGTGGCATTTAATGGTGCAGAGTAAAGTACTGTTGGTGCCTCTTCCGTGGTCATATCTCCATTATTACTGATATTCCAAAGCCAAATAGGCGCTTGCCAGCGTAATTGACGAAAGAGCTGGTGGAAATAACGGCTTGCGGTGTCTGTATTGGTTGGCGTTAGGTGATTAAAAGTTGATTGAGCCAGCGGTTGTTGCGATAAGGTATTTTCAGAGACCCAAACTACCGCATCTAGTGGGCGACGGCGACGCAGCTGTTTTAAGTCTTGAATTAATTTTTCATCCATACTTTGATTGATATCGCCACCATAAATAAGCAATGTCCCATTGTTTTCTTGCCAGATATCTGTTGTTAGGTTAGGGGTGTGTTTTTCGACAGAAAGGGGTGTGCCGATAAGGAGTATGCGTATTAAATTTTTTGAATTACGATGACCATATTGTTTAAATATATCATCAATAAATGAATTATTTTTTTTGTTTATTTCTGGTAATGTTTTTGTATTATATAAGAAAGGTCTACTGAGTAATGGAATAACTTTTTTCCATCCATAAATAAAAAATGGAAAAGCTAATAATAAAACCATCCAACTGGAAAAAGTAAAAAATACAATTTCTTTAGGTAAATAACTTGTTTTGAATATGTCATTACCAAAAAGATAATAAACTATAGATAATGTAAAAAGGAATATTGTAAGAATAACAGTATAAATAATAAATAAATCCCGAGTTGAAGAAAGCTTATCATTGATTTTCATCTTTGAGAATAACCCCTGCTATATATTGATTATTATAATACCCAGAAATCCATCCACAGCTATTAATATCATTATCCATACAGTGTAGAACAGCAAATGAAATAGCAATAAATGGTGATGAGTAAGTACTATCACCGAAGTAATCTTGTACGATATTATCGGCAGAATAGAGCGGTGTTGATAAAAAAGCATAAGATGCCTGAGTATTAATCGATATATTTATCTCTGGTAATTTCTCCATTCCTGAATATTTAATAATTTGAGAGGATAATTCATTATTGCTTTCACTATTTGATATTTCACAACGATGTAAATTATAGGCTTCTTTATCAGGAAATATTGTCCATAAAAAACCGGTTTCACTTAATTTACCTTCATTGATATCATCAAAAATATTAGAACCGCCAACAAGGTTGTAATGCTCAGGTTTATAATAAAGATAGTAGTTATCAATAATGATATCTAAAGAATTTATTGAATTAATAAATGTGGTTTTTAATGGTGGCGATATATGATTTTCTTTTAGGTGTTCAATAAATTTATTTAGACTACGTTGACTTCCTTTCCAATAAATACTATCTATTTTAATATTGTTAATGTTGTTTTTTTCTCCATTTATAAAATGATCTGCTAGTAATTTAGCCATCATTTCTTCTCTGTTTTTTTTATCTCCAATAAGTGCAGAGCAAGGGATGCGTTCTTGACCATCTTCTATTATAGGAAGTGGTGAAACAGGTCTAATTTTTAAAACTTGATGCCATTTATGTTGATTCTCACCAAGAGAGCCGATAATAATTGCGTCTTTTATGGGGATTGAAGCACTATGGTATAACCACCATTTTTTATTATCATCATCGAATTGTTTTTTAAATAAGTTATTGTTGTGATTATTTAATGTTTTTAAAAAAAGATAAATTAAAAATAAAAATGATGAAACAAAAATGGGAATGAAAATGCTGGATATTAAAATAAAATATTTATTTTCTACTTTACTGTTTGATGAAACAACATTGGTAAAAAATAAAGATAAACCAATAAGGATAAGCATCCATTTTAATAACTTTTTCCAATTTATTGGTTTATCTTGTGAAAATTCAGGGTAACGCGGAGGGTATCTCACGAAAAATCTCCTGATTTTTTAAAGACCGAATTTAAATAAATAGGATTGTTAATAATAATTTAAGCAATCTGTAAGATTTTTTTTGTATCAATAACTTGAGTCAAACTATTAATAACACCTTGTGTTTGCTCAATAACTGATTGGGCTACAGCAATTGATTGTACAGGCCCTGCATTTTTAGTCGGTTTAACATCCTCTGGATTAATAGGTAATGCTAATCCAGTTACCGCATTTACCACTTCATATTCCATTGACATAACGCCTAATGTGCCGGCAAAAGCACCTAATGCATTTTTAATATTCTTTTGTTTAACTACATACGCCATACCGCCAATAAATGTGGCAACACCAATGATTTTTCCGGCAATTGCAACAGGGGATAAAAATTTATTAGTTTCGCTACCTGCATAAATCATTCGATAGCTAAAATAGCTTGCCCAAGGTTCTCTAGATTGTAATGCATCATGCATAAACCAAGCACGAGAATCATGAAATTGGTTATCAAATAAATCTCTTGTTAATAATTCCTCGGGATCTGGCGTATTGTTTTCTTTAAATAGAGGAAATCCATCACCTTTTTTATAAATATCATCACCACTTTTTTTCATATAAAAATATTCAGCTTTTTCATCATCAGTATTTAATAAGCACATTATATTCGTTAGTAAATTATCGACAGAAAATTGTTTCCAATTTCGGACTTCTCTTCGTTCATCATAATAGTCCGCTTTAAATTCTTCAGCGCCTTCTCTCAATTGTGTTTTGCCTAGCATGGGTTCATAATGCGGAGGTCCTGCAAGATCGCTTGGTAAAATGGTGTCTGTACCATTTTTTATTTTTTCGTTTTGTGCTTTTTTTATATCACCTTTAGTAGTTTCCCATGTTTCTTTATCTTCTTTGATCTGTTCAGTTTTATGTTGTAATGCATTTTTATAAAAATCTTGATTAAAAAGATTCATATCGGCATATCTATCAATACGCCAAGCCGTCATCCATGCCATTTGTTTTTCGACGACTTTTTCTAATGTTGTATTTGCACGGCAAGCATTGAAGCTTCCTGAGAAATTAGTAGTAGCCACGGGTGGTAACCCCAATGTAATTTTTCGCCATGCATTAAAGCGCTGAATTAGGGTTGGGTTGATTTTGAATAAACTAAGTATTTTCGGCTCTACAGGTTCACTCATATTCTTTTTTGAAATTGTTAATGGAGATTGAACCGTTACATTAAGGGGGGAGCCTGCTTGAAATGCTGAAAGATAGAGATCATGTAAGACGATTTGTGAAACTAACATGGAAGGGTCTTCAAATGCCTTACCCTGATCGCCTACCAGATATCCCCCACCAACATCGGAGTGAACACCTGGGTAAACCACTTCTTCAATATCAGATACTTTAGGATAATAACCATGTTTATTATCTTCATTATCCCAAACATAAGGACGTCTTATTGTGTCTAATGGAAAACAAAAACGTTGCTCATGAGCAGAAACAAAATGGCGACAGCACTTAATAAAGTTAGGAAAAACTTTTTCACTGGGGAGTTGTTGAGTGCCATTTGCCCAATCCATATGACCCGAAAAGAAAGGTGCTAAGTGCACTATACCCACAGAAGGGACAGTATCTAAAATACCAATAAATTCGACTTTTACGTCAATACCGCATAATGTTTGAACAGGTTTATCGGCTCCTTCTGGGGTATCAAATAATTGCGTCACCCAATTAATAAAGGCTCTTGCTTCCGCCGCACCACGAGAGAAACCATAAACATAAAGTTTGATCGTTAATGTTTTAGGTTTAAGTTGCAACCCTTCAATAATCTCTTTTTTATTAATTAAAGAATGGATAACGGCACGGCGACGACCTTTACCGCTAATAGGAAGATATGTTGGGGTTGCCATATCTTTTAAGTGAGTACGTAATTCAGACGTTACTAATTCTTTTTGATTTGAAGCAATGATTAATGTATTGGCTAACATTAATAATGCCCAATTAATACGGTTCTCACCCCCCGTAGCATATTTTAAACCCGTAGTAGTGAAGTTATATTCTGCTATTTCAGGAAAGGCGGTACCAACTCCGGGCATATAATATTTAAAATATTCTCTATCTTTTTTAGCTTTATCTTCAGAGTCTTCGTTAGTAACTTCAAATAATCGCGTAATATTGGTGGCGGTTTTAGGTTCAGCCGCCATATCCGCTTTGCGGTTATTATTGGTGCCATCGAAAAAGAAACTAATATGTAAATTACGACAGCAGTTATTTTTTACGCCAGCAAGGCTGGAATTATGATTTCGTTTCTCTTCTTCTCGTGTTTTGTAGTTATTCTCTATTTGTTGTTGCGTTAGTTCTAGTCGCCCATCATCTGGGAAATGATTAGGCACCCAAACTGGTTCTGCTTTTATTTCTTCAAACATACAGCGGGCTCCTTCATTTTCATTGGTTCAGTGATTGGGTATTCGGGATCGTGATAGCTATAACAGGACGTGGTGATTTTCACCTCATTACAAGGTAAAAAATGCACTTTAACGCTACATGGTTCGTCATATTGCGGGATCGGCACCCAGGCTTCGTGATAAGTCGTATAACGGTCTAATTCTTTTTCCCAGCGGTTATAGGCTTCGACTTGGCTAAATTTAGGAGCTTGAGATATTTTACTTTTATCGAGTTTTTCCCACTTTATATGGGCGATTAAATTAGGGCGCCATTTTTCGGGGATCATCACACAACAGACGGTGCCACCAATGCTGCCGTAACCTTCATTAATTGAAAACGCGGTAATACTGTATTGAGTGTGGTTATAGCCTTGAAGCCCGGCCCCTAACATCGGGTTTTTCGGTTTTGCCCCCCAAGAGCCCGCATTGGCGCAACCAGAAAGGAAAAAAGAGATAATTAAGAGTGAGACAAGCTTGGGGAAAATTCGCCAAAAGGTTATTTTTGGGGACATACTGCGGGCTCCTTCATTTTCATTGGTTCAGTGATTGGGTATTCAGGATCACCATAGCTATAGCAAGAGGTGGTAATTTTCACCTCATTACAAGGTAAAAAGTGGACATCGACACCACACACTTCTTTATCATATTGTGGAATAGGCACCCAGGCTTCGTGGCTTGAGGTATTATCGTGTAGCTTTTGCTTCCACTGACGATAGGCTTCTACTTCGTTAAAGTTAGGTGCCGGGAAGGGTAAATTATTTTTATCTACTTTATTCCATTGAATATGTGCGATTAAATTAGGGCGCCATTTTTCGGGGATCATCACACAACAGACGGTGCCACCAATGCTGCCGTAACCTTCATTAATTGAAAACGCGGTAATACTGTATTGAGTGTGGTTATAGCCTTGAAGCCCGGCCCCTAACATCGGGTTTTTTGGTTTTGCCCCCCAAGAGCCCGCATTGGCGCAACCAGAAAGGAAAAAAGAGATAATTAAGAGTGAGACAAGCTTGGGGAAAATTCGCCAAAAGGTTATTTTTGGGGACATACGGCGGGCTCCTTCAAATTATGAGGCTCATTAATCGGGTATTCAGGATGGCCATATCCTTTGCAAGACGTGGTGATTTTGACTTCGTCGCAAGGCAAAAAATGGACTTTAACGCTACATGGTTCGTCATATTGCGGGATCGGCACCCAGGCTTCGTGATAAGTCGTATAACGGTCTAATTCTTTTTCCCAGCGGTTATAGGCTTCGACTTGGCTAAATTTAGGAGCTTGAGATATTTTACTTTTATCGAGTTTTTCCCACTTTATATGTGCGATTAAATTAGGGCGCCATTTTTCGGGGATCATTACACAACAGACGGTGCCACCAATGCTGCCGTAACCTTCATTAATTGAAAACGCGGTAATACTGTATTGAGTGTGGTTATAGCCTTGAAGCCCGGCCCCTAACATCGGGTTTTTCGGTTTTGCCCCCCAAGAGCCCGCATTGGCGCAACCAGAAAGGAAAAAGGAATAGGCTAGAATTAATAATATTAGTTTTAATTTAATCATATTACCTACTTTATTTATTATAAAATAATGATGAAATATAAATAATTAGTTTATGATTTAATATTTATATCAGAAAGGGAACTTACTAAAGTACAGCCACAAGCGCAATGATGTCCATCTAATGCAATTGATTTTTTATTTATTATTGAGTTTGTTGCTCCTTCAATAATTTTATTTTTACCATGTTTATTACAAATAACAGTATCACCAATACAAGCGACAGGTTTCCCATATGCTAAGTAGCTTCCGGTCATCACTTTTCCACCATAAGGATTTAAGGTATCTCCAACTCTAATTATTTTTTTCATTTTATGTTCTATCTAAGTATGAATTTAAAAAATAGTAATATGAATAATTTAATTATTAAAAGAGTGTTTGCGAATATATTCCTCTGTAGTGCCTAAGTAATCGCTGTTATTAGCTTGAATAGCAAGGTGATATAAGCGATTAAAGTTTTCTTCTTGAGTTATTGATGTGTTATTAAATTCAGAATATGACCTTAGTTCTTCAGCATCACTAATACAGCCAATTTTATTAATTTGTTCATCGTTAAATTGTATTATTGAGAAAGACTTATCCTCAATTTCTGGGTGATAGCTACCTAATAACCAACTCATATCATTATCTCTATCTAGCCAGCCCCAAATAAATGTAATATCAGTAAACCTTTTTTGTTGTTCAGATGTAAGAATATCTTTTATTAATGTTGGAAATACTCGTGTATCATAAAAACGAAGTAAACAAGATTTAAATCCCCATTCTACTTCTGCAAGAGAAAGCAAAAAAGTAGATAACATATTAAATGAAAGAGGGGATGATGTTATTAATAATCTAGGCTCTGAATAAAGTAATTCAAACAACTCTTCTAACAAAATTAAGTGTGTACTTTTATTCCATTCAATACGAATAAGCAGGGGGGCTTGTTCCAAAAAACCTTCTTCTGGCATATTAGTGAAAAGAGAAAACCATCTAATATCATTATCCATTTTGATTAACGCTGGAACAATAGGGTTCTCTATCCCCGCTTGATCAATAATAATATCAATATAATCTAGATGCGTTTTTTCCGAGATCAATTTTAATTGATTTATCCACTGCGTTGTTATTTCTTTTGAGGGGGCTTTCAATGTATTATTCACGAATGGCGACTCCCATAGCATTTTCTTGTGCTTTCTTTAAACACTCTTTACAAACAGATTGAGGAAGGTCAGGTAATGGAAAATCTTCACTCGCCGGCTCACTCCAAATATGTTGTCCTTTTAGACTTAATCGGCTTGGTGAGTGGATTTCAATTTGCCCATCAGGCATTATTTTTATATATCCACCGCCACAACCTAAAGTAATTCCATTTTTAGCAGTTAATTGAATATGACCTTGAGTTGATTGAACGGTAATATCTTTAAGTGCTGTCGCTTCAAAGATATCGCCATGCGATTCTAATTCAAAAGGCCCTTTTCCTGAGACAATGCGTATTCCTTCTTTTTGAGATAGCATCGAAATTTTTTTATAAGCATTGACAGCTATATTCTCTGTACTAGATAAGTGCATTTCACCTTTCGTTTGAGCATAGAGTGCTTCAACACTTTGCATAAGTAATGTTTCATTGGTAACAATGCCTATTCCTTCTGGTGCATGCATTAGAATAGAAGGGGATGCTAGTTTATCAGTATTTTTTAAAAGATTATCTAACTCTTCTTTTTCTGGTTGGAGATTGTGGTGTGCTTGAGTAATTTCTCTGCAATCATCTAGTTGACTTATTGCACCTTTTATTAACGATATTGCAGGTTCCATTGCCAGCACTTCACCACCGGCTTTGGCTTGATTATCTGCACTAATAAATAATCCTTTACCCGCTCTTATTGCTCCCCAACTATCAGTGCGTAACTCAAAGCCTTCGCCACGTTTATCACGATTGGCATCGACAATATGACCTAAGCTTAATTGAGATTTACCTCCGTATTCGGTACTGAGTTTGATATGTTCTTGCCCGCGTTTATCCTCCATACGTAGCTTATTATTAGCCGGAGTACGAATAACATTACGAGTGTTGTTTCTATCCGTTACATGGTCGGGATGGCGCGAATCATGCAATGCATGGGCGATATAAGGTCTGTCTGGGTCACCCTCATGAAAGGCGATAGCGACTTCAGTCCCTTGAATTAACGGAAAATGCATCCCATAGGTATCACCTGCATAAGGTTTTGCCAAACGTACTGGCATACTTTCATAACCCATGGGTTTTTCATCACGGTCGGCATCAAATTTTACCCAATAAAAGCCGTGTTCATTTTGGTGTGCGTAAATATCGTTATCTTTTGCGCTAGTAATGCGTGCAGTCAGTGTGCCTGTAATAATGGGGCGAGGCTTAACAATAGGGCGCCAACAAAGTGTTTCACTATAAGGAGTTGCATTAAATCGTACTTGTAGTGCTTTTTCTCGGCCACCACTAAAGCGTACGCGGGTAATTAAAATGGGTGACTGAAACACTGAGGGTAATGATGAAGGTATTGTGCTGTCAGTGATGGAAAGCACTTGTACCGGTGATAAAAAATCTGCATTACTTTCGCCTTTTAAGCGAGTTTGTCGAGTTAGAAAACGTTCATGATCAAGCCGAGCCCAAAAGTTTGCGGTTTCGGCTTCTGGTGTGATTTTATCACCACGAGTAAGGTGTCTTGCTTGGTAATGATAAACTTCACCATAGTGAATATCATCCCCTTCACCACGGGTCATATCCGTTACTGCTGAAATCAAGGTGTCTTGTGATTGGCGGTGGTTATAGTCTTTGGTGAATACATTTTGTTCAACCACTTGATGATGTAATGATAACCCCCATACGCTTTCTTGGTGATTATCATTCATACCTGATGGGCTATTTAAAGGCAGAGTTTTATCAAAGGTATAAGCACTTTGGCGATCGGCAAAACGGATCACTTCGGTTTGTGTTTGGTCTTGCAAATAGAACGAATAAAAAATACCGACTTCGCTCAATAATCGTTCAATAAATTGGCGATCACTTTCATGATATTGGTTGATTTGCTCACGTTTGGGATATTCATTTTTCAGTGTAAATTCAAACTCCCAATCTTTTAAATTATGCTCACGTAAAATTTGGCTGACAACATCGGGCACCGACTGGTTGAGGAAGAAACGATGTGTACGGATTTGATGGCGTAATAATGCAAAAACAGGCTCAATCACGAGTTGATAACGCGCTTCATCCACAGATCCAGATAAACGCCGAAATTGGGTGACAACACCGTGAACTTGCTTGGTGATAGGCTCTTGCGTTGCCAAATCGGTAATACTGTTAATTGGCGGTGTAAAGGATAGGGTTGCACTACGACGCAAGATTTGTTGTGGTTGTAAGTCTTGAGCTTGGCAAGTAAAGGTAATTTGATAATGGTAAGTATCACTTATTGCTTCGCGTCCTGTGAAGTGTTCTACATCAAATAAAACATCACAACCTTGTACATTAAGATGATAGCGATTTTGTCCATTAAGTAGAGTCTGAGTTGTTTTTTTTAAGTTCATAGCTGAATTATATAAACACATCCCGTTTGTTTATTATTAACAAACTTTCGGTGTTTATCCTTGTGAAAGAGTTATTAGATGATATTAATTATTAATATAGCGGTTTAATGAATTGGATATTTTTTGTGTATTTTTATCTTTTTTTATTTCATTAAGTTTATTTATTATTTTTGTAACTTGATTAGTCTGAATTGATTTGTCGTCTTTTATTCTACTCTCTATTTTCTTATTAATTAAACTTAAACCATAGGTAGGTAAATAATCGAGTTTTATATATTTTTTGTTGTTTTTATCTCGATAAGTAAATTCATCAGCTGATAAAATTCGCATAGACTTGCTCCATTTATCACCAAAATAGATCATGCGAGATAAAAAATAACCGCCGAAAGGCTCGCGAAGCCCACTTTCAGAATGCATAAACCAAGCTCTCGAATCATGTATATGGTTGTCTAATAGATCAATTATTTCTCCTAAATAAGAGTCACGATTATTTTTAATTAAAACAGGCTTTAATATAGAATATATATATTTACTTTTTTCTATTAGGCTTAAATATTCATAATGTTCATCTTGATAAGTAATTACATGTACATATTCTTCTATTGTACCATCTAAATTTTGTAAAAAGAGCGATTGACCTACAACACCTATAGGTAAAGTATTTTCAGGTAACGAGTCACAGGTTGTATCTGGTTTATAATATGGATTATCTATAGAATGATAGTAATCAATTCCTTGGCAAGCTTTTTCTGTGCGAAGTGTAAATTGAATTAAAGGTGAAGGACGAGGTAAATCATTATAATCTGCTTTAAATTCTAAAGAAGCTTCCCAAAATTGGCCTCTTGCATTAGTTGCATCAAATAAAGGAGGGCCTATATTTTCAGGCGAAGGTTGCCAATTATCAACATCAGTTTGTTTACTTTGTTCTTTTTCTCTATTTTTACGGATTTTGGTACTTTTACTCTCTATATCTGAATACTCTTTTGCTAATGCACTACTGGCCTGTTTACTAAATTCCGGCTCATAGGGTTGTGCTTTTATATCTGCATGTTGTGGTGCATTTTTAAAAAAGTCTTGTTTTGTAAGATTCATTTCTGAATCTTTGGATGAAGCATAACGCCCAATACGCCAAGCGGTGATTAAAATAAGCTGGCATTCAATAACACTTTCAATATCAGCGGTGATAAAGCGGTTAGGTATATACGACTTTATATTATTATCTTCTTTTTTTATTGTTATTTCAGGAAGGGTCTGTTCTCGCCATATATTGTATTTATCAATTAATGATTTTGATATTTCAAATTCCTTTAATGAAGATTGTTTCATTAATCTAAATATATACTTTTCCTGTTTTTCTTTAGGTAATAATGAAAAAAACTCTTCACTTAACGCTAAAGGAGCTCCTGCATCTATTGCAGTAGCGTACATATCATGTAAAGCAATTTGAGATATAAGCTCTTTATGGCCTGCCCTTGCTTTACCTTGGTCTCCAGATGGATAACCGCCACCTATATCAGAGTGCATTCCGGGGTAAATTACTTCTATGGTATTAGAGGGATAGTTACCTTCAGGTGTACGTATTGAATCAACAGCAAAGGATTGGCGTTGTTCATGAGCAGCTACAAAATGATAACAGTTTTTAATTAAATCTGATTTGGGGAGTTGTTGAGTGCCATTTGCCCAGCCATTATGACCAGTAAACATAGGCATAACATTGGCTAAACCAACGGCAGGCACGGTATCAAAAATGCCTAAAAATTCAACTGAAACGGGAATACCATAGATAGTCCCTTTAGGAAACATTAAAGGTCTTAATGGAGGAGCTTGTGTATATAGATAAATAAGAAATTTATCTAACCAATACACAAATGTTCTTGCTTCTGCTGCACCTCGAGAAAAACCATAAATATATAATTTTAGAGCGACCAGTTTAGGCTTCTTTTTTATAATTTTATTTCTGATGGCTCTAAATTGTTCTAATAAAATATTGGCTGGATTATGACTATTCGAATTGCTCATCTTTAGCAATAATATACGCATTTTAGCTAAAGTAAGCTCATGGCCTGTTACGGCATGAAATAGAGTATTATATATTTGAATAAGTGCCCAACTAATACGGGCTTGACCGCCCGTTGCGTAAGTTAACCCTGAACTGTAATACTCGTAAGTTTTAATTTCAGGAAAAGGGGTGCCAACACCTGGCATATAGTAAGCATAAAATCCTTTTTGTTTAGCTTGGTAATCATTAGGTGCACAGGCATGATAAAGTTTTGCCACATTAGTGGGGTGTGGTGGTTTTGCATCATCTGTATCATTTTTATTATTGTTATTGGTGCCATCAAAAAAGAAGCTAACATGTAAGCTTTTACAACATTGGGTTGTGCCTTTTTCAGTGGCGTAATGTTTATGCTTATTCTCTTCTAATTCAATTTTTTTAATATTCTCTCTGACTTGCTGAGAGTTCAGTGTTAAACGTCCTTGTTCGGGAAAGTTTGGAGGAGCCCAGCAGGGATCACCTTTGGTTGCATGTTGATCGTTTAAATTCGCTTTGATGGCATGGATAAGCGCAAAATGGAGTTGTTTATCAGTGAGTATTTTTATGGACATACTGCAGGCTCCTCCATAAAGCTAGGCTCTTTAATGGGATAGTCAGGGTGATTAGTCGCATGACAAGAAAGAGTAATTTTTACTTCCTGACAAGGGAGAAAATGGACATCCATACTGCAAGGCTCGTCATACTCGGGAATGTCAACGACTTTACTGTAATGGCGATAATTGGCTTTGTGTTTGTCCATATAAGCCCTAAAGTTAGGATCGGCTACACCGGGTATATCTGTAGGGTATGCATCGGGATCGACTTCCCATTCCACTAAAACGGTTTGATTAGGTGTCCATTTTCTCGGCACCATAATGCAACAAGTTCCTGCCGCACCTTGCCCATAATAGCCATTAACTTTAAACCAATTTACGGAGGTGCCTTTCACGTGGTTAAATCCGTGTAAATTCCCAGCCAGATATTCCACTTTGGGTTTATGGATAAAGAGAAAATAGACAGCAAGAAGAGCAATGATTATCCCAACAAACACGAGTTTTTTGCGGGTTAATTTTATGGACATATTTCAGGCTCTTCCATTCCCAATGGTTCTTTTATTGGGTATTCGGGAAGCCAAGGAGAATAACAAGACAGGGTGATCTTGACTTCTTGGCAGGGAAGAAAATGGACTTTCACACTGCATGGCTCGTCATATTCAGGGATTTCAACCATTTTTTGATAGTGACGATAATTGGCTTCGTGTTTTTTCATATAAGCATCAAATTTGGGATCTGTCACACCCGGTGAATCTGTAGGATATGCATTCGGATCGACTTCCCATTCCACGTTGACCCATTGATTAGGCGTCCACTTGGCAGGTACCATAATGCAACAAGTTCCTGCCGCACCTTGCCCATAATAACCATTAACTTTAAACCAATTTACGGAGGTGCCTTTCACGTGGTTAAATCCGTGTAAATTCCCAGCCAGATATTCCACTTTGGGTTTATGGATAAAGAGTAAATAAATCGCAATAAGAGCAATGACTATCCCAATACATGCAAGTTTTTTACGGGTTAATTTTATAGGCATACTTAGATTTCTCTATTCCTTAATAATATGCATTAATCAATGCTACAACTCATCACTAAAGCTCAGCGTTATTCCATCTTCATCGTTATAGCCCAAAATGACATACTGTGATTTCTCTGCATTGGCTTGGCGTAAAAGAAGTTGTTGGCTAAGAATAGGGAGGATTTGTTGATTAAGCAGACTATCGATATTTCGAGCGCCAGTGTCTGGTAATAAACAGGCATCAACAATGGTATCGTAGAGCGTTTCTTCGACAATACCGGTTAATCGATAGTGGGTATAAAGCCGTTTAATGACACTCTTTAACTTCATTTCAACAATGGTACGTAATGCAATGGCATCAAGAGGGCGATAGATTAATGTTTGGAAGCGTGCCAGTAATGCAGGTTGGAAATGTTCACGTAAAATAGGGCGAAGTGTTTCTTGTAAATCGCTATCTGTACTTAATGGTGACTCTTCCAGTTGTTGCATTAAATAATCACTGCCTAAATTTGCAGTCATTAAAATAACGGTATTTCGAAAATCAATTTCTCGACCCTCACCATCACGCATAAAGCCTCTATCAAATACTTGATAGAAAAGATTGAGAACATCACGATGGGCTTTTTCAACTTCATCTAATAACACAATGCTATAAGGGCGTTTTCTTACAGCTTCAGTTAATACACCACCTTGACCGTATCCAACATAACCTGGAGGCGAGCCTTTTAATTGGCTGACAGTATGTGCTTCCTGATATTCAGACATATTGATAGTGATTAAAGACTTTTGACCACCAAATAAGCATTCGGCTAACGCAAGCGCAGTTTCTGTTTTACCGACACCACTTGGACCCACTAATAAAAATACGCCATGAGGGCCATTTTCAGACACTAATCCTGTTCTGGATGCACGTAAACGTTGGGCTAACGCGAGTAAGGCACTGTCTTGACCAACGACATATTTTGATAAGTTACTTTCTAGCTCTAACAGGCCAATTTGTTCATCTTTAAGTAGGCTTGAAAGCGGAACGCCAGTCCAATCAGCAATAACAGTTGCTACCGTACGAACATCAACATCGGGATTTAATAATGGAGCGTCTTGTTGTAACTGAATAAGTTGTTGCTGAAGTTGTGCTGAAAGCTCTGCATTTTCAGGATCTCGACGACTTTCAATTAACTCATAGATAATCTTTTTTTCTTGTTCAAATCGTTGTTTTAATGTTTCGAGTTGAATAGCAAGCTGGGCATCTTGAGTAGATAAATCGGGTAGTTTGATTTGATTCGCTAAATTACCAATAGTGATATCATCAAAAATCGCTTTTTGTTCTAATTCAAAAGCATAACGTTTGGCTTTAATGCGGGTGAGTTCTTCTGGTAAGGTATCTAAACTCATCCGAATACGCGCACTGGCAGTATCAAGTAAATCAACGGCTTTATCTGGAAGTTGGCGACCTGTTAAATAACGGCGAGATAAGGTGACGGCTGCTTTTACTGCATCATCGGTAATATGTACACCATGATATTTAGCATAACGGGATTTAAGTCCTCGTAACATTAAAAAAGCTTTTTCATCATCCGGCTCGTCAACTTTTACGATTTGGAAACGACGTTCTAATGCCGCATCACGTTCAAAATATTGTTTGTATTCTGACCAAGTGGTTGCTGCGATGGTACGTAATTCACCACGTGCTAATGCTGGTTTTAATAAATTAGCGGCATCGGCACCACCGGCTTGGTTACCTGCACCAATAATGGTATGAGCTTCATCGATAAAAAGCAGTATTGGCGTGGGTGATTGTTGAACGGCATCAATAACATTTTTTAGTCGTTGTTCAAATTCACCTTTTACGCCAGCTCCTGCTTGTAATAAACCTAAATCGAGGGTGCGTAATGAGGTGGTTTGTAAGCTGATCGGGACATTTTTTTCAGCAATACGTAATGCTAATCCTTCAACCAGTGCGGTTTTACCGACACCTGGTTCACCAACAAGAATAGGGTTGTTTTTACGCCGACGAGAGAGAATATCAACCATTTGGCGAATTTCGTCATCTCGACCAAATACGGGATCAATTTCACCAAGGCGCGCTTTTTCTGTTACATCAAGAGTGAATTTATTTAAGACAGCAAGAAGGGCATCACTTAATGTATCGCCAATAATGGCACTATCTGCTGTTGAAGATGTTGTGGTAGCTTCATTATTTGGCGCAAGCGGGGTTTTAGGTAAATGATTATAAGAAGCTAGTTGCTGAACTTCAGGCCTTTCATCAGATTGAGCATCAAGTAGAGGTCTTAATCGTTGTAGTTGTGTCTCCCCCAATGTCATTAAAGGCCAGAGTGCATCAAGTTGAATTAATGCTGGCTGTTTTGTCATGGTATGCAAGAGATGTACACTGCGAATGTGTTCTATATCTTCATCAAGAGATGCAATAACCCAAGCATTTTTGATTAATTCTAGTAAGGGCTTGGATAATTGAGGTCGGCTATGTATAGAGCGAGGTAATTTATCAATTGCATCAAGTAAGCTTTGCCAAAGTGCCGTTAAATCCCATTCATAACGACGGGCTAATACAGTAATGTCACTTTCACCGAGTTCGAGAATTTTTAATAACCAGTGTTCAATAGTCACTTCTGCATGGGCACGGGTTTGGCATAATGAGGCCGCAGCTTCCAGCGCTTTTGCACAATAAGGATTTAAGCGACGTAATAGCATGACAGATTGATTTTCCATATTTTTTCCCAGTATTGAAGTTCCTATTGAGAGGGTTTAGGTACGCTACCGCCCTTAGCCATAGACCGAGGCTCATAAGGTCATTTCTTACTCGTCATATTTCAAGTTGTAGCGTTGTTGACTGCACTCACTCGCACTAGTCACATACTTATGTATGCTCCTAGTGACTCATTCATTTGTCGCCTAGCTACACCTTGAACTATTTAGAGTATTACTCGTCGTGCTTTGAACTATTTAGACGTACTTTGAGCTATTCAGAGTATTGCTAGTCGTGCTTTGAACTATTTAGGGTGTAATTAGGTAATGGTGTTTTAATTTAAATATTTTTAAAAACAGGCGGTTAACCGCCTGTTTATTTCAGCGTTACGCAGTAGCGCGTTCATTCCATGAATCTGAATGAATGATATTTCCGTCTTTGTAAGTCCAAGTGATTTTTTCGTAACGCAATTCAACTTCTTCAAGGTGATTGTGTTTCTCTTTGGTTGGATCTTTGATGTTGTGCATTTTAGGAGCCACTTTTACGACTTTGACGTTTTCAAGTGTGGTGTTGAAATATTCAACTTCTTGACCTGCGTCATCGATGCGATACCACTTAAATTCCGCCTTTTTCAAGGTTTGTCCCGTTGTAACTGCCTTGTATAAATACGGACTAGAGGCATCGATTTCTTTAACGAAGATAAATGGAGTATGGATACGTGTACCGGTTAATTTGCCAGTATTGTTATCTGTTGGAATGTACAAGTTGTGATCTTGAGCGACGACTTCAATACTGCCTTCACGATCTTGAACATTCACAGAGCCTTTGATATCAGCATTACCGTCATCTTTTAACCAGAGGTATACAGGAATAGCCATAATTACATCTCCTTTCTAAGGTTTAGTTGCCACCATCCTTCAGTGGCGTAAGGTCATCAGCTAATACCTGACAAGCATCGGCTTGAGGTATCAGGCGAATTTCAACTCGACGATTACGGGCACGCCCGCCGAGTGTTGAGTTATCTGCAACAGGTTGATGTTGACCATATCCTTGCACTGCAAAGCAAGATGGTGCGATATCACTGGTTTTGATCATCCAGTCGCGTACAGCTTCAGCTCTTTTGAGCGAGAGTTTTTGGTTTAAATCAGAGTTACCGGTATTGTCGGTATATCCTGAAATGACAATTAACCAACCCGGCTTCGCTTTGATATTGATAAGTGCATCAACAAGGACTTTGGTGGCTTCATTTTTTAATTCATATTGACCAGAAGCAAAGAGAGCAAGGCTATCTAAAGTCACCATTTCAGGGACTTCTTGTACGATAATGGGAGCTGGTGGCAGTGGTGGGGACCATGAACTGAGTAAAGCATGCAAGTAAGGCAATATATTATTACCTTGGTATAACGCTAAAGAGTAGCGAGCAGGAATACCTTCTCGTTGCCAATGGGAGAGGAAAGCTGCATCTGAAAGTAACTGTTTATAAGCTACTTTTTTAGGCTCTAAGTTTTCATCGGTAAAACTTTTAAAGTGATGAATATCATTACCTATATCATAAATTAGCTGTTTGTTATGATGATAACTTCCTGATATTGCTCCAATAAGAAATAATCCACAGATCATGCCAACAACACCAAAGGTGGTTTCTATTTGCAGTAAGTTGACATCGTGGGTGAATTTATTAATCAGGAGATCAGGTAATGGCAATTCTTCACTTTGATTGGGTGCTTTAGTAATAGATGGAAATAATGTAGTTTTATGATGAATAAATTGAGCCCAGCAGCTATTTGAAACTGTGGATACAGTAGTGAATTGTATTGCCCAAGCTACAGGAATAAGGCTTGGAGCACCAGATTGAGCAACTGTAAGCAGGGGAATAAACGTATTTTTTAACCAAGCAAGTAATTGATCAATCCAGAGTGCCATAGTGAGTTGATGTTCAACGTGCTTAGTATTTTGTGATAACCATCTTGAAATAGGCTGTGTTGCTAAGTTATCAGAAACAACGAGTAATTCTTGCTGATCTTTTAAATGAATGATCCAGGGTGTAGTGTCATCAAGATGTGAGTTTAGATAATCAATGGGTGAATTAAGATAGAGAGTCACCCAAAATGGCAGTGATTTACCCGCTTTCTTATTACATTCATTAATAGCTCTACGCCAATTTAGTGTCTCTTGGGTAACTTCCTCTATGTGTGATAGTTGTTCCGGTAAGAGAGAATATAACAGTGATAAACGGTTAAATTGAGTAGGTGAAACATCACTAATATGCTGAGTAATGTTAATCAAATCAATTGGTGATGACGCACAGATATACCAGCCTTTAGCTGTTTCTCTATAAGTTTGATTTTCTTCAAAAAGAGCTTGTGATTGACCACAAACAATAACAACATCACCTTGGTAATTTTCAGGAGGAAGTTGGTTTGTTTGAGTATCTTTAAGATAAGGTATGCTTTTTTGTTGTCGGAGAAACCAAATACATAAAGAGAGTGTGACGATACAAATAAACGCCGTCAGGAAAAAAGAGATCTCTTTACCAAAAGACCCAAATCCCCAAATTAACCATAATAGTAAGCTTGCTGAAAACAATGTAACACACTGTTTTATTCTATTTTTTTGCATCACTGTCCTTGAATTACCCATTGTTGAAGTAAATGTTCTAATGACACAGAAAAGCCCCACCACAATGCTGCAATCACGATAAATCCGCCTAACCACCCTAACCAATATAGGTGGCGACGATTCATTCGGTTTTTGGGTTTCATTACTAAAGGTAAATCACTTGATAGGGCATAAGTGGGAAGTTGGGTATTAAGTAACTCAATTATTTGCTCCCGCTCTGGAGCATCGGTTTGGCGATATTTGCCGACAAAACCAAGCGTAATAACACGATGAAAACAAATAAGCACATCATGATTTGGTGCTGGTTCATTTAATAGATTACGCAATCTATCCCAAAGTTTATCTCCTGCTTCTAACGTATTGAAATATTTTGCTTGTAATGGAGATTGTATCCACTGTAAGTAACCATCATCACGAGTGGTTCTATTCATCACGCTTTCATCAATTAAAGCACATTGTGCGTAGAGCATGTTTTCAATGGCGGATGGTGAGTAACCTTTTTCAGTAAGATTTTGGCGTGTTTTGTCAATATGTTCGCAAACGCGTCGATAAAACGTTTTGCCATCAGAGATTTCGGCGCCTTGGCGTAACTGACATACCATTAACCAAGTATCAGCAAAAAGGCTATCAATCAGGTTATTTTTAATTGTTCTTGAATGAGTCATCATGAGCGAAGTACCGCAAAAAGTTCGAGTTGAATTTCACCTAATGTTCCTGGTACATAAAAGGCGCAATGACCTGAAGACAGCATGGCTTGGCCCGCTGAATTATTGAGTTCAAGAGCAAAATAGTGGTTTTCTAAACGTAGAGGGATAGCGGCAGGAACATGCGTTAATGGTTGTAATGGAATACCGTTAAGTGCCACGTTAACGACACTGGCAACGTCGTCATTACTACCTGCTTTACAAAGCAATGGAAATTGAGTGATTAGCAAGTGAGCAGGTAATGCAGAACGTACTGAAAGATAGAAATCTGCATCTTCACGTAAGCGAGGATCATGCAATTCACCTCGCCAAAAAGGTCCTTCTTTATCAAGTACAATACTAATTACCCGAGAAGGTAAGCTTGCTTCTAATAAAGTGTTAAGTAAATTAAATAACGGTGGAAAAACCTGTTCAGGAAAAGCGTGTTGATAAAGGGGAATATCACCATTTTCATGATCGAGTGAAAATGTCAGTAGTGCCCCTGCTAAACGAACTAATTCTCGATAAAGAAGTTCAGGGTGGCGACTCATTGATGATAATAATTCACTTAATACTGGTTCGGCACTATTAATGGCATTCAATAACCAAAAGAGTGACACATCAGCAACAGCAAAATCAGCCATTTGCTCATTATTTTCTCTGCGCATCGTCATTAAGCGGCGGCGTTTCGCTACTAAACGATGCATAAACTCTGAAAATAAAGTAGTTAATTCAGCGCTTGCATTACAACTGAGCAACGGAGGAATAAAGTGTTGATCGAGTTCCCATGCGCCTTGAGTGTTACGAATTAACCGAGCAACAGGGCAAGTCATATAAGCACTGTTTTCTTCATGAGCATAGCGTAAAGTAATACTGTGGCGTAATACGGCAATATCCGTTTGTTCTTGACCAATTAAATCTTGGACTTTCATCCACTCCTGATAGAATTGTTGCGGTCTATCAGAGCGACCTTCTTGCATTAGATTGCCACCATTGGCTTGCAATAAAGGTAGAGCTAATACGATATCAAGTGTTTGATGTTGGGAATAATGGCTGAGTTCATTGACTGGCGGTAAATTATCAGCAAGTGTCGTATCGATCAGAGTTCCATCAGGAAAACGCACAATTAATTTTTGTGCGCTAAGGCGTGAAATAGTTAAAGCACTTTCATCAAATTCAGCACAAATCACGCCCCATGTTGATGCTATCGTCATATTGGCGATAGTGCTAATGAGATAGCTATCCCATCGTGCTTGTTGTTGAAATTGCTGAGGAGCCAAAAAGGCCCCATCACTCCAGAGGGGGCGGTATATTTTCATCCGTGCTTCACCTTATGCTTTCGCTTTTGGCATTTGAGATACTAACGAGAGATCTACATCCATTCCTTCTACTTGGAAGTGAGGAACGGCATACAGTTTCACTCTGAAAAATCCTGGATTATCTTCAATATCTTCTACAACGACTTTGGCATCACGAAGTGGGTGAGAAGCTTGTAAATCATCACTTGGGTCAGTCATTTCAGTGACTAAGCTACGAACCCAATTATTTAATTCGAGTTCTAATAAGCGACGATCTTTCGTAGTACCAATATTTTCACGCTGAATTAATTTCAGATAATGTGCGATGCGTGAAAGGAGAAAAATATAAGGTAAACGCGCATTGATACGACTGTTTGCTGTTGCATCAGCGGTATCATAAATCGCGGGTTTCTGCGCAGAATTTGCAGAGAAGAAACAAGAATAATCGCGGTTTTTGTAGTAAGACAATGGAATAAAACCGAGGTTAGCAAACTCAAATTCTCGTGTTTCAGGGATCATCACTTCAGATGGAATTTTTACCTGACTTCCTGTTCCTAAATCATAAAGATGAATAGGTAAATCTTTTACCGCTCCGCCAGCCTGAGGGCCTCGAATTTGAACACACCAACCGTTATTAATGAAGCTTTTCACCATATTGGCGGCAAAAGCAAAGGTTGCATTTGTCCACAAATATTTCTCATGATCTGGGCCTTTTACTTCTTCAATATAATTAAAACTACGTACAGGAACGGTATCTGGGCCATAAGGAAGGCGACCTAAAACACGAGGCATTGTTAAGCCAATATAGCGGGCATCGTCAGAGTCGCGGAAAGATTTCCATTTGATGTATTCAGCACGGTCAAAATAGTTGCTGATATCTTTTATGGCGGCGACTTCTTCCATAGAGTCTTTACCAAAAAATGCAGGGCCAACAGAGCCAACAAATGGCATATGTGCGGACGCTGAAATTTTTGCAATATTACGTAATAACGCAATATCTTGTGGGCTACGATCAAACTCATAATTAGAGACAATGGCTGCAATAGGTTCACCACCAGGAGTATCATACTCTTCGATATAAGTATGGTGATAAAGACCACTTTGAATAGTTTCAGGGCAATCTTCAAAATCTTGGCGTAAATCGTCTTTAGCTACATCGAGTAATTCGATTTTCACATTTTGGCGAAAATCAGTGCGATCCACTAAGAATTTTAGTCCACGCCATGCTGATTCTATTTTTTGGAAATCAGCATGATGCATGACTTCATCAAGTTGTTCGCTAATTTGTCTATCTAAATCTGCAATATGGTGATCGAGTAGATTTCTATCTAAACGTTCAACCTTTTGGCCTGAAGATTTCAGCCGTTCGAGAAAAACTTGAACCGCAACTGTAACGCGTTCATTTGCAGTTGTATCAGCCAGAGCACTATTGTCTTGGAAGATATTAATATCGCTCACCTGAGAAACGGGGGTGAGATTGATTTTCTCAAAGAGAGAGGCGTAAACACCGCTATTGGTCGGTTCATCAAGTACAGTTGTTGTACTCTTTGAAATACTTTCGCTATTCACTGACATAAGCATAATCCTGTAATGATAAAACCCAATTAATCTTTTTTCGGAGCGAGTTGAGAGAGTTCTTCGCGTAATTCATCACTTAATGCAGGATCTTTAAGGATATTTTCGAGTTCACGGCGAAAAGTGATGTTATCGAGGAGGTTAGATTTCAAGTCACGCAAGAGATTACGCATTGCTAGCATGGCGCGAAGTTGCGGTATTTGGCGAGCAACTTGTTCTGGCTCAAAATCAGCCATTTCTTTAAATGACAGATTAATATTTTCTTCGTTGCCATCATTCGTTAATGTATTTTTTACGGTAAGACTGATCGATGGGGAAAATTCAGTAAGAACACTATTGAAATTATTTTTATTAATATTGACCTTCTCTCTTTCTGAAAGAACACGTTTATCTTTTCCGTTACTGTAGTCACCAATGGCCAATAGTTTTAAAGGTAATTCAACTTTTTTCTGTGCACCACCTGTGTGTAAGTCGAGTTTTATATTTACCCGCGCTTTAGGAACTTCATTTTGAAAACTATCTGACATAATAAAATCCTTGTATTAAAACGAATAAAGGATCTCTTGAGAGTGGTCATAATAAGTAAATTCACTACCAAGAAATTTAACTTAAGGTATGGTTGTTTATATTAAATAATTTTAAATAAATCAATTTATCTTAATGAATTTAAGAGGTATCTCTAAAAAATAAAATGTAACAATAAAAATGAGTAAATACTTTATTGGTTTTATATTTCTATTATCATTTTAATTTTAAATTATTATATAGTCTTTATTGATTAACTTTTTATTTTATTCTGTTATGGGTTGTAAAGAACACCGTTACTCAGTATTTGTACATAGAATATATGTTTAATAATTTACTCTGTATATTATAACATTTTATTTAGTTTCATTTGGTTAGTAATTGAAAGTGGAGAAACAAGAATGTAAGTTAAGTCATGAAGAGATATGAGCTAAATCACTTTGGATCTAATTGGTCAGACATTAATTAGTAATGAAAAAAACATTGAGGGGAGTGGTAGTTATGCGTATGTCGATAATGATACTCTATGGGATATAGAGGATAATGACAGCATATTACATGATATTTAGCTATTTTCTGTTCATAGGCATTATTATCAAACAGAAGAAAAAATACGTGAAGGCACAGCCTAAACAATAATAAGATTCAAGATTATTTATCTTAAAATCTATAACGAAAGCATTAAACAGATAAAACTGTTTTTGATATAACTCCCCCAATAACAGAGTTAGTTATTATTAGGGGGTACTTTGGGTAATGTCAGTCTTAGTAAGCCCTAAGGTATCTCTTCTTGATTTAACTCTATTTGCAAAACTCATATTTTCTCCTGATAAAAATAATACAGCTATATCTGTTAAATATTAATTATAAAAGAGGTTAAGCTAACAAATAATAATTTATAAGGAGTAATTTATAGGCCAATAAATATATATTTAATTATTTTTGTAGTTTGATAACAACAGTTATTTATTATTAAGTTACTATTATTAATAATAATGTCTTTATTATTATTAATGCCTAAAATATAAGATGTTGGTTTTTTTAATGATAAAAGAGGGTGAGTATTATGTAGAGATAATTGAAATTATATCAAGTTGTCATATGTCTGATAAAAATATTTTTATAGGAATGAAAATATTTTATCTATCTTAATTGAAAATCTAATTATTTAAATTTTTATTTAAATAATATAGTTGTCCTGTTTATAAAATAAAGGAATATTATGAAACTTATTGATGGATTAAAAACAGAATTAAAAGGTTTCTTCAATGAAACATCAGAAAATAATTATGTGAAGATTTTTGATACTCCTCATGTATGGGGAATGCCATTTGGTAAAGAAATTATGCCAAAAGCGATAGAACGTGAGGCTGAGTTTGAACAGGCTATTACATCTATCTTAGATAAAATGTTGTATCGCTGTGATATTTCATCGCTTAATGCTCCTGATGAGGAGTGGCGTAAAATTATTCTTGCTGCAATTGATAAATCTTTTTCTGAAAAGAAAGGGCGTAAAGAACGTACGCAAATTCGATTTTTATTTGCACAAACACCAACCGTTTTATTAAACGGTGTGAAATATTATTTTAGTGGAACACCTGAATATCTGGCATTGAAAAAAGATCTTATTGAATTGATTAAAGAGCGTGGGAAATATTGGGAATGTATTCCAGATATTTGGATTGGTCGCTTTTATCGTATTATTGATGGCTTAAAAGTTTCTTTAGAAAAAAAAGTGCTACCAGAAGATTTTATTTCTGAATTAGATACACGAATGACATGGAATCATACAAAGATTATTGCTGTCGATGGTAGTGAAGCTTTTGTTGGTGGTCATAATTTAAATATGGATCTTTTTAAAAGCTATCCACCGGTTCATGATGTTTCAGTTAAAGTTATTGGTGAGTCTGCACTTCATTCACAGCTATTTTTAAATAATATGTGGGATGTGGGTAAGGATTTAATTACAAAAGAATATTTTGATAGTAAAAAAAATGAATGGGTTGCTAAAAAAGCAAGTTATCACATTGCCGATCCATTAACGAAAAAAAGTATTCTAAAAGAAATTAAAAAGATAAATGAAGAAAACTTAGCTAAATCGCCGGACGAAGGCTTTTTTAAAACTGACCGTATTTTTTCAGTAGGAAAATATTGGGAAGGGGCTGATATGCGCACTGATTATAAGAAAGGTTCCGAAAAAATGAAGGAATACCTTATAAAAAATGCGAAGAAAAAAATTCGTATGTCTCAGCAAGATGTTGTGAGCGCATGGAAGAAAAAATGGAAAGATCACCCAGTTTGCCATTGGATCATTGAAGCGTTATTAAAAAATCCAGAATTAGAAGTTGAAATTGTCGTTTCACCATTAGATGCAGCTGCGGGCGCGAATGGCGATCAATATTCATTTGGCTCTGGTGCACAAAGAACATTTGAATTATTTAAATATTATCTGACACATGATATCGAGACCGATACTGTTATTTCTGATCCCGATAAAATTCGTGAGTCAGCACTACGTCGTATTAAAATTGCACCATTCTTTTTTACCGATAAAGTACCAAAAGCACTACAAACGGAAGGTAAAACTTATAAATGGTCTGATGCAGATGAATCATCTTATACAGCCACACTAAAAGAAGCGCCACTGAGCGAAGATCCCCCTAAAAAAGGTGATATTGGACATCCGTTCTGGTCATTGGTTAATGCGAGTGGTATTTATCCTAAAGTTGCGCCAGCACCAGGGAATCATGCAAAAGTGACTATTATCGATGATGAATTGTATATTGTTGGTTCAGATAATATGTACCCAGGATATTTGTCAGAATTTAACTATCTTGTTGAAGGTGAAGAGGCTGTTAGCACCTTTATTAAAGAGTATTGGGATAAATTGTGGCACTACTCTGAGCCTCATGCATTTAAACAAAAATAATTTTTGTATACTGATTTATCATTATTAAAAATGAAAATATAAAGGGGAGTAAATCCCCTTTATATCGTTAATAATAATTAAGTTAGCTATTTTAGGTAATCTAACGGCCAGTGTTTGAAATAAATATGATTAGCTTGCCAGTCTACTTTTTCTGTATTGTCGCTTAATAAATGGCGAGCTACAGTAAACGCAAATTCAAAACTTACACCTAATCCTTTTGCACTGATAAATTTTCCATCGACAACGACATCTTGATCAAGATAATTGCCATCTTCATATTTATCAGCCAATTTATCACCTGTACTGTAGTTACGGCCTTCAAGAAGATGATGTGCAGCTAATACTTTTGCCCCAGAAGAGCATAGCGCACAAATGTATTTATCTTCAGCAATATGGCGTTTAATAAATTGAATAACTTGTTCGTTAGCACATAAACGATCGGTACCTTTAGGACCACCAGGCATCATTATTGCGTCATAATTGTGTGTTAGCTTTTCTGTTAATAGAAAATCCGCACTGATTTTAGTTTCAAAATAAGTATTTAATACTAACGTATCCATGCAAGAAAGCACATCAACATGAATATCAAGACGGCGCATGATATCAATAAAAACAACGGCTTCACCTTCTTCGAACCCGTCTGCTAATAAAACGGCAACCTGTTTCATTTTATTTATCCTTTATTGATATTTAGTAATGAATGGATACTTTGAATCTGATTAACAATGGTTTGCTTATCTTGTTTATCAATCGCTTTGGTAGTTGCAATCCAACTACCGCCACATGCCACCACTTGTGGAATAGCGAGATAATCATTGACATTATTTAAGCTAATGCCACCAGTTGGCATAAATTGCACTTGTGCGTAAGGTGCCGCAAGTGCTTTTAGCATTTTTACACCGCCAGAGGCTTCTGCTGGGAAGAATTTAACTAAAGTTAGGCCTCTTTCAAGGGCAACTTCTATCTGGCTTGGATTGTTAATTCCCGGCACAATGTCGATTCCATTATTCAGGCAATAATCAACTGTATTTGGGTTATAACCTGGAGAAATGACGAAGCTTGCTCCTGCTTCTTTTGCCATATCTGCTTGTTGTGCCGTTAATACTGTTCCCGCGCATAAAATAAGCTCAGGAAAATGCTCATGCATTAGCTTAATAGCTTTAGCTGCCACAGGTGTACGAAAAGTGATTTCAGCAACAGGTAATTGATTTTGGGTTAGAATTTCACCCAGCCAGATTGCATCTTCAGCGCGATTAATTTGGATCACGGGGATCACTTTCAGTGAGGAAAGTGTATCAACAATTGACTGTGTCATGGTTATCCTTGATTAATGTATAGAATGAATCGGTGACTTTATGAGGGATGATGGCGCCGTGATGTTGAATAACGAGCCCAGCTAATGTATTTCCCCATAAACAGCAAGTTGGTAAGTGATTGTTTTGTAGCCAAGCGGCAATAAAACCAGCATTAAACGAGTCGCCCGCAGCGGTAGTATCAACAACAGAATCAATCGGTTTTGGAGCGATATAGCCCGTATCTATGCCATCAGACCAGAAAGCACCATGAGCACCGAGTTTAACAATCACGTTTTGATTACCCCATTGATGAAGGCGTTGTGCAATGCTTTGTTCTGTCAAAATGGGTTGTTGCCAAAGCATTTTTTCATCATCACCCGTAACTAAAGCGATATCGCTAAGCCTGTACAGTTTTTCAAACCACTCTTGCGCATGAGGTATTGAATCCCATAAACGAGGTCGATAATTTGAATCCACAATTAAGGTGATCCCACGCTGTTTAAGGTGGATTAATTGTGTGAGTAGAGACTCTTTCCCTTTCGGCGTTAAAATAGCAAGAGAAATTCCGCTGAGGTAAATCACACTATTATTAGGTAGTGCATTGAGGTGTGTTGTAAAACGGCTATCTGCTGCAATATAACGTGCGGCCGCATCATTACGCCAATAATGAAAACTACGTTCACCGCAAGGATCAATTTCAATGGCATATAGGCCGGGAAGTTTTTCAGGAATAGTAATAACAGATTGGCAGTTAATTCCTTCTTCTTCCCATGCTTTTTTCATTAAGGTACTGTAAGTATCAGCGCCTAAACCCGTTATATAGCGAGGATGTAATGAAGGCTCTAGTCGTGATAAATACAGCGCGGTGTTGAGCGTATCACCCCCAAAGCGCTGTTGTTGCGGTAGAAAAGGTTGACCACTGAGTTCAATCATACATTCGCCAATAATGGCGACAGTTCTATTTGTTTTCACAGTTTCCCATCACTTTTACAGACACGAATTTTATCTGCAACCACCGCTTTCATTGCGGCTTTGCCCGGTACAAGGTAATGGCGAGGATCACTTGCATCAGGGTTATCTAAAAAGTACTGCTTAATCGCGTTGGAAAAAGCAATTTTTAGTTCAGTTGCAACATTGACCTTGCAAATACCTAAATCAATACAACGGCGTACATCATCATCAGGGATCCCTGATGCACCATGGAGAACTAACGGAATATCAGTCTTTTGGCGGATAATTTCTAAACGATCAAAATCAAGATGAGGTTCATGTTTATACATGCCATGTGCGGTGCCGATTGCCACGGCTAATGAATCAATGCCAGTTGCTTTAATAAATTGTACTGCCGAATCAGGATCGGTGAATAGGGCATCTTTAGCATCAACGATAAGATCATCTTCCTGTCCACCAAGGCGACCTAATTCAGCCTCTACCGTGCAATCCCAATGATGGCAGAAGTTAACAACTTCTTTGACGATACGAATGTTTTCTTCAAAATGAAAATGAGAGGCATCGATCATGGCTGATCGCACGCCTGAAGTGACTTTATGGCAAATATCAGGAATGTCTTCATGATGATCTAAATGTAGTGCAACGGGAATTCGGTATTGTTCTGCGGCTTGCTGGCAAATAGAGATCAAATAATCACTACCTGCATAAGCAAACGTACTTGGTGTACCTGCTAAAATAACGGGGGATGCCATTTCAGCAGCCGTTTCCATCACAACTTGGATAGTTTCCAAGTTGTGAATATTAAAAGCAGGCACAGCATAATTTTCACGCTGTGCTTTATTGAGCATATTACGAGTAGAAACCAGATACATGTTTGCCTCTCATCTTTCGTTTAATTACGAATTATAATAAACGAAAGAAATAGAAAGGTAAAAGATCTAAATCACATTTTTATTCCCTTCGCACTGAAAGCAAATGAAAGGTGATTAGAAAAAATGTGCCATTTTCGAGCTATAACTGGTGATCCCTTTGCGTAATAAATTATTTTTCGGTCGTCTAGACTGTCCTATCACGGTTTCCGCGACTTTTTGTGCTAAGGTTTGTTTTTCTAAACGGCGAGTTAATGGGGTTTGCTGAGTCGTATAATCTTCGCAAAAAATGACGGTTACCTCTTGTGTTGCTTTCACTCCAGTTACTAAAGCTTGAATTGCAGGAATTTCGAAACGAAAGTTATCTTTTTCTATGGGTAAAGGAAGTGAAGGTGTTTGCCATAAATTGATTCGATCGGCACAATAAAGCGCGATAATGACGGCACGTAATGACCAAAAACTACTAGCAGGACCGCTGTAGTTATCAACTAAACGGGGATCGTGATTAAATAAACCTTGAGTTGGCGCACCGTTTTTTAATGCGCCTTGAGAAATAAAATAACGTAGGCTACTTTCAAAGGCGCGTTTTGCCTCGCCTACTTTGACTGAAGGGCAATGCAAATCGACACCCGCTAATAATGGCACAGAAACCGCAAGGCGGTAGCAGGCGCTACGACCAAAAAAAGGAATACCTTTTGGGGTCATAAAATAAAGGTAATGTTGATTAAAGGTGTTAAGTGATTGAGTAATAAATGCCGTATCGAATTGAGGGTCAATTTGTGCTAACCAATACAGTGAATAGTAAAAACCCCACGCATTGTAGTAATCATAATTACCTTTTGCACCATCTCGAAACCATCCATTACCAACATAAAATTCTTTTAATCGTTCATAACGCCAATGGGTAATCGTGTCTTTTCCTGTGAGTGCTTTAATCACAAACTGGACGGTAAGAGGGAAGAAATGCCAATTATTATCAACAATTTCACAGTGATTAACTTGTTCAAACCAAACAATAATTTGTTGTTGTGTAGCAGGTGTTAATGTATCCCAAACCCATTCACGGCTTATCCAGAGTGTGAGCGCTAAATCCGCTGCCTCACAAATTCTTTGATCGTAATTTTCAAGTTTTCCCCAATAGCCTTTATGAAGCGGATCAGTGCCATGAATAAAACTTTGTTTGATCATTAATGGTAAATTAAATGCTTGCTGATTTAATCCCATTAAGGTGCTTTTTTTGCTACTGACAATCCATGCTGCTAATAAAGGAAGAACTCGACTCACTCCTTCAAGGGCATCTGTTCTGGCGGTTTGTTGTCCAGGACTGCCGGGATAATAAGCATGGGAGTAACCCCAGACTTGATAATGATGAAAAGCTTGAGTGACATACTGTGTCAACATTTCGCATAAAGAGAAAAGTGACTGATTTTCATCATTAAAAAAGTGAGTGATCGTTTTGTCATAGCGACGATAAGCTGATTTTCTGACTAATCGTCGAATGATATTTTCCTTAAATAAGCGTTGATAGATTTCTACGTTTGGGTGCTCATAAGGGAGTTTTGGACGTGCTGAAGATGCAATTTTAATAGCCATTTTCGTATCTCAGAAAAAAGACGCATCCTTGCGAAACAAAACGGAAGTTGAATATTAAGGTTTTGCAGAATCCACTAATATTTGATAGTGATCTTGTCCCCAAAGAACGGGCTTTGGCTTATCTTTGATCCACTGGTAATACGCATTTTTTAGCTCTGTCACTTTTTGTGGATTTTGTTTAGCAAGATCGATTGATTCAGCCGGATCGTTTTTATCGTTAAAAAGTTGAGGCTGATTTTTCCCGTCATCATAAAAATAGAGTGCCCATTCACCGTCACGCACAGCCCAAGCACCTTTAGAGAGCTTTTCTAAATTAGGATTTGTAGGCGGTGTTTTACGTTGATAGGTTATCCATTGGTGATATCCGTGCCAAAACTCTTGGTTTTCTTCACTGTAATGTTTAGTGCCAGGACCTGCCCAATAAAGATAGTTGTGAGGGGATTTTGTTGTTTCACCTTTGAGTAAAGGCATGATGTTTTTCCCTTCAATATTTAGGTTGTCAGGAATAGCAATACCTGCTGTTTGTAGCGCAGTCGGTAAAATATCAAGTGCGGAGATCATCTCATCACTTTTTGTACCAGCTGAAATAGTGCCAGGTTGATAAGCAATAAAAGGTACTCTGACCCCACCATTAAACATTTGTCCTTTAAAGCCTCTATCCATTGCATTCATTGGCATTGGTGATTCATTAACTGCGCCATTGTCGGATAAGAAAAAGATAAGTGTATTTTCTAATTCACCATTTGCTTTTAATTTTGCAATTATTTGACCAATGCCTTCATCGGCTGCATTTAAGGCAGCAAAGTATTTATCTGCTTCAACATTGCCAGTATCAAATTTCTCCATATATTTAGCGGGTGAGGCTTGTTCTAACGGAATATGAGGAACGCTATAGGAGAGATTAATAAAGAATGGTTTATCTTTGTGCTCATCAATAAATTTTAAGGTCTCATCCGTTAACAGATGCGTGGTATAACCTGGCGCGGGAACATTGACACCATTACGCCAAAATGCAGGTGAATTCCATAAAGCCACACCCGATGCGTAATAGCTAAAGTCATAATCAAAACCTCGTTCATGGGGCGCGTAACCTACTTCTGGTGTTGAGATCATGTTGTCGTGATAATCACGAGTTTGCTTACTTTCATTAATTTTCGGTTTGTGGATCACTTTTGCATTGTGCCATTTTCCAATACTGGCTGTGGCATAGCCATTTTCTTGAAAAAGTGAAGGCAATAGTTTGATATCTTTAGGAATACCTAAAATAGCATCATCATTGCTATAAGTACCAAAGCTTGCAGGAGAACGCCCCGTAAAAATACCAGCTCGTGATGGTCCACAAACAGGATGAGCAACAAATGCATTGGTCATTTTGGCACCATTTGTAGCCATTTGACTGACATTTGGCATTGCAATGCGTGCAGCTTCAACCATCTTATTGATATCGCCTTCATAACGCGACGGTGTTGGTCTTTGTGCTAATTCATCGGCATTTAAGGTATCCAGTACAAAATCAAGTTGCCCTGTACCTAAATCATCCATCACTATCAGCAAAATATTCGGCTTTTCAGGTGTACCACCTGCATTGGCAGTGATTGGAATACTTAAACATGACGTAGCAATCAGCCCAGCGAGTAAGCTTTTTTTAACAGAAGGTAAGATCACGGATTGTCTCCAGAATAAACAAGATAAAATAAAAAGAGTTACTTTAAGTAGTTTTTTTTCATCGCAGGAAGTGCATCACTAGCAAGGCCCCCACGTGAAATAGCTTGTTGCATTAATTGCATGCCTATCGCGGTATGGTGAAATATTTTTTTATAAGAGCGACATAGGTAGTTATGGCGATATTTTTCGCCTTCAATAGTAATAATGCGATGTTTAGGGCAACCGCCATAACATAAGCTTTGCACTTCACACTGTTTGCAAAGGCTTGTTTGTTTATCATATTTATTTTGGCCAAAGCGCTGTTGCTGTTTTGATGTGACTATATGAGCAAGGCTGTTTTGATGAATATTGCCCAAATTATTGGCGGGATAGACATAGTGATCACAAGAGTAAACATCGCCATTGGCTTCAATGATCAATGCTTGACCACAGGTTTTAGATTGAATACAGGTTGATGCAGGATATCCCATCCATGTGCCTAATAAACTATCAAATAAGCGGATATATATTTTCCCGATATCGCCTTGCCGTACCCATTCATCAAATACTTCAGCCATAAATTGTCCATAGCCTTCTGCTGGAACAGAAAAAGGCGCTAATTGTGCATTAGGGCCCGGTGCATAATGTCCTCCATGAGTATGAGGAAAGCGTCTATCGACTTCGACGATGGGAATAAATTGAAAGAAAGTAGAACCTAATTCTTTTAAGGCTTGATAAGTTTCTTTTCCTTTATTCCAGTTTTGGTCATTAACGACAGTGAGTGTATTAAATTCGACGCCATATTCATTGAGTAATTTAATTGCACGTTTTACTCGTTCAAAAGTAGGGCTTCCATTGACAGAAATACGATATTTATCATGAACAGCTTCAATACCATCAATTGAAACGCCTAATAGAAAATGATTATCAGCAAAGAATTGTGCCCATTGGCGATTAATGGCAATTGCATTGGTTTGTACACTATTTGTAATTGTCTTACCGTTAGCAAATTGTTTTTGGTATTTGACAACTTGTTCAAAGAAAGCCAATCCTGCAAGTGTTGGCTCTCCACCTTGCCAAGAAAAATCAACCTGATCACCGCTGTGTGATTGAATATAATCTTTAATATAACGACGAAGCACACCATCTGGCATTACGGTATGGCCTGTTTCTTTTTTTTCATCTGGAAAAATATTTTCTTTTTCCAGATAAAAGCAGTATTCACACTTAATATTACAGTGGTAGCTTGTAGGTTTTGCCATCATATGAAAATAAGCAGGTTGATTTAATGCCATTAGTCATTTCCTGAGTTTCTTTTTTATCCTGTTACATTACGTAAAATTTATCAAAACAAAAGAGATTAAAATCACAAATACGAAATAACGAAAGTAAATGAAAGGTTTTTTCGAAAGTTAAATACCGCTATTTTCGATAAAAATACTTTCGATTCGATACTATTTCATATTCTATTGACTATTTGAGCTATTTATTTTGATTTGTTTTTCGAAAACAAATGAGTGCTATGAAGTTTTAATCTGTATCTTGTGAGATAAGGCGAAATTAAATCTATATTATTGTGTTTTATCTAGCTGTATGTGGTGTAATCATAAGTATAGTGTTGCGTTATATCATTTTATTTATTGGAAACTGATGGCCTGAAGGCTATCATTGAAATGACACGAAAATAATCGTAAGCATTCGATGATGAATCGAAACTTTGTGAAAGAGATCAAAAGTTTTGTTTTTTTGCATTGTCGGTTAAAATTGGCGTAGTAAACTAAATTCGAAACTAATCGAAAGAAGGTCTTTTGGTTTCGTAAGGAGACGAAAGTGAAAGCGGCAGTTGAGAGGCGTATGGAAATCCTCGATATGGTAAACCAACAAGGTAAAGCCAGAGTCGAAGATCTCGCTGAATTATTTAAAGTCTCAAGTGTCACTATCCGCAGCGATCTAAGTTTTCTTGAGAAAAATGGTTATATCGTTCGCTCTCATGGTGCAGCAATTCCTAACACAGGATTTATTGCCGAATTGAGTATCCACGAAAAACGTGGACAAAACGCGGGCATAAAAACATTAATCGGGAAAGCTGCCGCAACGCTGATAAAGGATGGAGACACCGTCATTCTTGACTCGGGGACAACTACTCGCGAAATCGCGACACACTTAAAGTCGCGCGAAAATGTAGTGGTCATGACTAACGGTCTGGATGTCGCAATGGAGTTAGCAAATACCTCAGGTGTGGAAGTATTAATGACCGGTGGTGTATTGCGAAAAAGTGCGTTGTCTTTTTCAGGCTCACAAGCTGAAAATAGTCTTAGAAATTACCGTTTTGATAAGGTTTTTCTAGGTGTTGACGGATTCGATTTACGTGTTGGTATTACTACACACAATGAACAGGAAGCCAGCCTTAACCGTTTAATGTGTGATATCTCAGAAACGATTATTGCGGTTGCAGATTCTACGAAATTCAGTAAACGCAGCTGTCATATGATCAGAGAATTTGGTGATATTGATATATTAGTGACCGACTCAGGTATCCCTGAAGAATATATTCAGGAACTGAAAGATCACAAAATCGAAGTGATTATCGTCGACGATAAGGCATCGTAATTTGCTAACTCCATTAGCAACACCGCCGGTGTTGATTATGGAGTTAGTATTTAATGCATCCTTTAGAAAAGATTGTTCAGCAACACAAATCAGGCAAACAGAATGGTATTTATTCTGTTTGTTCTGCCCATCCTTTAGTAATAGAAGCAGCTCTATTACAAGCGCTGGATAATGATTCCTTTCTGCTAATTGAAGCCACCTCTAATCAGGTTGATCAGTTTGGTGGTTATACGGGAATGACTCCCGCTGACTTCTACCAATATGTTATCGAACAGGCTGAAAATGTCGGTTTTTCTATCGAGAAACTTATTCTTGGTGGTGACCATTTAGGGCCTAATCGTTGGCAGCATCTAAACGCTGAAGAAGCGATGGCGAATGCAGATGTGTTGATTGCACATTATGTTGCCGCTGGTTTCAAAAAAATCCACCTTGATTGCAGTATGTCTTGTGCTGACGATCCTGTTCCTTTAACTGATGAAATTGTGGCATCCCGTGCTGCACGTCTTGCTGTTATTGCAGAACAGACAGCAAAAGAGACTTTTGGTTATAGTGATATTGTCTATGTGGTTGGTACCGAAGTGCCCGTACCGGGCGGTGCCGCTGAAGAGCTTGATACTGTTGAAGTTACTTCACCTGATGCTGCACGTAAAACCTTAGAATGCCATCGCCAAGCTTTTCAACATGCTGGTGTAGGTGATTGTTGGGAACGTGTTATTGGTTTGGTGGTTCAACCCGGCGTTGAGTTCGATCATACGGGGATTATTGATTACCAATCCGAAGAAGCACAATCATTAAGCCAAGTCGTGAACGATTATTCTCATCTAGTTTTTGAAGCCCATTCTACTGACTATCAAACCCAAGCGGCTTATAAACAACTCGTTCATGATCATTTTGCCATTTTAAAAGTAGGACCCGCATTAACCTTTGCAATGCGCGAAGGATTATATGCACTTTGCGCCATTGAAGAAACATTATTCCCTCAAGAACAGTGTTCTAAATTGCGTGAAAAAATGGAACAACTGATGTGCCGTGAGCCTGGATTTTGGCAAAAATATTATCACGGTGATGAGCGACAACAAGCCTTTGCTCGAGTGTATAGTTTTAGTGATCGTATCCGTTATTACTGGCCTGATGCTGAAATTAATGCTGCTATCGATACGCTAATGGATAACTTATCCGTTAAACCAATTCCATTGCCGTTACTAAGCCAATACCTCCCTTATCAATTTACCCAATTTAGAGAAGGCATGATTGACGGCTCCCCTGAATCTTTTGTTATTGCGAAAATTCGTGATGTGTTATCGGTGTATGCCGATGCGTGCTATGTCCATTAATTGAGGGAAACCATGGAATATTTAAGCTATCAGACCGCTAAATTAGAGCAACTGAATGCATTTTGGACTGCGAAAGAAATTGAGCAACAACCAGAATGTTGGAAGAAAACGTGGCAATCAGTAAAAGAGAAACGTGCTGATATTGAAGCTTTTTTAGATAAAGCGCTCGCAGAGCCTCATGCGCGAATTATTTTAACAGGTGCAGGTACATCCGCATTTGCTGGAAAAGCATTAGCCCCTATTTTAAGTGGTCATACAAAACGCCGAGTAGATGCGATTGCAACAACCGACTTAGTGGCTGATCCACAAGAATATTTAGCAGAAGACATCCCAACGTTATTAATCTCTTTTGCGCGCTCAGGGAATAGTCCTGAAAGTGTGGCAGCGTTAGATATTGCGACTGCATGTCTATCTCAGTGTCATCACTTAGTGCTGACATGTAATGCAAATGGCAAGCTTTATCAGTATTGCCAAAACAACAGTAGTGCATTGGCATTGTTGATGCCTGAAGAATCCAATGACCGTTCTTTAGCGATGACCTCTAGCTTTTCATCCATGATGATGGCTGCAGTGACTATTTTTTTAGGAGATAACGTCTTTAGTGATTCTATCGCACCTTTTTTTAGTCACTATAAAGCGCAGTTTAATAAAGCGAATCAAATTATTCGAGATAAATACGCGGGTAAGTTTAAACGGGTTATTTATTTAGGAAGCGGTGGATTGCAAGGTTTAGCGCAAGAAGCTGCGCTGAAAATGTTAGAGCTTACAGCCGGTAAGGTGGTAGCGAGCTTTGATACTCCATTAGGCTTTCGACATGGACCTAAGTCTATTGTAAATAAAGAAACTTTAGTGGTGATGTTCTTCTCAAATGATCCTTACACTCGTCAATACGAGACTGACTTATTACGAGAGGTTATTCACGATAATGCATCAGGCAAGGTGATCGCGATCACCGCACGAAATGATAAAGCTTTTTCGCCAGAGAGTTTTGTTTATATTCCTGCGTTAGAGAACTGTTCAGATGTGGCGCTATTGTTCCCTTACTTGATGTTGGCGCAATCATTCGCATTTCACAGTTCCATTGCACTAGGGAATACGCCTGATAACCCGTCTCCAACAGGAGAAATCAACCGCGTTGTACAAGGCGTCACTATTTATCCGTTCTCATACAAAAAAGACGACACACAGTCTGCTTTAAATTAATAAAATATAATAAGAGAGCTAATCATGAACACACCGAATATTGTCTGGACCCGCATTGACGAACGTTTACTCCATGGTCAAATCCGCATTACATGGGGAAAACATACAGAAGCAAACCTGATTTTAGTGGCTAATGATGACGCAGCAGAAGGCCCAAATGCCGCATTCATGCAAGCTGGAATGAAAGCATCAGCAGGGGGCGAATATGCTGTTCGCTTCTTCTCTATTCAAAAAACCATTGATGTTATTAGCAAAGCATCACCTCGTCAGAAAATTTTTGTGTTGTGTAATAACCCAAAAGATGTTGCCCGTTTAGTGGAAGGTGGTGTGCCCATTACTCACTGTAATGTTGGCAATATGCATTTTCATGAAGGAAAACGTCAAATTGCAAAAACAGTATCCGTTGATGAAACCGATATTGATGCGTTTAAACGCCTTGTTGCAAATGGGGTAACTTGCACAATTCAAAACACTCCCGATCAGACACCTGTTGATGTATTAACACTCGCATCTGCTTGATAAATTTCTGAGTAAAAAAAACCTGCATTAGCAGGTTTGAGGATTATTTATGATTTTTGAAGCTTCTTTAGTGGCTTTATGGGCCTTCTTTTGCGGTATAGATAAGTATGACGTTGCATTAAATATCCATCGTCCATTAATTACAGGACCTGTTGTCGGCCTGATTATGGGTGATATGCAGGTTGGATTGATTGCAGGCGCAACATTAGAACTTGCTTGGTTAGGGCTTGTTCCTAACGCCGGTGCTCAGCCACCAGATGTAACTTTAGGCACTATTGCTGCGGTTGCTTTTGCGGTAATGACAAATCAATCACCTGAAGTTGCTATGGGTATTGGTATGCCAATTGCTGTGTTAATGCAAATGTTGGTGATTGGCTTCTTTGCAATGACGGCGTTCACTATGGGAAAAGCCGATAGATACGCAGAAAGAGCCGATGCGGGTGGTGTGTCTCGGTTACTGATTATCACGATTATAGTACGTTCATTACTCTATGCATTAGTTGCCTTCGTAACGGTCTATTTCGGTGAACATGCAGCTCAGTGGATTGATGATAATACCCCGAAAGTGTTGCTTGAAGGCCTCGGTATTGGTGCGAAGATGGTTCCGGCTATTGGTTTTGCAATGTTGTTGAAAATCATGTGGTCAAAAGAAGTTGCAGGTGTGTTCTTTATTGGTTTCGTCATGACAACTTATTTAAAACTCCCAATTATGGCGGTTGCTATTTTAGGCGCATCAGCTGCCACACTCTACTTCTTCTTTAGTGGTAACAACAAAAATACAAGTCAGCAAAATGAGGATTTCGAAGATGGTATCTGATAACAGCACTGCATTGAAAACACAGGATAAACCAGAAACGGGTTCTTTGATTGATGGTATTGATGAGTACCAAGATACTACGGTCAGAAAAGTTATCACTAAAGGTGATCTTTGGAAGTGTGCGTTCCGAGGGTTATTTATGGAAGGTAACTTTAACTTTGAACGTATGCAAGGTGGTGGATTTGCCTTCTCAATTATTCCAGCATTAAAGAAGATCCATGGGAATAATAAACGCGATTATGCAACATCACTGAAAAACCATCTGCAATTCTTTAATGCCAGCCCTAAACTGTTTACCTTTTTATTAGGTACAGCCGTTGCAATGGAAGAAAACAAAGAAAAACCATCAACTGTTAACGTGATGAAAGTTGCAGGAATGGGGCCAACAGGAGGCATTGGCGACGCTATCGATCATATGACCTTAATGCCACTGACATTAGCATTGGGTGCATCTATTGCAATGGAAGGTTCGATTGCGGGACCTTTTGTTTTCTTCTTTTTATATCAAATAGTGCACTTTTTAGTGTATTTCGGGCTGATGTTTATGGGGTATCGCGCGGGAACCGCCGCGATGGTCAATATGAGTGATGCCACTGAAAAACTGGCCAAAGCCGCCAATATTATGGGGATCTTTGTTATTGGGGCGCTCTCCGCGACCTTTATCAAGGTGCAAACCACCGCCTCATTAGAGCTGGGAGGAAAGGTGGTCGAATTGCAAAGCGCGCTCTTTGACAAAATCATGCCGAATTTATTGCCTCTGTGCTTAGTTTTCCTGATGTACAAAATGGTAAAAAGCACCGGTTTTTGGGGTAAACCTCCGGTATTAATTTTCTCAACTCTTGCATTTGGCGTTGTCGGCCACGTATTAGGATTCTTATAACAGAGAGCCTTTACCACCGTCGTTATTGTCAATCGAAATACATTATTAACTTGCTATAAACGGGCAGGAGGGGCTTCTGCTGCCCGCAAGGAGTCACTCATGATAGGTCTTATTGTTTCAGGACATCTTAATTTTGCTTCTGGTATGGCATCAGCCGTAAAAGCGATTGCTGGCGAGCAAGACGATATCGCATTTATCGATTTTGTTGAGTCAATTTCTCCTGATGAACTTGAAGAAAAAATGCGTGAGGCGATTAACTCAATGTCATGTCAGCAATATCTGTTCTTAACAGATTTACCCGGTGGAACCCCTTGTAATCGAGCAATGGCCATTATGATGCAAAATCCTGCTGTTGAGGTATTAGCGGGTGTGAATTTACCGATGATTGTTAATGCAGCTTTTGAACGAGAAGGGTGTTCAACACCAGAGTTAGTGCAAACATTACGCGAAATAGGTCAAGACAGTATTCAAGATATTCGTGAGCAATTAGCACAAATAGACAGTAATAATGCTGATGAAGAAGACGGCTTATGAGTCAGCGATATGCGATTTTGGCAGATAGAACGTTTACGCCTGAAGGAATTCGTTATCTCTATTATGTCTGTGTTAGGGGCGATGTCATTGAATCGATCACCTCGCAAGCACCAACAGATTGCCCCATTATTCGACTAAAAGGGAAATCATTATTACCCGGTTTTGTGGATATCCATATTCATGGTCGTGAAGGTGCGGATGTCATGGATGCGACTGAACAAGGGTTGCAAACCATTGCTGATGCTTTAGTGAAAACAGGTGTTGTTGCGTGGGTTGGTACAACGGTTACTGCACCTATAGATGATATTCGCCTCGCATTATCACAAGTACGTGAGTTCTTATCAAAGCCACAAACATCCGGTGCGTTGTTACTTGGGAGCTTTTTGGAAGGGCCTTATTTTACTGAGCGTCATCGCGGCTCTCATCCTGTGAAATATCTTAAAGCACCGACAATATCAGAGTTAGAAACACTGCTCGAAAGTGCAGGTGACACATTATTGCGTGTCGCTGTTGCGCCAGAAGCACAAGGTTCAATAGATGCGATTGATTGGTTGGTCAATCGAGGTATTAAGCCAAGTGTGGCGCATACAGCTGCAACTTACGAGCAAACTTCAGATGCGTTTTTGCATGGTGCTGATTGTGGTGTGCATTTGTATAACGGTATGACGGGGCTTCATCACCGTGAACCGGGATGTTGTGGTGCAGTGTTATATCACAATGTATTAGCGGAATTGATTGCCGATGGCATTCACGTTCATCCCGTGATGATGCAATTAGCGTATCGCATGAAAGGTTATCAACAACTCGCGTTAATTACAGATTGCATGCGTGCCGGGGGGTTGCCTGATGGTGATTATACGCTAGGTGCACAAACAGTGAGTGTTACTCAAGGTCAAGCTAAAACAGCCGATGGCTCTTTGGCTGGGAGTACCTGTAGCTTAGATAGTGCATTGCGAAATATGGTGAAACTTGCGCACATACCTGAGTGGGAAGCTGTACAAATGGCGACTGCGATCCCTGCGGAGTATCTCGGTATCGGCGATAAATTGGGTTATATCAAAGTAGGGCAACAAGCCAGCTTTGCTGTGGTGGATGAATGTTTTCATCTCACCGATACATTCATCAGAGGAAATCATATTTACTCTGTATCCGGGGAAAATGTATAGCTTTTCAGTTATGCACCCATCAGTAAAAATGAGGTATTTATAATGGAAATTCGTCAGCCAATTCATAGTGAACATGCTAAAAGGCTTGATACAGAAGGACTTCGCAAGGAGTTCCTGATAGAGAACCTATTCTGTGAAGGGGAAATGAATCTCACTTATAGCCATATAGACCGTATTATTGTTGGCGGTATTGTTCCTACAACGCAGCCTTTAGCATTAATGGCGGGTAAAGCCTTAGGCGTTGATTTCTTTTTAGAAAGACGTGAGCTAGGTGCCATTAATATTGGTGGCGCTGGTAAAGTAGTTGTTGATGGTGAAGTGTTTGATATTGGTCCTCGTGAAGCCATTTATATCGGAATGGGCGCTAAAAGTGTTGAATTTATGAGTGATAATATGGAAACTCCGGCTCGTTTTTATATGAACTGTGCGCCGGCTCATCATACTTATCCAACACGCAAAATAACGCAACAACAAGCATCACCAGAAAAAATTGGTAATACAGAAAACTGTAATGTTCGTACTATTTATAAATTCTTACACCCTTCAGTTTTGCCAACGTGCCAATTATCCATGGGGATGACCGTTCTTGAACCAGGTAGTTTATGGAATACCATGCCTTGCCATACTCATGAGCGTCGCATGGAAGTGTACCTTTATTTTGATATGAAAGATGACAACGTGGTATTCCATTATATGGGAGAACCAACGGAAACTCGTCATTTGGTTGTTCGCAATGAACAAGCTGTTATCAGTCCTAGCTGGTCAATTCACTCAGGTGTGGGCTCTGCATCTTATACCTTTATTTGGGGAATGGTTGGTGAAAATCAGGTCTTCCACGATATGGATCATGTGGCAATGAAAGATCTGAAGTAACCATAAATAGTCACATTTTCTTCTTACCCTACTTATAAAAAAGGTGTGGCAATAAAGCCACACCTGAGAGGTTATTGCTATGAATTTATTCGATTTAAATGGCAAGATTGCTATTGTTACAGGTTGTAATACAGGTTTAGGTCAAGGTATGGCTATTGGTTTAGCCAAAGCGGGTGCAGATATTGTGGGTGTGGGTATTCAAGATGCACCTGAAACCCGCCAGCAAGTAGAGGCTTTGGGTCGTCGTTTTCATTACATTACACAAAATTTAATGAAACAAGATGGGTTACAAGCGCTGGTAGATGAAGCCGTTTCTGTTATGGGGCGTATTGATATTTTGGTGAATAATGCAGGGATTATTCGTCGAGAAGATCTATTAGAATTTAGTGAAAAAGATTGGGACGATGTGATTGATATTAATCAGAAAACATTGTTTTTTTTATCCCAAAAAGTAGCTCGCCAATTTGTGAAACAAGGTGAAGGTGGAAAGATAATTAATATTGCTTCTATGCTCTCTTATCAAGGCGGTATTCGAGTTCCTTCCTACACAGCAAGTAAATCTGCAGTAATGGGATTAACCCGTGCATTGGCAACGGAATTATCTCAATACAATATTAATGTTAATGCAATTGCTCCGGGTTATATGGCAACAGATAACACTACCGCGCTTCGTGCTGATGAAGCACGTAATGCAGCTATTTTAGAACGTATTCCAGTAGGACGATGGGGAACTCCCGAAGATGTTGCAGGTCCAGCAATTTTCTTAGCATCAAAAGCGAGCGATTATGTTACTGGGTATACCATTGCAGTTGATGGTGGTTGGTTAGCTCGTTAATTTCATGGAGAAATAGGATGGAACACGCTAATACAGATACTTTGCAAAGAGAGCTTGTATTACAAAACATGAAGCGAGTGTATCGTTATCAATCGGCTAATCAAGTTCGCAGTGTTCGTCGCCGTAGTGGTAAAACCCGTTTTATTAAAGATACCGATTGGGAACGTGGTGTTTTATGGAGTTGTGTTAGTGCAGCATGGCAAGCAACACAAGATGAAGAGTATCTCAATGGTGTGCTGAATTACACTTTACATACTGGATTTAGAACAGGTCCCAACGCACGTTTTGCAGATGATCATGTTTGTGCACAAGCTTATTTAGCTATCAGTCCACTTTTCGAACAATCTGAAGTGGTTGAACCAACAATCAAAGCGTTTGATATTATGCTTAATGAGCCAAAACTTGGTCGTGAGGATTGGTGGTGGTGTGATGCGCTCTTTATGGGACCCCCGGGATTTGCTGCACTTGCTGAAATTACCCATGAGCGACGTTATTTAGATTATATGCATACTGCGTATTGGGATGCGATTGAGCATTTACGAGATCCTGAAACTGGACTTATTTTTCGCGATCATCGTTATATTCCTGATGGTCAAGGAAATGAATTACGCGAAGCCAATGGTGAAAAAGTTTTTTGGAGCCGTGGCATTGGCTGGGTTTTAGCGTCTATTCCCCGTATTCTTCAATATATGCCAGATGATTTTTATGGTCGTGAGCGTTATATTGCACTGTTTAAAGAATTAGCGACATCCATCCTAGATTATCAACATGAAGATGGTTTTTGGCGAACAAGTTTACTCGATCCAGATAATTTTCCTGCGCCAGAAAGTTCAGCTACAGCACTATTTTGTTATGGACTAGCATGGGGAATTAATCAGGGAGTATTAGAGAATGAAATTTATTTTCCTGCTTTAAATAAAGCATGGGCGGCATTACAAACCTGTATTCATGATAATGGTATGTTAGGTTGGGTTCAACTTCCGGCATTTAACCCTCGTGAAGTGAAGTTTGAACACAATATGGATTATGGTGCAGGTGCTTATTTATTAGCAGGGAGTGAAGTTTTAAACCTTTTGTAAAATTGCTAGAGCTTTGATATTGACGCTTTGTTGTTTTTCTTGCGCTTTACATGCCTTCCGCGCAATATTTTCCTATCTAGGAGCCGGCCAAAATAGAGGTCGGCTTTTTTATATTTAATATAATAATAAGAGGTAACAATAATCTGTTACCTCTTATTATAAATTAGGGTGCTTAGATTCAAACCCAATAATGAAGGCAGGAAAATGTGGGGGAATGCTCCCCCACAAGATTAATATAAAATAAAAACTATATTAATCTGAATTATTAAATATCCATTATTTGGTATGAGTAAAGACAATATTTACTCTCTAATAATACGTGGCTCGATATTATCATTGAGACGATCATTAGCCCGATTAAAGAATATTTTTTCATTTCCTCTTGCACTCCGATAAAAATGGAGGCAGAATCAAATTGTTAGGTTTTGAGTCCGCCTCGGTTAATATACAATATATTTTCCGGGGCTTTTCTCTTTCTGGCACTTGCGACATGCTTGAACCAGATTGATCCAAGCACCCGCGCAGAGAATAACAAAATATTTATTGGGGACAACACATTTATTAATAATAATAAACCATTTAATTTATTTTTGTTATTTTAAATAAATAATTGATTTGCTAACTGGTGTGGATAATATAATAAGATGTAACAATAATCTGTTACCTCTTATTATAAATTAGGATGCTTAGATTCAAACCCAATAATGAAAGCAGGAAATTGTGGGGGAATGCTCCCCCACAAGATTAATATAAAATAAAAACTATATTAATCTGAATTATTAAATATCCATTATTTGGTATGAGTAAAGATAATATTTACTCTCTAATAATACGTGGCTCGATATTATCATCGAGACGATCATTAGCCCGATTAAAGAATATTTTTTCATTTCCTCTTGCACTCCGATAAAAATGGAGGCAGAATCAAATTGTTAGGTTTTGATGCCGCCTCGGTTAATATACAATATATTTTCCGGGGCTTTTCTCTTTCTGGCACTTGCGACATGCTTGAACCAGATTGATCCAAGCACCCGCGCAGAGAATAACAAAATATTTATTGGGGACAACACATTTATTAATAATAATAAACCATTTAATTTATTTTTGTTATTTTAAATAAATAATTGATTTGCTAACTGGTGTGGCTAATAAAATAAGAGGTAACATGTTACAGTTACCTCTTATTTTAAATTATGGTGCTTAGATTCAAACCCAATAATGAAGGCAGGAAATTGTGGGGGAATGCTCCCCCACAAGATTAATATAAAATAAAAACTATATTAATCTGAATTATTAAATATCCATTATTTGGTATGAGTAAAGATAATATTTACTCTCTAATAATACGTGGCTCGATATTATCATTGAGACGATCATTAGTCCGATTAAAGAATATTTTTTCATTTCCTCTTGCACTCCGATAAAAATGGAGGCAGAATCAAATTGTTTGGGTTTGAGTCCGCCTCGGTTAATATACAATATATTTTCCGGGGCTTTTCTCTTTCTGGCACTTGCGACATGCTTGAACCAGATTGATCCAAGCACCCGCGCAGAGAATAACAAAATATTTATTGGGGACAACACATTTATTAATAATAATAAACCATTTAATTTATTTTTGTTATTTTAAATAAATAATTGATTTGCTAACTGGTGTGGATAATATAATAAGATGTAACAATAATCTGTTACCTCTTATTATAAATTAGGATGCTTAGATTCAAACCCAATAATGAAAGCAGGAAATTGTGGGGGAATGCTCCCCCACAAGATTAATATAAAATAAAAACTATATTAATCTGAATCATTAAATATCCATTATTTGGTATGAGTAAAGATAATATTTACTCTCTAATAATACGTGGCTCGATATTATCATCGAGACGATCATTAGCCCGATTAAAGAATATTTTTTCATTTCCTCTTGCACTCCGATAAAAATGGAGGCAGAATCAAATTTCTTGGGATTTGAGTCCGCCTCGGTTAATATACAATATATTTTCCGGGGCTTTTCTCTTTCTGGCACTTGCGACATGCTTGAACCAGATTGATCCAAGCACCCGCGCAGAGAATAACAAAATATTTATTGGAAACAACTCATTTATTATCAATAATAAATTATTTTATTTGTTTTTGTTGTTTTAAATAAATAATTGATTTGCTAACTGGTGTGGATAATAAAATAAGAGGTAACAATAATCTGTTACCTCTTATTATAAATTAGGATGCTTAGATTCAAACCCAATAATGAAAGCCGGAAATTGTGGGGGAATGCTCCCCCACAAGATTAATATAAAATAAAAACTATATTAATCTGAATTATTAAATATCCATTATTTGGTATGAGTAAAGATAATATTTACTCTCTAATAATACGTGACTCGATATTATCATTGAGACGATCATTAGCCCGATTAAAGAATATTTTTTCATTTCCTCTTGCACTCCGATAAAAATGGAGGCAGAATCAAGTTCTCAGGTTTGAGTCCGCCTCGGTTAATATACAATATATTTTCCGGGGCTTTTCTCTTTCTGGCACTTGCGACATGCTTGAACCAGATTGATCCAAGCACCCGCGCAGAGAATAACAAAATATTTATTAGAGACAACACATTTATTATCAATAATGAATTATTTAATTTATTTCTGTTATTTAAAATAAATGACTAGTTAGGTGATGAATTACCTCTTTAGGTATTTTTCCGAAGTGGGTAATTTAAATGTTAAAATATTTATTTAACTAAATTAATAACAATAGGTGTTGCCTGTATTGTTGTCGTAGTAATCAGCGTATTATTATTTTGATGTTTAATAATAACACCAGACTGTGGTGTTACTAATTTCCATACTCCTTTTACGGTAACTGTGCTGCTTATTGGTTTAGAGTCAGCAGTTAGCCATTGACGAGAATAAACGCTGATTTCGACTTGATTTCCATTATTATCAATTTGGTCATTTTCAATGCCTTGATATAAATTTAAATTAGGATTAACAATACTTAATGTTAATTTTTGTTTTTGATCTTTAGCCATAACCATAACAGGAGAGTCACTCGATAATAATATTGCTTGAGGTGATTTTAATTGTGTCGCTTCAAAAAAAGCATATCCTTCTTCTTGGGTGATTTTGTCTTTTACTGCATGTAATTGATTATTATGTTGTAATATAATGTATTCAGGTGCTTTATTATCTTGTGATTCAATTACTATCGCATACTCATAGTTTTCATTCTTAGGTGCGTTACCATGAGAGATAACTGCTGTTGCAAATAATTGTTCTGTTGGTTTTGACGTTCTATCATCAAGCGAATGTTGTTTTTGATAACTAAATTTTACAGTTTGTCCTTTTGTGAGCTTATATAAATTTCCAGCAGGATCAATTAAAGTATCTGCATTATTTAAAGTTAATTGAGTACCTAATTGATTAACCTCTTTGCCATTAATTATCACTGATTTTAATTTAGGAACAGCAAATTGAAAGAGTGTTGTTTCTGTCCTATGTTGTTTATCATCATTTTCAATACCGGAACCTAAAGCAATAACTCTATTATCAAATAAAAAATAGGATTTATTAGCTCTTAAGCTTTGTTGTTGATATTTACTGTGACCATGTAATTTCATGGCAAACATACTATTGTTATTAAGTGTATTTGCACCAGAATAGCTTTCTGTTGAAAGCAACATTTCTTCAATACCTGCAGCAGGTAATTGACTAAGTTTTGCTTCAAGTTCGTTATAGGGAAGGTGAATAGTTGTTGTACCTGGATATCTATTCCAATCCCATCCAGCATGGCTAAATCCTGCTTGGGTTAAATCTGCCGGAATAATTTCTAAGTGTCCATATTGTAAATAACGACCATAACGGTTGTTATTTTCATAACTTTCATTACCAACAAGATAACGGCTAAAACCGCGCGCTATGGCAAGCCAGCTTTGTTGTGGTGATTGAGCCGATGCCCTTCGTTGTATTGCCATTGATGCATAATTCATTGCCCATGCGCCAACCGGTTCACTTTCAGCTTTAATGCCTTCAAAATGCGTTTTGTTGTCTAATTTTGCATAAGCGGCGGATAATGTGGTATCTAACTTTTGTTTGCCATCTGGGGTTCCTGCTAATGCCATCCATTTAAATGGAGTGATGCCTATTTTATGCAACCCTGTTGGGTGACGGCCACTTAATACGACAGGAATTTGTGTCTCTTTGGTGTAGATACGCATTTTTAACAAAACATCTTTTAAACGCTCATGTGCTGAAGTAGTTAAACGAAAAGGTGAATCACTTAATGCATACACACTGGGTGCTAAACCACCAAATGCGTCTTTTGCATAAGCAGGATAATGTTGTGAATGATGAAAAATAGAACCATCAGGTTTGAAACCGCCAGCAACACCTTTTGAGCTTAGTATCGTTTTACTTAACCAATTTTGCAGTTGTGCTAAGGCTTGTTGACGTTGCTGGTAATCAGGTAGCATCAATAAACTTTTTATCATCCATTGTAATTGAGTGTTGAGAATATCGACATTTGCATCAACGATTTCATTGTCTTTTTCAAAAATTCGTCCTGTAGCGTTATACCACATCATGGCTTGTTGAGTTGGAGCTAGAAGGTTATTTTTTGCGAGAATATGACGTCCAATAAACCATGCATCAAAAAGCTCTCTGGTTTGATAACCAACATGAGTAATAATTTGATAACCGCTACCGCGTGTAAAACCTTGTTCAAGAACGTAACGAGTGCCTAATAAATAACGATCTTCTAATTTTTGCCTATCAGTAGCTGATAATGAATTACTACGCAAATAAATAGCAGTTTGAAGAAGCGTTTTACCGACATCTCTTAGCATATTGGTATCAAGTAATGCTTTTTTAGTCTCCTCACTAAATATCCCTTCGACTTTCATAAAATTCTGCCGATTAGGATGATCAAGTGCTTTTCCTGTGATTGATCCATCAGTATGTTGCGTTAATCCTAATTTTTCCCATAATGCTAAATGTTTATCTAACATATCTGTGGTGATTTTCTTATTACTGTTTATCCCTTGATAATGCTCAAAACGCTGATAAATCAAAGCCATTTCTATTTGATCATCACGAAATTCAGTATCGAAGTTTAAAGTGGGATAATGAGCTCTAAACATTTGATCGTACATCAATAACGCACTCCAGTTTTTACTAACCATCGTGTTTACTGCGTTATTTACGTAAGGTGTTTGATAGTCAGGAACTGCCCAGCGATTGTCTAACGGTACACTCATCATAATTTGGTCGAAAAAGAGGGTTCCAGCTTGATTTGGTGCTGTAATAACTAATTGATCTAATTTTCCTGTTGCAGTACCTTTCATATCACGAAAAGGAACAGCAATACCTCGCCATCCCGTAAAATTAAGTTCAGCATTAAAACTTAGTGCAATTTTATTATTTTGTTTAAATACTAACGTTAATGGAGAAGATTGAGGTTTTTCATTATAAATCCACATCATAAAAGTGAGAGGAGTTGCTGTATTTTTATCATCTTGGTAATTAACAATATTATTTAGCGTTAATGTTGCTTGCGGTTGATATTGCCATTTAAGTGATTGTTCACCATCTTTAGCATGCTGTTTGCTTAGCGATAATTGGTTATTATTTGAAGTAATAAGGGTATTAGGCAGTTCATTTTCAAAAAGATAAATATCGCCGAAAGTTTCATGAGACAGAGAGGGTAAAGCTTGTGCCGGTAATGATAAACAGAGGCTTAATGTAACCGCGTGGGCTAAAGGGTTTTTTATTAACATAATCAGATTTCCTGCAAATAAAAAAGGAACGCAAGAGCGTTCCTTTTAATTAAATCAAGGGAGTGGTGAGAGTTTGATTTCCTGTGGAATACCAAAGTAGCTGGTAAAAGTCAGTTCAGTGTTATCACCTGAAACGTTATATTTCACTTTGCTATTTTTATCAGCAGATTGCCATTTACCATTAATCGTGACATTGATGGTGACAGGGGTTGCTGCTTTTTGGCGAGTCATATTTAAATCAGGTGTAACGGCACTGACAATAAGAGTGTCTTTTTGTCGATGAGTCATCACAATCGCAGGTTTATCAACTTTTTTTATCCACTTATCTTCAATTGAAGCAGGCTGATAAAAGGCATATCCCGTTACATTACTGAGTTTATCGAGAATAATATGAACGTCTTTATCCTTACGAAGAACCTGGTATAACCCATCGTTTTCACGGAATTTTTGTGCTATCTCTCCCATTTTTTCAGGCGTTGCATCTAAAAAGACCATATATTCATAGCTGGAATCTTTAGGTTGAACGCTATGATCAATCCATGCTGAACTGAAGTTTCCTTCTGTCGGTTGGCGATTTTTATTTTCTGCCGAAGTTTGGTGTTGGCGGCTGATATTTACTTTTTCAGCTTGAGTAATTAAATAACCATTACCATTACTATCAATTAACCAATCACCTTGTTTAAGAGTTGTTTGGTAAGGAATGGCTTCAATTTTTTGTCCATTAATCCAAAGGGTATTTAATGTTGGAGTAATGGCATGTTGGAATAAGGTGGTTTCGACATCTTTATTTTTATCACTACTATTTATATTGCTACCAATAAAAATTAAGCGATTATCAACGGCTAATACACTTTTTTTTGCAGTGAAGTTAGGATCAAAACGCTCAAGATTGGCTGGATAAATAAGATCGAATGCCATCATGCCATATTTGCCTTCAAGGGCAGATGCTCCACTAAATCCTCGTTCTCCACGTTGCATTAGGGTATGAGGTTTAGGGCTATCTAATTCTTTTAGAGGAAGATGGATCGTCGTCGCTCCTGGCATTCGATTCCAATCCCAACCTTCTTGCTGATAGCCTTGTAAAAGTTGCGAACCATTACTTACTATTTGAGCAACACCATGACTTTGATAACGACCATAGCGGTTATCTTTGTTATAAATTTCAGATGACCAAACATTGGTGTTATAAGCTTTCAGTGTCACCATTTTATCTTGCCAACGATGAATACCAAAAGCCCCACCATTAAAGGCGTAGAAACCTTGAGGCAGAGCTGCTGGTGCAATAGTTTCTCCAAAAATAGCATTCGATTCGTTTTGTGTTTTATCACTTATTGCAAGATAAATAGATGCGAGTGTTTTATCTGGAGAAGGTTTCGCAGACATGGCAAGCCAGTAGTAACCTTGAGCAACTGATTTTAACGAAGGTGAATTAAATGGGTGCCTTCCAGCAAGAGATAATCCGACTTCTGGAGCACTATAAATCCATGCTGAAACCATCGCTTTTTTCAGGTTATCCCAACCACTTTCACCGACTGAAAATGGGGTTCCACGAAGTAGATAAATAAGCTGAGAGGCATTTTTAAAGGCAGGGAAAGAGTAGCCCGGATAGTTGCCTTCATGTCGCCACGCAGTACCGTCAGGGCGTAAACCATCTTTACCACCCGGTGGTACTTGAGTTAATGCGCCAGTGATGTAATGGCTGAAGGTATTAATTAAGTTGATACGTTTTTGATCATCAGGTTCTAGCAGTAATAAGGCTAAGTGTTGACGAGATAGGGTATTGAAATAGTCTAAGTCAGAGCTATCTGCCCCCACTTTCATATCAAAACTACTTTTAAACTCTCGTGAATACCACAACAATGAATCATAAACTTGAGCTTGTAAGTTTGCCTCTTTTAGTGCATCAGACATGAGTAATGTGGAAATATACCACCATCGAGAACTATATCCCCAGTGATGGGTTGTGACTAATGCACTTCCTTTAACAAAGCCTTGATCTAATAAGTGCTTTGTCATTAATAAGTACATCTGCTTTAGCTGAGCCTTTTGTGTAGGATCTTTTTCCAGTACATAAGCACGGCTAATATTAAACATTAATGTAGTGTAATCACCTAAAATAACATAATTATTAAATAGTTGTTTATCTTGAGGGTTGAGATTTTCTGGTTGATAAATAATCGTTTGTTTATCTGTGATCAGGTGTCGCCCTTGTATTGTGCCATTATCTAAAGCGTGAATATTAAGAGCATCAAAATCACTTTTTAACTTGCCAATATTTTCTTCTAGTGCGAGATTTGTTTCTTTTTCACCGCCAACAAACTCATTTATCAAACGTTGGCGAATAAGATCAATTGCAGCTAAGTTTTCAGGTGTCACCGGTAACTGAGGTTGTACGTTATGAAACTGAATTTCGGGTTCTGATAAGCGAGTTTTGATTTGATAATCAGACCATTGATAGCGAGCATCATCGATAGAAAACATAATGCGATCGATATAGATTTCACCTTGATCCACATTAGAGGGGGCTTTAAAGCGAATGCTATCGACATTAGCGCCTAAAGAGCGCCCAATGCTGTCTTGAGTACCATCAGAGGAGGTATTCATCGCATTTAAGGTCATCTCACGATTTTCAAGATCGTTATTTAGCGAAACACCTACGGCTCGCCAACCAGTAAAATTAAGTTTTACTTTAAAGCCGGCTTGGGCTTCACTGGTTGTATTGAGTTTTTCGCCTAGATCAACGGTAAGATAACCATTAATTGGCTTTTCGTTATAAAGCCAAAATGATAAAACGGGCGTAGATGAACGCCCCCAAGCTTTAGAGGCTTTTTTATCTGTCGGCACAATCAGTTTTTTATGTAAAGTAAAGCTACTGCCTCCTTTCCATTTCCACAAAAGGGATTGGCTTCCCATAATGCTACGTTTATCTGATAGCGAAAGTATTGAATTTTTATCTGACGAAAAATCAGCTAATGGGTTATTTTGCGCAAAATGATAGATTTCTGACTGCATCAGATTATTAGGATCAAATGCAGGGTTGCTGGTGGCAGCAATCACATGATAGGGGGCTGATAATAGCCCCAATGTCATTGCAAGTGCAGTAAAGCGAAATATCGGCATTATTTTTCTCCTTAGAAACGCTGGCTAACAGTGAAACCAATGCGTCCTTCATTAAATTTGTCATAACGCTGATAGCCGATTGTTGTGCCTAAATTTAATGATTGAGTGATATCGAGATTGGCACCTAATTCCGCACTAATAATGTCACCACCAACAGTATTTCCTTTAATATCAAAGGTCTCTCCTCCAGTATTAAAATAAGTCAAACTGTGGCGTTGATTAATATTATTGTCACCTGCGATATCTTTGAAATAACGAAGGTTAAGAGATGGGGTTAATTTTCCATAAGCAGTCTGATAGCTATTCCATAAAGCAACTGAGCCACCTAATTGATTAACAGCATAGCGTTGGCCATAAGTACGCATAGATAAGGCAGAGCCTGTTTCTTCCCAAGAGTCAATATTGAGCCATTGATATTGGTAAGTCAGCATCGGTTTAATATGGATGAAATCAAAATCAAAATGAGTTCCAGCATTAATTTGATAACCTAATTGCACACCTGAATAATCACCTTTTGCTTTGGTATTTCCTTCCCATCCAGTATTGCCACCAATATCTCGCTCACTATCGACAGTGTAATAACCAATATTTAGATTACCGCTTAGGAATAATGTGTCACTATACCAACCGGTGTAAGGCATAAATTCAAAATGGCTAATTTCTTTGCTTGCGTTACGTTGTTTTGCGTCAGCCTTGGCATAGTTATAAGCAAATGAAACACCGATAAGAGCATCTTGATTAATTTCATAATCAGTACCGATTTGAATACCAGTACGATAAGTGTTGTAACCGTTAATTCCACCTTGATTGCTTTGTGTGCCATAACCATACAGTATATTGGCCCAACTGTTCCAGCCAGCTTCTCTTTCTTCAATTGGCAATTGGTTATCATAGCGTAAATAGCGGTGTGCAATATTATTGCGCATATCTTCAACCATGATTAATCCCGCTTGAATATCACTGCCATCAGCAATAGGGGCTAAATCATTTGATAATGTGGCAATATTATTATCGTCATTTCCAGCAGCAACTAATAAACTCAAAGCCTCATCTGAAACTTGACTACGTGTATTGTTAAATTCATTTAAAACAGTTGGAATAATAAAATTAGCTGCCGCTAATCCATTTTCATTGACGCCACCACGTTCAGCAGCACTAATAAAATTATTACCACCTTCGTAGCTAATACCATAACGTGCAACTAATTGATTACCGCTAACACCACCACTAATATTAGGCGGTGTAGTCTCTAACCATGAATCTGTTTTTTCTAATAATGGAGATACATCTGGTGCTATGGCATTGGCGTCAGTAACCGTAATTCCAGCTTCATCTTTAATCGCTGAATTGGAAGAGATCAAAACAATATCTTTATTTATAATGTTATCGACACTGGTGCCTTTAAAATCCAATTTAGCTTGGCTACCTTTTTTAAAAGTAACATCACCGTCAACATGAAGAATAGTTTCATCAGTATTGGTATTATCATCAAGACGGAAAATTAACTGGCTATTTTCCTTATTCATGAAATTACCTTCCCAATGAATCGTTTTATCTTTTCCTTGGATAGTTAAATTGCCATGGTTTTCAATTAATGGAACACCCGTGATTTGATATCCATCAAATAAAGCATTTTGAGCACCACCTTGATATGCAAAATTTATTTTAGTATCTGCGTGACCATTTCCTAATATATCGCCGTGGATCTCACCATTTACATCACTTCTAAAACCTGTTTTTAGTGTTCTAAAATCAATGGCTGCAGTTTTTCCACGAATAATGGCACCGTCTCTTACATAAACGCCAGTACCTCGTTTAGGGAAATCGCCTTCAACCAATATGGCTGTACCATTTTCACTGGTTACGTTAGCGCCATTTAAGTTGATATTACTGCTAAAAGAAGCACCTTGATTTATCTTGAGGCCATTTGCACCATCACCAGTGACAGTAATATTTTTTGTAATTGCTTGAGCTTTATATTCTGTTGATGAGCCATTAAATACAACGCCATCACCTTGAGAAACAGTGACATCTTTATTTATTTGAGCCGTATTACCGTCATTAACATTAACTGTTTCACAGATATTTAAAGTGGGATCACATTCTGTCGCCCATGCCGAACCATAAATAGCTGATAAAATAGCCGCGCTCAAAAATAACAATTTTTTATTTTTCACAATATAACTCCATGAACAATTATATGATTTTAATTATTAGAATGTTGCTCGGAATGAAACTTTGAAATAATCTTGAGTCGATTTGCTACCATCATTTTTATTTTCAACTCGTTCATTATAATATTCCGTCATGACTCGCCATTGAGGTGATATTTGATAAGCCATTTGTAGGGTATAACGTGTCATATCTTTTTCGATATAAACGCCTTTATTTGTTCTATCTTCTATTTTCCCAAAAATAGATTTACGCATTGATGGAGAAACTATTAATCCTATTGGTGTTGTCCAGTTCACATACATACGTAATTGTTGATTATGGTTTGTTTCTTTTGTGTCGTATTCTTCATGTCGTATTGCTTGCTTACCACCATCAAAATAAGCAACAGTAGTATTAATATTTGGGGTAACAAAATAACGTAGACCCGGTTCAATTTCCCAGCCTAAATAATCCGTATTTGTGACGCCATTGCTACGTTTATCTTCTTTCTTTTGTAAGCCAAATAAAACACTACCTGTTAAAACCCAATCTTTATTAATTGGAAATTGGTAATTGGTTTTTGATTCATAAAAATCAATAGTTAAGCGACTGCCGTTATCATAATTAGTGAGATCTTGGCGGATTTTCAAACCAGGTTGGATCCAACCATTGTTTAATTTAAAACGATAACTACCTTGTAAATCATAACGTTGGTAGCGGTTTTTATTATCATGTTCACGTTGACGAAAGCCGACATCGAAATACCAGTTAGATTTTTCTGGATTAATATTAAAATCAACACGATAACCGGCATAGTTATTGGGTGTGTCGTAATCAGCTGTTTCCCAAGAAAACATAGCGTTGACATTAGCTGCCTGAGAATGAAAAGAAGTTAAACCTAAGCCAAGAAGAGGTAAGAAAAGAGCAATACGAAGTTTGTTCATGGTATATATCCAATTCTTTATTCGCTTTTATTAATGTCAATTTTTAGGTGTAGGACGTTTTCCCTTTTATTCTATTAAAAGGATTTTTATATAAGCGAATTGGGTTTATATATAGCGCCATAAAATAATGGCGCAGATATTTTTATTATTTTTCTTTACATGTCGATATTGTTTTATTTAATTTATTGGTTGTTGCCGTAATAAATTCAGAGGCGCGCCAAGAATCTCCTGTTTTTTCCAACCAAGGGGTCAGTTCTTCTTTAATTAATTTCTCAATTAAAGGCATATTGTCTTTGGCAATGTTTTTTATTTGATAAGGATCATTCACATTGTCATATAAGGTATATTTCAATGGTTGACCATCTTGTCTATCGATAACCAGTGTATGTGTTTTGGTTCTGACACCTCGTTTACCAAATGAAGGTTCTCCATAAGGAATAAAAAGATAAAGCTGCGAGTTTGCTGTGTCGCCTTTTCCTGTGACCACTCGGTCTGAAAGATCACTACCTTCGACAGAATCAGGTATCCATTCGGATAAACCAAGTAGTCCTAAGATTGTCGGGTAAATATCAGGAGCTGACATTAGTGCATCATCAGAACCTGGTTTAATTTTACCCGGTAAACGAAACATCATAGGAATACGCATGGATTCTTCATAAGGATTATTTTTTGTTGCCTGTCCATTTGATCCTAAGCAACTACCATGATCAGAGAAGAAAACAACGAGAGTATTATCTGCAAGGCCTTGTTTTTCTAATTCATCGACGATGCGACCAAATTGTTCATCAACACCGTTGACCATTGCCATGTATTCTTTGAAATATTGAGGCCCATAGCCTTCTTGGTATTCACTTTCCCATTGTACGTTCGGGCGAGTGTTGAGCTCTTTAGATGTTTTACCTTGATAAGCATCGAGGTATTTCTTCGGTACTTGGTCATAAGGCGAATGAGGTGGATTCATTGAAACCACTAATGCAAATGGTTTTGAATTATCCCTAAATTGATTGTTTTCATTTTTGAGAAACTTGATTGCCATATCAGCTTCATGTTCAGGTCCCCATTGATCAATGTAAATTGGTTTATCACGAGGAGTATCGTTTGCCCAATACATAGGTTTTAAATGTAAATCGTAGGTGCCATAAGAATACCAAAAGTCAAAACCATGGCGTCTATCAGGAGCTGCCCATTCATTCCAATAACGACCTTCCATTGGATTATTGTAACTTTCAATAAATGGTTCGTAAGGTGCATCAAGATGCCATTTGCCAATATAGCCAGTGCTGTAATCGAGAGATTTTAAAACATCAGACCAACATTTTGCATAAGGAGATAGATCAATACCTACTTTGCCACCATAATCATGTGCATTTCCTGTAATGCCATTGCGAACAGGGTATTGCCCAGTCATAAACATGCCACGGAAAGGAGAACAAAGAGGGTAATTTGAAGCCATTTGTGTCATTACTTTGGCTTGTTTCGCAAATTTATTCAGATTTGGTGTAATTGAGGGATCTTCTCCCATAAACTGTAACGCGTGTGCTCGCATTTCATCAGGAAAAACAATTAATAGGTTAGGGGCGTTTTCCGGACGGGATTGCGTGTTAGAGGTCGTGCTTCCTGAATTAGCAATAACAGGGGTAGAAATAGTCATTGCTGCACCGCTGGCTGCGAGCCCTTTGATAAAAGTTCTGCGGGAAACAGTCATTGCTTCCTCCTATTTTACGTTTGCTTTCGAATTAGTGTCTTTTATCTTATTTATACTTTTGCATAAGATCAAAAAGTAAGTTAACGAAAGATCAAGAATTGAAAGGGAGATCACAGAATAGTGTCAAATTGTAAGCAATTTGACAGCTAAAATAGGAGTTGGAATATTGTTAAGAATAGATTAACTTTTACGAATAATTTTAATTAATTGATTTATAATGATATTTATTGTTTTGTGATGATGATTGCAAAAATAACTTAAAGTTTCTTTTTTTAGCTATAAAGTTGCATAACAGCTAGTGTAAGTTCTTTTCTTTCGTTTGTTTTCATTGTCCTTTAATGACCCACCAAGATGTTCCTTTAAACTCAATATTTTTAACTATCTCCATGCCTAACTTTTGATGTGCTTTTAGTGAGCGAATATTTTCGCTATTAACAAATGCGATAGGGTGCCCGCCATGTAAAGAACAGATCTGCTGGTAGAGATCTTTTAATAATGATTTTCCTCGGTGCGATTTATCAATACAAACAGGGCCGTAAAACCAATTGTTTTGTGTTATTTCTGGGAAGCGTCGATTAATTTCTTGAGCAATAGGCGGAATTGAGAAAGATGTGACAGGGAAGCTGAAAACCACAGCAACAATATTTTCTTGATTAAGTGCAATAATAGTATTTATACTATATTGGTACATTGCCTCAACTTTGTTTTGTGGGTATTCGCCATATAATCCGCCTTGTTGAGATTCTGAATTCGCCTGTAATAACGTTGCTACTGAGTTGATATCTTTATATGTCATTTTTCGAAATATATAATGCATTTTTAATTCCTTTTTATACTAAGTTATAATCTTATTATATAAAAAATAATTTATAATACAAAAATACATTAATAATTCTAAAGATAAGTTTATTAATTTAAGTGTGACTATTGAATTTTGACTATCTACAAAACCTCTTTTTGAAAGAAATGTAATAAAAGCAGTAATAGAATATATTTATTACTGCTTAATTAATAACATGATTTTTATTTTTTATTTATAGAAAATAGAAGTAATTAGAAACCATAGGCTAATCCTCCACCGATAATGATTTCTTGTTCACTATTTATTGAAGAGTTTAATCTAAATGCAATGTCATTATTAGGTTTATATTGTATTCCCCCAGCAAAAGCTGTACCAGTTCGGTAGTTACTAATACCAATTCCTCCACTTAAGGTGTGATGGCTAAGATAAGGAATATTCGTCATTGCAACAGATGAAGCAATACCTGCAAATACTTTCTTTTCTAATGAGATGATTTTTTTATCTAAATTTGCAATTGAGTCTGTGATTTCAGCTTGTCTTTTCCTGTAATAGTGATCAAAATCATTAACATGAGTTTTGAGCTCATTAATATCTGTACTAATACTTCTTTTTAGCTGATTCATGGCATTATTTGTTGTTATTCTATTTTTTTCTACCATTTTTTTAGTTTGGATAAGATTAACGGCATCTGTATTATTTTTACCATCACTAATATTAACTAATCTCGATGTCTGCCCGTTTTCAGTGTTACCAAATGAAACCGTATTTTCTTCGGTTGCTAATGCATTATGACCAATAGCAACAGAGTGTGTATTTTTAGCTTGGCTATTGACTCCTATTGCAATTGAACCATTACCTGAAGCATTACTATTATCACCTAATGAAATACTAGGAATATTAACGATAATAGGTATTTCTTCCTTTTCTTTTGTTGAGTCTACATTTGAATACGAAAATGAAGGGAATAATAGAAAGAATAAAAATAACTTTTTAAATAACATTTAATTTAACCCTTTGAAAGGAATTTTTGGCGTAAATCAATGCTAAATGATTGTTTTTTTCATCACAAATAAAACATTCTGGAATTACTCTTAAAAATAGTTTTAAATAAAATTATATTTTTTTAAATATATGATTGATTACTGCAAAAATATTCTATTAAATAAAATTTTATTTAATAAGTTATTAAATAAAAAACTGCACTTTCATTAAAATGCAGTTTTGGATAAGTGTTAACTAATGTTTTTTTCTAAAGGCAAAAGCAACAGAAATCGCTTGTAGCAAACACATTGTTGATGTTTGAGAGCGAAAGGTTTTTATTTGAGCTTCTTTTACCGTTAAACAAACGTCACTCAAACTTGCCAGTGGACTAATGGGACTGTCTGTAACAATAATTTGTTTAGCTTCTTTATATGTTGCCATCTCGCACATTTTTTGCATTTCATCTGAGTATGGATGGAAATGAATGCCAAAAAGTACATCCCGATATGTAATATTTCTCAATTGCTCTTTGTACATTCCTCCTAAGCTGTTTACAAAGACAGTTTCGCAAGGAATGTGCGAGAGGGCATGAAAAAAATAACTCGCAGCACTGAATGAATGATGAAATCCACAAATATAAATTGTTTCAGCATGTTCGAGTAACTGTACTGTTTTATTTAACATTTCTCTGTGAGCCTGATTTGCCAATTGTTGCAATGAATGGCTATTTGCTTGTGCAAATTCTTGCAAAATATAGGCAGGCTCATTCAGATTAGGGGGTTCCTCTTTATATTTCTGTTTATAAGTTAAATTTTCATTTTCATTTACCATTTCATTCATCAAGTGATGCTGAAATAATTGTTTCATTTCATTAAAACCATTGAAATGAAACGCATTGGCAAAACGAATTAATGTCGATGGAGGAACATTTGCTTTATCTGCAAGGATTGCAATTGTATCAAATGCCACACTGTTTTTATTATCAAGTAGATAATGTGCAACCTGCTGTAGCCTTTTACTTAATCCATTATAGCGGGAGCGAACTTGTTCCTGTAGTTCATTCAGATTTGTTGCAGTAGACATAGTGCCCTCAATAAAAATACTGCTGTAATTGTAGTGTTTTTTGAGTCGGAATTGAATGTTTTTAGCTAATAGTAATTAAAATGAAATATAGAGTTAATTCAAAGTAAATGAACAACCTAAAGGTAATTATTTGATGTTTAAAACTCTATTTTATTTATTCTTTATTGGTTTTATTATCACTTATCGAAATTAATTTTCTTTATTTGGAATTAAATGAAATTAATATTTCATTTTGTTAAGGTGGAGATAATAACAATATCGTTTCTATTTTTTCTATTTTGTTTTATTTAACCTATTTCATTTTATATTGTTGTTAATTTAACTTAGAATATTATTTTTTATTATTGGTGTTATTGTAATTTGGAAATTGAAGTGTTTTAATATCTTTGTGCGCAATGATTGATATTTATAATACAACACTTGTTTTATTTGTTAATGATAGTAATTTATGACTATCTTAGTTTAAATATACTTATGTTGGTTGAAACTTTTATATGCAAAACGATCATCCGTGGATTAATTTATTAATGCACTATTTTCATGATCACTACTCAGAAATGATGCCTATTATTTTTCTTGTATGTATTGTGGGTATTATCTTTGGTGTTGTACGTGAAATGCGTTGGTTATCCGTTTTTTTTACTGTACCTTTAATTATCATTGTATTTTGTTTAATTAGTTCTAATTTAGGATAAGTAAAATATACAATTGTTATTAAGGTTGTACAATAGTTGTATTGACCTTGTTTTTAGACATTATTTTTTTCTTATATTTTCTCCTGTTATTGCATGTTATAAATCAGCAATGTGTTTATTCTATTTTGCCCATAAGCGATGTTTCAACAATACTATTGATTAGATAATCAACTAGGTGACTAATAAGAGATTGTTACATATTGATTATTATTGATAAAGATAAGCAAATTATTTGTTGAATTATATACTAACATTTTATTCCCAATACACTAAACTAGATAACATTATTTTAATGAATTAAAAACTATTGGGTTTTTATTATGGAATGGCGAAATAACACTTCTCGCTACGGGTACTTGTCACTCCTTTTGCATTGGGTGTCAGCACTTACTGTCTACGGTATGTTTGCTTTAGGATTATGGATGGTGACGCTAGGTTATTATGATAATTGGTATCATTCAGCACCTGAAATACATAAAAGTATCGGTATTCTTTTATTTATCATCCTAATAGTACGTGTGATATGGCGTTGGATATCACCACCACCTAAAGCATTAGGAAGCTACAGTAAATTTACTCGCATTAGTGCTCATATCGCGCACATGCTCTTATATTTAATTTTATTTTCTATTCTCATTAGTGGTTATTTAATCTCCACTGCTGATGGTCAAGCGATATCTGTATTTGAATGGTTTTCTGTACCCGCTATTTTTACAGGGGGAGCCGAGCAAGCAGATTTCGCCGGTGATATTCATCTTTATTTAGCATGGTCAGTTATTTTGTTATCACTATTACATGTGGCTGGTGCCTTAAAACATCATTTTATTGATAAAGATGTAACGTTAAAACGCATGCTAGGAATGCGAACTAAATAGTTAAATTTATAAAACAAAATTATGGAGATAACCATGTTTAAGAAAGCTTTATTGGGTTTAACAGCAGGTGCGTTGTTATTTAATGCGAGCACTGCTTTAGCCGCAGATTATACTATTGATAAACAAGGTCAACACGCATTTGTACAGTTTCGTATCCAACATTTAGGCTATAGCTGGTTATATGGCACATTTAAAGATTTCGATGGTACTTTTAGTTATGACAAAGAAGATCCATCAAAAGATAAAGTTGATGTTGTGATCAAAACAGGAAGTTTAGATACAAATCATGCTGAGCGCGATAAACATTTACGTAGTGCTGATTTCTTTAATGTGAGCAAATATCCTGAAGCACGATTTGTATCAACCAACGTTACTCGTGAAGGTGAGAACTATGTAGTGGTTGGTGATTTAACATTAAATGGTGTGACTAAGCCTGTATCATTAAATGCAAAATTAATTGGCGAAGGAACGGATCCTTGGAAAGGTTACCGTGCTGGTTTTGAAGCAACAGGTAAAGTAAACCTAAAAGAATTTAATATTAAATCAGATTTAGGGCCAAAATCACAAGAAGCTGAACTAATTATCTCAGTTGAAGGTGTAAAAAAAGCGTAATTGAACGTTTTTTTGTGAAGCAATAAAGCCCCATATGACTTTATATGATTTTTAAACCGATACCTTAGAGTATCGGTTTTTTTATGCGCGATTGAAAATTATTGCCTTATACTTAGGTAATAGTTCTTATTTTTTCATAGGGTTAATTAAGATTTATTTTGACGCTTTACCTATTTTAGGTAAGAACAAAGAGGATCATAACAAAGGCATGTTCACATCCTTATCCCTTTATTTAACGAAAAAAGAGTCAATAATGAAAAAATTACGTCATACTTTTTTGGGTACTCTGTTTATTTCTACTTTTTTAACAGCAGGTGTGTCAGAGGTTGATGCGTGTACTCGGCTTGTCTATTTAGGTGATAATAATCAAGTCATTACAGCTCGTTCAATGGATTGGAAATATGACATTGGAACCAATTTATGGACATTTCCACAAGGTATGCAACGTTCAGGAGAGGCAGGCGATAATTCAATTAAATGGACATCTAAATATGGAAGTGTTGTTGCATCCGGTTATGATATTTCAACAACAGATGGTATGAATGAAAAGGGATTGGTCGCTAATTTATTATGGTTGGCGGAATCAGATTATCCAGCTTATACCAAAGAAAAACCGGCTATTTCGATTTCAGCATGGGCTCAGTATGTGCTAGATAATTTTGCTACCGTTGAAGAAGCCGTGACAGCATTAGAAAGTGAACCTTTTATTGTTTTAACGGATAAGGTGCCAGGACAGGACAGAATGGCGACGTTACACCTTTCTCTTTCGGATGCTACTGGTGATAGTGCTATTATTGAATATATCAACGGCAAACAAGTCATTCATCACAGCAAAGAGTATCAAGTGATGACGAATTCACCTATTTTTTCAGAGCAGTTAGCATTAAATAGTTATTGGCAACAAATTGGTGGAACCGTGATGTTACCAGGAACGAATCGTGCATCTGATCGTTTTGCCAGAGCTTCTTTTTATGTGAATGCTATCCCTAAGGCTCAATCGAGTAAAAAATCGCTTGCTAGTGTTTTTGGTGTGATCAGAAATGTTTCTGTTCCTTATGGATTAAGCACCGTTGAGTCGCCAGAAATCTCATCTACACGCTGGAGAACTGTGGCTGATCATAAGAATCAATTATATTTTTTCGAATCAGCATTATCACCGAATACTTTTTGGGTTAACTTAAAGGAAATTGATTTTTCAAAGGAAAGCGGGAAAGTCATGGTGTTACCATTAGGTGAAGAGCAATCAATCATTTATTCAGCTAATGCAACAAGCCATTTTAAACCAGCAGAGCCTTTTAAATTTCAAGGATTAGATAATATTCCTTTAAATAACTAGTTGAGTATTCACGATACCTAATATGAAATTATCCGTAATACTAAATGTGATAGAGACATCTAAAGTGACAAGAAAGACGATGTCTTTATTACTTATCTTGAATGGTATATTTATCATTTACTCAATTTTGTTGTCCCGTGGTATTTATCTGGATTGGGAAATACACGGTTTTTCTGCATGGCTTAAATCATTGGGTGTATTAAAGCTTCTCGATATACCTAAAGTGATGTTAGCTTGTGCGCTAATCTTGCTTTCAATATTTATGTATTTAGGTGCAAGGATCGCATGGTGTGTCTCGCTTATTTTATTAGCTACTATTGTTTTTCTTGATGTTGCGGTTTATCAGCAAATTGGTTTTCAGGCTTATTTTTCATTTGCTTTGGTAATTGGATTATTAATCAGTTGGCGAGCCTTTCCACATCATAGTTTAACTAGTGCTGGCTTTGTGGCTTTTATCTGTATCCTTTCTTTGCTGTTATTCTCAATGTTAGGGAGTCTTTATATCGGGGATGAGTTTAGGCCTCATATTACAACATTAATGGATGCATTTTATTTTTCTATTGTCTGTATGACGACATTGGGATTTGGCGATATTGTGCCAATTAGTACAAATGCACGTATATTTACACTGACTGTTGTGATCTTGGGAATAACCGTTTTTACCACATCCATTGTTTATGTCATGGGATTTCTTGCTCGTGGGACTCGCGAGATTGTTAAGAAAAGGATCGCTAAAATGCATAATCATTTTATTATTATTGGCTCTTCGGCACTGGCTTCACAATTAGAAAAGGGATTAAGAGAGCAGGGAAAACCAGTTATTGCAATTTGTACTGATAAAAGTAAAGCTGTTTATGATACACAAGCTAACATTATTGAAGGTGATCCTACTAACCTTAAGACACTGCAATCCGCTAATATTGCTAAAGCCAGTTGGGTAGCAACTTTATCTGAAAGTGATGCTGAAAATACCTTTATCCTACTCACTATCCAAGAATGTTCTAATGTTGATGCCAAGTTAATTACCATTATTAATCAAGATGAAAATAGAGATAAGATCAGTCGATTACGTCCTGATATGTTGTTTTCTTTAGCATCGTTAGGTAAAGAAATTATGATGAAGGTATTATGTGGTGAATCTATTTCTTCATCAGATGTGACAGATTTGCTTTTAAACAAATATTTAAAATCATAATTTTGTTCAAACTATCTTTACGAACGATAATGATTACCATAAGATGTATTTAATATGCATCTTAAGTGAGGTTGAATTATGGAACTTGTTAGTTATAAAACAATGCCAGAGTGGACACGAACATCAATTCCTTTGGCGTTATTAGAACGCCACAATACAAAAGAAGGCACTTATGCTCAAATGCGAGTCCTGCAAGGTAAAATGACATTTGTTGTATTTAATGATGACGGTTCGCAAATTTCGGTAGATTGTGATACGGAAAATCAACCTCCACTCATTCAGCCCCAACAATGGCATAAAATTGATAAAGCGAGCGATGATGTACGTTGTCAGCTTTCATTTTTATGTGCGCCAGAAGATAAACTTTTTAAAGAAAATGACTTATCACTACCGCATTCTGAAGTGCGTTACATGGCAACATTGACTCAGCCTTGCAAGGTTTTGGATTTAGGTGCAGGGCGTGGACGTAATAGTTTCTATTTAGCGTCTCAAGGGTATGATGTCACTGCATTAGATATTAATGCCTCTCATATTGATGCGATTGAAACCGTTAAAGCTAAAACAGGTTTTGCAGTAAAAAGCGGTTTATACGATATAAATGAAGCTTCACTGACTGAAAAATATGACATCATTATTTCAACCGTTGTGTTGATGTTCTGCCAACGTGGACGCATTGAAAGCATTATTAAAAACATGCAAGAATGTACTAATAGTAATGGTATTAATGTGATTGTTTGTCCGGTTGAAACAGCGAATAGTGATCCTGCTGAAATTCCTTTTAAGACTTTTTTACGTCAAGGCGAATTAGCAGATTACTATAAAGACTGGGAAATTATTAAATATAATGAAAACCCTGGTCATTTACATAAAACTGATGCTAATGGTAATCGTATTGCTTTGAATTTTGCGACGTTAATTGCTCGTAAAAAATAATTCAGATCATAACATTTATTTTAAATACCCCAATTTTTTAGTTGGGGTATTTTTTTATCTGTTAAAGTCTGTTTTATTGTTGTGGTGATTTATCACTTTTAATGTCATCAGCTTGGTCTGTTTGTTCTTTTGTTTCAGACTTTTGTAATATGCGTTCTAATAAAACGGTATAAATAGGGCGACCACCTAATAGCTGTGCCAACATTGTCGCTCCTAAACAGGTGATTATCATTGGAAGGATAAGCTGATAATTATCTGTCATTTCTAAGACTAAAACTATTCCAGTCAGTGGCGCTCTTACTGTTGCCGCAAATAAGGCTCCCATACCAGCAATGGCAAAAGTACCGATTTGAATTTGATAGTCAGGGAAAAGTAATGTTGCCATTAATCCGAATGCACTACCAAACAGAGTACCTAATGCGAGAGTGGGGGCAAATATGCCACCTGGAGCGCCAGATGCAAAACTAATAATGGATGTGATCGTTCGTAAAATAAAGAAAAGTAACAGTGCAATAAGAGAATATTGTCCGGTACTGAGTGCTGGAATAATGCTAAATCCACCGCCAGTAATTTCAGGAATGATAAGTGCCAATAAGCCACAAAGCCCACCAATAATACCGCCAGTTAAAACAAAACGTGAAGTTTTATCTTGATAAAAATGTTGGAACTGAGTTTGAACATAAAAAAGCAATTTACTGAATATAACGCCAATAATGCCGAATAACATACCTAAGACTAGATATAACCAAAGTGTATTAAGTGGGGCTGATGAAAATTTACCAATATGAATGACACCGCCTTCACCATTAAATAGGCGAAAGACAATGCATGACATAATTACTCCAATAAAAACCGCTTTAATAGAAATAAGGTTGTATTTAAATTGAGGACGCATCTCTTCAATAATAAATAAAATACCCGCAAGAGGTGCATTGAAAGCTGCTGTTAATCCGGCAGCTGCGCCGGTTGCTAATAATGTGTGACGTGATTCTTTATCTTTTAAGCGAGAAATATCATTAACCAATTGACCAATATTGGCACCCAATTGAACCGTTGGGCCTTCACGACCTAATACCATGCCTGAACCTAATGTTCCAATACTGGCAATAAATTTTACTGGTAATACTCGCCACCAACGAACAGGGCGAATATCTATCATTGCCCCTTCAATTTCAGGGATACCAGATCCTCCTGATTCAGGTGAGAATTTTTTCACTAAATAGTAACCGAGCATGGCTAAAACAGAGGAAAATAACAATGTAATAATTACCAGAACATAAGGATTGGTGAAGGTTTTGACGAGTTCTTCTTGTCTGAAGTTTATAACCCAACTCACACTTTTTTCAAATAAAACACCCACTAATCCAGCAAGCGAACCGACTATGGCAGACAGTAGCAGGACTTTCAGTGGCGCAAGGTTGGTTTCTTGAGCTTTTCTGAATAAATTAAAACGTCGTTCATTTTGGCTATTTTGGATAGATTTACGGTTATGCATAACTTTGATTTATGTATTGTAACAATGAACATAATGATAGCGTAATTTTGTATTGAAGTGATATTTCTCACATAACGTAATCAATTTTAGAGTTAGTCGTTTTTTTTTCTAGCATATTTTCACTTTTTCATCTTTAGTGTAATTGATAACAAAAAATACATATTTATATAACATTTTGGACGAGAAAGGGTAATTTATGGATTTCATCACAAATATATTAAGCGCTATAAATAGCGTGGTATGGGGAGTGCCGATGCTTGTCGGTATTCTAGGAATTGGTCTTTTTATGCAGTTTCGGCTCGGTTTCTTACCTATCCGAAAATTAGGTACAGGATTTAAACTTCTATTTGAAAAAAATGATAAAAGAGGCGAAGGACAAATATCGCCCTTTAATGCATTGATGACGGCACTTTCAGCAACTATCGGAACAGGTAATATCGCCGGTGTTGCAACGGCAGTTGTATTAGGTGGCCCCGGTGCTTTGTTTTGGATGTGGATGACGGCATTAGTGGGGATGGCAACAAAGTATTCTGAAGCTGTATTAGCGGTGCGTTTTCGTGAAGTTGATAAATACGGAAACTATGTTGGTGGCCCAATGTATTACATCAAGAATGGTTTGGGTAAAAATTGGGTTTGGTTAGGTACCGTTTTTGCTATTTTCGGTAGCTTTGCTGGTTTCGGTATTGGTAATACGGTGCAAGCTAACTCAGTCGCAGATGTATTACAAAGTAATTTTGGCATTTCAACTACCATTACCGCCATTGTGTTAGTTGTCTTAGTTGGCGCGGTACTCATTGGTGGGATCAAACGTATTGCCGATGTCGCAGGTAAATTAGTTCCTATCATGACTGTTGGCTATTTTGGTGCTGGTATTGTTGTTTTAGCGCTAAATGTGACCGCCATTCCTGATGCTATTGTCCTTATTGTTAAATCAGCATTTACTCCAGTTGCTGCTCAAGGTGGGTTTGCTGGTGCAGCCGTTTGGGCAGCGATCCGTTTTGGTGTAGCGCGTGGTGTTTTCTCTAACGAAGCAGGATTGGGTAGTGCACCTATTGCACACGCAACAGCTAAAACACAAAATCCTGTTCGCCAAGGTTTGATTGCGATGTTGGGGACATTTATTGATACCATCATCGTCTGTTCTGTTACGGGATTAACCATCGTTATTACAGGACAATGGCTAACAGGACAAAGTGGAGCAACATTAACTGCTGCATCATTCTCTATCGCTATTCCGGGTGGTAACTATATTGTGGCCATAGCGTTAGCCATTTTTGCATTTACTACTATTTTAGGTTGGAGTTTTTATGGTGAGAAATGTGTGCAATATCTTTTTGGACCTAAAGCTATTATGCCATTTCGTATTGCATGGCTGATTGCATTACCGGTAGGGGCAACACAATCATTAGAGTTTGTGTGGTTATTGGCCGATACACTCAATGCAATGATGGCTATTCCTAACTTAATTGCATTAGCCTTATTGAGCCCAGTTGTTTATCGCTTAACAAAAGATCATATAAAAGATGTTAACGCTGATAATATTGGGTTAGATAAAGAAACTCATTCAGTGAGCAAAAAAGAAGCCGAAGCAGAGTAACTCGTTCTTACTTATTGGCTAAAAAACACAACAAAAAACCGTATGCACTTAGAATTTGGCATACGGTTTTTTATGGTGATAACTTAAAGTGTGAGAAATTATAGATAATAAAAAGCCTTCTGGGGAGAAGGCGAAGAGATGAGTATAGATATTATATTTATAAGAATTTAGAAAAGAGAGAAAATCTTATTCTTTCATACTGATGAAGATGTTTTTCACTTGGCTATAAGCATCTAACATCATTTTATGTGTTTCACGTCCTAAACCTGATTTCTTGTAACCCCCAAATGGTGCGTGAGCTGGGAGTTCATGATAAGTGTTAACCCACATACGACCGGTTCTTACTGCTTTTGCAACACGTAAGGCACGGTTAATATCTTGAGTCCAAACACCACCACCAAGTCCATATTCTGAATCATTTGCCATTTCGATCACTTCATCTTCATTATCGAATGGAATAACACATAATACAGGCCCAAAAATTTCTTCTCGTGCAACGCGCATTTGGTTAGTTGCGTTAATGATGATAGTAGGACGAATAAAGAATCCATCATCGTAGCCTTCACCCGTAATACGTTCACCACCAGTTAAAACAGTTGCGCCTTCTTTTTTTGCGAGTTCAACGTAGCCTAAGATAGTATCCATTTGATCTTGACTAACTTGTGTACCCATTTGTGTATTAGGATCAAGAGGATCACCGACACGAATACTCTCAAATTCAGTTTTTAATGCTTTCAAAAAGTCGTCATGAATATCTTTGTGCAAGAACAGACGTGAACCTGATTCACAAGCTTGTCCTTGGTTCATCAATATTGCCAATGCTGAATATTTGACCGCTTTTTTCATATTTGCATCAGGGAAAACAATATTGGCTGATTTTCCGCCTAATTCCAGTGTTGCTGGAACCATTTTTTTCGCTGCGGCTTCTGCTACGGTATAACCCACATTGGTAGAACCTGTAAACGCCAGTTTATCAATATCTTGGTGCTCTAAAATAGCTTGTCCTACAATAGATCCACGTCCCGTAACAATATTAATCACACCAGCTGGTAATATTTCATTTAAAATACGACCTAGCTCTAATAATGAAAGGGAAGTCAGTGTTGCTGGGTTAATTACGACAGTATCACCCGCGGCAATTGCTGGCGCCAATTTCCATGCTGCCATTAATAATGGGAAGTTCCATGGAATAATTTGCCCAACTACGCCAATGGGTTCACGAATAACAAGGCTAATGGTATTTTCGTCTAGGACGGCACTTTCATCGGTATGAGAGCGTATCACGCCTGCAAAATATCGAAAATGGTCAATAGAGGCAGGTAAATCTATGTTTTTCGACTCATTGAGTGGCTTACCATTATCTAATGATTCGATCCAAGCAAAGCGTTCTTGCTCTTGCTCTAAGCGATCTGCAATTTTTAATAAGAGGGCTTGGCGCTCTGCTGGAGATGTTTTACTCCATGTTTTGAATGCATTACGTGCGGCAGTGACTGCGCGATCGACATCTTCGGCACTTCCTGATTGGTATTCACTTAATAATTCACCGGTTGCAGGGCTATAGGTTTTAGTTGTTTTTTGCGATGTGCTAGTTACCCATTCTCCTCCAATTAGCATTTTGTAGCTTTCTAGAGGACGAAATTCTGATGGAACATTATTTAGTTTAATCATTTTTAATCTCCAATGTAGGGGTGAGCATCATTTAAACTTATAATTTCATTTCGTAATACTCGTGCTAATAACATATATCAAATGAAATAATTTGATTAGCTATTGATGCAATAGGTGATATTAACTATAAAAAATAGTAATGAATATTACTGATTTAACAAAATTAAATTAATTTAATCGTTTCATCTCTCACTCTTTATATGATTAAACAAAAAATACCCCATCAGTTATTCTTCAATATTCTTTCTCATTTTCTTATCAAAGGTGTAATGCGATTAATCAATCTGTTCAAAAAATCAGGCTTTAGATTTATGTGAAATCAAAAGATAAAAAAAAAGATATTAAAAGATTTGCTAGAAATTGCGTTAGATCAAACAACATTTAAATTATTCAATATTGCACTTTCTCTCTGATAAAAATGGCGTATTCTTATGTTGCATCTAGAATGCAACTTATAAAAATAAAGCGTTATCTTTTATTAGAAGGAATACGATATGTATTGTGTGCAATGTGAACAAACAATGAAAACGCCTGTAGGTAATGGTTGTGCCTATGCGCAAGGTATGTGTGGTAAAACAGCAGAAACTTCAGATCTTCAAGATTTATTGGTTGCTGTATTAGAAGGACTATCTGCCTGGGCATTAGCGGCACGTAGTGTTGATATTATTGATCATGATGTAGACAGCTTTGCGCCTCGCGCTTTTTTCTCTACGTTAACTAACGTCAACTTTGATTCTGATCGCATTGTCGGCTATGCGAAAGAAGCTATCTATTTCCGTGAAAGTCTGAAATCTCGTATCTTAGCAAAAAATGCAGCGATTCAGGTCACTAATCCAAGAGCTGAAATTCAATTAGCTGGAAATGATTTAGACAGTTTACAAAAACAAGCCCAGCTATTTGCCTTAAATGGCGATAAAGCACAGATTGGTGATGATCTTCATGGCTTACGTATGCTGTGTTTATATGGCTTAAAAGGTGCTGCTGCTTATATGGAACATGCGCATGTCTTAGGCCAATACGATAATGAAATTTATGCAGAGTATCACCGCTATATGGCGTGGTTAGGAACTGATCCTGCTGATATGAATGAATTGTTAGAAAATGCGATGGGTATTGGTCAAATGAACTTCCGCATTATGGCAATTTTGGATAAAGGTGAAACACAAGCATATGGTAACCCAACGCCAGTTACGGTTAATGTGCGTCCTGTTGCAGGTAAAGCAATATTAATTTCAGGTCATGACCTGAAAGATTTACAAATGCTACTTGAGCAAACTGAAGGTAAAGGTATCAACATTTATACTCATGGTGAAATGTTACCTGCTCATGGTTACCCAGAACTTAAAAAATATAAACACTTAGTGGGTAACTATGGTAGTGGTTGGCAGAATCAGCAAATTGAATTTGCGAAATTCCCAGGCCCTGTATTAATGACATCAAACTGTATTATTGATCCTAATGTGGGTAATTACGGTGATCGTATTTGGACTCGCAGTATTGTTGGCTGGCCGGGTGTAAAACACATCACAGGTGATGATTTCTCTGAAATGATTGAACAAGCTCAATCATTAGAGGGTTTCCCATATAGCGAAATTGAGCATTTAATTACGGTTGGTTTTGGTCGTGAAACACTATTAAATGCGGCTGATACAGTGATTGATTTAGTTTCACAGAAAAAATTACGTCACGTTTTCTTGGTTGGTGGTTGTGATGGTAGCCGTGGTGAACGTAGTTATTACACTGATCTAGCAAGAGAAATCCCACAAGATTGTTTAATTATGACATTGGCGTGTGGTAAATACCGCTTTAATAAATTAGATTTTGGTACTTTAGAAGGGTTACCACGCTTACTTGATGTGGGTCAGTGTAACGATGCTTACTCTGCGATTATGCTAGCAGTTAATCTAGCTGAAAAATTAGGTTGTGGTGTCAATGATTTACCACTGTCCTTAATTTTATCTTGGTTTGAGCAAAAAGCGATTGTTATTTTATTAACTCTGCTTTCATTAGGCGTAAAAAATATTTATACCGGCCCTACAGCACCTGCGTTCTTAACAGACAATCTGCTGGCAGTCTTAAATGAGAAGTTCGGTATGCGCTCTATCACTACACCAGAACAAGATCTTAAAGAGATCCTTTCAGCTTAATCGTTTAATTCATCATCATTGCCGAGGCCTACGGGCTTCGGTAAGGAATAAATATCCATGACGATGCCAAGTTCCCTTTGCCCTAATCGTATGCAAGTTCACTCAATTGTTCAGGAAACCCCTGAAGTGTGGACATTAAATTTAATTAATCACGACTTTTATTCATACAAACCAGGTCAATTTGCATTGGTTAGTATCAATAATAGTGATGAAACAATGCGTGCTTATACCATTTCATCCTCTCCAGGGTTAAGCCCTTTTGTCACTTTAACTGTTCGCCGTTTAGAAAATGGCATTGGTTCAGGTTGGTTAACATCACAAGTCAAACCAGGTGATTATCTTTGGTTATCTGATGCCCAAGGTGAATTTACTTGTGCAGGAAAAGAAGATGCTCGCTATTTAATGTTAGCCGCAGGGTGTGGTGTTACCCCTGTGATGTCGATGACACGCTGGTTGCTAAATACTCAACCTAAAGCGAATATCACAGTTATTTTTAATATTCGTGAGCAAAGCCAGTTTATCTTTGAGAAAGAGTGGATCGAATTAGCCAATGCGTATCCCTATAATCTCAATTTTATTATGATGCCTAAATTACCTGATAATAAAGGGATATTTAGTGGTCGTATTTCTCAAGAAAAATTAGCTGTATTAGTACCTGATATTGCGAGTCGCACTGTTATGTGTTGTGGCCCAAATAGTTACATGGAAGATACAGGACGTTTTGCAAGAAATCTTGGTGTACCAGCTGAGAATATCTTTATGGAACGTTTTGGTGATGAACCTGTTTGCATTGATGAAAATGAACAATTAACCATGACTATTCGTCATCCATTATCGCAAATTAAAGTTCCTGTTGGTGTTACTTTGTTAACGGCAATGGAAGAGAATAAAGTGCCGGTTTTTGCTGCTTGTCGTGCAGGTGTTTGTGGCAGTTGTAAAACGCGAATTATTAGTGGTGATTATGATGTTTCCAGCACCAGTACATTAACGCCTGAAGAGATTGCGCAAGGTTATGTGTTAGCGTGTAGTTGCCGTTTAAAAGGTGATGTTGAGCTAGCATAATCTCTTTTTATTAAACTCTTTCCTTCTATTTTTCTATTTTTTGCCCTGTTAATTTATTAACGGGGTTTTTTATGTCTATTCTTCCCATAAAATGTGGTATTAACCGGGAAAATCCCCCCCTTTATTTTAATTTAAACTCCATTTTATTTATTCAGAATAATAAAAGTATTGAAATGGGGGAGTTAATAAAAATATATTTTAATCAGTGTGGAGTTTCCTTATAAACATTCTGCTATTATTTAAACCATTGATTGGGTAAGGGGGGGTATATGAAAAAATTGTTAGTTATTTGTTTATTTAGTGTCATGTTATCTGGCTGTGAAAAACCTCAACAAACCCTTGATGGCTCTAATGTAGAGTCATTACGTATGTCAATTGTTGAAATGCGTAATTCTCTCCCCCTTGATGAGCAAGCGCGTTTTGACGAAGCAATAGAATTAGCGATCCTTAATGATATTAATTTTAATGATTTAGTGATTGCGGGGCGTCATAAGAATGGCGATATGATCACCCGTAAAATGTGCCAATCATTAGATGGTAAAACGGTAAAAGAGATATTTTCACAGGCAGAAGAAATAAAAGTGCAAAAATTAGCATTTAAATAATCAATTAATAAACAAATCACCTCTGACTTATGCGATTTTTACTTTCGTAGAAGAGGTTTATTTCTTTTTATATATTAGTTCAAAATGAAATTATGTTATTTAATTACCTGATGAATATTCTTGGCATCATTTTCAATAGAACTTAAACAAAATCGTTATCGTGCTTTCCATTATAATGTGAGTGGTTATAATGCGCGCCGCATTCGCAAGAAAATGGCAGTATCTCGTTAGGCGAGGCTCCTATACAAACACAGGTTACTGATCTGACGACGTCGAGAGACGCCCAAGATTAGGACAGGATATATCGACCGAAGGTATATCCCCATGTAACTTCCAGTATTCATCGGATACGTTGTATAGTGCTAAAACCGAGACGTGTAGATAGCTTTTGCATTCTCGCTTCTGGTTTCGCCCCTATGGAGAACTGATTTGCTAAACACAAACAGTAATAGGGAACCACAAAAATGACTTTCAATACTCAAAACAAAATGGATGCTGTATTAGTTGCAGATGCATCCTTAAACACACCGCAAAACAACTCAACTCAAGACCAATATAATCGTTTAAAAGATGATACAACGGTTAGCGCATATATGAGCCAGTCTTATATTGCAGTTTCTGTCGCTGATTCTGTTGAAAATGTGAAAGCTCAATTGGTTAATGATTTAAAAGATGAATTAATTCCAACCTATTTATATGTGGTGGATAAAGATAATTATCTTAATGGGATTTTACCTGTTAAATCATTATTAACCGCGGCAAATGATCTGTTTGTGTCTGATGTTATGCGTCAAACTTTTTTCTCTGTATCACCTGAGCAGAATCGACATGATGTATATCAATTGATTAGCCATAGCGGTTTAGACAGTGTACCTGTGATGCATTTTGGAAAATTAGTGGGTGTGTTACGTCCTCAAGATATTGCGGAATTGATTGAAGATGAAAATACCCTTGACGCACAGATGCAAGGGGCAACGTCACCATTAGAGCAGCCTTATTTAGAAACCAGTCCAGTGACATTATGGCGTAAACGTGTTGTATGGTTATTGATGCTGTTTGTGGCAGAAGCGTATACCAGTACAGTATTACATGCTTTTGAAGATAGACTAGAAGCCGCCATTTCATTGGCATTCTTTATTCCATTACTGATTGGTACTGGGGGAAATAGCGGAACACAAATTACCTCAACACTTGTTCGTGCTATGGCGTTAGGAGAAGTTAGCTTACGCAATGTGTGGTCTGTTTTAAGAAAAGAGATAACAACATCTATCATGGTTGCGTTAACCATGGGGATCGCGGGCTTTGTACGAGCTTGGTTCTTAGGCGTCGGAATGGAAGTGATGATTGTTGTTGGATTAACACTTGTTTCCATTACCGTTTGGAGTGCAATTGTTTCGTCTGTTATTCCAATGGTATTAAAGCGTTTAGGTATTGATCCAGCTGTTGTGTCAGCACCGTTTATCGCAACGTTAATTGATGGTACAGGTCTTATTATTTACTTTGAAATCGCATCTCATGTGATGAGCGAGTTTGCCTAAGACAATCCCACATATTTATTCTCAAGATAAAGCCGATGTGATTTTACTGACATATCGGCTTTATTTTTTGCTAAATTTTATTCGAATTAAATGCATTTTAGGCAAGGCTGAGATCTGCTACCTAGTGAATTAGGCTAGAATTTCGATTGTTCTATAAATTGCAAAATTGATTGACAATGACGGCAACGATATTGATTTTCACCACGTAACACCTTGTTATGACGGCGGATTGTAAGTTGATGTTCTTCTTCACATTGGCAAGCATAACGAAAGGTTTTGGCTTTAACAGTACTAACATCAAAATGATGGGTACGTTTAGCTGAAACGCCTAATACTGTTTCCATCATCCATTTCCACTCTTTTCCATGAGGCGCTGCGCGACCGAAATGTCGATTAACTAATAAGTGTGCTAGTTCATGGGGAATAACTTCCTCAATAAAATTCTGTTTATTTTCAATCAATAATGTAGGATTAATACGGATCTCCCAATTTGCATAATAGGCACTGCCTGCAATAGTCCCTCTCTGATTATAATGTAGAGTAGGTTCTGGGTAATTTGTATTAAGATAAAGATTAGCCTGCTGCAATTTTTCACGCAGTGTTCGCATAACGCTTTGCACTAAGGCGATGGGGACTCTTACCGTTTTCATGTTACAGAGCATATAGCGCCTTATACAAACACGCAATAAAAAGAAAACTTGCACAATATATAAATTAACATATTATTAAAAAGTATATTGATTATGGAGTTTACCATGACACAACGAGTTCAACCTGATTTATTAGATGCAATGAAATCGGCGGCTAATGAAGCGTCTAGCATGCTTAAGACGCTAGGAAATGGCGATCGCCTCTTATTATTGTGCCAATTAAGTCAGGGTGAAAAAAGTGTGAGTGAATTAGAAGAAAGTTTAGGTATACGTCAACCTACACTTTCTCAACAACTGACTGTTTTACGCAATGAAGGATTAGTGAATACTCGTCGTGATGGGAAACGTATCTTTTATTCTATTGCTGATGAAAAAGTATTAGTGCTTCTTAATACGCTTTATCAGCTTTATTGCCCTATAGCAGGTTAAGTTATGAATATAGATTGGGTTCACTTTACGCCTTTAAGTGCAGCAATAGGTGGACTAATGATAGGTGCGGCTGCCGCTATTTTATTGTTATTTAATGGCCGCATCGCAGGAATAAGTGGAATTTTAGGTGGTATTTTATCAATAAAACAGCAAGGGAATGGCTGGCGTTGGGCATTCTTAATTGGCATGTTAATAGCACCTACACTGTTTTATTTTTTTGATAAACCTTTAGCGCCAGTGATTGAAACATCACCTTGGATGTTGATCATAGCAGGTGTGCTGGTGGGAGCAGGTACACGTTTAGGTAATGGTTGTACTAGCGGTCATGGTATTTGTGGATTAGCTCGATTATCGCGTCGTTCTATCGTTGCTGTGATAGTGTTTATGGTGACCGCTTTTATCACTGTTTATATTCAACGGCATGTAATGGGAGGATAATAAAATGACAAAGTTCGTTGCTTTTCTTTGTGGCCTTCTATTTAGTGCAGGGTTGATCGTGGGTGGAATGAGTAACCCACAAAAAATCTTAGGGTTTTTGGATATTACAGGAAACTGGGATCCTTCTTTATTGGTAATCATGGGGGCAGGTCTTGTTGTCAGCATTATTGGCTACCAATTAACACGCCGTAGACAACAAAGTATATTAGCGTGCCCTTTAAATATTCCAACCAATAAGATTATTGATAAGCCTCTCGTGTTGGGGAGTGTGTTATTTGGTATTGGCTGGGGATTAGCTGGGATTTGCCCGGGCCCAGGTTTGGTATTAGCAGGGGCGGGATTTTATCAAGGTATTTTATTTGTTCTTGCCATGATTACAGGTTGGTTATTAGTCGGCTTTTTGCGTAAAGCACCGTAATGGCAATGTAATCTGCTTATATTTGTAGAAATATTAAACGGGAAGCTCTAGGCTTCCCGTTTGTGTCTGACGAGTTGAACATTATTTAAAGTCAGCGTAAGGGATCAGAGGATTTGGCGGTAAATCTAAATCTCCGTTCCAGCCATCAAATGAATAACGTAAATACATTAATGCATGGCTAGGGGTATAGTTTTTAGCTTGTTGAATATCGATAGCTGCGCCAATAAACCAATGCGATGTAATGCGATGTTCAACTAATGCTCTTGCGGTATAGCCAACGCCAGTACCTGAGTCACCTTCATCAACCGCATTACGCTCTTGATAATAAAGTTTCATCATTTCTTCTCGATCTTCAGGACTAAGTTCATTCATATAGCGATTAAACTTATCGACGGAGACGAGATTTTGTAAGGGGTAGCGTTTTCTGTCATCAGTTTGGGAGTAAGACCAAGAAACGGAGCCTGATAATTCCCAAGACCAGTTTTCAGTGCGTTCACGATAATTAATCGGTATTCCCAAAGAAACATATTTTTGAGGACTATAATAACCACCTTGACCTAAGGTATAACCACTTAAATCTTTATCGTAATGCCAAAGCATTGAACTTAATCCTACGGAAACCCGACGATTATTTTCATTGATAATTTTATAATAGTAACCCCCCATTCCTCGGATACTACTATTATCTTCAACGTTTTTACCCGTGAGTTTATCAACAGAAACTTCCCCCCAGTAACCGTCTTTTCCGCCAAGATCATAACTTCCACTCAAACGGATGCCTGTTCTTCTTACACCACCCCACGTTTGGTTTGTCCAAATATCTCGTTGTCCACCAAAAGCAAGTAAAGAGCTATTAACTGGGCGACGATGAATATCAAGAGTCCAACCCACATTAAAAAGATCATGACTATAGGCAATTTTACCAACCCAGTCTGTCACTTCAAAACCTAATGGTGTTGTACCCAGATCCCACTGCCATTGTCCATTTTCCCAACCAATTGCAGGGCTAACACCAAAGGCTTTTTGCTCCAGAGGAGAACAGCCTGTACGGTAACAAGTTCCAAATTTAGAGTCATAAGGTGATGTACCAAGTTTACCGCTATTGAGATTGACTAAATCTGCTCGCCAAAAAAAACGGCCATCATAAACAGGATGATCAAGTTGTAACATCGTAGTGTGAGCACGTAATTTTGAATAACCTTCACTTCCACTAGAGCCCCAATAATCATGTTCTAGTGTAAAACGCCATTCTTGCTGACGATAGAGTGATTCAGCATCGGCACGTAAGCTTCGAGATAACCAATTATCTTTTTCGTCATTACGCATTAATGTGGTGTATTCACTATTATCGTTGGGCAATTTATCTGTTATTCCGTCTTTGATCATGGCTTGTTGATAATAATAGTGGGCTTGCTGATGGTGTTGTCCATCACGCTGAAAACGTGCAATATCGCGTAACACTAAAGCGTCAGCACTCTCCGGCTCTTTCTCAATTTGTTGAGTTAAATACGCAAAGTAATGTTGTGCTTTTTCTGTATTACCCACCTCTTTTTCTGCATTAGCAACACGTCTAAGAGAATTGCTATTAAATTGGTTGGGTGAAAGGGTTTCAATTTTAGCAAGATAATATTTTGCCTGTGCTTTCTTCCCTTGCTCTAAGGCAATATCTATTGCACCTAACAATGCAGTTTCATTGTTGGGCTCTAAATTGAGTGCGGTATGATAATAACTTAAGGCTTGTTCCTGGTTATTTCGTTCTACCGCCCAATTTGCTAATAGTAAATAAGTTTGAATTTTTTGCTCTGGTGGAATATGAGCAAAAAGATAATCAACGGCTTGTTGTTCTTGTCCTTTTGCACGTAAAGATTCAGCATGTGCAAATATTTCACCAGAACGTAATCGGCTATCTAACGCTTTCATACTTTCACTACGTTGAGATAAAGGAATTGTTTTTAGCGTATCAAGAGCCTGTGTTTCTCGGCCTGTTTTGTTCAGGTATAGCGCATAAGCATAAAGGCGAGATGCATCATTAGGGAGACGACGATTTAATTGATTAAAATATTCTTCAGCTACAGTGGTTTGCTGTGTCATTAATAAATCATCAGCAAGACGATAAATATTCCAAACATCATTAGGATAATCTTTAGCGATTGCTTTACGTTTTTCAATGGCACTTAGATATTGCTCTTTATGCTCATCATCAGCAGCTAAATCTTGTCTGATACCTGAAATGATATAGCTATAATCTTCTGCCAAATTTTTATATTGTCTTGGCGTTAAATGGGAAATAAATTGTTGTGCTTTTTCATGGGACTGTTGGCGATAAAGTTTCGCTAAACTATGTAAAGTAGCGGGATGATTGGGTTGATATTTTAATGCCTGTAAATAATATTTTTCCGCTACCTCTAATTGGTGTTGCGCAATAGCGATATCACCTAAGCCAAGATAAGGTTCACTTTTATAAGGGCTTAATTTATTAAGTTGATTGAAATAGCGCTCAGCTGTTTCATAATCTTGTATTAATAGGGCATCATCAGCTTTAGAAACCAAATACCAATATTGATTAGATTGCAACATTGTTTGCCATTGACCACTATTATCATGATTTGGTGCTAATTTTAACGCCTGAGAAAGATAATAAATTGCGGCACCACGTTGATTAGCACGAGAATAGCGGATACCTAAGGCACCTACAATGTCAGCATTATCAGGCTGTTGGCGTGCTTTTTGCTTCAATGTAACAAGAGGCAATGACGAAACATCAGATTTAGGCTTTATGCTTGCCATACGACTTGTTGTTGCCATTATTGTTTGTTGCTGATAAATACCCGCTATTTTTGCATTTTGAGAGTATTGCCGATAAACATGATTAAGTCGGTCTATTTTATCCTCGTGTGAGGATTGCATTAGCACTTGGATATATTCTAGCGCTAAGGTTTCATCAGGTGGCATTCCCCGATAGATTTCATCGTATAAAGTTAAGGCATCATCATAACGCCCAGCGGTGCGATAAAGCTGGGCTCTTTGTAGTTTTTGCCGATTTTCATCTGTTGTTAATGATAACGTTTTTATTGCACGCTGATATTGCTCTGATTGTGGAAATTGAGTACCTAATTGCGTAAATAACAGTTGTGCTTTTGCACTGTCTTTCTGTTTTACAGCAAACTGAATTTGCATTAATAAGATATTAGGATCATTGGGTTTTATTAAAGATAAACGATGTAGCGATTGAGCCACTAAAGCTTCATTTCCTGTGGATGTCCCTAATCTCACTTGCTCTTGCAAAAAGGCTTCAGTTGTTTCTTCACTGGCTTGTGTGACAGGCAAGAAGCCTGTCAGCACAAAAAGAGCAATAATAGATCGTCGATGCGAGTGACCAAAATGCCACATAGCCTTAGTCCTTAGCCGCTAAACGACGTTGGCTTCTTATTTTCATTGCTCGCCAAATAAGAAGAGAGACAAGAATAATACCAATGATTGCTGCTAAACCAAGCCAGACTGGGTGAGAAGCAAAGACATACCAAACTTCCTCCCACCAAGGTAAGTAACCTACATAATAAGTATCACCAACACGTAAGCTATTAACGCCAGATTCTCTGACTAATACCACGGATCCATGCATTGCATCACGTTTACCGCTATCACTGATAGCTTCATTTAATAGCTTGTAACCTTGTGTACTATCAGCTAATAGTGCGACCACGCTACGTTGTGAAAAGAATGGTGATTGGAATCCGATAATGGCTCCCATTGATCCCTTAGAAGTTAATGAGATCCGACTATCAGGACGTTTATCTGTAGGTTGATAGCTAGTATGGCTAAATATGCTGATTTCACGAGAAGGCAATGTAATTTCACTACGCGCCTTATCAATCAATACGTTCATCTGTTTGTCATTATTTAATGCGGGTGGAATAGTCCCAATGAGGAGTAGGTCCGCATCCCTTTTTTGCAACTCTTCTAATGAATCAGTTAGTGAAACATTAAGCGCTGGGTAGCCTGTTTGAGCACCAATATTCCCTGTAGAGACCAAAAGAGTCGATAACTGAGTCGGAGACGGTTGCTGATTGACAAAAATGAGTGTTTCAGAAAGGTCGGCATAACGGCTAAATGGAAAACCTGCGTGGCTGTAAACACGTAAATCAGGTAAAGCGATATAATGTCGATAATCACCTGTAAAATTAAAACTGGATAAATCATCAATAGCAACAGCGTTTGGAACAGGTTGATAAGTAATACATTGCTCAGTTGAACCTCCCGGTATTGGATTAGTGTAATCAAATGCAAATGTAATTTGGTTACGTTCACCTAATTTTACTGCAGGGATATTCAATAAATTTTTATGCTCAATCCAGCCTTGAATAAGTGGTAAGTAAGCAATAACAAGATTGTCTTTTTTATCTTTTTCGAGAGGATAGGACTTAATAAAATGGTCATTTACTGAAATAGACATACGCGAATTATCTTGAAATGCAGGCGTGGTATAGCGATAACGCAATTGCATTTGTAATCCCGTATTATTAAACATAAAGAGATCAGGAGGTAAGGTCATATTTAACGTAATAGGATTAGGTTTTAATCCTCGTGATTGCAATTGACCTTCATAATCTTGTAACGTATTAAAATAAATAGGTTTATTTAATTGAACCCATTTTGGTGCATCGTAAGGTTCGCGAGGAATAAGCTTTTCTACTTCATTGATAGTGACAACATTTCCTCTGAAAATAACTTGCCCACGAGCAATACCATTTACTGCAGTGATCAAATCATTATCATCACGTCCCATAATCAGAAGTAATTTGATATAAGGATTTGTTGGATGAGTCAGCATTTCGATAGTGGGAGCATTAACATCAGCATGCTGTTTTAAAAATTCAGGTTTTTGTTTATTGGTCGCAAAAACAATACTGTGTTGATTTGGTAATGCATCATAAAACACAGGATAATTTTGCTGACGCCAATCGACTTGAGTACCAAACCAAGAGGTGAGTATTGCAGCAGCTTTTTGTTGAGTGAGGTTAGGTGATTGGCTGAAAACCATCGGTAGCGTTATTGAACCGAAATCACGGCTATCAAAGAATGGCTCAGGAAAATGAGCTAATTCATTACTTAAACGGAGCGACTGGAAGGTCAGATTTAATTGGCTACTTTTACTGACGTCAAGCCAAAGCGTGGTATTAGCTTGATTTTCACAAATCTCACGATAGTGACCAATAAAAGAGAGTTTTATATGGTTGAAATCTTGAATGAAAAGCGGATCAATCGGTAGGGTGATTTGATTTTTCTTACCTAAATCTTCTGGTTTTAGAGTAATAACACCCATCATTTCATCGTTTAAATAAACATTAAGATGAGATTCGACAGGAAGCAACGATGGCGAAGGCGTAAATTCTAAATCTAGGGTCGCTTTTGAAACATATTCATCACTCCGTACACCAAATTCTAAATAGCCATCTGGGCTGACTCCAGTTAAATGAATAGCGCCATAGCTAGGGGCTGTATTTGCAAATTTCAGTGTTTTTTGGCGCACAGAAGGCGCTATATCACCAGACGACAATGGTGTATTTGTTGGCTCTGCTTGAGAAATAACTTCAGATGCTGCTTCAGTTATTGTGACCGGTGGCACTGAAGTATTCGTTTGCACTTCTTGCGTTTCATCTCCATGGACTGAAGAAGTCAGCATAAATAAGGCAAGTATGAGAAAACGTTTTTTCATTATTGTTACCCAATGATCTTATTGTTTATTAATAAATTCCCAAAAAACGGAGTTTTTCCTTTAAGACTGATGAAATATTTTTGAAACATTAACGTGTTGAGGGAGTAAAGATGAAAGCCACAGCAAAAAGAGGCCGAGTAGGCGGAAAGTGGCATAAATAAAGTAAGGTGCCCGTTTTAACAAGGTGTTATAGCCTTGCATACTGATGAAAATAATATTTTTGAGACTATTTAAAGGCTTATCTATAGGAAGATCGTGTTGCCAATCAGCCCAGGTATCAGCTCTATCAAAGGTACAAGCTGTAAAATCAATGGCTTTTTGCGTAGTCATTTCAAGTAGTTGCAACCCAATAATTTGCCCATCAATACGTGAAATACTGGCTTTAAAAGCATGCTCTCGCTGGTTTTGGCTCAAGAGTAGGGTGATATTTTCATTTTGAGGTAAAGAGAGAGTGATATTATTAGGTAATAAAATTGCACAGCTATTATCAGAGAAATCATAGAGATAGCATCTATAGAGAGCACCGTTGTTTAACAACAACATAGCCGGAACTTTGACTCTAACGCGAGGAAAACGACGTTGTTGTTTAGTTTCAACAGAAACTGCAATTGCAACACCCAGTAAGACAAGGTTATAGCAAACCCATATTAGACACATAACAGTCGCCCAAACTTCGTCAGGGTCGCCAGTTGCTATACGCCAAAAAGCAAACAAAATACCTAATAAATTCAGATTGAAAAAGATTAAGTAAGGGCGATTAATATTCCAATCAACAAACCCTTCTTCCATCACTCCGCCTTTTTCAGTAACGTTAAATTTGCCTTTATATGGGGAAAAGAGGGTGCTTAATACAGGTCGAGTGGTGTACCACGCTAAAATCGTTTCATAGACTTCACCCCAAAATGAATGGCGGTAAGCACCTTGTAATTTCGCACTTGCCAGAGATATGTGGATCAAGTACGGCACAACATACAAGGCGATAGCGATGGCGGGTGCATAAATGATGTAGGCGTGAAAAATAAGAAATGTCAGGGGGGCTAGTAAGAAAATCATACGAGGAATGCCTGAGAAAAAATGCAACATGGCATTTAAATAACAGAGGCGCTGTGGAATGCTTAGTCCTTTACCAAATAGAGGATTATCAAGGCGGAATATTTGTACCATGCCTTTTGCCCACCGAATACGTTGTCCGATATGTGCCGATAATGATTCAGTTGCTAGCCCAGCAGCTTGTGGTATACGGATATAGGCAGATCGCCAACCATGGCGATGTAAACGTAATGAGGTATGTGCATCTTCGGTGACAGTTTCAACGGCAATACCGCCAATTTCATCTAGTGCTGTGCGGCGTATAACTGCACAAGAACCACAGAAAAACGCAGCATTCCAAGTATCATTTCCATCTTGAACTAACCCATAAAATAGTGTGCCTTCATTTGGTGTTTCACGGAAATTCCCTAAGTTACGTTCAAATGGGTCGGGTGAGAAAAAATGGTGAGGTGTTTGTACTAATGCCATTTTTTCGTCTTTTAAAAACCAACCCATCGTAAATTGTAAAAATGAACGTGTTGGAATATGGTCACAGTCAAAGATAGCGACAAACTCGCCAGTTGCTTGTGTTAACGCATGATTGATATTACCTGCTTTGGCAAAGTCATGTTTTTCACGCGCGATATAACGAATACCTACTTCTTGTGCAAATGCTTTAAATTCAGGACGATTGCCATCATCAAGTAGATAAATAGAGAGTTTATCTTTAGGCCAATCTAAATTTAAGCTGGCATAAATAGTGGGTTTAACTACTTGCAGATCTTCGTTATAAGTGGGGATAAAAATATCGACACTTTGCCATTTTGTAATATCTTCAGGCATGGAAACGGGGTTTCTATGCAGTGGCCAAATACATTGCATAAAGCTGAGAAATAGCACACACCATGCGTAAGTTTCAGCAAGTAACAGCAGTAAACCGCAAAAAAGACTAAAATTATCAACCCAATACAGCGTAGATTGATAACGCCACCAGATATATCGACATGCAATGGTAAGTGCCAACATAATCATGGCAATGGAGGCAAAACGGCCAGGGATCTCACGGATCGCTAAAGCTACTAACCAAAGAACAACTACAAAAACAAATTGGAAAGTGAGATCAAATGGTTGAGTAATGCTTAGTAAAATAAAGAAAATAGCTAAAACAGCAATGGCAGAGTAAAGCAGATATTGCCAAATGGAGGTGTTCTTTTTCTTGTGTTGAATGAGTTCAATTGCAATAGGTGAAACCTGAACAAAGAATTTTTTGTACAGCTTTCGGATATGGGAAATAAATTGGGTTGGTTTTTTCACCAATAAATACCCAATGTAATGACATGTTAACCAAATGCTTTGTAATAAATAGCGCAAAGGATCGAAAATTTTAGGGCAACGAGGATTAATATGAGGAAATAACTCACGCTGTTTTTTGGCTATTTTTCGCCAAAAAGGTGATTCCATTCGTAAAAAAATCCACATAATGCCGATAAATAGCTCATTAACAATGGCTGCGCTACGAGAGGCTCCGTTATGGCGATAGAATTTGTAATAACGAATAAGAATGTGTCGTGGCACATTATTTTCTGTTTTTTTCTTGGTATCGAAAGATGATGGCATTATGGCTGTCCTTCTTTCCTCGCTAATAACGGAATACACCATTGGGTTAGTTGTGTGATTTCTTCAACTAACATGCAATTGGCTCGATAATCATATAAAGGTAAACGTGAGGCACACGCTTCTAATGACGCTTCATCTCGATGAAGAACCGCAGGGCATAAGGGAAAAGAGGTAGTTTGCCAAAATTGATAAAAATCTTGGTGAACTTGGCTAGTTGCTCGAAATTGATTAATGAGTATGTACTCATTTTTACCAAATTCATGTTGATTTAGGCGGATATGGCAGTTGCTTTCAGCCATTGCAACAGTGAAAAAAATAGCCGCTTTTTCTATCCAAGGGGTAAATAACGTATCTTGTGTATGTTGCAAGTCCATTAAAATAATGGCGTCTGGATGCAGTTGAATAAAGGATGATAAAAAGTGATTGAAATGCTGTTTTGCTGAAAATGATAACTGTAAGAGTAAATTATCCTTCGTGTTAACCAAACCAAAAGGTAAAACTTGATAGTGTGGTCGATAGTTAAAAATACACTCCTCTATGGGGGTTTGTGCCAATAATGCCTGACTTAATGTAGTCATTTTTTGCTGTGCAGGGAAATAAAAAGACAAAATACTTTCAGTGCAATTATCAATAATAAGCACTTTTTTATTTTGTTGATTAAATTGCCGAGCAAGAGCAATTGCAGTGGATGTTGTACCCACTCCGCCTCGTATCCCTTTTAATACAATAAGTGGCATAATTAGCCTCATTTAGTCATGTAATGAAATGCATTGAGTAATGGCCATCGATAAATAAGCGCACTATTTTCTTCTTCTTTATTAATATCCTGATAGTGATAGTTATTTAATGAAAATAATTTTTTTAATTTATCGATGTCATTATTTAGATTATTTTTTTCTATTTTTATATTTAAGTTAATAAAAGTTTCATTTTTCATTTTAATAACCTCCAGATAAAAACAAAACAAAACAAATTCTTTCCAGGATTAAATTCCCGGCAAAAGAATGTTTAATTAATATTGCTTGCTAATTATTTAAAGTTTCCAATTTAGAATATGCTTTAAAAATAATTATTTCAATTACGTAAAAATACATAAAATAGATATTTATTATCTTTTTTTTGTAATAGCAGTTATTGGTTTTTCTTTTTAATTCGTATTTTATTTTTTTGAATAATGGATTTTTCAAATAATGATAAAATGAGTTTAACTGCAAAATAAGGTAAATAAAAAGAATTGTAAATTAGTTGATTATAACAATACATTAAATTATTTAATTATGACGATCATTATTGTATATTGATTTTAATCATTTTTAACAAAAAAATTTTTATATGATAATCATTTTTTGATTATTTTTGTTTTTATATTAAGGGGTTTGTTTTTTTATTGTAGTGAGTATTTTTAAATTGTTATTAATTGTTGTTTATCTGTTGTTTATTTTGTTTCTATTTAGAAATATAAAAATAAGATAACTCTGTCTTTTATTAATCAATGAAAATAATGCATCATTTTTAAAAATAGTGACTATTATATAAATAGAAGCTTGAGTGTTTTCTTTTAAATTCCGACTTAAATTAGTTGGTTTTTTATTATTATATTTTTTATATAAGAGACTAGTGATTGTCTGGTTAATTTATTTTTTCTTTTTTATTTAGGGGTTTTTACTAAGTGGTTAAATAAATATTCTCTTATAACATTATTTAGTAGTTAATTTAATATCAGAAGTAATAAAAAGACAGATATGAATCATCATATAACTGTCGAGTTGGATTTATTTATACTAATAAGTAGGAAATCAAAATGAACAAGTCTAATTCAACCCAATTCGATTTTTTACATTACTGGCATGGGTTGGGAGCATGGAATTTCTATTTTTTACTAAAGTTTGTTTTACTTTGGTATGGTTATTTAAATTTTGATGCTTTTAGTAATCTACTTTTCCTCGCATTTTTATTGTTTCCATTACCTAAAAATATTTGGCATAAAATGCGTAATTGGATTGCTATCCCTATCGGAATCATTTTATTTTATCATGATACATGGTTGCCCAGTTTTTCAACGGTATTGGCGCAAGGTGGTCAACTTAAGCAGTTTTCGTTTGATTATCTTGTCGAATTATCCGTTAATTTTATCAACATTAAAATGATCGGTGTTGCCTTTATTTTGCTGGTGGCTTACCTGTTTATTGAGCAGTGGGTAAGGGTTTCTGTCTTTATCATTGCGGGGGTGCTTTGGTTAAATATTGGAGGGTTCACTCATTTTTCACAAGGTATGGTGCCTGCTGTTTCAGCAAATAGTTTTACCCAAGAAAATAGTGTCAATAATGAGATAAGTAGTGAACAGGTCAGCGAAATTGAAGTGTTACCCGCAACCGTTGGATCTCCAATTGCCACGCCTGTAGCGCCTGAAGTTATCACGAAACCTGTAGAAAAAACAGCAATGGGAACGCTTTATCCTCCCCAAAAACATCAGTTTAATAATAAAGTATTAAATGATTGGTTAACTCAATTTTATAGCTATGAGAAAAAACGCATAACACCATTCCCCGCGCAGTTGTCTGCAGATGCTCAACCTTTTGATATCTTAATTATTAATATTTGTTTACTTTCAACAGCGGATGCCGCTGCTGTAGGCCTACAAGAGCATCCTATTTGGGGAAATTTTGATGTGCTATTTAGTCACTTTAATACCGTCTCTTCTTATAGTGGCCCTGCATCATTAAGATTATTACGTGCTAGTTGTGGTCAGACTCAGCATTCCGATTTATATGATCCGACCGATACACAATGCTTGCTAATGGACAATTTATCTTCGTTAGGATTTGCAAAGAAATTGGTACTCGATCATAACGGGAAGTTTGGTCATTATCTTCAAGAAGTTCAGCAACTTGGTAATCTTAATATCGCTTTACAAGATCAAAAAAATCTTTCTCATCAAATAACAGCCTTTGACGGCACTAAAATTTATAATGACAAAGAGACGTTGATGCGTTGGTTGCAAGGACGTGAACAATCAAATGAGAGTCGTAGTGTGACGTTTGTGAATTTAGTGTCATTACATGATGGTAATCGTTTTGTAGGGGAAAATAACACCGCTGATTACGGTAAACGAGCCAGCACTTTATTAGACAGTTTAGATAATTTTATGAATGAGTTAGATAAAAAAGGAAGAAAAGTGATGGTCGTCATTGTGCCGGAACATGGCGCCGCTTTACAAGGTGATAAAACACAGATGTCAGGTTTAAGAGACATTCCTAGCCAAAGTATTACCACAGTACCTGTCGGTATTCGTTTTACAGGGATCAAAGATAGAGCACAATTTTATCCACCTGTAATTGTTGAAGAGCCAAGTAGCTATTTGGCCTTGTCTGAATTTATCTCTCGTAATGTTAATGGTGATGTTTTTAATCAATCTTCTATTGATTGGAATGCATTAGCCAGTGAATTACCTCAAACAGCCAATGTTGCAGAAAACCAAGCTACCATTGTGGTTGATTATCAAGGTCAGTCTTATATCAAGTTAAATGGAGGTGAGTGGATTAATTACCCTAACTAGCTTGTTATAAAAAATCATTTCATTATAAGTCTATGTTCTCGTTTTCTCCTTTTGAGATCCCCGTGTTGATTGCGGGGTTTTTTTTATGGATTTAGAAATAAAGAGTAATAAAAAAACCACATCTCAAAGATGTGGTTTTATCAAACAGTTAATAGCGTGATGTTATTGGCAGAGGATTATTTTAAACCAGCGGCTTCACGTAAGATTTCTGCTTTATCTGTTGCTTCCCACGGGAATTCAGGGCGACCAAAATGGCCATAAGCCGCAGTTTTTTGGTAGATTGGGTGCAGTAAATCTAGCATTTGAATTAATCCGTAAGGACGTAAGTCAAAGAATTCACGCACTAACAGAATAAGTTGTGTTGTTGGGACTTTTTCAGTACCAAATGTTTCTACCATAATTGATGTTGGCTCTGCCACACCGATTGCGTAAGAAACTTGAATTTCACAACGATCTGCTAAACCAGCAGCAACGATATTTTTAGCAACGTAACGTGCAGCATAAGCTGCTGAGCGGTCTACTTTCGATGGATCTTTACCAGAGAAAGCTCCGCCACCGTGACGTGCCATACCGCCGTAAGTATCGACAATGATTTTACGACCCGTTAAACCACAGTCACCCATTGGGCCACCGATAACAAAACGACCCGTTGGGTTGATGAAGTATTTAGTTTGCTCATTTAACCATTCTGCAGGCAGAACAGGTTTGATGATCTCTTCCATCACCGCTTCATGCAGGTCTTTTTGTGAAATATCTTCAGAATGTTGAGTTGATAATACAACCGCATCAATACCAACAACTTTATTGTTGTCATATTGGAAGGTAACTTGGCTTTTCGCATCAGGACGTAACCAAGGTAAAGTGCCACTTTTACGTACTTGTGCTTGACGCTGAACTAAGCGGTGAGCATAAGTAATTGGTGCAGGCATTAATACGTCAGTTTCGTTAGTCGCATAACCAAACATTAAACCTTGGTCACCGGCACCTTGTTCTAAAGGATCTGCTCGGTCAACACCTTGGTTGATATCTGGTGATTGTTTACCAATCGCACTGATAACTGCGCAGGAATTAGCATCAAAGCCCATATCGGAACTGGTATAACCGATTTCACGAACGGTATTACGTGTAATTTCTTCGATATCGACCCAAGCTTTGGTGGTAATTTCTCCGCCTACCATAACCATGCCTGTCTTAACGTAAGTTTCGCAGGCAACGCGTGCTTTTGGATCTTGTTCTAAAATTGCATCCAGAACAGCATCAGAAATCTGATCTGCAATTTTATCTGGATGACCTTCTGAGACTGATTCAGAAGTAAATAGGTGTGTAGTCATTATATCTTGTTACCTTAATACAAACGGTTTAAGGATGGATGTTTTAACATCTAGACGTCTATTTTATGACTCTTCTCTCTTTAATTCCAGCTTTTTTTAATCAAATATAGGGATAAAATAGAATCAAACAGTTAATCTTATTTTTTATTGCGTGCTATTTACTGATGATAAAAGATCGAAAATAAGAAAAAAAAGGTTTTTGTGCATTTTGCTTTTGCATTTTATGTTAACTACAGGTATAAACTCGCGGTTACTGTGAAATCTGAGCACAGTGTAAACCGCAGAATTTCTAATTCTGTTTCTCTGTTAGGGAAATGGCTTATAGGTTTAAGCCATGTGTGGAGTGAATGGGTAATGATCCATTGTCTACAGGTTAGTCTTTTCAAAAACCAAAACAGCACTCGCCAATACTATACTCGTAGTATATCTAGAGTGATTTCCTCTCTGAGCTCTTTCTCTTTAGAGCGAAGTTGTCTGTTACTTGCCAATAGGTGATTGTGTTAACTAATTAAAGGTTAACTCAAGAACTTTCTACTATTATGTCCTGCGAATAGCTGGATAATCATATAAAAATATATAGAGAGTCATTACTTCCAACTGTTATTTATCAGTCGTTTCAGATTTTTGTCAGATAATTGACTACTATAGTGACAGGCAAGGTATAAACTCATACTCCCTAAGGAGAATGTCATGAATGATAACATCGCTCGTAAGATGCAGCAGACCTATAACATTGCATATTGGGGGGGCGGTTACTATTTAGCGAACAATCGAGGAAATATTAGTGTTTGCCCTAATCCTGATGTTCCTGATGCCACTTTTGATTTAACCGAGTTGGTTAAACGTGTTCAAGAAGAGCAAGAGCACCTGCGCTTACCCGCGCTTTTTTGCTTTCCTCAAATATTACAGCATCGTTTACGTTCGATTAATGCGGCGTTTCATCGTGCGCGTGAATCTTATGGTTATAAAGGTGACTATTTTTTAGTTTACCCAATCAAAGTAAACCAACAACGTCGTGTTATTGAGTCATTAGTTAATGCAGGAGAGCCTTTAGGTTTAGAAGCCGGTTCTAAAGCTGAATTAATGGCCGTGCTTGCTCATGCCAATATGACAAGCTCTGTGATTGTGTGTAATGGTTATAAAGATCGTGAGTATATTCGCTTAGCACTTACAGGCGAAAAGCTTGGGCATAAAGTTTTCTTAGTGATTGAGAAAATGTCTGAGATAAAAATGGTACTCGAAGAAGCTGAACGTTTAGAAGTTATTCCACGTTTAGGTGTTCGCGCTCGTCTTGCTTCTCAAGGATCGGGTAAATGGCAGGCAAGTGGTGGTGAAAAATCAAAATTTGGTTTAGCTGCGACGCAAGTTCTGCAATTAAT